>JANXMZ010000009.1 GCA_025354385.1 Bacteroidota bacterium
GCGAAGGGTGGGCCTTTCAACGAAAATAAAATGTGATTGCTGAGCAATCATTTTTATTGTATTCCACCGCATCATCAAGCAAGCTTGAGATTTATTATTAATGGTTATCTTATGAAAGTGTTATTCGCCTATCGGCGAATGAGCCGCGAAGGGTGGGCCTTTCAACGAAAATAAAATGTGATTGCTGAGCAATCATTTTTATTGTATTCCACCGCATCATCAAGCAAGCTTGAGATTTGTCATTAATGGTTAATTTATGAAAGTGTTATTCGCCTTTCGGCGAATGAGCCGCGAAGGGTGTGCCTTTCAAAGAAAATAAAATGTGATTGCTGAGCAATCATTTTTATTGTATTCCACCGCATCATCAAGCAAGCTTGAGATGCTATGGAATACCATAAAAAAATCCCGCAAAAGCGGGATTCATTTTTATTTTCTTTGAGGTCGGAAGCGGGTTCGAACCGCTGTAGAAGCTTTTGCAGAGCTTTGCCTAACCACTCGGCCATCCGACCTTAAATTTAAAGGACTGCAAATGTAAAGGAAAGTTTTTTTAATGTCAATAAAAAAATTGGATTTCTATAGATGATTTTAACTTTCTAAAATTCAGCCAAAGAAATAAGTGAAAAAAAATGATACAAGAATTGACCGAAACAAGGTATTTAATAAACTTTAGAGGCTCTTTTTCCATTGAAATTGATAGAATTATGGACAAAAAAATCAAATTGTTTATTTCTTACTTACTTTAATTGGAAAATATCCTTACTTTTGCACCAAAATTCAAAAACCAAAGTCAATGGCAAATATTGGAAAAATATCACAAGTAATCGGTCCTGTAGTGGACGTTAACTTTAGCGCAGAAGGTTCACACCTGCCTAAAATTTATGATGCTTTAAAAGTAACTAAATCTGATGGTACGGTTGTAGTATTAGAAGTTCAACAACACTTAGGAGAAAAAACTGTAAGAACAGTGGCAATGGATAGCTCAGACGGACTTGTTCGCGGAGCCCATGTTACAGATACGGGTTTTCCAATCTCTATGCCTGTTGGTGAAAATATCAAAGGTAGATTGATGAACGTTGTTGGGGATGCAATCGATGGAATTAATGTTTTGAATGAACCAGCCAATCGACCTATTCACGCTGAGGCGCCTAAATTTGATACTTTGTCTACAAGTGCCGAGCCACTATATACAGGTATTAAAGTCATCGATTTGTTAGAGCCATACGCAAAAGGTGGTAAAATCGGTTTGTTTGGTGGTGCTGGTGTTGGTAAAACAGTACTAATTATGGAGCTTATCAATAACATCGCAAAAGCATACGAAGGTATGTCTGTATTTGCTGGTGTTGGTGAGCGTACCCGTGAAGGTAATGACTTATTGCGCGAGATGATTGAGTCTGGCGTTATTAAATATGGTGAAGAATTCGTAAAAAGTATGGAAGAAGGCGGATGGGATCTTTCTAAAGTGGATACTGAGGAATTAAAAAAATCTCAAGCTACTCTGGTATTCGGTCAAATGAATGAGCCTCCCGGAGCGCGTGCTCGTGTTGCTTTATCGGGTTTAACAGTTGCTGAATATTTCCGTGATGGTGATGGCGAAGGTCAAGGTAAAGACATCTTGTTCTTTATTGATAATATCTTCCGTTTCACCCAAGCAGGTTCAGAGGTATCGGCCTTATTGGGTCGTATGCCATCTGCGGTAGGTTACCAACCAACATTGGCAACAGAAATGGGTGTGATGCAGGAGCGTATTACCTCAACTACTAGAGGGTCTATCACTTCTGTTCAAGCTGTTTATGTTCCTGCGGATGACTTAACCGATCCAGCTCCAGCTACAACATTTACCCACTTAGATGCTACCACAGTATTAAGTCGTAAAATTGCAGAGCTCGGTATTTATCCTGCGGTGGATCCATTGGATTCTACATCAAGAATTTTAACTCCAGATGTTTTGGGTGCAGAGCATTACAATACCGCTCAACGTGTAAAACAAATTCTTCAACGTTATAAAGAATTACAAGATATCATTGCAATTCTTGGAATGGATGAATTGAGTGAAGAAGATAAATTGGTTGTATCACGTGCAAGACGTGTTCAACGTTTCCTTTCTCAACCTTTCTTTGTGGCGCAACAGTTCACTGGTTTAGAGGGTAAATTGGTTGATATTAAAGATACCATCAAAGGTTTCAATATGATTATGGATGGTGAAGTAGACATGTATCCTGAAGCAGCATTTAACTTAGTGGGTACTATCGAAGATGCTATTGAGAAGGGTAAAAAATTAATGGCAGAAGCAAATAAATAAGAAGATGCAGGTAGATATTTTAACACCAGATCAATCCCTTTATTCCGGAGAGGCTAGCATTGTTACCATTCCTGGTATTAGTGGCAGTTTTCAAATAAAAAATAACCACGCTCCAATTATTTCGGCCATGGCAAAAGGCAATGTAGTAGTAGATGGATCTGAAGGTAAAAAAGAATTTGCAGTGAATGGTGGCATTGTTGAGGTATTAAAAAACAAAATTGTAATCTTAGCCTAGCCAATTACTAAAATATAATATTTGAAATGAGCCTCCGTTTATCGGGGGCTTTTTCTTTATTTATTGAAATTTTTTCTGAAAAGGAATATAAAAGTATTACTTCTGAAATGTGTAATATTGACAAAACATTTCGGGAGTTAGCACCGCTATTTCGGACCAATGATAATCTTGAATATTTTGAGTAATGATAACATCTATCTTGCTATTTAATGCACTAAAATATTGTATGGCATCTTCTAAATCGTTAAATTTTGAGTGGAGGGATTGACGAACAATCACTTCGTTTTCTGTCGTAATTTTAAATGGGGCATAAATAGATTCGGAAATTGACTTCACCTTTTTTTCTGATCCAAATTGATTATAAAGAAAATAGGAGGTGATGGCTATTGTTGTAGGCGATACCCATGTATTCCTGCTTTTGCTGAGTGCCATTTCAACTGCTTCGCTACAATTAACATGGTTCTCAGCATCTTTTACTAGCCAATCAATAATAACATTGGCATCCAAAAAAACATTCCTCATTTATTTAAAGCGTTTTTGGTGTTTATATTGAATGATATCTGCAATTTCGGAACGCCTGCCTTGTTTGTTTTTGAGACTGATTATTCCTGCAAATTTGGAAGCGTGAGAATTCTTGGATTTTTCTGAAGTTTTCATAGCGATTTACGTTTCCAAAAAATCTGAAACTAAACTAGAGATTGTATCTTTATCGAGGCTTGAGAATGTTTTAGCTTTTTAAACAAGTTCTTTTTCTACCCTTAATGTAAGTTTATAATCTTTGTTTTCAGGTTTTTTGCTCATACATACAAAATCATTATATTGTATGTATAATTTCAAATTATCTCCGAAAATAAACGAATGTTATTGTTTTATAATTTTATTTCTAATGATAATACCATTTTGAATAACCTCTAATACATATACACCCGGTACCATTTTACTTAAATCTAATTTTACATTTGGCGTTGTAATATTATTTAATTCAATTAAGTTTTGACCCATGGTATTAAGTACTTTCAAACTGCAAGAATTGATGGCAGAATTAAAGTCAATATTTATAAAATCTTTAGCGGGGTTTGGGTAAATAAGCAACGCGTTATTGTCAATAAATTTAATATTAACTGAGGTTACGTATACACAAACAGAGGTATCTACACAACCATTTTTTGAAACAATAACTGCATAATTGCCGCTGATGGAAGGATTGAAAATTTGTGAAGTTTCTCCTACTAGCGGAGCATTTGAATTGTCGCAATCTATCCACTGATAATTGGCTCCAGACATATTAGCATTTATAGTTCCACTGTTTTTTGTAACTGTTTTATCAATTGTTTGAACGGTTAAATTTAAGTGTATGGTACTATCGCAATCTATGTAATTTGGCAATGCTTGAGTATAAGCCCCACTGCTTGTATATGTTTGATTATTTAAAACAAATTGTTTGCATGCGTTTTCTGTTAAATTTGAAACCGTTGAAATACATTTTAAATTATATATGGCCAATTTATTCTGAGATACATTATCGATTGTAGAAAAAGTACCACCCAAA
Source organism: Bacteroidota bacterium (assembly GCA_025354385.1). GTDB lineage: Bacteria > Bacteroidota > Bacteroidia > NS11-12g > UBA955 > JABMMZ01. The sequence goes on from JANXMZ010000009.1 coordinate 4,084, forward strand.
AATAATCTGTTAACATCTCTATATATACTTGAGACCCTTGAATTGACAATTGGATTCCAATAATTGGCTTTTCCACTGTTGATTGAAATTGCAGCCATACACTTTCTTCTCATGTCGCTTACAGAATCAAAGTCACCACCAATAAATAACAGCTTATTGTCCTTTGCCATCGAATAAATTACATTATTAACATTTGGATTCCAACTGGTAGCATTGCTGGTAAAAGTATCTATTTCAGCAATTCTGTTTCTTGCATACCCACCAATATTTTTAAATGAACCAGCAGCATAAATAGTTGCACCATTCATCAATAGGCAGGTAATGTTATTATCAGGATCAGGATACCACGTGGAAGCCACTCCTAATGCCGTATCTACCGAAGCAAGTTTTCTGCGTGGTTGTCCTCCAATATTTGCAAAATTACCACCAATAAAAATTCTTTCATGGCCTGCAGCCAATGCGGCTACATTATTGTCGGCATTAGGTTTCCATCTCGTGAGTGTATTATTATTTAAATCCCAAGCACCAACTTTGCCTCTAGCCTGACTATTTATTGTGGCAAAGCTCCCACCTATATAAAGTTTTCCATTGTCTATCAGCATTGCCATCACTGTTCCTCCCAAAATACTCGGATTAATTTTATTGATATTTCCAGTAACAGTATTTATTGCAGCGATATTATTTCTATTTACACCATTGATAAGTGTAAACGAACCACCAACGTATAGTAAACTGTCTTTTAAGGCCATGCAGGAAATAATCCCATTAATATTATTTGTGTTCCAAGATTTTATTTGACCATTGCTTAAATCTAAAGCTACCAAATTGGTTCTATTACTACCTCCAATAGTTGTGAAGTCGCCACCAGCATATACTTTAGCATTCCAATTACTGATATTTTGAACAGATGAATTTGCATGCGGGTCCCATGCAGAAACAACGCCAGATTGTAAATTAATACCTGCTATATAGGTGCGTTTTAGCCCACCCATTGTCGTAAAACTACCACCTGCATATATTGAATAATCACCAATTGTTAGTGTATTAACAGTATTGTTGGCGTTAGGATTCCAAGAAGTTGCTAACCCACTATTAGTGCTTAGCGCAGCAATTCTACTCCTAGTCTGACCCCCAATAGTATTGAAAGCACCTCCTACATATAAAATGGTGTCTTTTACCGCCAAACATTTAACCAATGAACTTGCATTTGGATTCCACGCGCTCGCCAATCCGGTGGTAGAATCAATAGCTGCAATGTTATTTCTATTCTGACCACCAATTTTTGTTAGTGAACCAGCAACTATTATAACTTTTCCAACTTGATTAATACTATAAACAGTTCCTGTGCAATTCGGATTCCAAGAAGTCGCAAATCCTGTAGTCATATTAATTGCAGCAATTGAATTTCTGAGCTGACCGCCAATATTGGTAAAATTACCGCCTGCATAAATTGTATTATTAGAAGTGTAAATATTTTGAACAGTGTTATTAGCATCAGGATTCCAATTGATAAGATTGCCATTTGTAATGTCAATAGCTGCCAATCGGTTTCTGTTCGCACTGCCTAATAATGTAAAAGTACCACCTATGTATAAATTACTTGCATTAACACTTATGGTATATATTGAATTATTGGCGCTTGAAACAAAGGACGTTAAATTACCAGTTGTTGTATCAAATGCAGCTAATCTGTTTCTTGTTATCAAATTCATGGTCAAAAAATCACCACCAGCGTATAAGATATTATTTTTCAATATCAAGGTTCTTACACTCGAATTCGGATTGGGAGCCCATGGACGTGCATTGCCAGAAATAGAATCTAATGCCGCTAAATAAAATCTAGATTGTCCCCCTATTGAGTTAAATAAGCCACCTACATATATCGTTTTACCATTCGGTACTATGGAATAGACGACATTGGAAGAATTAGGATTCCACGCATTTGCGGCAGATGAAGATATATCCAAAGCTGCTAATCTATTTCTTACCTGTCCGCCTATTCCTGTAAAATTGCCACCCACATATAATAAATCTACACCCAAAGCTAAAGATGTAACGTAAGCATTGCAGTTTGAATTCCAAGAGGTAGCACCTCCAGATGGAAGGTTAAGAGCCGCTAAATAATCTCTGTTTTGGTTGCCGATATTTGTAAAAGTACCCCCAACAAACATGGTGTTATTATATATTACCATGGAAGAAACAGTATTATTGGCGGTTGGATTCCATGTTTTGATGTTGGCACTTGCCACGGTGTCTATTGCGGCAATTTTGCTTCGGGTTACACCGCCAATAAAGGTAAAATCGCCTCCAGCATATACAATACCACTTTTCACAACAATGGTCCATACTGTATTATTGGCATTGGGATTCCATCTATCTACCTTTCCATTAGAAAGAATATGTGCAATTCGGTTCCTTACACTATCTCCAACCATGGTAAAGGTACCTCCAATATACCAACCACCATTGCCATCCGAAACGGAAGTATATACATTGCCATTCGGCTCCGGAAAGCGATTATCTATCGCTGAAGTATATGCATCTATTTGAGCACCATATTTTTTAAAGTATCCAAAGCCTGTAAAGTCACCACCGGCATATAAGGTATTGCCTTTTAAGAGCAGGGTTCTTACAATATTATTAAATCCAACACCTTGGTTTAAAAAGCTTGTAACCTTGCCATTACTATCTAAATGCGCAATACGACTTCTTGCACTATCGCCAACTTTTGAAAAATTGCCAGCAATGTACCAGCCACCATTTCCATCCGGAACCGAGGCATAAACAGTAGCATTGGGATTGGCAAATTTAAAATCAGGACGGCCAGAGGCTGAATCAATTTGAGTGCCGTAGGTTTCCGAAGGACCAACATCCGTAAAGCTTCCTCCTAAAAAAAGCGAATTTGTAGCACTATCTTTTACTATGGCATTTACTTGTCCATTAGGTGTCCACCAATTGGGCTCAAGTGTAAATTTTTGAGCTTGTAGTTCTAAAGAAAATGATTTAAGTAAAATTAAGCATACAAGGATTGCTTTAGGTCTAGGTAGGAGTTTATTCATCGCTTTTGAAATAAGGTGTAAAAAGCGAAAATAAGGTTTTTTTTAATGCTTGTTTCTTAGTAGAAAAAAATTACAATTTTTTGACCAGGCAAAAATATCTAAAACGGCTGCAATAGATAATTCTGTAATTCAAGGAGACCAAACTTTTAAGGGAGTTGCGAATATTCATAATATCCTCCGAAACAGAATGATTTCGATTATAGTGATATTCAAGATAAATGGCTTTAAAATTAATTTTATCCTCCAACATATTTTGAAGAACTTCATATTCTGCACCTTCAATGTCCATTTTAATATAATCAACTTGACCAATCTTTAATTTACCCATAATGCTATTAAGCGTTTCGCTGGGTACTTCAACAAATTGTCCGGTGGCATCGATATTATTGATAGAGTGTGAAACAAAATTTTCTTCCTTAGGTTTAAAAAATTTAACAGTGCCAACTTCTTTCCACAACGCGGCCGCGTGAAAAATAATTTTATCGGCAATACTCTGTTCGTTTGTGGTTTTCAACTCACTTTTTATCTGAGCAATATAACGCACGGAAATATCAGTTGGGTCGTATAACTGAACTGTGCAATTATACTTTTTTATCAATTCAATTTCCGCTTCAATATCTTCGCCAACACCAAATGACAATATTGCAGAGTCGTGCTTTATTGTATTTTTAGGAACAATCATGAAGCCATAATCATTTCCAATGGTTTCAAATTCATTGGAATAATTTTTATTGTATTTGCTTAAAAAAAGTAACTGAAGTATTTTTCTTTTACTGAGATATATAAAATTCATTTTGATTTAATTATTGTTTTGAATTTTCAATTGCTATGCTGAATTTTTGGGCAAGTTTATTCCCTTGTTGCAAAACCTCCTCCAAACCTCTGGTGTTTTTACCTCCCGCAGTTGCGAAGAAAGGCTGTCCACCACCTCCACCCTCAATGAGTTTAGCCAAATCGCGCACAAGAGAACTACAATTTACACCAAACTCGCTCACTAATTTATCTGAACAGAAGATTGTAATCATAGGTTTTTCACTTATCGCAGAAACAATGATTCCAAATAAATTGGAAATTTCATTTTTCAATTGAAAACAAATATTTTTTAATTGTTCTGCCGAAATACCATCAATTCTTTCGGATAAAACAGTGATACCATTTTCAAATGTCTGAATTTTCAATTTGAGTTCAGCTTTTATCTGTTGTGCTTTTTCAGTCTCAAATTGATCTATTCTTCTTTGAAGCTCATTTTTTTCGGTGGATAATTTAAGAATGGCAGCTTCTAAATCTTTGGGGTCGCCTAGCACATGTTGAATATTTTTAAACTGAAATTCAATATCAGAATAATACTCATCCGCCTTATTATTAGTTATGGCTTCAATTCTACGAACACCAGCTGCAACGGAACTTTCAGAACTAATTTTAAATCTTCTAATGATACCTGTATTCATAACATGGGTGCCACCACATAATTCTACCGAATAATTTTTATCAAAGGTGATAACACGAACAAGGTCGCCGTACTTTTCGCCAAATAACGCAGTGGCGCCTAACTCATCTAAAGCTTGCTTAATAGGGATATTGCGTTGTTCACTCAATGGAATATTTTCTGCAATTTTTTCATTCACAATTTTTTCAACCTGCTTTAATTCTTCTTCGGTTACTTTTGCAAAATGACTGAAATCGAAACGCAAATATTCAGCATTTACCAAGCTGCCTTTTTGGGCTACATGCTTACCTAAAACTTGTTTTAATGCCGCATGCAAAAGATGGGTAGCACTATGGTTACACATAGACAAAGCGCGATTGGTTTCATCAACTTTAGCAATAAAAGATTGTGAATGGTCTTTTGGCAATGCATTGACATAATGAATAATTAAGTCATTTTCCTTTTGAGTATCCGTAATTAATATTTCTTCTCCATTAATAATTCCTTTTAAAGTACCAGTATCTCCAACCTGTCCGCCACTTTCCGCATAAAAGGGAGTAATATTAAATACCAGTTGGTATTGTTCTTTATCTTTTACTTTTACAGTGCGGTATCTCATCACCTTAATAGTGGCCTCAAGAAAATCATATCCTATGAATTCTTCATTATCATCATCCGTTAAATATTGCCAATCACCAGTTTCTTTTTGTGCATCGGAACGACTGCGTTCTTTTTGAATCTGAAGTTCTTTTTGAAATCCTTCCAAGTCTACTTCCCAACCTTTTTCTTTTAAAATAAGCTGTGTCAAATCTATAGGAAATCCGAAAGTGTCATAGAGCACAAATGCTTTTTCACCAGGGTATATAACAGTTGTCTGGATTGGTAAATCAGTTTTAGCCTTTTCAGCAGCATGAAATCCATCTTCAATCATTTGTATGCCTCTTTCCAAAGTTCTTAAAAAGGAATTTTCTTCTTCTTGAATTACTTTTTTTACAAAATCCTGTTGTTGTCTTATTTCGTTAAATGTATCTCCAAATTCTCTGGATAATACAGGTAGAAGTTTATGAATAAATGATTCTCGCATTCCAAGGTAACTGTATCCGTATCTGAGTGCACGTCTTAGTATTCTTCTGATTACATAACCCGCACCATTATTTCCAGGTAATTGACCATCGGCAATGCAGAATGCAACAGCCCTCACATGATCGGCAATGACTCTAAAAGCAATGTCCTGTTGACTGGCACTTCCTGTATATGATTTACCCGTTAATATTTCAAGTTCTTTAATCAGTGGTTGAAAAATATCCGTATCATAGTTTGATTTTTTACCTTGTAAAACCCTTGTCAATCGCTCAAAACCCATTCCGGTATCCACATGTTGAGCAGGTAATTTTTCTAAACTATTATCAGCTTTTCGGTTAAATTCCATGAACACATTGTTCCAGATTTCTATAACTTCTGGGTGGTCGTTATTTACCAATGTATCGCCACCAATAGCAGCGCGTTCTTCATCACTTCGCATGTCAACGTGTATTTCACTGCAAGGGCCGCAGGGGCCAGTATCGCCCATTTCCCAAAAATTATCTTTTTTATTTCCTTTTAAAATTCTTGAAGTATCTATTAATTGGGCCCAACAATCGTAGGCTTCTTGGTCGAATGCCAAACCTTCTTTTTCGTCACCTTCAAATACAGTAACATACAATCTATTTTCATCTATTTTATAAACATCGGTTAGCAACTCCCAACTCCATGCAATCGCTTCCTTTTTAAAATAATTACCAAAGCTCCAATTGCCTAACATTTCAAACATTGTATGGTGGTAATGGTCTACACCTACTTCTTCTAAATCATTATGTTTTCCGCTAACGCGCAAACATTTTTGGGTATCTGCCGCTCTATTATAGGGGGCTTTTTTATTGCCTAGGAAGAAATCTTTAAATTGATTCATTCCGGCATTGGTGAACATAAGGGTTGGGTCGTTCTTAACGACAATGGGAGCCGAAGGAACAATGGTATGTTGTTTATTTTTGAAGAATTCTAAAAATGTTAATCGTATTTCTTTTGCACTTATCATACTTTATTAAATTATTCTGCTAATTTTGACGTTTAAATTATTTTGCAAAAGTAAAGAAACCCACAGAGTAAATCAGCATGGCAAAAACCAAATATTTCTTTAATCCAAAAACACTCAGTTATGAGAAATACAAACTGAGCAAATGGTTCATTTTTCTAAGAAGTATAGGCGTTTTTTCGTTTTCTGTCATATTAGGATTTATATTCTTTATTATTTTTTCGCGTTTTGTCGACTCACCTGATGAGAAGAAACTAAAATCTGCCAATACAGAGATAGAGGCGGAGTTGGAGAATATTGATACCCGATTGAACGGATTGAGTTCGGAATTAAATAAAATAAGGGAAAAGGATATTTCTGTTTATCGATCTATTTATGAGAGCGAACCAGTAAATGAAAAGGCTTGGCAGCAAAACTTTGGCAGTAATGAAAAATACAATGAACTAAGAAAATTGCCAAACTCTGAATTGTTAATTGAACTCAATACTAAAATGGATCAATTGAATAAACAAATGGAAATTCAAGGTAAAAGTTTTGATGATTTGCTTATTATGGCCAAAAATAAGAAAGAATATTTAGCAAGAATACCAGCCATTCAACCTGTCTCCAACAAAGAACTCGACAGAATTGGTTCAGGTTTTGGATACAGAACAGATCCTTTTTATAGAACTCAACGGTTTCATGCAGGAATAGATTTCACAGCACCAAGAGGTGTGGAAGTATATGCCACAGCAGATGGTGTTGTTTCAATGGTAAAAACAGAGATTTGGGGCTATGGCCAACACATTGTTATTAACCATGGTAATGGATTTGAAACCTTATTTGGACATTTGAGCAAGTTCAAAGTAAAAGTGGGACAAAAGGTTACCAGGGGGCAATTAATTGGATTGATTGGTAGCACTGGTAAATCCACTGCACCACATTTGCATTATGAAGTTCATAAAAATGGGGAAGCTTTGAATCCCGCATTCTTTTTTTACAATGATTTAACAGATATTGAATACCAAAAAATGCTTGAAAGGGCTTCAGCACCTAATCAATCATTCGATTAATATGGTAGATTCAAATTCAAATACTGAAGATAAAAAATTGTTTTATCGCATAGGCGAGGTAACAAAAATATTAGATGTTTCATCCTCCCTGCTTCGATTTTGGGAAACTGAATTTAATTGTTTACAAGGTATTCAAAAGAATAGAAAAGGGGATCGCTTGTATTCCTTAAAAAACATAGAAGACCTTAAAACAATATACTTTTTAGTGAAATCAAAAGGATATACTCTCCAAGGCGCGAATGAATTTATGATAAAAAACAATACCCAAATGAGCAAGCAACAAAGGGCAGTAAGCAGTTTAATCAAGATAAAATCCTTCTTAGAAGAATTAAAAGATCAATTGTAAACTATTTGCATTCCTGAATATTGTACGCTTTGTAGATAAAAATCCCTCAATTAATTAAAAAAAAGTCCTACGTTTGTATCATAATCGCATATCAGATATGGAAATCCAACAGAACGAAAAAGACAAAAAAAGTAAAACCTATTTAGCCATATTAATTGGCGCCTTATTGATTTTAAACATAGGCATAGGGGTAAATCTTTACATGACTAACCATAAGAAAAATGAGTTAATCGCAAAGGTAGATACCATTACAACCCAAAATACGCAATTAACAACCGAACTACAAGCTGCCGAAGCTGAAATAAAATCTCTTCAAGAAGCAAATCAAGGACTAGAGGGCAAATTAACAGAAAGAGATGAGGCCATTGCTCAAAAAATAACACAGATTAAGATATTGCTTAGCAAAGGCAAATTATCGGCATCTGAATTGCAAAAAGCCAAATCAGAAATCGCAGCTTTGCGCAACCAAATTGAAGATTACAAAGCACAAATTGATCAATTAACTCAAAAGAATGCTGAGCTAACAACTGCTAACGAAGGCTTGAATCAAACCCTTACTGCAGAACAATTGAAAAGTGCCGAGCAAGCGAGAACAATAGATTCCAAAAATAGAACCATTGGGATAGCAAAAAAATTAAATACAGGCGCTATTTCTGCAACAGGTGTTAGAGAAAGAAAAATTTTCGGAAAAAAAGAATTGGAAACAACCAAGGCCAACAAAGTAGAAGAAATTAAAGTGAGATTTACGATAGAAAAAAATGAAATTGCAGATGCTGGAGAAAAAGATATTTTTGTTAAAATAATTGGTCCTGACGGCGCTCCAATTGCCACTAAAGTGCAAACAACAAAGGTTGATGGGACTGAAACCTTGTACACCGAAATGAAGACTGTTGATTACAAAAACGAAAGAACTGAACAAATTGTATACTGCAAAAAGCAAGGTGAGTACAAAGCAGGAGAGTATACTGTTGAAATTTTTGCGGAGGGCTACAAAATAGGGTCAACCAAATTTAGTCTTAAATAATTAAAAAACATTTTGTAGATTTAGGAATTTATTCTTACTTTTGCACCCTTAAATAAAAAGATTATGGCAGTTACAAGATTAATGAGGAAAGACAGACGTAATAAGGAATTCACCAGAGTTAGAAAAACTAACTTGAAAAATGTTCGTTCTGTATTATATGTTCAGTCACCATATAAAGGTGTTTCCGGTATTGTATTGGAAGATCAAGAATCCAAATAATCAATTAAACATATCTAGAATCCCACTTCAAAAGAGTGGGATTTTTTTATTTTATTATTCTTCTATTTTGGTATAGTATTTGTTTATATTAGTTATCATTTGAAAAAGAGGAAAAACATAGCTTCTACCATTTTAATAACCATAATTGCGTTATTATGGGTGAACCTCACCATAGATTCTATCTCTGAATGTAAGGCCTCTAGCAAATATCAGGTTTCTGAAGTGGAGGATGTATTTGAAAATAACACATCCCTGAACAACCAGTTTTTATTTCTTCCCGGTGCAACTTTAATAGAATTTGGTACCAATCAATTTTTTGATTATAATTTTTGTAGTCAGTTGAGTATTCGCATCAATAATAATTGGACTGAACATTTCCAAAGTCAATGTTCTCTAAATATCAGTTATTGTTCCCTACTTATTTGAAATTGGGGTTCTAAAACCCAATTAACGCCCAATGCAAAGGCGCTATAATATTTGCAATTTCCATTTTTCCATTTTTTTCATTTGAGAATTGAACATAATTTGACAATGCATTAAAATTTGAAATAAATTAATTTAAACGCTGCAGGTCAGAATTCCCGCAAAAATAAATAATATCAAATATCAATGATGAATACCCAAATTGCCCCATTTGATGAACACCAGATGATTCACAATCTGAAGCATTATCTTCCGGCTCAGGCACCATTAAAAGACTTTATTCATCACAACACGCTTCATGCATTTCAAAACATGCATTTTTTTGATGCCATAAGAAATGCCTCCGAAATTTTTGGATACAAAGTTGCCCTGCCAATTGATGAATTTAGGAAAATGAACCAAGAGGGGTTGATTAATAATAAAGTATTAGAAACAGTTATTACAAAAAGACAAGGAAAATTAGCATTAAAAGAATGGCAGAGTAAAGTTGTTTTGGGCAATTACGATGAATCTAATTTGCCTAGAATTGGAGCTTTAAGGGCCAATTGGAAAAAAGAGTTCTTTATTGATTTAGACCTAGTCATACAGCCCATTCTTTTTAGAATTTTATGCAGTTACCTCGACCAAGGAATAGCTATTTGGAATTTTCCAGTTTGGAACAAAGGTTTTCTTGCTTCTATAAAAGAATTGGAGAAGAATACTTATAATAGTTTTTTTAAATCTAAACGGGTAAGAAATTTATTGATTAATTACGATGAAGATAACTCTGGATGCAGTATAAAGTCATTGTTAGAAATGCTTGTTGGAGATGAATCACTTTACGAACAATATCTTTTTGATCAACAATTCGCCCATCAGGGATGGTCGGGAATGGTTTCTACCATAGAAGATTTTCCTCAAACCCTTTTAGATACACGTAAAATTTCTATGCACGACCTCATTATTTTTGAACTTTTGCTAGAGGTAGATGCATTGGATAGTAAATTTGGTAATGGTTGGAAACCTTTGGTATCTGGGTTAAAGCACCGACCTGAAAAACTCTTTTCAGCAGTGCCTTTTAATGAATTTTCAGAAGTTATGGCCATTTGGCAAGAAGCATTTGAATGGAGTTATTATGATCAAGTACTTGTTGGAATGAAAACCGAAAATGTAAATGCTGAAAAAATGTTACATAAAAGTTTTCAGGCTATGTTTTGCATAGATGATAGAGAAATATCTTTGAGAACCTATTTAGAAAAATTTGATCCTGCATGCGAAACATATGGTACACCTGGCTTTTTTAGTGTGGAGTTTTTCTTTCAACCAGAGCATGGTAAATCTTACACCAAACAATGTCCAGCACCAGTTACTCCTAAGTTCTTGATAAAGGAAGTTGATACTATTGCAAAAAGAGAAACAGATGCTCACTTTGCTAAAAATAGTCATTCCCTTTTTAGTGGATGGTTAATTTCTCAAACCCTTGGTTTCTGGTCTGCACTCAAACTATTTGTCAATATTTTTCGCCCTTCCATGAGCCCTGCTACAGCTTATTCCTTTAGACACATGGATAAGGTTTCTAAACTGACCATTGAATATAAAGAAAATGTGCCAAACGAGAATAACCTTCAAGTTGGTTTTAAAGTAGATGAAATGGCCGAGAGAGTGGCAGGTTTATTGCTAAGTATAGGACTTGTAAAAGATTTTGCCCCCATAGTATATATTGTAGGTCACGGTTCAAGTAGTGTCAATAATCCACATTATGCAGCTTATGATTGTGGTGCATGTTCTGGTAGACCAGGTTCTGTAAACGCCAGAGTGATGTGCTACATGGCCAATCATCCTGAAGTAAGAAAACTATTGGTTACAAAAGGTATTGTGATTCCAGAAGAAACTCAGTTTATGGGAGGATTACACGATACAACAAGAGACGAAATTGCTTTTTACGATGAAGGGTCTTTATCAATAGTAAATTTAGCAATTCACAAAAGGAATGAAAGAGTATTTAGTCAAGCTTTAGATGAGAATTCAAAAGAAAGGTCAAGAAGATTTGAATCTATTAACACGCATCTACCTTCCGCTAAAATTCACGCCAAAATTTTAAGAAGATCTGTTTCATTATTTGAACCCAGACCAGAATTGAACCACGCAACAAATACGCTCTGTATTGTTGGCAGCAGGGAGCTTTCAAAAGGATTATTTTTGGATAGGAGATCATTTTTAAATTCATATGACTATAAAATTGATCCAGATGGTAAATTGTTACTTAACATTGTTAAACCTCTTGGCCCTGTTTGTGGTGGTATTAATTTAGAATATTTCTTTTCGCGTGTTGATAATCAAAAATTAGGAGCGGGCACAAAGTTGCCTCACAATGTCATGGGTTTATTTGGGGTAGCGAATGGGATTGATGGAGATTTGCGCCCAGGATTGCCTTCCCAGATGATAGAAGTTCATGATCCCGTGAGATTACTTATTATCATAGAGCATTTTCCAGATGTCGTATTATCAGTTATTCAGAAAGTACCCGAAACATATGAATGGTTTATAAATGAATGGGTGCATTTGGTTGCGTTGAATCCGGAGACGAAAGAACAATATCTTTTTGAAAATGGCGAATTCACTAAATATGAAACTACAATTGACATCATACATTCTACCGATAATATCCAAGCTATTATTGAAACCGAAAAGGAAAATATTCCAGTTTATCTAATCAAATAAAAAATGAACACAGTACTTAATTTTTTCATATTAATTCCATTTATAGGATTTTTTATTAGTTTGTTCATTCCGGGGAAGAAGGAATTGATACTCTCGAGAACAGCCTTCTTTACTGTTGGGTTGCACCTAATTGGTTTTTTTGTTTTTCTTGGCTTTTGGATTGCTAATGACCAAAAAACACTCGATCTAAAAGATATTGTAATATTAAAAACAGATAACTATGAGTTCTTTATTGATTTTTGTTTTGATAAAATAACAGCCGTATACTTTTTTGTTGGCGCCTCTTTAACCTTCATGGTTACTATCTACAGTAAAGCCTATTTGCATAGGGAGATTGGTTATAAAAGATTCTTCAATACCATTCTATTTTTCTATCTGGGTTATAACATTGCCATTTTTGCAGGAAATTTAGAAACACTTTTTATTGGTTGGGAAATATTGGGTATTACATCTTTTCTCTTAATAGCCTTTTATAGAAACCGATATTTGCCTGTGAAAAATGCGATCAAAGTATTTTCAATATATAGAATTGGAGACGTTGGGCTAATACTGGCCATGTGGGCATGCCATCATTTATTTCACGGAAATATTACTTTTTTACAATTAAAAAATGATGAACTAATAAGTCATTTCTTGGAAAATCCAACCATAATAGGTGCCTTTGTTGCATTAATGATTTTATTAACAGCTGCTGCTAAATCAGCTCAATTGCCTTTTTCATCTTGGTTGCCAAGAGCCATGGAAGGGCCGACACCTTCAAGCGCAATTTTTTATGGTTCTTTGTCCGTTCATTTGGGCGTTTTTTTATTGCTAAGAACCTATGAATTATGGGAACATCAAACATCTGTTAGGGTTGTAATTGTCTTATTAGGATTAACAACAAGTATTATTGCCTCATTAATTGCAAGGGTCCAATCATCCGTTAAAAGTCAGATTGCATATGGCTCCATCTCTCAGATTGGCTTAATTTTTATAGAGGTAGCTTTAGGTTTTGAAAATTTAGCGCTGATACATTTTGCAGGCAATGCTTTTCTTAGAACCTATCAATTATTGGTATCTCCATCAATAGTAAGTTACTTAATAAGAGAGCAATTCTATAATTACAAACCCCGCTTGCATAGCTTCGAGGACAGATGGCCAAAGAAAATAGAATATTCTATTTATCTATTGAGTATTAAAGAATGGAACCTCGATAAATTAATGAGTTTTATATTATGGAAACCATTAAAACAAACTGGTAAAAGATTTAATTTCTTAACAATGAATCAGGTTGTTTATTTATTAGGACCAACGTATGCTATGGGTCTATTTTGCTTGTATCATGATGATATCTTATCACCTACAATACGGCACTACCTTCCAATTGTTTTTTCTCTAATAGGTTTAATAATGGTTATTAAATCATTCTCTGAAAGGAGAAGTGCATTTCTGTGTTGGACATTAATTATAATGAATCATTTTTGGATAGCCCTTGCAATTTCGTTCAATGAACATTTTGAATTAAGTGATGCACATTTTTATTTAAGTGGAATTGTTATTTCTGGGATAATTGGTTACATAGCGCTGTTAAGATTAAAAAAATTGGAAGGTAAAATAGACCTCAATCAGTTTTACGGACATGTATACGAGCATCCTAAAATTGCGTTTGTATTTCTGTTGGCTTGTTTAGGTCTAACTGGTTTCCCTATAACGCCAACTTTTATTGGAGAGGATTTAATATTTAGTCATATTCATGAAAACCAATTTTTGCTTGCGCTAATTACCGCTACAGCATTTATTATAGATGGCATTGCGCTTGTGCGAATGTATGCGCGTCTTTTCCTTGGACCCCATGTAAAAACATACCATGACAATCCCTATAAATCATCATAAAATAAAAATAATTATATGAAAAAAATATTTTTTTTAATATCTCTTTTTCCACTGTTACAACTAACAGCCCAGGTTAAAGACTCAAGCTCTAAAGCCAGTATTCTACCTGTCAAACCAAAAGAGAAGGAGGCGTTAAAATTTAATTTGAACGAAGAGGGAACCCATTATTTTCAAGCTACTTTTTGCAATCAAGTGTGGATGCGTTACAACGAGAGCAATCCTCAAACAAAGGTAGATGGTGAACTTGCCAAACAAACATTTGATATCGGTTTAAGAAGAACAAGAATGCAATTGTTCGGGCAAATAACTGATAAAGTATTTATCTATTTTCAATTTGGACAGAACAATTTTAATGCGCAATACAACGCTACTAGTAATAGAAAAAATGCTGCTTTCTTTCACGATGCGTTGTGTGAATATAAAGTAAGCAAAGGCAATCAATTAAAACTAGGAGGGGGTTTAACCATAGCCAATGGCCTATCGCGGTTTTCTCAGCCATCCATTTCATCTATTATGACCATGGATGTGCCTGTATTTGCTCAAGCCACAACAGATCAAACGGATCAGTTCAGTAGAAAATTGAGCATTTATGCACGCGGCCAGGTTTCCCATTTGGATTACCGATTATTGCTCAGTGATCCTTTCCCTATCACATCCAATGGAGCTGCACCAGTTCCTGCGTTTCAATATTCGAGTTTTGCATCAATAGGCAGGCACAAGCAATTGCAAACGTATTTGATGTGGCAATTTTTTGAGCACGAGAATCATACAACCCCTTACATGACCGGCACATACTTGGGTAAAAAGAAAATATTTAACATCGCATGTGGGGCAACTTATCAAAAAAATGCCATGTGGAATCGCCCTACAGCCAACGATTCTATAGCTTATCAAAATATGGTGCTATTGTGTGTAGAAAGTTTTCTGGATATGCCTTTAAACAAGGAGAAAGGAACGGCCATATCTGCCTATGCAGGTTATTTTAAAACCAATTATGGTACCAATTATTTGCGATATAATGGTCCTATGAATCCTGCTACGGCCACCGGTTTAAATAAAACGAACAGCATTACTGGTCAAGGTCCTACCTATGGCAATGCCTTTCCAATGTTTGGAACTGGAAGTGTTATTTATGCGCAGTGCGGTTATTTGCTGCCAAAAAATTTATTAAAGTCGGGCCAATTAATGCCATATGCTTCCTTTACCATGGCACAGTTTGATCGTTTGGGAAATCAAAAAATGAATCTGTACAATGCGGGTGTCAATTGGTTAATTAAAGGTCACAATGCCAAAATTAGTATTGATTGGCAAAATAGGCCAACCTATTCTATTGATGCAAGCGCCAAGGTGCAATCAGGTGTTAGAAAAAATTGCTTCACTGTTCAATATCAAATCTTCATTTAAAAATATTTAATCAATAATCATATGGACAACAAAATTTTGCCAAAAACTGGCCTTGCCGGTTTAAAAGAAAACTGGAAAACAGATTCAGTTACTGGATTCTTAGTTTTTTTACTCGCTTTGCCACTCAGTTTAGGCATAGCAAAAGCCAGCGGATTCGAACCTGCCATGGGCGTACTAACTGCGATGGTTGGTGGTTTGTTTGTCAGCTTTTTTAAGGTATCCCCACTAACCATCAAAGGACCTGCTGCAGGCTTAATAACTGTTTGTGCGGCTGCAGTAGCTGATATGAACACATTAGGATTTGCTGGGCACAATCCCGTTCACATGGCATGCGGTATAATCGTAGTGATGGCGCTTATACAAATTGTCTTCGGATTTTTGAAACTGGGATCTTTGAGTGATTTCTTTCCGCATTCAGCGGTGCATGGTATGTTGGCGGCTATTGGTATTATCATTATTGCCAAACAAATTCCAGTATTAATGGGAGATGACCCGATGGTTTATAAAGGGCAGAAACCTTTGGAATTATTAGCTAACATTCCAAAATTTATTTCGGAATCCCATGCACATTTAGCGGCAGTAGGACTAATCTCTCTATTGCTAATGTTTGCTTTACCAAAGGTAAAATTGAATTTTCTTAAGAAAATTCCTGCTCCTATGATTGTGCTGTTATTAGCTGTGCCAATGGGACTTTATTGGCATTTTAAACACGATTATTCATTGGTTAAAATTGGCGATTTTTGGGGTAATATTAGTTTGAATGCCGACTTTTCGGCCATTGGTACTTTCCCTTTCTGGAAATATGTTTTTATGTTCTTATTTGTCAATAGTTTGGAATCCTTATTAACCGTGAAAGCTGTGGATGGACTGGACCCCTATAAAAGAGAATCTAGTTATAATGGCGATTTAATAGGATTAGGAGCAGGTAATGCAGTTTCAGGATTATTGGGAGGATTACCAATGATTTCGGAGGTGGTTAGAAGTGGCTCCAATGTTGGTTTTGGCGCAAAAACAAAATGGTCTAATTTCTTTCATGGTGTATTCCTATTAATGGCCATGTTATTAATGATTCCGGTAATTGAATTAATTCCCAATGCGGCATTGGCTGCGATGCTTATTTTTGCCGGATTTCGTTTGGCAGCACCTAAAGAATTTATTCATACTTACCATATAGGTAAAGAGCAATTGGCTATTTTTCTTGTTACTATTATTGTAACACTGATGGAAGATTTATTATTAGGAATAGCCGCTGGTATCATCGTTAAATTTTTATTTCATCTGTACAACGGAGCTTCATTTAAAAGTTTATTTAAATCTAACTATGAACTTATTAAATCAGATGGGTCAACAAATATAAAAATAGCTGGTGCTGCTGTCTTCTCAAATTTATTAGGATACAAAAAGGTATTGACAAATTTAGCACCAAAAGAAAATGTTAAAGTCGACCTATCCGCCACTAATTTGGTAGATCACTCGTTCATGGCATTTATCCATCATTTTGAACATGAGTACAATGCCAACGGTGGTAATTTCCAAATAATTGGATTGGAAAATCACAAGGCCCTTTCTAATCATCCATTGGCCTCCCGAAAAATAAAAAACTAATTCTCGTATATTTAATTTGTTGTAACCCGCATTTGCCAGGCAAGTGCGGGTTTATTTTTTAAACTTTTTAAAGATATTATGATGACTTTAATCTGCTAAAATTTGAATGACTAATGCACTGAAAAAAATTAAACACCTTCATTTTTATGGAATTGAAGGTGAGTTTTTTTTAAAAAGAAATGAATATTAAAAAAAAGCTTTTCTTTGCAAATTGTTATTATGAAAACTTATTTCAAACAAGATTTAAGATCCTCAATTGTATTGTATTTGGTTGCACTGCCGCTTTGTTTAGGTATTGCATTGGCGAGTAAGGCACCAATTATTTCTGGAATTATTGCTGGAATAATAGGGGGTATTGTAGTGGGCTTATTAAGTGGTTCGAACACCAGTGTGAGTGGTCCTGCCGCTGGCTTAACCATCATTGTATTAACCGGATTAAATGAATTACCAAGCTACCAAGCTTTCTTGTTGGCAGTTGTTTTAGCAGGTGTATTTCAATTTATTTTAAGTAAAATAAAAGCAGGCGTTTTAGGTGATTTTATACCAGGCGCTGTTATAAGTGGAATGCTGGTATCAATAGGCCTATTGTTAATTTTGAAACAAATTCCACATGCTTTGGGATATGATTTCGATTACGAAGGAGATGAAGAGTTTATTCAGGATGATGGAAATAACACTTTTACTGAAATATATTACGCTATCCTCGATTTAAATTGGGGTGCTTTTTTCATTGCCTTCCTTTCATTGGTGATTCTCATTGCTTGGAATTCGAAAGCAATGGATCGTTTTACTTTTTCACATTATATACCTTCACAATTGATTGTGGTATTATTGGGAATTCTTATGAATGTTATTTACATCAATTTTTTCCCTAGTTTTGAATTACAAGGATTTCATTTAAGTGATGTTCCCAAAATTGACAGGAATGTGTTAACTACATGGAATTTTCCAGATTATGGACAATTAACAAATCCAGCAGTATGGCAATTAGGCATAACCATTGCATTTGTTGCCAGCATAGAAACATTGTTAAGCATACAAGCAGGTGATAAAATCGATCACTATAAACGAATTACTCCAGCAAATAAAGAATTAATGGCACAGGGTATAGGGAACATAGCGTCTGGACTTATTGGAGGCCTCCCAATAACATCTGTTATAGTAAGAACATCTGCCAATGTAAATGCTGGTGCCAAAACCAAATGGTCAACTATCTTCCATGGTATTTTGTTATTGCTAAGTATACTCCTGTTGTCACCTTATATTAATCTAATTCCAAAAGCAGCATTGGCTGCCATTCTGATTCACGTAGGTTATAAACTTTCTAAACCTGCCATTTTTATTGATGAATATAAACGAAAATTCAATCGTTTTTTACCTTTTATCATCACGATACTTGCTATACTATTTACAGATTTATTAATCGGTGTAATTGTTGGCATTGCTGTAAGTTTATGTTTTATTTTAATTAGTAATTATAAAACTTCCATAATGATTTATGAAGATAAAGGAAATTATTTATTGAGATTTAATAAAGATGTTTCCTTCCTAAATAAGAAAAATTTAAAAGCTTTGTTAAACCAAGTTCCAGATGGTGCGCATTTATTAATTGATGCAACTAAAGCCGATTTTGTGGATATTGACATCATTGAAACAATTGATGATTTTATTCAATCGGCAAAAAATAAAAATATTCGTATAACAGTTAAAACTACTGCTACGAAACCACATTCAATATTTAAATTAGTCTAATGGAAATTCTCAACAAAATTTTTTTAGAAAATAAGGCTTGGGCGGCAGATAAAGTGCACAGAGATAAGGAATATTTTCATAAATTGGCTTTTATTCAAGAGCCTGATTTTTTATGGATAGGTTGTTCCGATAGTAGGGTGCCAGCCAATGAAATCACCAATACAGAGCCAGGCGAAATGTTTGTACATAGAAATATAGCAAATGTAGTTGACATCAATGACATTAATATTATGAGCGTGATTCAATATGCTGTTGAATATTTAAAAGTAAAACATATCATCGTTTGTGGACATTATGGCTGTGGTGGAATAAAGGCAGCCATGACCCAAGAAAGTTTTGGCAACATGGATGTTTGGCTTAAAAAAATAAAAAATATTTATTCAAAAAATGCAGCCATTATCGATGCGCTCGCAACAGAAGAAGATAAGCACAAAAAAATGGTTGAACTGAATGTATTAGAAGGAGCCAATAAAATAAAAGAAATAGATTTTGTTAAAAATAATTCTGATGTAAAAGTACATGGGTGGGTATATGATTTAAGGGATGGTATTCTTCAACCCGTAACTGATTAATTACTTAATTAGTTTTTTCATTTGTTCTTCTAACTCCAACTCACTTCCCTCTGTATAGCCGTTGTGTACATATACAATATTACCTTGTTGGTCTAATAATAAAACTTGTGGAGGGTTATTAACATTCAAAGCCCTTGCTAAATCTTTATTCTCATCTGTTAAAATTGTAAAAGGCCAACCTTTTCCATTTACAAATGGTTTTACTTTTGGAATGTTTCTAGAATCGTCTATGGTTACCGCAATAACTTCACATCCATATTTCTTTTGCCACTCATCGTATACATCTAGAACGTTGTCTAATTCTTTAATACATGGTCCACACCAGGTAGCCCAAAAAGAAATGATGGTTATTTTTCCCGTTTTGCCATAATCCTGAATGTTCACAGTTTTACCATCCAAGGTTTTAACTTGTACAGAAGGTAAAGTTTGTTTTTGTTTAGTGGTGTCATTCGCACTGGCCGTTGCAGCAAATGAAAAAGTTAACAAGGATAGTAATAATAATCTCATGTGTACAAATAAACAATGTTTATGCCAAAAAAGAAAATGTACTTTAAATCAATGACATCTATTGCTTAAATTCCATTCAATGGACATTCATTCAACCTCTATGAAACTTTAGACAGGTGTAACAGAGATAGGGTATTTCATTTGGTAATATGTTATTTTTATATTAATTTTGCACCCTTTTTTACCCATATTATACATTAAATGAAATTATCAAAATTCCAGTTTGAATTACCAGCCAACCTTATTGCACAAGACCCATCTAAGCAACGCGATGAATGTAAATTAATGGTGGTTGATAGAAAGGCCAGAACTATTCAACATAAGAAATTTAAAGATATTCTTGAAATCTTTGATGAAAATGATGTTTTCGTTATCAATAATACCAAAGTATTTCCTGCAAGAATGTATGGGAACAAAGAAAAAACGGGCGCTAAAATTGAGGTTTTTCTTCTTAGAGAATTAAATGAGGAACTCAAATTGTGGGATGTTTTGGTAGATCCAGCCAGAAAAATAAGAGTTGGTAATAAATTGTATTTTGGCGATGATGACCTAGTAGCAGAAGTTGTAGATAATACGACAAGTCGTGGAAGAACCATACGTTTTTTGTTTGATGGCGATAAAGAAGAATTTAATAAAATTGTAAGAAAATTGGGGGAAACTCCAATTCCAAAATACATAGATCGTCCAGTAAAAAAGGAGGATGAAGAGCGTTATCAAACTATTTTTGCAACAGAAGAAGGTGCAATTGCTCCTCCTACAGCGGGTCTTCACTTTAGCAAAGAATTGATGATGCGTTTAGACATTAAAGGAATTAAGTTTACAGATGTTACGCTTCATCTTGGATTAGGTACTTTCAGAGACGTAGAAGTGGAAGACCTTACCAAACACAAAATGGATTCAGAAAGTTATAATATTCCAGAAAAAACTGCAGATATTGTAAATATTGCAAAGGAAAATAAACAACGTGTTGTAGCAGTTGGGTCTAGTGTTATGCGTGCGCTAGAGAGTTCGGTGTCTTCTACAGGATTGTTAAATCCAAGCAGAGGTTGGACCGATAAATTTATTTTTCCTCCTCATAATTTCGCAATTGCTAATACATTTATTACAAATTTCCACAATCCAGAAAGTACTTTGCTAATGATGAGTGCAGCATTTGGAGATTATGACTTTATGATGGAAGCTTATAAAGAAGGCATTAAGAAAAAATACAATTTCTTGTGCTATGGCGATGCCATGTTGATTTTATAATCCAGGGAATTACCGAAATTTTATCAATAGAAAAACTCTTCCTGCTTCTTAAGATTTGAAAGATTAAATAGGTAGCTAAGAGAGATGCCCACATAACTGCCTTGAAAGCCTAAATTAAAGCGTGGAGCAGCAATCGTTTTGCTATTATAAACCGCAAGGTTCGTGTTATTACTAAAGCCTTGTTTAAGAAAAGCTCCAAATACAAATATGTTGTTGTTCTTAGCTTCATGACTTACTTCCAAGCCAATATTTAACATAGGATAAAACGTCGTTTTAGTTTCCTCTTCAATCCTAAAACTATTGTTCTTGTTTGAAATGGTTTTACTAGTTGAAGATAATAAACTACAGAAACTAACGCCAATATTTTCTCTGATATTAGAAACAGAATTAAGACGTTGTTTAATCACTAAGTTAAGTGGTATTTCTAATAAGGATTGATTGTGTTTTAATTCATTCCCATTGCGATTGCTATCATTAAATAAGCGGTAGCCTTTCGAAGAAAATAATACACTACTTGAAATCCCTATTTTATTACTAAATCCATAATACATCATTACGCCAGCATTAAAACCTGATTTAAATCGAAAAGTAAAATCGTTAGGTATGCTGCCAATTACCTTTGGTTTTGAGGCTAGATATGCTACAGAAGGACCGATGCGAAATCCCTTTTGTGCAAATAAGCATTGATGCGCAAATAGAAAAAGGAACAATAATCTGATGGATAATTTCATTGGCTCAAACTTACAATTTTTTTTATTAGTGAAATTCAATTTTTTTGAATTTGAAAATGATTTTTTGAAAATTTGATAGGTCAATCAATGTTTTCAGTTTATTCAAATTACTATAACAGTTAAACGAATAAAGCTTATTTTTGTTACTTCACATTTTGGATTTAAAAAAGATAACAAACGACCTAATTCATTTAAGGGAATTATTAAATAGTATTCCCGATGAGATTGTATACAATGCTCAAATTCACAATCAGTGGTTCAGTCCACAATTTGTTAAATTAGCTGCAAATAATTGGGCCTTAGCCCTTAATGAAAATGATATAAATACTTGGTTAGAAAATTTGCAGACTGCAAAAGTGTCAAAACAAGTGGGCATTATTATGGCAGGCAACATACCAATGGTAGGCTTACATGATTTATTAAGTGTTATAGTTTCTGGACATATGGCATTGGTGAAGTTATCATCTACGGATGAAGTATTGATGAAATTTATCATTAAAAGTTTGATTGAAATTGATAGTACCTATGCTGATAAAATTCAAGTTACAGAAAGACTCAATCAGGCAGATATGATTATCGCTACAGGGAGTGATAATTCAGCACGTTATTTCGATTATTATTTCAGAGATAAAAAAACATTAATTCGCAAAAATCGAACTTCATTGGCTGTGCTAACGGGTAATGAAACCAAAGAAGAACTAGAAGCCTTAGCAGATGATATTTATGCCTATTATGGTTTGGGTTGTAGAAATGTAACTCATTTATTAATGCCTCGAAACATTGATTTACATTTACTTTATACCTCGCTTGATAAGTATATAGACCATGTGCACCATCATAAATTTTATAATAATTACATGTACCATAAGTCCATTTTATTGATGAACTTGACTAAGCATTACGACAATGGGTTTATGATTTTTCAGGAGAAGGAAGAACTTAACGCACCATTGGCTACCCTTAATTATCATTATTATTCATCTGATGCAGATATTTTAAATTACATTGAAAAACATCAAGAACAATTGCAATGTATAGTTAGCAAACATTCGATTATTCAAAATAAAACAGATTTAGGAAAGTCACAAATGCCAAAGCTTTGGCAATACGCCGATAATGTTAATACATTAGAGTTTTTGACTAAATAAGATCATTGGCCCTGGCCACCAACTCCGCCAAATCCAATACCTCTACATCAGCTTCTTTGTTTTGGTTTTTTACACCATCACTCAACATGGTCATGCAAAACGGACAATTAGAGGCAATGATACCAGCACCTGTACTCAGTGCTTCTTCAGCTCTTTCGATGTTAACTTCCTTATGGCCCTTTTCGGCTTCTTTAAACATTTGAGCACCACCAGCACCGCAACAAAAACCATTGGCTTTGCAGCGTTTCATCTCAACTAATTCGGCATCAAGTATTTCTAATACAGCACGCGGTGCCATATACTCTCCATTAGCACGACCTAAATAACAACTATCATGGTAGGTGATTTTTTTACCTTTAAACGAACCACCTTCCGCTTTTAATTTCCCGGTATTGATAAGGTTTTGTAAAAATTGGGTGTGGTGAACAACATAATAATGACCACCCAATGAAGGGTATTCATTTTTTAGCGTATTAAAACAATGGGGGCATGTTGTAACAATGTGCTTAATGCCGTATCCATTCATTACGGCAATATTATTCATCGCTTGCATCTGAAATAAGAATTCATTTCCAGCCCTTTTTGCAGGGTCGCCAGTGCAGCCTTCTTCATTGCCTAATATCCCAAATTCAATATTACAATGGTGAAGTATTTTTGCAAATGCCTTCGTAATTTTCTGAGCTCTTTCATCAAAACTTCCAGCACAACCAACGTAAAATAATACCTCTGGAGCTTTTCCCTCTGCCGCAAATTCGGCCATTGTTTTTACTTTAAATCCTAAAGACATGCTACAATTATAGTTCTTTTTTTAGAACACTTATTATTTCATCGCGCACTAAATATTTTACCGATTGATTATGAGCCAACATTTCTCGGATGTTGGTAGCAGAAATATTAAGGATAGGGCTATCAAAAATTTGAATATTTTTATTTTCTGGAAAAGGGTTCTTAAAATTACTATTTCTTTTATAAACCAAGATTGGATAATTGAGCAAGGTTTCATAATTTTTCCACAAATGAAGGCCCTCTAAACTATCGCTGCCCATGATAATAAAATATTTTTCTGAGTGGTTATTTTGCTCAAGTGCTTCTAATGTTTTAATTGTGTAAGAGGGAAGAGGCAGACTAAATTCAATGGCATCGGTTTCAAAATTTGGATTATCATTAATCGATAATTCGACCATCTTCAATCTGAGATTTTGATCGATGAGTTCGGTATGGTTCTTTAGCGGATTATGAGGAGAAACTATGAATTTTATCTTGTCAAGTTTAGCTTCATTCATGATATACTGTGCAATAATAAGATGCCCTGTATGAATGGGGTTGAATGAGCCAAAGAATAAGCCTGTCTTCATGAATTAATAAATTGCTTGACGATATTCTCGGCTTGTTGAAGCGTTTCTTCTAATTTATCATTAACCAATACAACATCATATTGTTGTTCGAACTGCAATTCATATTGTGCTTTCTCAATTCTCATTTGCAATTGATGCTCTACTTCTGTACTTCTTTTGCGCAAACGATCCATTAATATCTCAATACTTGGTGGTCGCAAAAAAATAGACAATGCCTGATTTCCAAACTTCTTTTTAATATTTAAACCACCCACCACATCAACATCAAAAACAACCGTTTTACCTTCGCTCCACAAACGCTCAATCTCACTATTTAGGGTGCCATAAAAAATGCCTTTGTATACCTCCTCATGTTCTAAAAATGCTTGAGTCTCAATTTTATATTCAAAATCTGCAACATCTAAAAAATGATATTCTCTTCCATTTACTTCATTTTCTCTCGGTTTTCGAGTAGTAGCAGAAACCGAGAATCCCAATTCGGGCATGGTTTTTAATAGATAATTAACAACGGTGGTTTTGCCGCTGCCAGATGGTGCCGAGAAGATGATGACTTTATTCAAAGGAAATGCAAAGAAACAAAGATTTTTAGAAAAAATATTTTATTTAGAATAAATAAATTTCCATAAGGCAACTATTTGTATTATAATTGTGTCTACCTTTAAAATGGCCAAGTTTTGAGTTTTAAATTCACAATTTTGTTTTGTTTAGCTAGTTTTTACTTTAATGTAAAGGCAGCAGCAACTGCAGATTTTTCCATGTCTGCAAAACAAGGTTGTGTGCCCTTAACAATAAATTATTCTGATAAAAGTACGGGCAGTCCTGTAAAATACGAATGGGATTTTGGCAATGGCAATAAATCAACTTTAAAAAATCCTTCAGCCATTTATTATAAATCGGGTAATTTTACTGTTACCCTGAGTGTGTGGGACGCAAGTGGCACCAAATCTGTAAAGACATTTAATCCAATCAGGGTTTTTAGAAGTCCAACTGCAGCTTTTTCTGCAGATACTGTTGGTTGTGTAGGCGATCTTATTAATTTCAAAGATTTATCCATCATGGCCGATACGGCAATTACCAAATGGACGTGGGACTATGGAGATGGCAGTATTACAAACGCACAAAACTCAACACATATTTACACTTACGATGATAAGTTTACCATTGGACTTACGATAGTGGATGGATATGGCTGCAAAAGCTTAGAAACGAAAATCAAGTACATTAGAATAAAACCTACCCCTAAAGTCAATTTTGTGCTTAGTAATAATTATTCTTGCTCAGTTCCAATAAATTTAAAAGGCTTAAATAGCAGCACTGGGGCTGCCAGTTATAATTGGAGTTGCACCAATGGAGTTGTCGCTACCACAAAGGATTTTTTCTTTACAATCTCGAGTTTTGGAATTTATTCTGTTACCTTAATAGCAAATGGAGCCAATAGTTGTAAGGCCAGTTTAACATCAGGCCCCATCAATATTAAAAAGCTGACTGCAGATTTTAGTTTTCCTTCAGGTAATTTTTGTCAAGGTACTGCTTTAACATTTACCAATAATACAAATCCGGCATCATCTACCAATAAATATGTATGGGATTTTGGCGATGGAACTGGCGATTCAAGCAAGAACGCAACGAAAATCTTTAATAAGGATGGCACTTTTACAATAAAATTAAGTGTTAAAAATGGGGCTTGTTCGGATGAAATATCTAAGACCATTGTTATAAAAAAGAAACCTGTTGTAAATGTAAACGTTGATGACACTATAGGGTGTAAGGTGCCAGCAAATATCAAGCTCAATTGGTCAAGCGCTACTTTGAGTAATATTGTTTGGGACTGGGGAGATAAAAGCGCAAAAGTATCTTCTAGCCTTAATCTTGGTTCATTAACACATACGTATACCAAAAAATGGGCTTATAACATTTCGTATAAGGCTACAGATGCAAATGGTTGTAGCATTGATGAAGTTTATCCATACAAAATACAAATAGGAAATCAACATGTTCAAATAGTGCCAGATAGTGTTAAAGGCTGCATCCCAAAGACCGTAAAATTCTCTTTAGATGAAACCTTGTTTCAAAAAGTTAAAACATATGAATGGACTTTCTCTGATACAAGTGTTAAGTACAATATTAAAAATCCAGTTAGAACGTATTATAAAAGAGGTATATATTTTGTGTTTGTAAAAGTGACCACTGTTGAAGGTTGCGTTTTAATAGATACTTGCACCATAAAACTAGGGCAAAAATACAAACCATCTTTTTATTTAAGACCGTCAAAGCAAGTTTGCAATGGCGATACCGTGCATTTTGTGAACACAACTCAACCAGATAGTTTAAAGAAATTTGTAAAATTTGGACTCAAGGGCATGTTAATACCTAAAATTAACTATGGCGATACAAATGTTTACTTTCCTGATAGTATAATTCACACCATAGTTGGTGGCCGATATTTTATTAAGTTAATGGCCAATGATAATGGTTGTATAGAATATTCAGATAATTTTGACACCGTTTGGGTACATGGTCCTTATCCCAAAATTTTTGTCAAATATCTCGATTGCAGATATTCAAAAGCGAGGGTTGAATTGATTTCAACTTGGAGCACCCGTACAAGATTTACCATAGACGATAGTCTTTACAATTATACCCAGCCATTTACCTATACTTTTAAAAATAATAAGATAAATCTATTTAAGTACAAGGCTTGGAATGATACTTTTAATTGTGTTGATTCAACATCAAAAAATAGGTTTATACCAGATGTGAAGGATCCCGAAATTTATTCTTCCTTAAGTGGTAATTGCGCACCAGCTTCGGTATCCTTGGGCCACAATGGCAAGGTCATTAAACAAGCCAAATGGATTTTTCCAAATGGCGATACCACTTCCAAGGCCAAAACAAAATTTAATTTCACAGAAGCGGGGCAGTATGTGATTAAGCTAGTTGGTTACATAGATTCTACCAATTGTCCTGATACAACTATTTTTCCTTTCAATATTCAAGGGGCCATTTTAAAAGATAAAGTAATTTCTACCGGTAAATGTTTGCCAATTTCATTAACCTTATTGGATTCCACAGCAGGTACAGATGCCAATACGCACACTTGGCAAATTGGCAATGATTATATTGATGCCCAAAGTCTTACCACTAATTTTATGGTTAATACCATTCCTGCTGGTAATGATACAGCCATTGTTGTGAAACATTTGGTACAAGCACCAAATGGTTGCCTAAGTCAACGCATATTCTATATACCATACTCTGGACCTAAAATTTCTTATCGTTATAAACGTTTTACTGTTTGCGATACCCCTGTATTTTATTTTGATGGATTCCTAAAAGACAGTGCACACACTAAGTTTCCTGTTCAGTTCAAATGGTCTTTTAGCGATGGTTCTGTAAAAAATGGCATTAAAATTAGTTCAAAATTCAAAACAATAGGGATTAATTATTACACGGTGAGTTGTACAGATGCATCTGGTTGTTCGGTAAGTTTTTATGATAGTTTTGAAGTTTCTCCCAACATGCTTCAACCATTATTTAAAGCAGATCCTACAGGAAGATTTTGTCCACCACTTCAATGTAAATTCTCTGATTTATCTAAAACATTCAATGCTGAAATTGTAAAATGGGAATGGGATTTTGGTGATGGTACCAATTCGCAACTTCAATTTCCTGAAAAATTATATTTATTACCTGGTCAATATGATATTACACTCAAAGTTACTAGTATTAATGGTTGTGTAGCTGTTCTAAAAAAACCAGGCTATATTATCATCAATGGTCCCCGCGGTAAATACGATTTTGATAGGGGAGATGCTTGCTTACCACATAAAGTGCAATTCAGGGGTGTCGCCTTAGATTCCGCCACCATGGAATGGGATTTAGGAGATGGGGTTGTAACTCAAGGCAATAATTTTACTCATATTTATAACAGAAGAGGAAGATATATTCCAGCCCTTATTTTATCAGATACTTTAGGTTGTAAATATACCCTTCCACCAATTGATACGATAGAGATTTTTGATTATCCAAATGCCTCTTTAAAAGTGAGTGGATTGTGTTATCACCAGCCCATTCAAGTAAGTAATAGTAGTTATAGCAATCATGAAGATCCTACTCTAAAATCAATATGGTTGTTGAATAATACAATTACCAGTCCAGGCAAAGATTCTTTGTTTAAGCCAGCTAGCAGAGGTTATCAAGACATAAAATTAATCGTAGAAAATAAAGGTACATGCAAGGATACGGTGAATATTAAGATTAAAATATTTGCGCCAAATGCTGATTTTAAGCCTTCTAAACCATTGGTATGCCTAGGAAATCCACTTAAATTCGACAATCTAAGTACTTCGGATACCACCATACAATCTTACAGTTGGGATTTTGGCGATGAACAAAATTCAACCATTGATGATCCTTCACATACCTACGATAAACCAGGTCAGTACAATGTGCAATTGATTGCCAAGGATATTTTAAATTGTGTAGATACTATTATAAAACCTAATGCAGCAATAGTTGGAGATACTATTCCACCTAGCATTGTTCCTATTAGAAGAGCATCAGTGTTAAACAATCAATCTACAGAATTGGTGTTTGCAAAATACCCAACCTTCGACTTTACAAAATACTTGGTATATAAAGAAGCCAATGGCAAGTACTACAAGATGGCAGAAATTACTAATCAAAACGATACCACTTATTTCGACAGACAGTGTAATACTTTAACTCAGTCGTATTGTTATAAAATTTCGTCAGAAAATTTATGTTTGCTGCGCTCCCCTTTATCTGCTAGTAAGGAGCATTGCACTATAGAAACCAAAGCTTATGGTAAACTCGATGCCAACAAAGTAAAATGGAGTCCTTATATCGGATTTGATAGTGTGGAAATTTATGAGATATGGAGACAGGATTATAATAATCCTTCACAATATACCTACATCAATAAGGTAAAGGGTGCAGTAAGTGAATATATAGACACACTAATAACCTGTAATACACGTCAGAATTATAGGATAATTGCCCGTCAATACATGGGCTTCAAGGAACATTCTAACAGCGACACCGCAACTGCAAAACCATATACTATAAATACAACTACTCCTAATACTGCTTGGCGCGCCACTGTAGAAAATAATGATTATGCAAGGGTGGAGTGGCTAAACAATGCTACCAGTAAAAATGGTATGAAGGCTTATTTATTGAGCAAACAATTATCTAGCGGGCAGGTCATGTTTTCTGATAAGTATTTTAATTTATTGGATACTTTTTACGATGATAAAAATACGAAAGTGCAGGAGCATAGTTATGTATATTTAGTAAGGGGAATTGATTTATGTGATGATACAACACCAATAAGTAATATTGCGCAAAGCATTTTATTGAAATGTTATTTTGATGAAGCCAGTCAGAAACCTGCACTTATATGGAATCATTATCACCAGTGGGATCAAGGAGTTTCTTATTATCAGATTGAACAAAAAATGCCTGATGGCTCTTTTGTTATTGTAGGAAAAGTAAGTGCCAATGATACTCAGTTTATTCATAAAGAAGCGTTACAAAATTGCACCCCGTTTTTTAAATACAGAGTGAGAGCAATTAGCAATACCAATGTATTAATGAATAGAGCTACATTTAGTTTATCTAATGAGGCAGATGCATTACCTCATTCAACTTTATTTATGCCAAACGCATTTAGTCCAGATAAAAATGAAATCAATGAAGTTTTCGGACCTAAAGGTCAATATATATCGAGGTACAAATTGCAAATTTATAACCGTTGGGGCGAACTTATTTTTGAAACCAACAATTGTATGGAAGGTTGGGATGGATATTACAAAGGTGAGCGTTGTGAGCAAGAAGTATACCTTTATCACTTGGAAGCTATGGGTGCAGATAAAAAGACCTATAACTTAAAGGCAACTTTTCACTTATTCCGATAAAATCATTTTAAGACTTCCAACTGGCGTAGGTGGTGTTCCATATGGCTTATATAATCCTGAATTAACCACTCGATGGTATGGTTGTCGCCATTGGTATGACACATCTTTTTTAAATCCTCTGCAGTTATTCGCTTAACAATCTCGAGCAATAAGCGGTTATATAAATGCCAGGTATTAATAAGTAAAGAACTGTCAATGGTTTGGTAATTGGCAGATTCTACCCATTCGTTTTGAGCATAAGAAATTGTAGGAATATTTTCAAACCTTGCTCTAACAAAACGCTGATGATTATTGTTGGCGCTATCAATAAGATGTCCTAGAATTTCTTTTTTACTCCAAGTGTAGGGCGATATTTTGAGTGAAAAATAATCTTCCGGAATGTTGTGAAGTAAATCAGGAATAAATTCGCAGAGATACTCGAGTCGTGAAATAGATTCTTTTATCATAACTTTAAATTATTAAGGTAAATAAAGAGAAATATTTAATTAAGAACGGGAGATGCAAAAAGTACTTTAGTCCATATATTAAAACAAAGTTAAGAAGGAATTTCCGGTTTTACCAAAATAGTTTTTTCCTGACTGATGGTTACCTTTCCTTTTTCTGCACCTTTTATTTTACGCACAAATTTTCTTTGGGTATATGCTACTGTTGCAAGCGTTTGTTGTCTTGATTTTGAAAAGTATGCGGCTAAACTAGCAGCTTTTTCAAGTATATGTTCCGGTAATGTTTTGTTCTTTTTAGTTTTTATAATCACGTGACTTCCGCCAACATCTTTAGCATGCATCCAAATATCGTCTTTATCACTAAAATAGTTTAACAGCTTCTCATTGCTTTCTGCATGTTTCCCAACCAATACATCATAATCTTCAATTTTAAAATATTTGTAAGGTAATATATCCTTTTGTTTGTCATTGTTTTTTGTTTTCAAAAATATTTTTAAATCTTTGTGAGTAGTAGCTTTTTCGACAATAGATAATTGCTCTTTTAGGTTTTTAATTGCTATTTCCGTTTGTTTTATTTTATTTTCTAGCTGTTTTAAAATATGTGGTTTGGCCTTGTCTTTTTTGAAATATGCTTCTGCGTTTTTAAGTGCAGATAGTTTTTCATCCATTTTTATTTCAATGGGTTTGTTATAGTAAACATCATTGACTATGATTTTTTTATTCCCTTCCACAATAATGTGTAAATTGGCCAAAATGATATTCCCTATTTCTTCATCTTTTCTGCTTCCCTTGAGCTTTTCTAAAGCGATGGAAGTACTGTTAAAATAGTTCTCCTTTTCGTTCAATTGCGCAATAAATAGCTTGCCAAGTTCAGTTTTTTGATCTTTAAATATCTTATTTTTTAGATACGATGAAGTAAAAGTGGAAATTGCACTTAGAACATTATTTTGATTGTCATTTAGGTTAAACTTTAATTCAACATCATGAATTTCAATAAATCTGGCCTTGTTAAATTTTTTTAATGCATTTGAAAAGCCAACATTAGATG
Source organism: Bacteroidota bacterium (assembly GCA_025354385.1). GTDB lineage: Bacteria > Bacteroidota > Bacteroidia > NS11-12g > UBA955 > JABMMZ01. The sequence goes on from JANXMZ010000009.1 coordinate 36,028, forward strand.
TCGCTATTAAATAAGTGTCATAAAACTCATCGGGTAAGTAAGGGTAATGAATCGAAAAGTTGCTTTTGCTATTTAAAAATTCAGGATTATATAAAGGGATAATTTCCCGTTTTAATTGATCCCAATTTAAGTCCATGTCAGTTTCTATATGTTTTCTGAAACAATCGCTAACCTTATTGTCTTTAAATAAAATAACATTTGATTTTCTACCAAAACATTTAAATACCAATTGATGATTATTTTCAAATTCAATGTGAAAACTCCTTTCATAAGAATGTTGAACAACGGCTGTTACCCGTTGGTTAAGGAGCTCTTTAAACTGCGGCTTAAACAATCTGTTTTCAACTATAATTTCATTTTCAAAATTAAAAAACAATTCACCTTTGTAGAAAACACAACGAAATGAAGAATTATTAAATTCAAAATAGATTTCATCAATTGTATTGCTAAAACACTTAACCAGATATTGTTTACTGACAATGTCATTCAATGTATCGCTGATAGCTGCAAGTAGAAAACAATTGTGTTGATGCATTAATTTCAGAGGTGGTTAATAAGATATATAAATTGGGGGATTGGCCCCCAATTATTAATAGTCACCATTGATGTCCGTTAATGCTTCACAGCCTGTTTCTGTGATAAGCATAGTGTGTTCAAATTGGGCGGAGAGTTTACCGTCAATCGTTCTGGCAGTCCATCCATCCTTTCTATCTACTTTGCATCTAGCTTTGCCCGCGTTAATCATAGGTTCAATTGTAAAAGTCATGCCTGGTTTTAAAATAGGACCTGAATTTCTTTTAGCCACATGGTCTACTTGAGGGTCTTCATGAAAACGAATACCAACACCGTGTCCACAAAACTCAAAAACAACACTGTAACCATTTTTAACAGCATGCTCATTGATAACAAAGCCAATATTTCCCAAATGATTGCCTGGATAGCATTCTTTAATTCCTAAATGAAGACATTCATTGGTCACTTTAATTAAACTTTTAGCGTAAGGGCTTACCTCTCCAACTTCATACATACGGCAGGTATCGCCAAAATAACCATTGAGAATAGTGGTTACATCTACATTTACAATGTCTCCGTACTTTAATTCATAATCATTGGGAACACCGTGGCATACTACATCATTGGGCGAAACACATGTTGCGTATTTATATCCCTTATAACCTTTGGTAGCAGCTTTAGCACCGTGTTTTGTCACAAACTCCTCCGCCAATCGGTCTATTTCAATTGTTTTGATACCCGGCTTAATATACTGCTCTAAATATTTTAAAGTTTCTGCTGCTAATTTGCTACTGGCTCTGATGCCGTCAATCTGCTCCTGATTTTTAATGATAATGGCCACTTAATGATAATTAAAGGTGCAAATTTAATACAAAATAGGCAGTCTAATAGTAAGTATTTAGAACCATTGACTTTCACTGTTGTAAAAAAGATTAAAATGAAACTGCAAGGGATGTGGTGGTAAACAAATTGTATTTGGAAAATTGCTGGTTTAATTTAAGGATCTTATCATCAACATCACTCACTAGCGCCCTGCCTTCTATTCGCCAAACCGTAAATTCGTTAATATTGTAGTCAAGATTAAGGGAATATCCGAAGGTATTAAATCCATTATTATTCCCAAGCTTTATCATCACTTTGTTGGGGTCACTATAGTACTCTATCCTGCCAGCTATTTTTAATTTTGAGTTTAATTGGTATCTTAAAATCAATACAGGAGAATACCATATATCTGTGCCATTTCTTCTGTGCAATGTATCTCTTCCTTGTTGCATCCCAATGTCAAAGCCTGCAATTAAACCTAGTCTTTTTTTAATTTGCCATTGTCCATAGAAATTATTGAAAAATCGCCATTTTTTGAAACTGTCATTTTGTTCATTACCCAAATAAGTGCTCCAGTTTAAAATATTTTTAGCTTTGGTAGTATACATAAACTGTGTTCCAAATGCAGGTGTTTGATTATTAGGAATACGTTGTATCCGTTGCCAACCATTTAAAATGAAAAAGGATAATTGGAGGTTATCATCTTTTGAATTGTAAACCATTTTAATTCCAGATTCAAAATAGGGTGAATTATCTGCTAATAAACTTCTTGTAAGATTCCAACAGTTCTTACCAATAGCGCTTTCAAAGCCAATATGAGAAGGCATGATGCCCATGTCCAACCAAAAGTTTCTTTTTTCAGAAAGTTTAATTCCTACATTAGCTTCAAATATATTTTTAAGCACACCAGGTTCTGATGCAAGATTAGCTTCAGAATAAGTGCCTGCCATGAGTGCAAAATTACCGCGGACATTTTTAGTTGAATAATTCGCTTTTACAAAACCAAGATTTAAAGTAAATTCGTTATGGCGATTAAAACTACAAAAATAACTAGGTCTAGTATGATTGGCTGCTTGTTCAAAATCATAGCAATAATAGGTTTCAATATAACCTGAAAGTTTAAGTGGATTTGGTTCAAAACGGGTTGTGTCGTTCGCGTTTAAATGAAAACAGTAAATGGAAAAAATTAATAATTTGATTTTTTTCATTTATTGCAGAATCAACATTTTCTAATTAAATCTACTTTTTCAATTTTGTGATAAACCAGTGGAATTAGTTCAGTAATTACATCACTCTTATCAAGACCAAACGCTTTTTCGTCAGTTTGACTTAGGCTCTTCAATTTGAAATATGATTTTAATAATAACCCTTCTCTTAATTCAAATTCATTTTCAACGGAAAGGAATTTTTCTATTACAACAAATTTAAAGTCGGGTTCCGCATTGTATTTCGTAGAGCCATCAGGACGAATATGTAGGTTTAATTCTTTTTGCTCAACTAAATCGGCCACAATTTTCTTGAAGAACAATTCGGCTCTAGGTTGAACTCTAAAGCCAATATTAATATTAACCTTGATAACCTTATCATCAATTAATTCATCCACTTCATAATTGAGCGAATAGGGCTCATCTGTGCGGTGTAAATGCAGAAACCAGTATACATCGGCACGCTTAGGTTTCTTAGAAAAAATGGAATTAATGATTTTCTCTTCTACTTCATGGTAATTGTTGGCCTTGGTAAGATAAATTAAATGAGTTGAGAATTTTGTTACGGACTCATCGCAACTTAATTCTTGTATTTGTGCAGTGTATTTTTCAAGTCGAGTAAATTTGGTTAATTTATTATTTATTTTTCTACCAAAGTACACCGTGTACATGATAACAAAAAACAAAGATGATATTATTACTGTGATGTAACCTCCTTCGGGAAATTTTTTTATGTTAGCTATAAAAAATGATACTTCAATTATAAAAAAGAATATGAAAATAAATCCAGCAAGTGCTTTGTTCCACCTCAATCTGTATCTAAGGAAACAATAAAGTAAAATGGTGGTCATCATCATTGCCATTGTAATTGCTAGTCCATAGGCCGCTTCCATATTGGTAGAGGACTGGAAATGCAGAATCATTAGGACACACCCAATCCACATAATTGAATTGATACTTGGAATGTATATTTGACCTTTCAAATTCGAAGGTTGTCTTACCGTAACCCTCGGCCAAAAATTTAAGTTCATAGCCTCACTGATTAATGTAAACGATCCACTAATGAGTGCTTGCGATGCAATAATGGCAGCCGAGGTAGCGATAATAATGCCCGGTATTAAGAACCAATCAGGCATCATTTCGAAAAATGGCTTTCTACCCTCTAAATGAGTTGAACCTTGGTTTAACAGCCATACTGCTTGGCCAAGGTAATTTACAATCAAACATATTTTAACAAAACCCCAAGTAATACGAATATTCTTTTTTCCGCAATGTCCTAAGTCGGAATACAAAGCCTCGGCACCAGTTGTAGCTAAGAAAACGCCACCTAACAGCCAAAAACCTTGAGGGTAATTTGCCAAAAGGTCAATAGCATATTTAGGGTTAAGCGCCTTTAGAATACTCGGACAAATCATTATTTGAGAAATACCAACAACAAATAACATAGCAAACCAAACTAACATGGCTGGCCCGAAAATGGTACCAATATAATGTGTTCCAAAGCGCTGTAAAAAAAACAGAAGTGATAAGATAACAATTACAATTGGCACAGTAGGGATATCAGGAATTATTTTATCTAACCCTTCAATGGCTGATAAACCTTCTACGGCTGATACAACAGAAATAGGAGGGGTTATAATGCCATCGGCTAAAAGTGTTACTGCTCCTATAATAGTTGGAATGATTAATTTTTTGCGATACCTCCTTACCAGAGCATAGAGCGAAAAAATTCCTCCTTCACCTTCGTTATCTGCTTTCAAGGTTAGCCAAATATACTTTATTGTTGTCTGAAAAACCAGTGTCCACACGATACAAGAGATGCTGCCCAAAACTAACATTTCCGTAATCAATTTGTCGTCTATTATCGCATTTAAAACATATAAAGGACTTGTACCAATATCACCATAGATAATACCTAGTGCAACTAATAATGTGGCGGCGGTTACCTTGCTATTTCTGTCCTTGTGTTTCATTATAACATTTATATGATTGTTAATTCGACTTTCAAAATGAAGTGCAAATGTAAATCTACTTTGACAAAAATATTATAAACTGCGAAATTATATTTAATGATATTAACAACATTAAAGAAAAACTTAAAACTTATTTAATTTCATTACTTTTGCAACTATGAATAATGAGCAATTGAAGGATATAAGAGGCCGTGTTGAGGCTTTGGGGAGGTATCTTTGACATCGAACAGAAATTAGCTTTAATAGCTGACGAAGAATCGCAAACACTTGCACCTGACTTCTGGAATGATTCTACAAAGGCAGAAAAACATCTTAAAAAAATCAAAGAAAAAAAATTCTGGACAGAAGCGTATAAGCATTGTCAGGATGGATTATCTGACATAGAAATATTAAAAGAATTTAGTGAAATTGGAGAAGCAAGCGATGCCGAAGTTGAAGAGGCCTATAAAAAAACAATTTTATTTCTTGAAAGTTTAGAAATGAAAAATATGCTGCGCCATGAAGAAGATCGATTAGGAGCAGTTTTAACCATCAATAGTGGCGCAGGTGGCACAGAAAGTTGCGATTGGGCTTCTATGCTAGCGCGCATGTATATGATGTGGGGAGAAAAAAACGGATATTCTGTAACTGAAATTGATAAACAAGACGGAGATGTGGCAGGTATTAAATCCATCACTTTAGAATTTGAAGGTAGCTTTCCCTATGGTTATTTAAAAGGTGAGAGTGGTGTTCACAGATTGGTGCGTATTTCGCCTTTTGATAGCAACGCAAAAAGACACACATCTTTTGCAAGTGTTTATGCCTATCCAATGATAGACGATGAAATAAAAATTGAAGTAAACCCTGCAGATGTTGATTTGCAGACAAGCAGAAGCGGTGGAGCTGGAGGGCAAAATGTGAACAAGGTAGAAACCAAAGTTCAATTAACGCACCGTCCAACGGGAATAGTTGTTATTTGTCAAAAGGCACGTTCTCAAGGCGAAAATAGAGAATTGGCCATGCAAATGTTGAAATCGCAGTTATATGAATTGGAATTAAGAAAGCAAAATGAAGCCCGTGATGCTATTGAAGCAAGCAAGATGAAAATAGAATGGGGTTCGCAAATTAGAAATTATGTTTTCCATCCCTATAAACTTGTGAAAGATGTAAGGACGGGGGTTGAAACCAGCAATGTAGGTGCCGTCATGGATGGGTATTTGGATGAGTTTATTAAAGGTTATCTAATGGCGCTAGGAGGAAATACCGTAAATAAATAAATTCAATTTTTTTTAAGAATAAAGGCTCTATGAGTAAAAGTATAAAAATTATAGAATGTCCACGTGATGCCATGCAAGGTTTTCATCACAACATTGCAACCAAAGATAAAGTAGAATATATTAATTCCCTTTTGAGAGTTGGGTTTGATGTTTTAGATTGTGGTAGTTTTGTGTCTCCCAAAGCAGTGCCAATGCTGGCAGATACAAAAGAGGTTTTAGATGCCATAGATACAGAAGGTACTGCAACGAAACTGTTGGTGATAGTAGCAAACGAACGCGGTGCGCAAGAAGCCGCAGCTTTTAAACAAGTTGATTTTATTGGGTATCCTTTTAGCATTTCTGAGCAGTTTCAATTGCGCAACACAAATCATTCTATGGATGAGTCATTAGATATTTTGAAAAACATGTTATCCATTTCGGCTCAATTTGGCAAACAACTGGTTGTTTATTTATCCATGGGTTTCGGAAACCCTTACAATGATTTTTGGAGCGCTGATTATGCTGTTGAATGGTGTCAAAAATTAGCCAATTTGGGTGTAAAAACAATTAGTTTATCGGATACCATCGGAATAGCGAATCCGAAAGATATTACAAAAATATTTACAAAATGTCTTGATATTTTACCTCATGTTGAATTTGGGGCTCATTTTCATACCCGCCCTGACAATTATTTGCAAAATATTTCAGCTGCCTATATCGCAGGATGCAGAAGATTTGATAGTGCAATGAAAGGTTTTGGAGGATGTCCATTTGCTTCTGATGAACTCACAGGCAATTTACCAACAGAGGCCCTTATTTCTTATCTCCGTCATATTGAAGAACCTTTGCAAATTAATCAAGATAATTTTGACAAGGCCTATTTGCTTGCCGGTAAAATTTTTATTTAACACCCGTTATTGTCTCGGCTTCTAACTCTTTTCTACCTTGCTCTAATAACAATTTATCTGCCTTGGTTAAAATTGGGTATTGTAAATTGAGAGATTCCAGCGTTTCTAATAAAATATCGCCAACAATTACTCGGCTTACCCATTGGTTATCTGCAGGAATAATATGCCAAGGAGCATGTTTAGTGCTTGTGTTTTCAATCATTTCCTGATAAACCTTTTGATATTGATTCCAAAGTTTACGCTCTTTTAAGTCGGCTAATTTGAATTTCCAATTTTTAGATGGATCGGTTGTTCTTTCTAGTAATCGCACCCGTTGTTCATCCTTACCCATATTTAAAAATATTTTAATAATGATGGTGCCATTTTTTACTAAATGCCTTTCCATTTCATTAATCGAACGGTATCTGTTTTCCCAAAATTTTTCATCAATATTATTGATAGTATTTACACCTGGTAAATTTTGATTCAGTATGAATTCTGGATGAACTTTTGTTACCAAAACTTCTTCATAATAAGAGCGATTAAAGACTCCAATTTTCCCCTTTCCAGGCAATACCTTATTGGTTCGCCATAAAAAATCATGGTCTAATTCTTCAGCGCTCGGTTGTTTAAACCCAACCACCTGAACACCTTGGGGATTAATGCCAGACAGTACGTGTTTAATGCAACTGTCTTTGCCAGAAGCATCGATGGCTTGAAGCACTAATAAAACAGCGTGTTTATTCTGCGCAAATAATTTGTCTTGAAGCCTTGATATATCTTCTTTGTAGGATTCCAATTTAGATTTAATGATTTTTTCACTATGGTATCCAGCATTGTAGTTAGGACTGTAATTTTTAAGTTTAAATTTTTTTCCATTTACCACTTTTATTTTAAGGTCATCTGTAATTTTTGCTTTCATGATTTTTATTGAATGTATTTTGTAATAATTGATTAAAACATAATGCCGGCTCGAATGACATAAGGTTGTCCGTAAATATTGTTATTGGGCGGAAATTTCAATAAATAATAAGCGGAAATATAAAAACCACTGCCGGGCATATAACCCCCACCAGCTAGTAAGTAATCATTCCAAGCTCTGGTGGTTTGATAACTATAGTTGAGTACTTGGTATTCTGTTTGAAGAAAGAATTGTGAGCTAACAAAATACCTTACAAAGGCATTACCACCGTAAATTTGATAGTTGGCAGTTCCGTATTTTAAGTATTGATAATTTGCACCAACACCTGCAATTAAGTTTTCTGTTATTTTATAACCTACCTGCGGTTGAATATTGATATTACTGTATGCAAATCCATTCGTGCTGCCGAAACCGAATCCCCCACCTACATTAAATTTTAACCGTTTAATGAAAGGTATTTTTTGGGTGGTGTCTTTCTGTTGGTTTCTATCATCCTGTCCTATTAAATTCCCATAAAGACTAGAAAAAAGGACAAAAAATAAAATGTTTTTCACTTTCATTGCTTTTGTGTTTCAATATTAGATTAATTTTGCAATCGAAAAAAATAAAATATACAATGTCAAAAATTCACAACTTTTCAGCAGGCCCATCTATTTTGCCACAGGAAGTCATAGATGCTTCAATTGAAGGAATTAGAAATTTCGCTGGTACAGGATTATCTATTCTTGAAGTTTCACACAGAGGAAAAGAGTTCATAGCTGTAGTTGAAGAAGCCCAAGCAACCATTAAAGAATTAATGGGTATCCCAGAAGGGTATGAAATAATATTTTTAGGAGGAGGGGCCAGCATGCAATTTTTAATGGTGGCTTATAATTTATTGGAGAGCAAAGGGGCCTATCTTAAAACAGGTGTATGGGCTGCCAATGCAGTTAAGGAAGCCAAATATCTTGGAAATGTTGAAGTTGTAGCAAGTAGCGAGGATAAGAATTACAGTTATATTCCCAAAGGATATACCATTCCTACAGATGCGGATTATTTTCACTGCACTAGTAATAATACAATTTATGGCAGTCAAATGCAATCCTTTCCTGATAGCCCAATAACGGTGGTCTGCGACATGAGTTCTGATATTTTAAGTCGCACTATAGATGTTTCCAAATTTGGTTTAATCTATGCAGGGGCTCAAAAAAATATGGGTCCTGCCGGTGTTACCGTTGTGATTATTAGAAAAGATATTTTGGGTAAAGTAACCCGTCAAATACCTAGTATGATGAATTATAAAATTCATATCGAAAAAGAAACAATGTTTAATACACCCCCAGTTTTTCCGATTTTTTCAATGTTGCAAAACTTAAAATGGGTGAAAAAGGTAGGTGGGGTTGCTGAAATGCAAAAAAGAGCAGCTGCAAGGGCTAATTTACTTTATTCTGAAATTGATAACAATCCTTTATTTAAAGGAACCATTGAAATTGAAGACCGTTCTCAAATGAATGTTTGTTTTATGTTAACTGACGAATCGTTGGAAGAAAAATTCAATGCAGCATGGAAAGCGGCTGGTATTTCTGGAATAAAAGGTCACCGTTCCGTTGGCGGTTACAGAGCGAGTATGTACAATGCCTTGCCTTTAGAGAGTGTGGAAGCTTTGGTGAATGTAATGAGAACTTTTAATAATTAATTCTATTTAAATGATAAAAATATTAGCCAATGATGGTATTGATGCTTCTGCAAAAACAGCTTTAGAAGCCAAAGGTTTTTCTATTGATACCAATAAAGTTGACCAAGCAGAATTGCCTTCAAGAATAAATGATTATGACGTGTTACTCGTTAGAAGCGCGACAAAAGTTACAAAAGAAGTAATGGATTCAGCCCCAAATTTAAAATTAGTGGGCAGAGCTGGAGTGGGTTTAGATAATATTGACACAACTTATGCTAAAGAAAAAGGAATAGCAGTTGTAAATACACCCGCTGCAAGTAGCACAAGTGTTGCTGAGTTGGTGTTTGCGCATCTTTTTTCTGTATGTCGTTTGTTACAATATACTAACAGAGAAATGCCAATCAATGGAATAACTAATTTCAATGATTTGAAAAAAACAGCGTCTGCTGGAATAGAATTGAAAGGTAAAACATTTGGATTAATTGGCTTTGGTAGAATAGGTAGAGAAGCTGCTCGAATGGCTTTTGGCTTAGGGATGAACGTGGTTGCTTTCGATCCAATGATTGCTGAGGCTGAAGTTGAAATTACATTTCATACTGATGCTCAAATTCCTACAATCAAAAAAATGATCAAAACAATTTCTAAAGAAGCGGTATTGCAACAATCAGACTTTGTTAGCCTACATATTCCTGGTAGTCAAGGATATGTAATAGCCGCAGAAGAACTAAAATTAATGAAGAAAGGTGCTGGGTTAATTAATTGCGCGCGTGGTGGAGTTGTTTCAGAAAGTGATTTAATTGATGCTCTAAACAGCGGCCATATTGCCTATGCAGGAACAGATGTTTTTGAAAAAGAACCACCTGTGAACGATGCCATATTAAAAATGAGAAATGTTTCCTTATCTCCACATATTGGTGCCAGCACAGCCGAAGCTCAAAAAAGAATTGGAGATGAAATGGCAGAGCAAATCATTAATTTCTTTAATAAATAATTACTATTGCCAGAAATATATCCTTTTAAAGCTCTTTTACCTGCGCCGGGACTTGAACTACAAGTTTCCGCAAATACGCATGTAGATGATAAAAAAAGACAGATAGAGATTATTCATAATAATCCCAATTCCTATTTGCAAGTCGTAAAGCCTTATCTCAAGTTCAACGAAGATAAAGATCCTGAAAAGCATTTCCCTTTCTCAAAAATAGCCATAGAAAAACTCATAGCCGAAAAGGTAATGATTCGGGAAGAAAAAGATTCACTGTATGTATACAATCAAGTAAATAATGAAAATGGGCAACAATATTTAGGGCTTATTTGCAATGTTTCTGCTCAAGATTATTATGAAGATAAAATAAAGGTTCATGAAAATACTTTAACTGAAAAAGAGAATCAATTGATTTCGCATATTAAAATGTGCGGTGCAATTGGCGAACCAGTCCTTTTAACGCATTTCTATAATTCAGATATAGAAGATTTATTAAATTTTACCATTCATAATCAAATTCCCAATATCGAATTTACTGACGAAGTCAATAGAAAACATTTGATTTATAAAGTGCAAGATTTTAAAGGGATTGAAGCATTTAAATCCGCATACAAACAACTAAAGGATTTTTATATTGCAGATGGTCATCATAGAAGTGCTGCTTCTGCTGGATATTATAAAAAGGAAGGTATTACGAATGGACATTATTTAGCTTTTTTAGTACCTGCCAATCATTTGCATATTGATAGTTTTTATAGAGCGTATAAATCAAATAGAGAATTTGATAGCAATAATTTTTTGGAAAAATTATCGGAGTTTTTTGAAATAAAAAAAGTCATTGGTCCATTTGCACCAACAGGGGCAAGAGAATTTGGCCTTTGCCTAAAGAATAATTGGTATACATTAAAATACACAGGTAAAATTGATGATTCCAATGCCGTTAATCTTTTAGACGTTTCGATACTAGAAACAAATGTATTTAAGGTTATTTTAGATATTCATGATACTAAAACGGACCAACAATTAGCCTATATTAAAGGCAATACAGAAATTAGCATAATTGATAAAGAAGTTAATGCTGGTCTTTATGACTTGGTGTTTACTGTATACCCATGTATGATTGAAGAAGTATTTAATATTGCAGACCAAGGATTGATTATGCCGCCTAAATCGACCTATATTGAACCAAAATTAAGAACTGGACTAACGGTCCAAATTGTCTGATTTTTAAACTTTTATAATCTGTTTTTTATTTTTATCTCACTAGTATTTTGATACTAGGTATTTTATACTATGTTTGCATCAAACTAATCATATGTCAAACAATTATATAACTTCGAACTTAAGAAACCAAATCGTATTAGGTTTCATTTCTTTTACTTTAATATTTGCGAGTAAAAACTCTTTTTATCCAACCTTGATAAATTCTACTCTTAGAAGGGGTTTAATCCCAATTCGTTAAGAATTTTAGTATTGATTTAATTATAAATTTAAACATTATAATTTATGAAAACGTATGTTTTTTTGATTGTGGTTGCTTTATCAGTAAGTAGCTTTAAGGAAAAGCCGAAAAGTGGTATTAAAAATTTAACCTTGGAAGTAAAATACAATGGTATAAATAGATGGGATACACTTTTTCTTAAAAATGCTAGAAGTCCTATTTGTATTGCCGATTTCCAAAATGGAGAGACTTGTCTGATTTCTGGAAAGGATAGTGTCATAACTTGTAATGTTGAAGATTATAAGATTATTTCTATAGATAAGTAGTTTAGAAATAAGTTTCATATTTTTATTTCTATTATTTTGTCTTGTGATGAGTGTCATAAGTCTTGAATTATTTTTCAATTATTTTATCTTGCTTTTTCTGTAACATTGTAAATAAATATTTATTTATCAAAAAATTACTAATAAAATGAAAAATATCCCACGTAATTATCAGGAATATCAAGACATTTATAAATTCAGTATAGAACAACCAGAATTGTTCTGGCAAGAAATAGCAGATGATTTTAAATGGCAAAAAAAGTGGGATAAAGTTTTAGATTGGAATTTCAATGACCCTTCAGTTAAATGGTTTACGGGTGCTAAGTTGAACATTACAGAAAATTGTTTGGATAGGCACTTAGCAGATAAAGGTAACCAAGCTGCTATTATATGGGAACCTAATAACCCCAAAGAAATCCATCGTACTTTAACTTACAAAGAACTTTATCAAAAGGTTTGTCAATTTTGTCATGTATTAAAAAATAATGGGGTGAATAAAGGAGATAGAGTTTGCATCTACATGCCAATGGTGCCAGAACTTGTAATTGCCATATTAGCTTGTGCCAGAATAGGTGCAGTTCATTCGGTAATATTTGGTGGTTTTAGTTCACAAAGTATTGCAGATCGAATTCAAGATGCAGGAGCAACACATATTATTACAGCTGATGGAGGATATAGGGGTGCTAAAGAAATTCCACTAAAGTTTGTTATTGATGATGCACTTGTGCAGTGTGATACAATTAAGAAAGTAATTGTATTAAACCGAACCAGTACGCCCGTTAGCATGATTAAAGACCGAGATGTTTGGTGGGAGGAAGAGGTTCAAAAAATTGAAGCACTCGGAAATCCAGATTTTTTGGCAGAGCAGATGGATGCAGAAGATTTATTGTTTATTCTCTATACCAGTGGAAGTACTGGTAAACCTAAAGGTGTTGTTCATACTTGTGGAGGATACATGGTGTATACGGCTTATACTTTTAAAAATGTAATGCAATACAACTTTGGTGAAAAGTTTTTCTGTACTGCAGATATTGGTTGGATTACTGGTCATAGTTATATTATTTATGGGCCTTTGGCCAATGGCGCCATTTCTATGATGTACGAAGGCGTACCCAATTTTCCAGATGCTGGCAGAATGTGGGACATAATCGATAAGTACAAAATTGATATTTTATACACTGCACCAACAGCTATAAGGTCGCTTATGGCAGCAGGAGATAAATTTTTAGTGGGCAAAGATTTGAGTTCTTTAAAAAAATTGGGAAGTGTAGGTGAGCCTATTAACGAAGAGGCTTGGAATTGGTATAACGAAAAAATCGGGAAAGGTAAATGCCCAATTGTAGATACTTGGTGGCAAACAGAAACTGGAGGTATGATGATGTCGCCAATAGCGGGTGTTACACCTGCAAAGCCTGGATACGCCATGTTCCCATTGCCGGGCATTCAGCCAATTTTGGTTGACGAAAAAGGAAGTGAAATTACAGGAAATAGTGTAAGTGGTAATTTATGTATTAAATTTCCTTGGCCTGGTATGTTAAGAACTACATATGGCGACCATGAGCGTTGTAGATTAACCTATTTCTCCACTTATCATAATTTATATTTTACAGGTGATGGTTGCTTAAGAGATGCTGATGGATATTATAGGATTACTGGAAGGGTAGATGATGTTCTCAATGTTTCAGGACACAGAATAGGAACCGCAGAAGTAGAAAATGCCATTAATAGGCATACAGGTGTGGTGGAGAGTGCCATTGTAGGTTATCCTCACGAAATTAAAGGTCAAGGTATTTATGCCTATGTCATTTGTCACACACCACCAATAGATTCTGAATTAATGCGACAAGATATCTTGCAAACCGTATCTAGAATTATAGGGGCAGTGGCTAAGCCCGATAAAGTGCAATTTGTAAGTGGCTTACCTAAAACCAGAAGTGGTAAAATTATGAGGAGAATATTGCGCAAAATTGCGGAAGGAGATATTACCAATTTAGGTGATACATCAACACTATTAGACCCAACAATTGTCGAAGAAATTTTAAAGAATCATTTGTAGAACCATTGTTCAGATTTGCAAAAATTGGTTTTGCAACAATTTTCTTTATCTGACATGGTTCATACCTGCCAAGCCTCCATTGATCGGAGTGGATATCGTCACTTCAAATTTGACTATAATCAATCAATTCCAATCAAATAATATCTATCTGATAACTATTAAAGGCCCCTGGCTCACGTACGTCCATTAAAACTTGATGTCCATTTAAATTTTCATCATAAATTATATTAACGCCACCAATTTCATGTTTTACTTTTTTGGGGTCTTCTACTTGCATTTCAGGCGCGGCCTGATTTAATATATACAAATGAGTGGCTTGGTTCATTTTAACAGATAATTTATCTCTGTCTTCGAACAATACTTTCATAAGAAAGTAAAAATAACGGGCGCTTCTTTGGCTAACTTTATTCATATTAAAAATTGAGTTTCGTTAAAAATCCTGGCACCAATCAATTTCACACTTTGTGTGTTTATAGCATATAGTAAAAATACGGGAAGTCTTAATTGTTTATTTACAGGCCAAAAAACAATCAGCATACAAACATAGCAGAATAATTCAATAATAAAAGAACTTTATTTTGAACTTTTTAAATCATTACTCATTGGTTATTGAATTGACATGTCAAAATGAGATTAGATTCCTTTATAAGCAGACTGTTTTTCGACTTATTAAAACAATAGGTGTAAAAATAGTTCTCTTTATTGGTGCAACAAGCTCCTCTGTATGTATTAAGTTTTTTAAAAGAGTTGTTTTTATTAAATTCAATCTTGGTAATAAATCCTTCAAATTGCAACATGGTATAACTACCATCTTTATTTTGAATAAATATCTCGTAACTATCATGAGAAAGATAGAGAGCTCTATAATAAATTGGGTAATGAATGAAATCCATCAGTCCATCTCCATTAATATCAAAGAAAAAGGTATTATTTAATTTGAATTTCATAGGATTGGAATTCAGATAGGTGAGACTATCACCAACAGGGTCGTAATCGGTTACAGGTGCCTCGAAATAGTAGGTGTAAAACCAATGCAGGGGGTTGTTTGCATTGCTTAATGAGTCTGGCAGCGCTTTTTTGAGTGCCATTAATTTGTCTTCATCTGAAACAGGTTTTGAAGGGAACTCAATAATTTGTCGTTTAGGTTCCTTCATTTTTTTTGCATGCTTACAAATACTGTCCTGTTCTAATTTTGAGAGTTTATCTTGAGCATGAGAGCATAAAGCTAATAAACAAAAAAAATAAATCAAGGTACATAGCCGCTTCATTTGCATAAGAACAAATATAAATAATATTTTATTTCACTGAATGCATTAATAAATTGATTTTTATTCACAATAAAATAAATCAACAATAATTGATATTTAATAGGGTATTGGCATAAACTTATTAGATTTGTAACATGGATAAAAATCGCAGGCAATTAATAATGATAGGCCACTGGGAGGGTGTTTCCTATTTAGTATTGCTTTTAATAGCAATGCCTTTGAAGTATTTTTATAATATGCCAATGGCGGTGCGTTTAGTTGGTGGAATTCATGGTATTTTATTTGTTGCCTTTTGCTTGGTGCTTTTTCAGGCCTACAGAAAAATGCCTTTGAGTTTTAAAACCGCCTTGATAGTTTTCTTTTTATCTTTTGTACCATTTGGAACTTTCTTTATCTATAAATTTATAGGAAATAATTATAAAGTCGACTACCTCAGTATTTAAATTCAGTCATTAAATCTTGTCTGTATTTTGTCAAATTTTGATATTAATTTGACATTGCTTATTAAAAGGGTTTAATTCGAAGGAATTGTTTTAGATGGTTAAAAAAATACTTTTTATCATTTTTATTTTATTGGGAATTCATAGGTCATTTGCACATGGTAAAATAAGTGTACCAGTGGTTGAATGTCTTGGGAATGTAACAAATTATGTTTACACACCACCCGCCGGTTTAACCCTTGCTTCCTGCAAATGGTATTTTGGAGATGGCGGCACCTCTACCAATTTTTCTCCTACCCATATTTATGCATCTAAAGGATTTTATACCGTTATAATAGATGCTGTTTTTACCAATTCCACAAGTATAACAGATAGTTTGAAAATGGAGGTGGTAAATTTGCCAAAAGCTTTCTTTTATAGATTGCCAAAAACCGATACCTGTTTTAGTAAGAATAAAATTTGTTATAAGGACACAAGTATACCAGCCATAGCAACACAAAAAATAACAAAACGGTTACTAGTTTGGGGAGATGGTACTTTCAATACCTCATCAACTCCACTAAAAGGGGATGTTTTATGCCATGTATATGCTGTTCCAGCAAAGTATACACTTAAACTAGAAGTGACGGATATATATGGGTGTAAGAATAGTGTCATTACAACAACTGAAATACTAGATGATATAGTGGCAGGAATTTATATGGATACAAGTTTTATTGATTGCGACAATAGGCAAATCTGTGTTAAAAATATTTCGCAAGGGGTTAAAAGGAATCCTGCTGCTTATAAATGGCTCATTGATACCTTGGCAATTGATACTAATGCTTACTTTAATAGTAAAAAATGCATTGGATACAATAAAACAAGAACTGGTATTGTAATGCTAGCACTCACTGCACCTTCTGGCTGTAAGGATACAGCTCGGGTTAATTTCGGTATACAATTAGATCCATTGCCAACATTTATTGATTTATCTGACACTGTGTTTTGTTCTTCTGATGGCTCATCAAGCGCGGAAGTAAATAGGGTGGATTGGGATTTATTAAGGTGGAGTATTGACAATAGTCAATTGCCTGGACGTACGCATCAACCTCAAATAATTATTTCAGAAATTGGACCAGGTAAGCATGTGCTGTCTGCAGCCATAACAAGAGGTAATTGCAGAAAAGTGCTATCCAGAAACTTCGAAGTGCTTGGTCCTTTGGTTAACCCTTTAATTTTTGACAACAATCAATGTTTCAGTAATAGGCAAGTTTTTATGGTGGACACAACCAAATACGCAAAAGCAAAAAATATTATAATAAAATGGACCATTGAAGATCCCAATGGCGATAATTGCACAAGTAATAGAGCGAATGGGCAAAATCTATATAAAAATTGTAATTATTCAGTTGATTGGTATACCAAACACAAATATACAAGTGCCAAAGATAGTTTGAAAATAGGATTAAGATTGACGGATACCATAACTGGTTGCACAGATTCAAGCACCGAATATCTAAGATTAAGAGATTGTCCACCCATCCTAAAATTAGATAGCGTGAAATTATGCAGAAATGATGTTTTTTTAGATGTACTTCCTAAAGCGCCAAAAAAAGTAAGTTTTAATGGTGGTAAAAATTGGGTTAAGTTTCCGGTGGTAATGGACTCCACTTTTGCAGGTTATTATGATTTAGGAATGATATTCGAAACTTTGCAATCGCCATGGATTGAAAATTATGGAAAGGATTCCATCAAAATCCACAAAGATTCTATCTTTTATTATGACACTGTTTATAGAAAGAAATTCTTACATGTTTATCTGCCTAAAATAGATACATTCTCACTAAAAGTGTACCATTGCAAACCTATAAGGGCAACTGTTTATTTGAAAAATAAAAAGTTTGCAAAAGGGGAGCGTTTAACAGTAAATTTCTCTGATGGTATTCCTTTTGACATTACAACCTATAGTGATACTCTCATAGATTCAGTAACACATCTCTTTAACTCAGGGGCCGTATCAGCTCAGTTGTGCAGAATTAAATTGTACAGCAAAAATGGGTGTGAATATAAAGTCACATTCGATGTCACAGAAGGTGATGTGATATCTCGTTTAAGCCAAAAAGCAGATTGCATTACCAATTCAACTTGTTTAACACCCTTTATTTATAGCTTAAACAAAAAGGTTTTTTGGAATGGCAACAATATGAATAGTAAAATTCAATGGTATTTTCAAGATACTACCATAACAGATTTTAAGGCTTGTCGTACTTTTAAAAATGGAGGATATCATAAATATGAGATTCAATTAAATTCCTTGGGATGCAAGGATACTCTGCGCGATTCAATCTTTATTCAAGATGTGAAGGCCAATGTTTCATATCTGTCTAGAAAAGTTTATTGTTCGGAATTAAAGCAATTCTTCGATTCCTCGACATTTTTTAAAAAACCTGGTGATAGTATCAAAAGATATGCTTGGCAGTTCGGCAATGGGGTGTATTCTAGTTTTGTAAAAAATCCACTACAAGTATTAAATACATCTCTTGATAAAATACATGTTTTTCATGCGGTAGAAACTATTTCGGGTTGCACAGATACCATAGAATATGATATACAGATTGTAGGACCTAAACCCTATTTTACCATACTCGATACGATAGGCTGTGGTTCTCTACAGGCCGTTTTTAAAAATTTATCTAAAAATTGTAAAAGCTATATTTGGGAGTTTGGTGATCCTAATTTATCCAATTACCGAACGGATTCTGCGAAAAATGTCAGTTTTGATTATACTCAACCTGGCCGATATTTCATACATTTGACAGGCCTAGATACCGTTTACAACGATATTTCAGGCAATACATATTATTGCAAAACTACATTTCCAGATAAAGTATTTCAAACAGATACAAATAGGTCTGTGATGGTATTGCCATATGTTAAAGCCAATATTGCTGGTCCAGATACCATTTGTTTAGGAAGTAATTTGATTCTAAAAAGCTTGAGCGATTCTGGTTATCAATATGATTATTGGCAAATGGATGATGGCACTAATTATAACAAAGCTTCAATGAGTACCATCATTCATCAGTATAAAAAGGAGGGTACATACCTAGTAAAACTAAATCCCGGTTATTTGAGTCCACCTATTAATAATGAATGCCGAGACAGTGCGCAAAAAAAAATACTTGTACTTGGGGTTAAAGCCGATTTTAATACGGATCCTGCATTAGTGCCACCTTTGTTTCAATTTTACAATAAATCTTCTCCCATTGGTGCTAATTTGAAATGGGAATTTGGTCAACCATTCACAGGTTCAAATAATACTTCCTCTGATGAAAATCCTCAGCACAATTTTGGCAAGGATACGGGGCATTACAACGTTTGTTTAATTGCTAGTTTGCCTTATGGCTGCAGTGATACAGTTTGTAAATCTATTTTTAATAATCACTTATCCGATTTTCAGCTTTTTAATGTTTTTACGCCTGGTACATTGGATGGAAAGAATGATTACTACGATGTACTTATAGAAGGTGAAAGTTTGTACGATTTACAGATTTATGATCGTTGGGGTGTATTAGTATTTAAAGGTAATAGCGATGGTGATGCTACGAATCAAAATAATTGGAATGGCAAAGTCATGAATACTGGAGCTGAGTGTCCATCTGGTACTTACTATTATCTTTTTAAATACAGCCTGCAAATTAAACCGCAGGAGGTTAAGTTGTATTCTGGTGTCATTACTTTGATTCGATAATGACGATTCTATTAAAAAAATAAACTGGAATAAATTGCAATAGGATATTCTTGTATATTATCTCTGTAGGAATTCAATTTGTTAATGCCCTATTTTCAGCTTAATTTCGCACAAAAATTTACAAAATATTATATGGCTACAGCATCAGATTTATCAGTTGGTCAATTCATTCGATACAATGGCGAATTGGTTCAAATAACAGAATATATACACCGTACACCAGGTAATTTGCGCGCCTTTTATCAAGGAAAAATGAAAAACGTAAAAACAGGAAAGTCGGCCGAAAATCGTTTCAATCCCGGGGAAAAGGTAGACGTGGTAAGAGTTGAAGTAAGAGAATTATCATATCTATACAAGGAAGGGTCAGATTTGGTATGTATGGATAATGAAAGCTTTGAACAGTATAATATTGCTGAATTATTTTTTGGTGATGCTGCCCCATTTATGATTGAAGGTATGACAGTTTTGGTTTCTTTTGAAGAAGGGGAGACCCCTATTGGAGCGCAGCCCCCAACGCACGTTGAATTAGAAGTAACTTATACTGAACCGGGTGAAAGAGGTAATACGGCCACCAATACTTTTAAACCTGCAACGGTTTCTACTGGTGCTAGTTTAATGGTACCATTGTTTGTTGATACAAATGATAAAATTAAAATTGATTTACGTACAATTGAGTATGTAGAAAGAGTTAAATAATAAAGATTCATATACTAAATGCAAGCATTTTCGGCAGAAGAAAATTTTTTAGGAATAACAGAGGAACATTTATGCCAATACGAAACTAGTAAGGTTGTTATTCAATCGGCCCCCTACGAAAAAACATCATCTTATCTAGAAGGCAGTAAATACGGCCCAAAAGCAATCATTGAGGCCAGCCATTTTGTTGAATTTTATGACGAAGAAACCGACCAAGAAGCCTATAAAAAATTAGGTATTGCCACATTGCCAGAAATGGATTTTGGTGATTTGGCGGATGCCAATGCAGTTCAATTAATAGAAGATCATACCCATCAGCATTTGAGCAATGGAAAGTATGTTGTTTCTTTAGGTGCAGAGCACACGGTTTCCTTAGGTTTTGTGAAGGCATTCAAGAGACACTATGATACTTTCTCTGTTTTGCAAATCGATGCTCACAGTGATTTAAGACAATCCTATCACGATAATCCATATTCGCACGCAAGTGTTTTGGCACGTATCCATGATTTAGGATTGCCAATTTGCCAAATAGGTATTCGGGCACAGTGTAAAGAAGAAGCTGAATTAATAAAGTCTTCACCACTCATTAATACATGGTATGCACACCAAATTCAAATGGATGACAAATGGATGGATGAATGCATTTCTAAATTAAATGATAAGGTATATCTAACCATTGATGCAGATGGTTTCGATCCCTCTGTTATGCCCGCAGTAGGCACTGCGGAGCCGGGTGGGCTTTTATGGCATCAGGGTTTAAGGTTCTTGAAAAAAGTGGCTGAACAAAAACACATTATTGGTTTTGATATTGTTGAATGTGCACCGAAAGAGGGTGAAATACTAACCCAATTTAATTTGGCTAAATTATTATATAAGATATTAGGATATTGTTGTAGTCAACAAAAAATATAAATACTATTTTGAAAATTTATTTTGATAATGCCGCCACCACGCCTCTGGACTCAGAAGTTTTTGAGGCTATGTTGCCAATTCTGAAAGATGATTTTGGAAATCCATCTTCTTCTCACAGTCATGGTAGAAAGGTAAAAGCGCAATTAGAGATTAGCAGGAAAAGCATTGCTTCTTTATTAAATGTTACACCGGGTGAAATTATTTTTACCTCTGGCGGAACTGAGGCAGATAATATGGCTTTGCGAAGCAGTGTTGAGTCACTGGGAGTTAAGCACATAATTACTTCCCCTTTAGAGCATCATGCGGTATTGCATACTGCAGAAGAATTATCCGAAAAGGGAAAGATTGAATTACATTTAGTAAGTCTTACTGAAAATGGACATATTGATTTAAACAGCCTAGAAAATTTATTGAAATTACATTCCAATGTTTTGGTGAGTTTAATGCATGCCAATAATGAAATTGGCAATTTGTTAGACATCGAGAAAGTTAGTAACCTATGTAAGCAATACAATTCTTATTTTCACTGTGATACGGTTCAAACAATGGGGCATTATGTATTCGATTTTCAAAAACTTGGAATTGACTTTGCTGTAGGTGCTGCCCATAAATTCAATGGTCCGAAAGGGGTTGGTTTTTTGTATGTCAATAAACGATTGAAGATTCAGCCGCTTATAACAGGAGGGGCGCAAGAACGTGAATTAAGAGGAGGTACAGAAAATGTTTATGGAATTGTTGGAATGGCTAAGGCGCTTGAAATTTGTTACAGGGATTTAGAGAAAAAACAAACTCATATCAAGGCTTTGAAAAAATACATAATTGAAAAAGTGAAGTCGGAATTACCCGAAATTTGTTTTAATGGAGATCCAGAAGGCAATAGTTTATATACAGTGCTCAGTTTGGCTTTTCCACCAAGCGTAGCCAATGAAATGTTGCTTTTTAATTTTGATTTGCATGGTATTTCAGTTTCTGGCGGCAGTGCTTGTTCCAGCGGAAGTAATGCTGGTTCCCATGTCATAAGAGCTTTAAATAAGCATTTGGATTGTGCTCCAGTTCGATTTTCATTTGGAAAATACAATACAATCGAAGAAGCCGATCAAGTGTTAGCTTTTGTAAAATCAATGTTTGTTAAAGCAGAAGCCTGAACCTTGTCCGCCAAAAAAATAAATATTGCAATAGATGGGTACTCAAGTTGTGGCAAAGGCACACTTGCCAAAGAATTAGCCAAAGAATTACATTACTTATTTATTGATTCAGGAGCCATGTACAGGGCTGTAACACTAGCAATATTGAGAAATGATATTGAAATAAATGATGTCGTTGCGATTGAAAATTTATTGCCAAAACTAGCCATTAGTTTTGAATATAATGCGACATTACACCATTATCAAACGCTTCTTAACGGAGATAATATTGAAACTGAAATTAGGACTATGGAAGTTAGTAATTGGGTAAGTCCTGTTAGTAAAATTGAGGCAGTAAGAGATTTTTTAGTTAAACAACAAAAGGCCATTGGCACTAATAAGGGTGTTGTAATGGATGGAAGAGATATTGGTACTGTTGTTTTTCCAGATGCTGAATTGAAAATATTTATGACTGCCCGACCAGAAGTAAGGGCGCAACGTAGACTCACCGAATTAAGGCAGAAAGGTGATATTAACACCACATTTGAAGAGGTTCTGGAAAATTTAAGAAGCCGTGATTTGCAAGATTCAACACGTTTAAATAGTCCACTTAAGCAGGCCGAAGATGCAATTGTTATTGATAATACCAACATTAATAGGGAAGAGCAGAAATTACTTGCCTATAAATTGGCGTATGGTAAAATTAAGTCTTTGGGGTTGAATTCTTAAATCGTTAATTGGATATCATTCGTCCTCTTAATTGGATGCTTCATCCTAAAATTGCAAGGATCCTTTCATTATAGTTATCATGGTATGCAAATTGTGTTGAATTTAAAGTTCACTTTAAATCAATCAATAATCATGAAAAAAAATCTTCAAATTTTATTTTGCATGGGCATAGTGCTCATTGCAAGTTGCACTGTTATCAGACCTGGTGAAGTTGGTATCAAACAAAAGTTGGGTAAAATGAAAACGAAACCCTATACTTCGGGTTCAATCGTTTATAATCCATTTCTTTCAAAGGTAGTAACAATAAATGTTAGAACAGTTGAGATATATGAAACACTACCATTGCCAACCAGAGAAGGTCTAAGTGTTGATGCACAGATAACATTGCTTTACCATGTAAAGCCAGAGGCAGCTAAAGATGTATATACCAATTTCGGAACCAATTATGAAAAGGTAATCGTTAACAGTAATTTTTTGGCAACTGCACGTGAGGTAAGTTCCAGATATTATGCTAAAGAACTATATGCAATTGAAAGAGAAAAAGTAGAAAAAGTTATTGCAGATGAATTAACACAACATATTGGTGCCAAAGGATTTGTGATTGATGCCGTTTTGTTGAAAGATATTATTTTGCCACCAGCTTTATCTCAAGCTATTTTAGATAAAGTAAATGCCGAACAGGCGTCGCTTCAAATGGAATTTCTAATTGCTAAACAAAAGAAAGAAGCGGAGCGTTTGATTATAGAAGCACAAGGTATTAAGATTGCACAAACCATCATAGATTCTTCATTGACGGCCAAAATGCTTCAATATAAAAATCTAGAAATAATGAAAGGCTTAATTACTTCACCCAATGCCAAAGTCATTATTACCGATGGCAAAACGCCCATCTTGAACTCGCTGTCAAATTAAGCTTTCGCTATTAAACAGTTCAAAGGAATTTAAGAACACCTTAATGGCTCTCTTTTTTTATTGCTGATTGTTGGCTTTTTACCTGTTTGTCGAGTCGAAACATCATAAATGCAGCAACTATCATGGAAATTAATACAACCAACCCTAAATAATCGTAATGCAGTAATGGGGCTGTTTCTGATTCAGGTTTAAATACAATTAAACCAGCCAGGCCAGCCGCAATTCCACCGGAAATTTGTTGAATTGATGAATTGATACTCATGAATGCGCCTCTGTCTTTTTGAGCAGGTAATGCGGTCATAAGTGCTGATGAAGAAATCATTCTTGAATTAATACCAAGGAACATGATAACATTTATGAGGATCACTATCCAAAGTGCTGTTGGACCTAAATTGGTATAAATAGCTACCATAATACCGCTTAAAATAGTGCCAAATAGAAATATCTTAAATCGACCGTGACGATCACTCATTTTACCAATCAGGGGTCCAAATACGATGGAGAAGACACCCGTAACACCATATAAAACAGGTAGTAAATCTTTGTGGATATCTAAGTTTCTGGTACCAAAGGCGGCACCTAACGGCATTAACATGTATCCGCCAGTTGCTAAAAATACAGTTGCTAAGAATCCTTTTATATAATTTGAATTCGAAACAGTATTCCATAAATGATGAAACGGATTGACAGTTGATTTTATTTTTAAGTGTTCATTAACAGGTTTTAAATAAACAACAATTATAATACCAACCAAAACGGAGAAAATGGCTATCATCCAAAAAGGGGAGTGCCAACCAAATTTATTGGCTAATAATAGACCAATTGGCAAGCCTAAAATTTGACTTGCAGCAAAGGCCATTTGCACATATCCCATCACTCTGCCGCGGTGCTCTACTTTAAATATATCAGATATAATAGCAAAGCTTATAGAACTTATAACACCGCCAAAAATACCTGTTACAATGCGCGCCATCATTAAGAATTGATAGGTAGGAGCTATGGCACAAAAAAAAGTACCAACCACAAAACCAATATAGAAAAACATCATCAGGTTTTTACGGTCGAATTTATCGGCAAAGCCTGCTGCTAATATGCCGGAGATACCAGCACTAAAAGCATAAGCAGAAACTACTAAACCGAATTGTGTGGTTGAAATTTTCATTTCTTCTAACAGAATTGCGCTTAATGGAGACAATACCATAAAGTCGAGCACAACTGTAAATTGAATAATGGCGATAATGGCTATCACGAATTTTTCGTAACTGCTAAATACAGATTTTTCTTTAAGAGAAGCGTTTTGCATATTGTATTTTTATTGAATGGATTTAATAACTTGGTTAAACATTGTTTTAAGTTTTGATGGGCTGATTTTAAAATGACGACCCATCATTGTTTTTTCTTGTAAATGAAATTTGACTAAGGAGTAGAAAGGACCGTAGGCCAATGACCAGAAAATTTCGGGTTCCATTTTTTTTAGTTCACCTCTTTTAATAGCATTCATTAAAAAATGTTTCATGTTTACTTTAAAGTCCATAATCAATTGAACATCCGAATGATTGATTAATGGGGAGTTTCTAAACTGTTCATAAAACTGATATTGATATGGAAACTCATTAATAAAACGAAGGCGATTCTCCCACTGCAACCACAGCCCTTCTTTAAAGGAAAGATTGGGACTGAATCCTTTGAGGGCTACTTCAGAAAAGTTGTTCTGAACTTCATTGTACAGATGGTTTAATAGGTCCTCGCGATTAATGAAATAGATATAAATGGTAGCTGGAGAAACGTTGGCTGCTTTGGCGAGTTTTTGCATGCTTAAGCCATCGAAACCCTCTTTTACAATCATCTCCATGGCCTTGTCGCGTATTAACCGCTCCTTATGTTCATCTTTGTTTCTCATAAAACAAGGTGCAAATATAAATGAATGTTCATTCATTTAAAAATTATTTACAAATACACTTAGAAATTTTAATTATGAACATTTGCAAATGAGGTAATGATGTGTGAGAATAGAAATAAATTATCTCCTATCTTTTCTTATTTTTGCATAACCAATGAAAACCTATTTAATCAAACAAGCCATCATCATCAATGAAGGTAAACACTGGGTGGGCGATGTCCTTATTAAAAATCAAAGAATAGAAAAGGTAGATTCCTCAATTGATTATCCTAATGCAATTGAAATAAATGCAGAAGGGCATTATTTGGTGCCAGGAGCAATAGATGATCAGGTGCATTTTCGCGAACCAGGTTTAACACATAAAGGTGATTTATTTACAGAAAGCAGAGCGGCTGTGGCAGGAGGGGTTACCACTTATATGGAGATGCCTAACACCAATCCCCAAGCTACAACACAAGCCTTATTAGCCGAAAAATATGCAAGAGCCGCTCAGGTTTCATTAGCAAATTATTCATTTTTTATGGGCACTACCAATGATAATTACGATGAGGTAATGCGCACCAATGCCAGCAATGTTTGTGGCGTTAAAATATTTATGGGCAGCAGCACTGGCAATATGTTAGTAGATAATCCAAGCACACTCGAGCATATTTTTGCCAATAGTCCCATGCTAATTGCTACACATTGCGAAGATGAAGCTACTGTAAAAAACAATTTAGAACATTACATTAATGAATATGGCAACCGCCTTTCGGCTATGCAACATGCCATGATAAGAAATGAAGAAGCTTGTTACAAAAGTAGTAGCATGGCGGTAGAGCTTGCAAAAAAACACGATACTCGCCTTCATGTTTTGCATATTAGTACTGAAAAGGAAACCTCATTATTTACAAATGGGATTCCGTTAGAAAAGAAAAAAATTACGGCTGAAGCTTGTATTCATCATCTTTGGTTCAGCGATAAAGACTATGCAATAAAAGGCAATTTTATTAAATGGAATCCTGCTATAAAAAGTGAAGCAGATAGAGAAGGTATATGGAAAGCATTATTGGATGGCAGAATAGATGTGATAGCCACAGATCATGCACCGCATACAATTGAAGAGAAGGAGCAAGCCTATGTGAAAGCGCCTTCAGGTGGACCATTGGTTCAACACAGTATTCAAGCAATGTTTAAGTTTTATGAACAAGGCCGAATAAGTTTGGAGCAAATTGTAACCAAGATGAGTCATAATCCAGCTATATTATTCAGAATAAAAGACCGCGGTTATATTCGCGAAGGCTATTATGCCGATTTGGTTTTAGTGAAAAAACAAAAAGAAACCGTAAGTAAAGAAAATATTTTATATAAATGCAAATGGAGTCCTTTTGAAGGCACCACGTTTGATTACTCCATTCATAAAACCTTTGTAAATGGTCATTTGGCTTGGGACAATCGT
The DNA here is from genome assembly GCA_025354385.1 of Bacteroidota bacterium. Lineage (GTDB taxonomy): Bacteria > Bacteroidota > Bacteroidia > NS11-12g > UBA955 > JABMMZ01. The sequence goes on from JANXMZ010000009.1 coordinate 63,193, forward strand.
CAATTAAACGATGCTGCTTTGGGACAACGCCTTTTATTCTAATGGTTAATATTTATTAAAAAACTTTGGTGGCGGCTATTTGGTATTACTTTTGCAAACATTAGATTTTTGAATGCGAAACTTGTTAATTATTTTAAACTTCACTTTTTGTGCTGCTCTATTTGCCCAGACAGAGGTTTATGATACTGCCAAAAGATTAGATCCTTACAACAATGATTTACAAACTTTGCACCGCAGTTTTAAATTCAACCAAGCTACCGATAGTAGTATGTTGTTCTTGTCGCAATACAACCGTGTTAAAAAAAGCACCACTGCCATTCAGGATTTAGGAGATATAGGCACCCCTTACATTAATTTAGTATTTAAACCATCAGTACAAACAGGATTCATCACAGGTTTTAATCCTTATGGGGATTATTATTTTTACAATAAGAATGCTATGTTTTATCAAGCCAAATTACCTTATACCTATTTTTATTACACCCAAGGAAAGGCCGGTCAAAGTGGAAGAGGACTGATAGGTTTTGATGCTGTGCACACGCAAAATATAGGAGAGCGAATTAATTTAGGAATTAATTATCACAGCACAACCAATGAAGGGTTCTTTACGCGTACCACCAATGTTATGAAAAATATTCAGACAGCGAACTATTACAGATCTAAAAATAACCGCTATTTGGCTAGTTTAATTCTAACTTGGAACAAAACTACATTTAATGAAAATGGGGGGTTGTATCAATCGCCCGCTAACCTTGAATATTTTAAAAATCAGCAATCCAGTATTCGTTTTGCAAATGTTGAATTACCAAGTGCCCGAAATATTAATCGCTACAGGGATCATCAATTCAATCAAACTTATTGGCTGAAAGGTAAAATTTCAGATGATACTTTTAAAAAATTTATACCACAATTGGGCCTATCTCATTCCATTAATTTTCAGAGGCAAGGCAATTATTACACCGATAAGCAAGTAGATTTTTATTCACACATATACGACTCCGTTTATTATGCCAACCCAACCTATTCTTCCGATAGTATGGGATATACGAATATGGGAAACAGCATTGAAATTTTTAACCCAATAAAAGAAAATGGCATTAGTTTTATTGCAGGAGCCCGTTACGAAAAAATTAATTATTATCAGCGTTCAAGTCAATATAATTTCCATAGGAACAAGAATTACAATACATCCATATATGGCCAACTCAATTTTAATTTTATAAAAGTATTTCAATCTGAAATAAAAGGAAATTTATTCTTAGCAGGATATAATCAAACAGATTATTATCTGCATTGGAAAAATACGGCTTTTACAAGTAAAAAGGAAAAATACAAATTCAATGTAGACATCATGAGCATAGCTGCACAACCATCGTATCAGCAACAATTTATTTTGACTAACCATTACATCTGGAATAATTCCCTCAAACAACAAAGTTATCAGAGCTTAAGTGCAGGATTTGCAAAAAAAATAAAACGCCCCGCCCATTACAATGCCTATTATTATGCCTTGCCTGCCGAGTCATTTAATGTCCAACTTAATTATACCTTGCTTTCTAACTATATCTATTATGGCATGGATGCCAAACCAGAGCAGTTAAACACTGCAGAAAATATTGTTCAGTTGGTTGTTAAAAAACATTTTAATCTCAAGAAGTTTCAATTCAATCAAGAATTGGTTTATCAAAAATTTTCGAGTGGATTAAAGTATAAAATATTAATGCCCGAGCTACTTTCTAAAACCAGTATCTATTTTCAATCTTATGCATTTAAAAAGGCCACTTTCGTTCAAATAGGTATGGATATTAACTATACTACGGAGTACACGGCTAAATTTTATAATTCTGAAACACGCAATTTTCAATTAAGCACAACTAAAATTGGCAACTATCCTTATGTAGATGTATTTGTAAATGCAGAAATAAAAACGGCTAAAATTTTCTTTAAAATGGAGCACTTTAATCAAGACCTTGGTGGAAAAAATTTGTTCCCTAATTATTTTTACGCATCGCCTTATCAACCAACTGCACTTCGCAGATTCAGACTGGGTGTTGCTTGGAAATTCTATTACTAAAATTTTTATTATTTTTTCTTTTTATAAAATTCACCTAGGTTACAAAGCAAGCTAAACTGATTGCTATTATATCCAGGAAATAAAGAAGCACTCCCATAGCTGATATGGAATTTGTTGATTTTAAATCCAAGACCCCAACTAAAGCCTGTCGTTCCACGTTTCTGATCAGGCGAAGCTTCTTTTCTGCGCATGTGGTTGTAACCGAATCTCACTACAAAATGTTTAGATAAATTAAGTTCTCCCCCTAAAGAAAGATGTCTTAAAGCGTTGTCACCAATTGACATTTTTTTAATTTTTATATTGCCATTTTCATCTTTTTCAGTAGTCGCATAACTATAACGCATATCTGGTTTTTGCAAATCGTGTATCACTAAATTATAACGAAATGGTAAATGTTTTAATTTTTTACCAATGGCAATGTCCATTTCAAAAGGCAACGGTTGTCTGCTAGTACCACTGTATGGAATGGCTTGAAATCCTATATTTTTTGCAAATCCTGTAATGCTTAAGCCGTTTGCAGTATCATTGTATATGGCAGAAAGATTAGTAGATAAGCCATTGCTTACGTATGCCTCATAAATGGAATAGATATAATTAAAAGAAGCACCAATCCGAAATTTTTCATTGAGTTTTCTGCTATATCCCAACTGAATACATTGGTCTTTTACACTAAATGTTCCAGTTGGAATGCCATTAGGTAAATACCCATTAAATTTACCATAATCCAAGTACATGATTGAAAGGGCCAAAGTTCCCTTGTCTTTGATATCTTTTGCGTAGCTAAAGTATCCTGATTTAATATCAGAAACATAATTGTTGTAACTCACAAAAGCGTGGTTATTCATTGAGGGATTTAAGGCTGCAGGATTCTGATAGGCAATACTTAAATCTTTATCAACGGTGGAAATTAAATTTGTACCTAAAGCCAAACTGCGGGCAGAAGGGTTCATGTTTAAAAATGCATAGGTACCTTTTCCGGCTAATTGGGCGTATGAAGTGTAACCCCAGCAAATGGCAATGGATAGAAAAAAGTATTTCATTCGTTATGCAAATTAATGCAATTTGATTTATTTTATTGTGTTAGTGTTATTTTATTACACAAATAAGTGTTAGCCAATAGAACAGGCAAAATAGGAGATGATTATACCCAAAAAGATAAATATCCACTTATTTAAACCTTCTTTTTTCCAAATTGAATTTTCAAATACAATGGTGGTACTGATATGCAAGAAAGTACCTGCAATGATAGCTGTAATAATTTGAGAGAAGGATTCGGAAATGAGAGATTTGGTGTGAACAAATACACCAACAAAGTAGCCTAAAGGTGAGGCCAAAGTGTAAATTAATAGTAAAATAGTTTTTAATGATACGGCAGAAATTTTTTGATTCAATAAAACCGATAGTGAAAATGATGCAGGTATTTCGTGAATAGCAATACCAATTATCATGCCCGATAATAATTGAGGGGTCAAATAATTGCTGAGTCCAGAAGAGTAGCCTTCAAAAAAAGCGTGCAGATACAAACCAACATAAAGTACCATAATATTTTTGGGAATATCGTGCGAATGAATGTGACCATGTCCAACACCACCTGTAAATTTTTCTAAAATAATTTGCATGAAGAAACCTAAAGCCAACCAAACCCCAGCTTCCTTAATATTGCTAAACAATTCTGGCATTAAACCAAATAAGGCTATGCCTAGTAAAAATGATCCACTAAAGAGAACGGAGTAACCAATAAAGCGATGCGTCTTTATTTTAAGTTTATAATTCAGCAATATACCTGTGAAAGGACCTGCAAACAATAATATCAGTGGCAGAATCAATTCCATCTCAATTGTTTTTTAGAAAGCTCATACAATTTAAAACAACTCCAACCAATAATAGCGCCAATGGTACCTCCCACAATTACATCTGTAGGATAATGAACCCCGCAATAAACCCTGCTGTAGGCAATTGCAATGGCCCATGCTAACCAAAAAATTACTAGCTTCTTTCTTTTAAAGCCATAAAGTAAGATAAAAAAGACCCCTATTCCAAAATGATTAGCGGCATGCGAGGATGGCATACTGCCAGTGTCGTTACAAGGATCTAACACTCTTGGATGCAATGCTGCAACATGGCAAGGGCGCTCTCTTTTAATCATTGGCTTAATCCAACCACTGGTAATTCTATCGGCCAAAAGAACAGTAAGCCCTAAACAAAAAATAATTAATAAACTTAGTTTACCATATTTTTTAACGATTAAAATAATCATTAAAATGTAAAGTGGAATCCAGAAAAATTTATCCGAAAATTTCACCATTAAGTAATCCAATACACTATTGGTTAATACCTGATTAATCAGATGATAAAAGAAGCTATCAAAGGCATTGTTCATATTGGGGAAGAGAGAATAATTAAACGTTTTGAAGATGATTTGATAAAAGGATTTAATTGATAGTCGCCATAAACATTTTGAATTTTTAAGCCAGTTTGAGCGTACATTTTTTCAAAATCAGACAATTCGAAAAGATCCACAAATTCACAGAACTGATAATCGTGACTTTTATCCTCAAATGCAATGGTTTTAATTATTTTATGGTCTTTTATTTCTTTTTTAATTTTGAAGTGTATACCCCCTGCTTCAATCTCATGCAATGGTTTAAAAGCTTGAATCACTATTTCTGAATTAAAATAATCTTGAATAAAAAGGCCCTGTGGTTTAAGATTTTCACGCACAGCCCTTAAGGTTTTTAGATTGTCATGCGCATCGGCAAAATAACCAAAGCTTGTGAAAATATTAAAAACATAGTCAAAAAACATTGTTTTGTAAACTTTTCGCATGTCATGTACTGCAAATTCTAAATTAGAGGATGCCGATAAGCGGGCTTCTTTGATACTTTCCTCACTGAGGTCGATGCCAGATACATGCATTTTGAAATTGGCCAGTTGTTTGGAGTGCCTTCCCTTGCCACAAGCTAAATCAAGTGCATATTTATCGCTATTGAAATTCAATTTGTTGGCTAAATTGCCAATTAGCAAACTAGCCTCTGCATCGTTATGCTGACCATATAAAATATGATAATACGGTGAGTTGAACCAATCTTTATACCAAGCCATGGGAAAAATGAATTTGCAAAATAAATCTAAAATGCGCTTATATTTGTAATTATTATGAATAAGTTAAGAATTTTATATGTTTTAGGATTTTGCGCAATGGTATTTGTGGCCTGTAAAAAAAAGAAAGAAGACCCTAAACCAGCAGATCCTATTGTGAATACAACAACTCCGCAAGAATTTTTATCAGACACAACGTGGAAAATTATTGCCTTAACAGCTACTGGTATTGGAGATGTTTGGAATAATACACTATTTGTTAAAGCATGTAACCAAGATAATACTTACAAGTTTAAAACATCGCTCATATTGACTACTTATGACACCCCAAACAAATGTAACTCTACAGATCCAGATTCCACTAGTGGTCCATATAAGCTAGTGGATAATAATACCCGTTTATATTTAGACATGAAAGTGGGAACCATTCAAATTCAGGATACAACTGAAGTCGTTGTTTTGGACAAGAATACCCTTAAACTGAACTTTAATTATAGTGGAATACCAGGTGTAGTAACCTTCGGACATTAATAAAGGAAATTTATAATTTAAAAGCGCAGTGGGATATTTTCCATTGCGTTTTTTTATATTTTTTTAGAAAGATATAGAGAATTTAAGACGTTTTAAACCCTCTTCAGCAGATTTTTGGTTCTTATCTATTTGCAATGCTTTCTGATAATCCATCATTGCGCTGGTGTGGTTATTTAATTTTTCTTTCATAAATCCTCGCAATGCATAGGCATCGGCATTGTTATTATCTAATTCAATTGTCTCATCAAGTAAATCTTCTGCCTTCATGTAATTTTTAAAAACACCATTGATGTAGGCCAAATTATACCTGCAAAGTATGTGTGAAGGATTCATTTTAGCTACTTGTTCATAGATACCTGCAGCATCTCTGTATTGGTGTTCGTTTTGCAGAAATAAGCCTTTTGCATACAAAGGTTCATCGCTGTATGGATTAATAACCATTGCTCTTTCAAAGAATACAAGGGCCTTTTCATTCTTTTTCAGTGCATAATAATTGCCCAAATGCATAATGGCATCATAGTAATTACCATCGAATACAAGGGTTTTTTGGAATAAATCGAGGGCATTTGTTGTGTCTTTCATTTCTTTGGCCATTAAGCCCAAATAAAAGTAGGGAGCTGGATTAGAAGGGTCTATTTTATTGCATTGAAAATACACTTTCTTGGCCTCATCGTATGCTTGTCGGGCAATTAACAGTTTGCCATAAACCAACATGGCGTCAACATAATCTGGCTTTAATCGCAGTGATTTTTTAAAACTCTTGATGGCTTCTTTAGAATTAGCAGTATCACCAGAAATGAGATATTCTCCTCTTTTAAATTCATAGAGTGGATTCATTGAATCTATTGAAATGGCAAAATCAATATCGAGAATCGCTTGCCTCATGTTCTCTTCAAAATAAAATGTTTTAGATCGTTTATAGTAAAGTTCAGCATTTTTTGGCGACCTGTTTATTTTTTCGCTGATGCTTCTAATATCTGCAGAGTAAGTGGTATCCTTCTCGCTGATATATCTTAAATTACTTTTATCAGAGCAACCCTTTGTCATTAAAACAATACCTAGAACAACAAAAAATACACAAATCGATTTAAAGTTTAACATAAACACAAATTTCACTAATTTTACCCACAATTTTAAACGTTTTTTATGCCATTTTATTATAAAGCAGGTTTAATTCCTGAAAAAAGACACACCCAATTTCGTAAACCCAATGGTAGCTTATATTCTGAAGAATTAATAAGTACCGAAGGTTTTTCAAGTATATATTCCCTTGTTTACCATTGCCATCCTCCCACACTTGTAAAGTCAATAGGTGAGGCAATTGATGTGGCTCCTAAAGCAGCTATTGGCAATAATATGCAAAATCGCAGTTTTCTTACTTTTAATATCGAACCTAAAAAGGATTATTTGGAAAGTAGGGTAATACAATTATTCAATAAGGATGTCTACATCGCAACTGCTGCGCCTCAGGCTTCCATGACAGACTATTTCTATAAAAATGCAGATGCGGATGAGGTCATTTTTATACACGAAGGAAAGGGTGTTTTAAAAACATTGTATGGTGCCATATCATTTGAATATGGCGATTACTTGGTAATTCCTCGTGGCATTATCTACCAATTGCATTTTGAAGACGAGCATAACCGTTTGTTTATTACAGAATCTTTCAGCCCTATCCGTCCACCAAAAAGATACCTCAACAATTACGGTCAATTTTTAGAGCATTCGCCTTATTGTGAAAGAGATATTAAGTTACCACAAAACATAGAAACCATAGATGAAGAAGGTGATTTTAAAGTAATGATAAAAAAGGGCGATCATATATTTCCTTATACTTATGCAACGCATCCATTTGATGCCATTGGCTGGGATGGATTCCAATATCCTTATGGTTTTAGTATTCATAATTACGAACCAATTACTGGTCGTATACATATGCCGCCACCTATACACCAAACTTTTGAAGGGCATAATTTCGTTATTTGCTCATTTGTGCCAAGATTATTCGATTATCATCCAAATTCAATTCCGGCGCCATACAATCATAGTAATGTGGATAGTGATGAAATATTGTATTATGTGGATGGCGACTTTATGAGCAGAAAGCATGTGGAAAGAGGTATGATAACCTTACACCCAAAGGGCATTCCGCATGGACCACATCCCGGAACGGTTGAAAAAAGTTTAGGTGCTAAGGAGACAAAAGAATTAGCAGTAATGATAGACCCTTTTTACCCTTTACAAATTACTCAAGCAGCAATTAATGTAGAGGATCCTTTGTATTATTTGAGTTGGGTACAGTAATAAAGCATTTTCAATTTGGACTAATAGTTTTGGATTTATTTTTTTTCTTAAAAACAATTGCTGTTTCGCAGTTGTTAAGTTTACTGAAATTCAAAAATTATATGATAATTGAAATAGGACAATTAGCCCCAGACTTCTCATTAACAGATACCAACAAGCAAACTGTAACGCTCTCTGGTTTAAAAGGACAAAACGTTGTTTTATTATTTTTCCCATTCGCTTTTACAAGTACTTGCACCGCGGAATTGTGTGGCGTAAGAGATGATATTTCGCAATATCAGAATTTAAACGCAAAAGTATTTGGCATATCAATTGATTCTGTATTTACACTAATAAGATATAAGGAAGAACAAAACTTAAATTTTGATTTGTTATGCGATTTTAACAAAGAGGCAGGCACCGTCTACAAGGTTTTATATGAAAGCTTTGCCTTCGGCATGAAAGGAGTTGCAAAACGTTCGGCTTTTGTTGTTGATACAAATGGTGTTATTCAATATGCAGAGGTTTTAGAAAATGCGAATGAATTGCCTAATATTGAAGCAATAAAAGCCACCTTAAAAGGTTTGAATTAGTTTAAAGTTTTTACAGGCGACCTTATCTCCCAAAAACAAATTTTAGAAAAAAGCAACGAGATAAAGGACGTATTCTGCAAAAAAGAATATCCAAAAGCGCATGTAAAATTGTTTAACAGAAATTTTGTCTTTTAGTTTTACAAAAAAGACATTAAAAATAAATAGTAACATCAGAATAATGTTGCCTAACAAAAGTAGTTTTGTGCTAAAAAGGGTCTGTTCAGATATAAAATAAAGTACGTAATTGTTGTAAATTAATAATCCAAATGCCAGCAATACCAGAGCAGTTCCCCAAATTAAAGCCGTCTTTTTAGAATATAAAATAGCCAATGTTTTAATGTTGTATTTGGCATCACCTTCTGTATCAGGCAAGTCCTTAAACCAGCTTATGGCAATGCTAAACGAAATAATAAAGAGTGCAAGTGTCCAAATAGGATTCGGTATTTCAGTTGATTGATGGATGATGCGGTTGAAAACAAAGTACCCGCCAATATTTACAAGTAAACCTCTTACAATAGTGATGGCCAATGCGGCCGGTAAATGGTGCTTTTTTAAATTGAATGGAGGCAGTGAATAGGCCATTCCAATGAGCATTGAGACTGCCACTATCCCTGTTAAATAAAATGAAATATAAGTAGCCAATATAATTGAAATAAATGCAGATAAATAAATGATTTTATAGGCATTTGTTATGCTTAATTCCCCAGCAGCTAATGGTAGATAGGGTTTATTGATTTTATCAATTTGTACATCGGCAATTTGGTTAATACCAACTATAAAAATATTACAACCCAAACCTGTTATAACTGATAAAAACCACAATAACCAAAATTGAGACAAAGGAAGTGGGCGGCACGCAATAATAAATAAGGTGGAGATACTAATGAAGCTGCCAATAATGGTATGTGGTCGACTAAATTTCCAAAGGATATATAATGGGCTCATGAATTAATTAATTTTTATGACTACTAATTTTATCAAACCTTTTTTCAATGAAAATATTTCAACTTGTTTATTAAATGCTGAAAATAATTTTTGATATTCTTTCACAGAAGATGAATTTAAGACGGAGACTAAACCATCATAGGTAATGGTAAAAACATTAACTGGTATCAGGTAAGTTAATAAAATGCGTTTTAAGGAATAGGGTTTGATAAATGGGGTAAGTATAAGTGTGCCGATGGTTGTAGTGAATAGTATTTTGAAATAAAATAAAATATCAGGCGCCAAAATTTCCACAAAATAGCCTTTGCTATTGGCGTTAATCATAGTTTGTACAATATTTGTTTTTTCTGTTTCATTGAAGTGGTGAAAGGCATTGTACATAGTGTAAACGGTATCAGTTTCAAATTTCAAGCTCAATACATCTATAGACTTATCTATATACGAGATAGGATTGTAATAAGTTTTATGGTTATTCGGAAATTTATCAGACAATGTTAATTCGCCTTTTAAAGATGCTTTTTTGAAAATAGAAACCGCTGGCTCTCCACTGCCTGAGCATAAATCAAACATTTTATTTGTCGCATTGTTTTGGGTTTTCAAATAATGAATAAATGGGTCATATACATTGAATTGAGCAACTACATAACCAATAAAATCGGTTTGATACTTTCTAAGTATTGATGGGAACCACTTGTAGTCTTCTAATTCTTTCAATGCAATTGATTAATTTGCAAGCAAATTTAATCGTTTAAATTGGTACTAATAGATTTATATATTACAAGTATTTTGTTTCTGACATATTCAGGTTTGTTAGCCCCCATGCCTTTTGTCATAGCTGCTCTGCTAGTATTCTGTTATGTAGCCTATTTTTTAAAATGGTTAACAATTTCAGGAGCAATGGCCGCATTTTTAACAGCCATTATTTTGCAATATGGAGGATTGCAATTCTTTGCACATCCGCTGTTGTTATTAGTTGGAGGCACCTTGCTTTCGAAATTAAATGTAGATAGAAAAGAAAAGCATGGAAGGAATGCGAGGCAAGTATTTGCAAATGGCAGCGTTGGTTTAGCGTGTTTATTAATGTATTATATATTTGAAAATAATGTATATTTAGAAGGATTTTTGCTTTCGTTCGCCATTAGTATTGCAGATACTTTTAGTAGCGAAATCGGAAAATATTTTAAAGGTAATACCATTGATATAATTGGTTTCAAACGAATGCCTGTTGGCCTCTCTGGGGGTATTTCATTTAACGGAACCTTTGCTGGTTTATTAGGAAGCTTATTGTGCATTTTTATTTCCAATTACATTTATCATATTGCATTGGAGCGTTCTTTTTTGATAGGTTTACTTGGGTTTGTTGGTATGGTATTGGATAGTATATTAGGAAGCACCTTGCAAGCAAAATACACAGTTAACGGGCAAGTAGTGGAAGAAAGAAATAATGCAAATCAACTAATAAAGGGCTATGGTTGGTGCACCAATGACATGGTTAACTTACTTAGTAATGTATTAGTAGTTACCATGTTTATTTTATTAAAGTTATTTTAAAGTGGAGGATGCTATTGTTGGAACTTAATCGCATGGTGTAGTTGCCATTGCTATAGTTTTCAAGATTAATGATTTTGTTTTGATACCCAGTTTCTTTTAGCACTAATTGCCCAAAGCTATTAAAAAGCTCAATGTTATAAATAGATTCATTGCTTGTTTCAATCGTAATATTATTACTAGTAGGATTTGGATAAAAAACATAACTGTTTTGCGCAGCAATAGAAACAATTGAAGTATAATTTACATTGTAATTAGATGAAATATTTTCACATGAATTTGAGTCTATGTATTTGACACTATAAAGACCATCTTGTTGAGGATAAAAATAGGGATTGACTGCGGAATCTATTTTAATGCCATTCAAATACCATTGATTACCCTTGCTATAACTGGATTTTAATGCTTTATTAATTCTTGTTATGAAAGGTGGCGAAGGCAGGCCATTTACTTTAATTATTAAGCTGTTGCTGGTATCTTTACAACCATTAAGATCAGTTCCAACGACGCTATAAAAACTCGAATTCAGTGGAGGAATAATTAAATAAGGACTAGTGGTTAAACCCATAGCAATAATATTATTCGAATTTCTGTTGATTTGGTATGTGTTGGCGCCAGTATATTTCAAATCTGTTTGATCTCCATCGCATAAGATCGAACGACTGGTTGAAAGTTTTATTTTAGGCAATTGAAATATGCCAACATTAATTACTGGAGAGGTAATTAAACAACCTTCAGAGGATTTATACGTAATTTCATAATTACCATTGTTTAATATTTTTTCTGCATAATCGGATTGAGTGCTAAAGGCATTGGTTGGTTTATTGTAATTAAAAAATTTGTATTGTTGAGCCCCTGAAGCTTGCAGTTTGAAGGTGTCTTCCAGACAAATTTTACCATTAATTAGGTTGGTGGTAAATTGAATTTTTGGAAGTGGATTTAATATAATAGTAGGTAAAGCAATGGTTGGAAATGCCTCGGTAACTGGCAGGGTCCCCATAACTTTTAACTTATAGGTATTAGAAGTAAAAACTTTGGGTAGATGGATTTTTAAGTCGTTATTAAATGAATAACTCAGGGTGTCTAATAGTAAATAAGGTTGACTAAATTGACCTGAACTATCTGACATATATACTTTAAAGTGATTGTTTTTTTCAGGTTTATAATTTGTTTTGAATTTAATTATAAGGTTATCATTTTCGCACACTTTATAATTGTTAAGACTATCATAAGTTATGGGTGAAATGATTTTTGTTTCTACGGTATTTGAGATCTTTATTGCCTGATTGTCGAAAAGGGCAGTGGCCTTATTGGTAACTATAAAACTATCATTAGGGGTTTTTAAATCGATACAATAGGTAAAAGAAGTATTGGAAAAGGAATTATTGTTAACAATGTCAACGGTTAGAACATTCTTATTAAGATAGGTGATATTGTCTAAATTACTGCCCAATAAACGAAGTGAACGCAAATCAAAACGATTGGCATCTAGAGTATCTGTTATAAAGGCCCTCTTGGTGTTGGCTGTTGGAATAAAATTAATTTTGTAAGTGATTGTTTTATTAACTGGATAATATCTATTGGCAACATAAATTCTTTTTTCGGAACCACAACAGTTACTATCATTAATGGTCTCTCTTAATTCAAAATAGTTGTTAGAAGGCAAGCTGTCTATAATATCTGCCCATAGCTGATAGTTAATTTGATCGCCTTTTTTAAAACTATCCTTTAAAATAAAGTGACTGAAATTAATGGACTTTGTATTGCCTTTTGTAATGGAGTCTACAACCCAAATAATGGTATCTTTTTTGTAAAAAATGGTATTACTGGAACTCAAATTATTCAGCTTTACTGATGTTAAAAGTTTAACATAAAACTGAGAAACTGTATTTAATCCTAAATTTTCAATATTAATAATCTGAGTTTGTTCCACATTATTGCGAATCAGATTTTCTGGGGTTAAGCTAATGCTGATATCTTTAAAGCCAACCTTTTTCTTCATTGGAAAGTTGTAATTTAAAAATTGTGAGTCCTTAACAATTATTGCTGTTCTGCTAGGATTACAGGTGCTCTTGTAGCCTGAAATACTGTCAATCTGCACTGTGTATGAACCAGTACTACCATTGAAAAGGTAATCGCCGTTTTTATCTGTTAAAGCAGCACCGTTGCTTGCCTTACTAGTAATTTTGATGCCTTCTAAAAGAATGTCTATACCCGATTCATAAGTGCAGTTGTTGTTTACATCTTCGAACACTTTGCCTTTGATCCCTTGGGAATAGGTAAAACCCAATTCAATCATATGGGTACTGTCAAATTTGGCCATTACGATTGAATCCTTATTGGTAGCAGAGGCAAATTGATTGCGGTTAATCCCAATTTGATACTTGCCTTTTAAAGGTTTGATGTATAGGACGCCAGAATTATCGGTTTGATAAATGGAAAAGTTAGTGTTATTGATGGATGAAATGGAAGCAGATTTGTAGAATTCTCCGACATCCTTTTTTCCGTTTTTATTTTTGTCAAAATATGTTTTAATAATTATATTTGATAGAGAATCAGGCGCAACAGCCCTTATATTAACGACAGTAGACATCTCTTGCCCAAGCGCGCAAGGCTTGTCAAAAGCAAATATGGCGATATTAGCCTCTCTTTTTTTTAGATAATCCGAGTCGCCAACATTCCAACAAAATCGCATGGTTTTTTCTCTGGCGTTAGAATCGACCAAACTAAGCTTACCATACTTAGGAAATTCCCACACTATTAATTTAACAGTATCTTTATTCGTTTTAGTAGTGTCATCTTTAACCTTTATATCTATGCAAACATTCTCCCGGGCTTTTATGGTATAATCTCTATAGGTGCTAAGGGTGGGTTTATTATAATTCGTTTTTGAAATAACAACCATCATGTCGCGTTTAATATAACTCACTAAAATATATTGACCATTGACCTTCCTATAAGTGTTTACCTTGCCAACCATTACCGCAACATCATCACATTTAGAGGGTGTTACTAAAAAATTGCCGTTTTTCGGATTAAATATAGAACCCTTTATAGGCAAGGTTACCGAATTAGGTGTGCAGTTTATCTGTCCAGGTATGACACAATAAGGGGTTACTGGCATTGTTTCTGTAAACAACCATTGATAGTTCTCATAACTATTGGCATCGTTTTTGGCTTTAACCAATTCATAAGTTACAGAATCTCCAAGATTGGCAGCACCTGTATAAAAAGAATAACTAAAAGGTTGATTGCAAATGGCGTAATAAGCAATTGTATTTTGAAATTGTGGACTAGTGATGGGCCTTTTGGAGGCTTCACATAGGTTTAACATGGATTCCACAAACGCATTGCCAGGACTAATGGTAGTAATAGCACCGCTTCGGCAACATGTGTTCAATGCAAAATAAACATTGCAATAATTTTTTGAAATAAATTTTTTAAATATGCCACTGTTAAAATCAATAGTATCCATCATGTAATGAGCTTCAATGCCCAAACCACTTACAGTTGTATTTGAAGGATTGCACGCCTTGTTTTTGCAATAGGTGGAAATATCTTGGATTTTTGTTCTGGTCGTTTTGGTTGTTATGGAGAAAGAGTCATTGTAGATGGTTAAATCATAAACGCCAATTGGAATTCCTCTACAATCGCGATAGAAAACAATGGTTACCTCGTATTCCATGTTCTTCAAATGTCTGTAGGTAACATCGGTAGAAGTAACACTGCCACCTTTTGAAGTTATACTCAATAAAATAACAAATAACAACAAAGGTAAAATTCGTTTCATATTTAATAGACACAAAAAAATAAAGTTCGTTGCATAAACTGTTTGATTTTTTATTGTTAATTATTTTAACAGATATAAAACTTTTTTTTTGTTTAATTTTGCACCTTGTATAATCTCTATTTTGGCAAAAATCAGCATCAATATAAAAGACGGTTCAATTAAAAAGGCAGATACCATTATTGGCATAGACCTTGGCACTACCAATAGTTTGGTAGCCGTTATCAATACCACAAATCAACAACCGATATGTCTTTCTGAAAACGCAGAAAACATTGTTCCATCCATTATTTATTTTGCACCAGATGGTACAATTAGAGTTGGGGCAGCTGCTAAAGCACATTTAATAATGGACCCCCAGCATACCATTTACTCTGTTAAGCGTTTATTAGGAAGGTCGTACACAGATATTCAATCGCATGCCAATAGTTACGGGTATAAAATTATCGAAGACGAAACCAAAGCTATGGTGCGTGTGGAAATGAATGGCAAATTTTACAATCCAATTGAGTTGTCATCCTATATTTTAAAAGCACTTAAAGCCAATGCAGAAAAGGCATTGAATACCAGTATTAAAAAAGCCGTTATAACAGTACCAGCTTATTTTAATGATAGCCAAAGACAAGCCACACGCGATGCAGGTAAGTTAGCCGGCTTAGATGTTTTAAGAATTGTAAATGAACCTACTGCCGCTAGTTTGGCTTATGGTATTGGCTTAAATAAAGAAGAGGAAAAATGCATTGCTGTATACGATTTGGGTGGTGGAACTTTTGATATTACACTACTAAGAATACAACAAGGTGTTTTTGAAGTTTTATCGACAAATGGCGATACTTATACAGGTGGAGATGACTTTGATAGGGTCATAGTTGAACAATGGTGCCAGTCAATTGGCGTTTTAATTGGAACTATCGAAAAAAACAAATCACTTTATCAGCAACTTCGCTTGGAAGCTGAGCGTGTAAAAAAAGAATTATCATCAAAAAATTTTGTGGACTGTGAACTCGAAATAGAAGGGCGAAAACACTACTTTAAATATACGATAAAGCAATTTAATTTAGCAATTCAAGCCATTATTGATAAAACAATTGATTGTTGCAAAAGAGCACTCCAAGATGCGGGAATTTCTCTGAAAGAAATAGATGAAGTGGTAATGGTGGGAGGCAGCACACGTGTGCCCTTAGTAATTGAATGTGTGAAAGCATTTTTTCAAAAAGAAAATTTGCACAATGAATTGGATCCCGATGAAGTGGTTGCACTTGGCGCTGCCATTGAGGCAGATATTTTGGCTGGCAATAGAAAGGATTTATTATTATTAGACGTTACACCTCTAAGTCTTGGAATAGAGACAATAGGTGGTTTAATGGATACTATAATTCCTCGTAATAGTAAAGTGCCTCAGAAAGCAGGCAGACAATATACGACCTCTGTAGATGGGCAAACCAATCTTAAAATTGCAGTTTATCAAGGCGAAAGAGAGTTGGTGAACGACAATAGAAAACTAGGAGAATTTATATTAAATAATATCCCTGCAATGCCAGCAGGATTCCCAAAAATAGACATTCAATTTTTATTAAATGCGGATGGTATTTTAAAGGTGAATGCTACGGAGTTGCGCTCTAACACCATGCAAGAGATAGCCATTAAGCCGCAATATGGATTGACGGATCAGGAAGTGGAGAGTATGTTGTTAGCCAGTTTTGAACATGCGGAAAGCGACATGGCTGCTAGGCTTTTGGTTGAATCTAAAACAGAGGCAGAGCAACTTATTTATCAATGCAATAAATTATTAAATGCCAATGCAACTTTTTTAACAGAAAGTGAAGTTTTAGAAACGGAACAATTATTGAGTCAGTTAAGAAAAGCAATTGCAGAAGATAATAGAGATGCAATAAATATGCAGACAGAACGTTTGAATGAATATACAAGGCCGTTTGCGGAAAGACTCATGGATTCTGCTATTGGCAATGCTTTAACAGGTAAAAAATTAGATGCGTTATAGATTATACATATTGATTTTGGTATTGAGTGCTTCATTTCACCTGAAGGCTCAAGAGGAACCCCCTATTGAGGCACCCTTACAGCAACAAAATATTGATACGGATGAAAAATTGAAAACCAAATTAGGTGTAAAATTTACGATGGGAGGGCACACATTTAAAGGAGATGCATTTGATAACTCCATTCCTGTTTTTGGTTTTGGTGCAGGAATGTACAACATCATTGATTTAACCAAAAATAGAAGGCTAAAATTACAATGGGAACTTAATTTAACATTTAAAGGCAGTAAGTTTGGAAAACCAAAGGATACTGCAGGTATCTCAAAAAGTGCTTACGCCACTTATTACAGTAAAATGTCTTTATCTTATGCAGAGTTGCCAGTTTATTTGAGTATCCAATTAAGCAAAAGTAAAACACCACTGCATTTATTAGTGGGTGGTCAAGTAGGATTCCTTTTTAAAAGCAGTGTTATACAAGGCTTGGGTCAATATGGTGAAGTACTTCATAATGGATTGCCATTTAAAAAATATGATTTTTCAGCAGGTATTGGTCTAAGACAAGATCTAGGAAGTGGAATTTGCGTGCAATTCACAACCAAATATGGTCTTACGAATATTTATTCCAACAAATTCGATCCTTCTGTAACACCTTATTATCAAGATGTATTTCCACGGTTTAAAGATGGGAATCATCAAGCCCATAATTTGAGTTTTGAATTTGCTTTTTTATTTTAATTTTTCTCAATAATTAAATTTATTCTTTAATATAAGAAAAATTTTCTTGTCTTATTGTAATTAAAGGGTAGTATGTTTTTGGATTTATTTAGCGGATATCCAATGATGAGTTTTAAGCAATAATTACTTTTCAATTGATTAAAAAGATATGCTTTGATTTTTTCACCTTACTTTTGCAACGTGAATTTTAACCGCAAACAGTTGAGCAATGATGAGTTGCTTCAGATATATAAGAACATTTTATACCCTCGAATAATAGAAGATAAAATGTTGATTTTGCTTCGTCAGGGTAAAATTGGAAAATGGTTCAGTGGCATTGGCCAGGAAGCTATTTCGGTAGGTATTACCATGGCGTTGCAAAGCGATGAATACATAATGCCTTTGCACCGTAACCTTGGCGTTTTTACAACCCGTAAGGTGCCGTTTAAGAAACTATTTGCTCAATGGCAAGGCAAAAAATCTGGTTTTACTAAAGGTCGCGACCGCAGTTTCCATTTTGGAACCAATGAATACCATATCGTTGGAATGATTTCGCACTTAGGTGCAATGTTGGGAGTTGCTAATGGTATTTCATTAGCCCATCTCTTAAATAAAGATCAAAAAGTAAGTGTTGTTTTTAGTGGTGATGGAGGAACCAGTGAAGGTGATTTTCACGAGGCATTAAACGTTGCAGCTGTGTGGAGTCTCCCTGTAATTTTTTTGATAGAAAACAATGGTTATGGCTTAAGTACACCAAGCAACGAGCAATTTAAATGTAAACAATTTATAGATAAAGGAATTGGATATGGCATGGAAGCTTATCAGATAGATGGTAATAATATTTTAGATGTTTATCATAAAGCAAAAGAGCTTACAGAGAGCATGCGCCATGCACCTCGTCCTGTATTGTTAGAATGTATGACATTTCGGATGCGAGGTCATGAAGAAGCAAGTGGCACAAAATATGTGCCGCAACACCTATTCGATGAATGGAAAATAAAGGATCCTATAGATAATTTTCAAAAGTATTTGGTGAGTGAAGGGATTTTAAATGAACAATCCATTGAAACAATTTATGATGAATTGAAACAAGGAATGGACGATGATTTAGCCGCTGTATTTGCCGAACCTGAGGTAGTGGCCAATGAAGCAGAAGAAATTGCGGATGTATTTGCCGAATACGAACAAGATATCATTGAACCAGCAACTTCATCTGTGAGCGATAAGCGTTTGGTAGATGCTATTTCCGATGGTTTAAGGCAATCAATGGAAAAGCATTCGAATACCGTATTAATGGGACAAGATGTTGCAGAATATGGAGGCGTATTTAAGATTTCAGATAATTTTTATAAAATGTTTGGAAAAGCAAGGGTGCGCAATACTCCAATCACAGAATCCTCTATATTAGGTGCAGGGTATGGCTTAGCTATAAAAAAATACAAAGCAATTGTAGAAATGCAATTTGCTGATTTTGTCACCTGTGGTTTCAATCAAATTGTAAATAATTTAGCTAAAAGTCATTACCGTTGGGCACAAGCTGCCGATGTTGTTGTAAGGATGCCAACTGGAGCTGGTGTCGGTGCTGGTCCTTTCCATAGTCAAAGCACAGAAGCTTGGTTTTTTCATGTACCTGGTTTGAAAATTATATATCCAAGCAATCCATACGATGCCAAAGGCTTGTTATGTGCCGCTATCAACGACCCTAATCCTGTTATGTTTTTTGAACACAAAGGGCTTTATAGAAGTATTGAAGGCAGCGTTCCGGATGATTATTATACCCTTCAAATTGGTAAAGCTTCACTTGCACAATTAGGGAATGATGTAACCATTATTACCTATGGTTGGGGCGTTCATTGGGCCAAAGAAATGGCCGCTGAAATGAATCTAAGTACAGAAATTGTTGATTTGAGAACCTTATTGCCGTGGGATAAAGAAACAGTTAAAAAAGCGGTAGAAAAAACGGGTAAAGTATTAGTGCTTCATGAAGATACAATGACTGGTGGCATTGGTGCTGAAATTGCCGCTTGGATAAGCGAACATTGTTTTAAATACCTTGATGCACCTGTCAAGCGCGTAGCAAGTTTAGATACTCCTGTGCCATTGGCAAAAGACCTTGAAGATCATTTTTTGGCAAAAAAGAGACTTAAAGTTGCCCTAAATGAATTAATGGAGTGGTAAACTCAAATAATGAATGTTGGGTCAGAATAATATAATTTTTCGCCTTTATGCGATAGCAATAATCGTAAAAATTGCCATTGGAATAATTACAATACTCTTCGTCAATTTGGGGTGGTTTCATATGGGAAATGAAGATTTATTAATTAAAAACCTAACGCAACAACATTTTTTTGAAATATATTTTAACTCGGATTCCGGCTGGTATAAAGTTATAGCGGAAAATGGTTATGCCAATATACCTGTAATTGAAAGTGCCGAATGGAGCAAGCCAAATCTTCATTATGCATTTTTCCCAATGTTCCCATTGTTGATTAGCCTTCTAATGCATTTAACAAGCACTTCATTTTTTTTTGCTGCATTTGTATTCAGTTGTTTAATTTTATACCCAATGGTGCGCTATTTTTATCTTTTCATGTTGCATTTAAAATTTGACCAAGATAAAGCTTATAAGGCAGTGCTTTTATTTTTATTGTTCCCGTTTTCAATGCACATTTACTTCATCTATACGGAGGCATTATTCTTTACTTTGTTAATGGCTGGATTCTATTTTATAGCATCCAAAAAATGGATGGCATTTGTCATTTCTGGAGCCTTAATTGTATTAACGCGTCCCAATGGGTTGATACTAATAGTGCCTTTTTATTTATTTTGTTTGGAAGAAAATGCAGGTCTCAGTATTCAGTCAGTTTTTAAATCATTTTTACGACCCCGATATTATGCATTGTTGATAATGCCCTTAACCTTTTTTTGTTGGTTGTGTTTTCAGCACCATTTAACAGGTCATTGGTTTGCATTTGCAGAGGCACAAGCAGGGTGGAAAAAAAAGACCATGTTCCCATTAATGGCGCTGTTTAGGAATGGTTTTTGGCAAGAGCAATTGGCATCGATTTATACCATTATTATAATGCTTATGGCGATTTGCTGTTTTAAAAAATGGAGAGCCTCTATCAATTCATTTGTTTGGATAACCATTTTGTTGCCGCTAACTGCTGGTTCTGTCATTAGTATGACCCGCTATTTATCTATGTTATTCCCATTTTATAGCGAGGCAGTTCAATTGAAATTTATCAATCGATATTTTAAATGGATAATATTGTTATTGGTGATAACCCAAATAATAGTGCTTAAATTATGGATTGAAGATGATAGTTTGATGTACTGAACGGTTCAATAAAATTTCTAGATATTATTTTAACATGTCAATAAGTTTAGTTGCAAAATGAGTTTAACTATTTGCATTTTTGCATTTGTAAACAATGGATGTTAAATCGATAAATAATAATTGGTTAAATTTAGGAAGGGCCATTACCCTTGTTGAAAATAATTATGAAGAAGGCAAACAATTATTACAGCAACTTTCATTTGAAACACAAACACCAGTTGTAGGTATTACAGGTCCTCCTGGTGCTGGCAAAAGCAGTTTGGTTAATGGATTAATCACTTTTTTGTTACAAAATAACAAAAAGATTGGCGTGGTTGCAGTAGATCCAACTTCACCGTTCAATTACGGCTCTTTATTAGGAGACCGGGTAAGGATGTCTGATCATTTTAATAATACCAATGTATTTATCAGATCAATTGCTACTAGGGGCAGTTTAGGTGGACTTTCGGCCAAAATTTATGAAATTACAGATGTCATGCGGCATGCGGGTTTTGATGTTATTTTTATTGAAACAGTGGGAGTGGGGCAAAGCGAAGTTGAAATAGCTGGACTAGCAGATACAACTGCTGTAGTGTTAGTTCCTGAAGCTGGCGATGAGGTTCAGACCCTTAAAAGTGGGTTGATGGAAATAGCAGATGTTTTTGTAGTTAATAAAAGTGATAGGGATGGAGCAGATATATTTATTAAAAATTTAAATGCTTTGGTACATCAGAAACCGTCAAGCAATTGGTCTATCCCAGTTATTAAGACCATCGCCATCAATGGAACAGGTATAGATAAATTCTGGGAAGGCATAGAGAAACACAATGCGATAAAGGAAAACAAGGAGCACCAAATATTGTTATTAGTTGAGAAAGCTTGGCAATTGATTCAAAATGAAAAAATGAAACAAGTCAATAAACATGCATTAATGAACGATTTAAAAGCACACATTGACATGAGTGGATTCAATCTTTATCAATACATTAAAAAATATTTTAATTAAAACGAATGGTAGCAATTTTAAGTGGTTCAGCCAGAAAACACAGTAATACATTAAGAGTGGCCAATGCCATTAAACATCATATTTTAGAAGAAGCTCCAGAAGAGCAAGTAAAAATTATAGATTTCAATGGATTTGACATACCCTCAATTAATCAAGGTTTTGTAAATGCAGATGCTTTAACACGATGGCAAGCTGAATTGTTCGAAGCCATGAGTGAGGCCAGTTTGATTTTTATTTTAACACCTGAATACAATTGGTTTCCAAGCGCAGAAATAATTCAGATGATACATACTTTTGGCGATACCCCTTTTGTAAAAGCTTGGCAGGATAAGGTATTTGTAACTTGTGGAGTTTCAAATGGAAGAGGTGGAAGGATGCCAGCTGTTCAACTTGGATATGCGATAAATAAAATCATCAGTGTATTTAATTTCGAAAGCATGGTGAGTGCTAAAATGTTTGAATCTCAATTTACCCCTAAAGTATTGGATGAAAATGGCCATTCTATGGGGAATGAAGAGTATGATAAAGGTATGAGGGCTTTTGTTAAATACAATCTTAAATTGGATTTAAGGTTGAAAAAAGTCCAATGATAGCAAGATTTACTATCATAATACTAAAAAAATGCTTTAATTTGCACTGATTTATGAAAAATTTAAAAGCAAACGAACTCATCAACCAGCTCATAAAAGAAATAGAAAAAAACAGTGTTAAACCTGAAAAGTTGATTCCAATGCTTAAAGAATTGCGTGAATTGGCTAAAACAGAAGAAGATCCTTTGTTAACACGTTCAATTCGCTTGGTTTACGAACATATAGAATCCAATGGTGGATGGGAGTTTCAAACTTTAGAAGACAGTGAAGAAGTTGAAGAAAATTTAACTTATTTGATTTCATTGTACGAAAAAAGTGATAACAAATACAACCGTGATGAAATTCGTGAAATTGCGAATAACATGACTTCAGCTGCTTAATCATTGAAGCAAAAACTATCCCATATAGTTAGCTTTTTTCTATTGCTTTTAGTGGTATTGTATAGTACCCCTGTCAAATTTTTGCATAATTGTAACCGTTTTAAAGAGCATTCTTCTACTGCTGTTATAGAGGTTCATCACAGCGAGTGTTTTTTGTGTAATCTGCAATTAACTTCCTATGTTTCAGGTTTGCCTGCTATCTTCAGTATATTAGCAATACTTGTTTTTGTTTTTCAATGCCGTTATTTTTCAAATTATCAATTTCAATACAATCAACAAATTGCCAATAAAGGTCCACCAGTATTAGTTTTCAACTAGTCCATTCCTTTATTTTAAACCGCCATTTCTTTTTAGAAAGAGAGGCATTGTCAATTTATATTGAAAGTAGTATTAATTCATCTATATTTATTTTTTTCACTTTCACTTTTCTCTCAAAAAAGTGAATGTCATTTTACGGTCTATGGCGAAGTGATTGATAGCACCACTATGTTGCCATTAGAACTTACTAATATCGAGCTTATCGGGGGTAAGTCCAAAGGTATTTCAACGAATTCCAAAGGCCAATTTTTTTTAAATAATATTTGTGGAGGACTAGTAGAATTGCATATTAGTCATTTGCAATGCGAACATATACATCTTCAATTTACCATATCAAAGGATACTAATATTACTATTTATTTGCAGCATGCAAATCATGTTTTTGATAAAATCACTTTTGCTGGTAAGGGCGATGAAGAGAATAGTATTGAAAAAGCAAATGGAAAAAAATTGGAATTATTAAAAGGTGGGTCCATTTCAGAAATGATGCAAAATATTGGTGGCATTGTTTTGCTTAAAACTGGTGCCAATATTTCCAAACCTATAGTCAATGGCTTACACAGCAACAGAGTAATTGTTTTAAACAATGGCATAAGACAAGAAGGTCAGAATTGGGGAATGGAGCATGCTCCAGAGATTGATGGTTTCTTAGCCACAGAAATTGAATTGCTGAAGGGTACTCAGGCAATGCGTTATGCAGCAGATGGTATAGGTGGTGTATTGATGATTAAGCCGCTTTCTGTATTCAATCATAAATCTGGTGTTATAAAGTGGGAATACAACCTCGTGGGTAATAGCAACGGCAGAGGAGGGGCAAGTTCTATTATTTTAGGGAGCAAATTATCTGAAAAAATACCAATTTATTGGCGAATTCAAGGCACTTATAAGCGCAATGGAAATTTGCGTACCCCAACCTATTTTCTTTCCAATACGGGTATGCAGGAATTGAACTATTCTGGTGCCTTGGGTTATCAGAATAAACGCCTAAAATTGGAATTATTTTACAGCTCTTTTTACAATAAAATTGCTATTTTTAAGGGTTCGCATATTGGCAATGTAAGCGATTTACTCAACGCATTTAATGCTGATACACCTGCGGTGCGGTCTGGTTTTACTTATGGTATTGAAAGACCCAATCAGCAGGTACAGCATCAATTGTTGAAAGCCAATGCAGAATGGCAACTGAATTCAAAAAGTAAAATACAAATTGTTGGATCCTACCAAAAAAATCACCGCCAAGAGTATGATGTTTTAAGATCCTCAACCTCTTACCAAGGTCCCAACTTTAATTATTTTATAAATACTTTTACAACCGACATGGCATTTATGAAAAATCAATTTCATAAAATTAATTTGACGGCAGGGGTGAATGGAACTTATCAAAGTAATAGCTATACAGGAAGGTTTTTTATTCCTGGTTTTTATAATAAGGGTTTAGCCACTTATATATTATTGGATAAAAATATTGGCAGGTTGAAGTTAGAATTAGCATTGCGCGAAGATTATAAGCATTTGACATCTTATTTGTGGATAGGAAATACATTAAACGTAAGCAATCTTAAATTCATGAATGGAACCTTTGCCTTTCAGGGTACTTATCTAAAAAACAAATTTTGGACTTACAGTGTGGCAACTAGCAGTGCATGGCGACCACCTGCTCCTAATGAATTATTCAGCAATGGACTTCATCAAGGACTTGCAACCATAGAAATTGGAGACCCTGCATTAAAACCCGAGCGTTCATTTAATCAACTATTAGATATTAAATACATGACTAAAAAGTTCTATTTGGAGACAGAGTTTTTTGCGAAAAAAATAAATGGGTTTATTAATTTAATACCATCGCTACCCCCTCAGGTAACAATAAGAGGTGCTTTCCCTGTTTATAAATACGTACAACAAGATATAGTAATGGCAGGCTTAAATTTGAACCTTAAGCATGAGCTAAAAAAACAAATGTTTTACAAGTTAAATAGCAATTTGTTATTTACTCAGAATGTAAAAGATGGGCAACCTATTAGTCAAATGCCACCTTTAAATGCGAAACTTTGGGTTGGAAAAGAAACCCAAAAAACCATGTTTCAGATATGGTGTCAAGCAACCGCTAAGCAAAACAGATACGTATTTGGGTCGGATTATGTTGCTCCTCCAAAAGGATTCATTTTATTGGGTATAGATGGTTCTATGGATTTTAAAATAAAGCATCAGACTTTCAAATTAAATATTTCTGTAAATAATTTGACAAATTTAAAATATAGAGAATATCTCAACCGATTCCGCTATTTTGCCAATGAAACTGGGAGAAATATTACTATTCGTATCATTGTGCCATTGCAATTAAACAACAAAAAACAATAACAAATATAAATCAATGAAGAAATTAAAAAAATATCGAATTTTTCAAGTGGCCATTGCAGCTTCTTTAATTTTGAGCATACATGCCTGTAAAGGAAAAAGTGAAACCCCAAGTCCATCGGCAGCTCCGGTTAATGAGGTGGAATTGATAACTACTGTAAAAGTGATTATGACAGATACTGCTACGAATACTATCACGACTGCTTACTTTTATGATATAGATGGTCCTGGTGGCAATGGTCCGACTATATTGGATACAATTAAATTAAATCCTAACAAAGTGTATCAAACAAAAATTTATTTGTTAGATGAAACCAAAAATCCAGCCGATTCAATTTCAAATGAAGTATTGAAGGAAGGTGCAGATCATTTATTTGTGTTTACTAGTACAGGTGTCAATTTGAGTTTTAAAATTACAGATAAGGACAAAAATAATTTACCCATTGGTTTAAGTTCTAATTGGACATCCGGTGCCGCTTCCAATGGCACTGTTATTGTTACTTTAAGGCATCAACCAGGTGTAAAAAATGGAACAGCCACTCCGGGTGAAACAGATGTTGAAGTTGCTTTTCCATGTAAAATACAATAGAAATTAATCTTAAGTTAAAAGGATGAGAAAGAATTTACGTTCTTTTTTTATTTGAAATAATAAAGCAATTTTGAAGGCAATGAAAACAATGTTCAAAGATATGATTGGAAGAGAGATTTGGTTAGAGAAATCTCCTCAACGCATCATTTCCTTGGTGCCTTCTCAAACGGAATTGCTTTATGAATTAGGGGCAGGAGATAGGGTAGTGGGGCAAACCGTTTTTTGTATTCACCCTAAGAGCGGATTTGAAAATACCACCAAAGTAGGAGGTACAAAAAAGGTTAAGTACGATGTGATAGATGCTTTGCAACCAGATATAATTATTTGTAATAAAGAAGAAAATACCAAGGAAATTGTTGAAACACTTGCAAAGTCTTATCCAGTATGGGTAAGTGATATCTACAATTTGAAGGATAACGCTGAAATGATTTTAAAAATAGGCAACTTAGTTGACCAATTTCCTAAAGCTCTTGAAATAGTAAAGGAGATAGAAAAGAACTTTTCGTATTTAACGGTTGAACAAAAAAGCACTTGCTTATATTTGATTTGGAAGGACCCCTATATTGCAGTAGCTGCCAATACTTTTATCCATGAAATGTTAAACTATGCGGGATTCGAAAATATTTTAGGCCACAAGAAGCGTTACCCAGAAATTGATTTGGAAGCCATGAAGTCTTTTAATCCTAAATATATATTATTGTCCTCCGAGCCTTTTCCTTTCACAGAAAAGCATATTGAAGCAATACAACTTATTTTCCCCGACGCTCAAGTCAAATTAGTGGATGGAGAAATGTTTAGCTGGTATGGCAGTCGCCTAGTACATGCCCCTGAATATTTTGCCTCAATGTTGATGTAAATTAGATTTAACCAAAGAATACCTTAAAATTCTAAAGGCCCCTATTACTTTTTCCTAATTACAATTCCCTTAATGGATTTCTGAAAAAATGTTGAAACTATGTTTTTTGCCCTCGCTTGTAAAACTTAACTTTGCACCAGATGGAATTAGCAACATTAGAACAAGCCCAACAATTGGGTTTATTGCCCGAAGAGTTTGATAAAATCACCTCTATACTAGGAAGAACCCCTAACTTCACTGAATTGAGTATTTACTCAGTGATGTGGAGCGAGCACTGCTCTTATAAAAACTCTATTACTTTACTTAAAACCTTGCCAAAAGAAGGACCCTTTATGTTGGCAAAAGCTGGTGAAGAAAATGCTGGACTAGTAGACATAGGCGATGGTTTAGCTTGTTGCTTTAAAATTGAATCACACAATCATCCATCTGCAATTGAACCTTATCAAGGAGCAGCAACTGGTGTAGGTGGTATTAATAGAGATATTTTTTCCATGGGTGCCCGTCCAATTGCTCAGCTTAATTCTTTGCGTTTTGGTAATATAAATACTGCGCGCACCCAATGGTTATTGAAAGGTGTAGTAAAAGGAATTGGTGATTATGGCAATGCTTTTGGTATTCCAACTGTTGGTGGCGAAGTATATTTTGATGATTGTTACGAAACCAATATCCTTGTAAATGCAATGAGTGTTGGTATAGCTAAGGTTGGAACAACGATTTCTGCTATCGCTGAAGGTACTGGTAATCCTGTCTATATTTTCGGAGCGGCCACAGGTAAAGATGGTATTCATGGTGCTGCTTTTGCAAGTAAAGATATTTCTGCCGATAGTATTAATGATTTACCGAGTGTGCAAGTGGGTGATCCTTTTTGGGAAAAATTAATTCTTGAAGCTTCTATGGAACTAATAGAAACTGGTTCTATAATTGGTATGCAAGATATGGGTGCCGCAGGTATTACATGTAGCACAAGCGAAATGGCTGCAAAAAGCGGCACAGGTATGAAAATTCATTTGGATAAAGTGCCAATGCGTCAGCCAAATATGAAAGGTTGGGAGATTTTGCTTTCAGAAAGTCAGGAACGCATGTTGGTTATTTTGCACAAAGGCAAAGAGCATTTAGCAGAAGCCATTTTTAAGAAATGGGAGCTTACCTATAATCAAATTGGTGAGGTAACAGATAATGGCCGCGTTCAATATTATATGAATGGTGAACTAGAAGCAGATATTCCTGCAGAGAGTTTAGTGCTTGGCGGTGGAGCTCCAATATACAAAAGAGAATGGATAGAACCAACCTATTTCGAAAAAATAAAAACCTACTCAATGGATGCAATTGAGCAGCCAAAAGATATGAAAGCAGTTGCAGAATTTTTAATGCAATTGCCAAACATTGCGTCTAAAAATTGGATATTCAATCAATATGATAGCATGGTTGGTACTGTTAATCAAAGTACTAATATGCCAAGTGATGCAGCCGTAGTGCGTGTTAAAGGCAGTAAGAAATCATTAGCATTAACTGTAGATTGCAACAGCCGCTATGTTTATGCCAATCCCGAAATTGGTTGTGCTATAGCGGTAGCAGAAGCTGCTAGAAATATTACCTGTACGGGAGGAAAACCAAGCGCTGTAACCAATTGCCTCAATTTTGGCAATCCCTACGATAAAGAAGTGTATTACCAATTTAAGTATAGTATTGAAGGGATGAGTAAGGCTTGTTTGAAATTTGGTACACCTGTTACAGGTGGTAACGTCAGTTTCTACAATCAAAGTAGCGAAGGCGTTGCGGTATATCCTACACCAACCATTGGTATGGTTGGTATCATAGAAGATATAAAACACCAAACTGGTTCAGCATTTAAAAATGAAGGTGACTTAATTTATCTTATCGGTAAATCTCAGAATGATTTAGGAAGCAGTCAGTATTTAGCGAAATACCACAAAGTTGAATTTTCACCAGCACCCTACTTAAATCTAGATGAAGAAAAACAATTACACGATGCCATTTACAATGCCATTACTAAAGGTTTGGTTCAATCTGCTCATGACTTGAGTGAAGGTGGTTTATTTGTAGCGCTTGCAGAATCGGCCATGCAATCTGCTAAAGGATTTGATATTTGTACCGACGCTAATTTCCGTTTAGATGCTTGGTTATTTGGCGAAGCGCAAGGGCGAATTACAGTTTCTATTAAACCTGAGAATAAAGCAGAATTTGAAAATTTAATTAAAACATATGATGTAGATGTTTTGCACATCGGATCCGTTAAGGGCAACGAAATGATTATAAACAGCGAAAGCTACGGCAGTATTGATTCATACACAAATTTGTATAGCAATGCAATCGCTCGAATTATTGAAAAAGATTAAAGATGATGTAACTCCAAAATGGTCTTTTTGAGCATTATCCCTTTAGTTGAGCTGAGGACTTGCTTTAAATTTCTCGTGAATTTTGCTATTTAATTCAATTCTAAATTCTGTTCCTTTATTAATTTCGCTTTTTACTGTTATGTTTCCTGCTAATACATCCAACTGGGTTTTTACCATAAATAATCCCAATCCTTTGCCCTCGGTGTGAAAGTGAAAGCGTTTGTATAAACCGAAAAGATGATTGCCACCATTGTTTAAATCAATCCCCATTCCATTATCCCTGAAAATGATCTCAATGGTGTTTTCTTTTTTCACAGTTTTTATGTCTATAATAGGTTGGACATCTGCCTGCCTATATTTAATGCTATTGGAGATTAAATTATATAAGATACTATGCATATAACTTTTAATGGTATGTATTTCTTCAACTTCAGAAAAGTCGAAATTAAATTTGACATCTTCTTTATTTATGATGTGATTAATACTTTGTTTGATATCTTGTGTCAAAGATGTAAGATTTACAAATTCTTTTCTTGCATTTGTGTTTTTCTTTATTTTTAAAATTTCATTAAGGTCTCTTATTACTTCATCTAATTTACTGGATGAAGTTTTTAAATGATTTTTTAACTCATTTTCTTCTTTACTGCTAATATTATCTGAAGATAATGCATCTGTAATTCCAATGATATTGGCAACGGGTGCTCTCAAGTTATGAGAAACAATGTAAGCAAATTGCTCTAAGTTCTTCGTATTTCTAATTAGTTCATTGTTTATTTTCAACCGTTCTTCTTCAATCAACATTCTATCCGAAATATCATAATGCATAATAACGATTGCCATGTCTTCATATTCAAAATTTCTAGTTCCAATAATTCTAAACCACATTTTTTTGTCCATATAATCACATGGATAGATTTCTGAAAAACTAGAAATTTCTCCATTAATTAATGATTTAAGTGACTTTGCAGTATTAGTAATGCTTGGATCTAATTTACTGGCTTTTTCTGTAACCTCTAAATAATTTAATCCTATCCCATAATTGTCGTGTCTATAACCATTTTCATCTGCAAATGCTTTCCATAAAGAATTTACTTTTGTGATTCTGCCTTGCTTGTCAAGAAGAACTATACTTGCCGGAAAGGTTTGAATTAAATTATCAAATTTTTTCTCATTCTCGCTTTGAATTATCAACTTGTTTGCCAACTTTTTTTCCATTTCCTTTCTTTGTATCGCGCTTTTTATTGCAAATGGAAGTCGTAGATAACGGTCTGTTAATATATAATCATAAGCACCCATATTCAAGGCATCAATTGCATATTCTTCTGAGGCAGGTCCTGCAATAACAATGAATGGTATTTTTAAGCCAAGTCTTCGGGCAATATCCATCGCCTTAATTGAATTGAATGAAACCAGGCTTCTACCAATAACAATATCAGGGGTAAATGTTTTAAGTGATTTTCTGTAATCAATTTGAGTTTTGACGACTCTTATTTCACATTGTAATGCACTTTTTTTCAAAATACACTCAACCTGCTCAATATCTTTGTTGATCTCTTCTAAGTGAAGAATCTTTATTTTCTCAGTTTCTAAACTCATTCTATTTTGTAGTGTTTGTAGTTTTGGCAACAAATCCGGATTGTTAATTAATCATAACAAGACCCAATAATTTGTACTACAAAGATTTAGAAATAAAAAATAGGAGAGGATAGTTGTAACAATGAATATTTTGTAGTGGTTTGTCCTACAATTGGAGGTTTATACTAAATTATTGTCAATTGCATATCTCGTTAATTCAGCGTTATTGTTTAGATTTAATTTTTCAAGTATGCGTGTCCTATAGGTGCTTATGGTATTGACACTTAATGATATTTCACCAGCAATTTCTGATACTGTCTTTCCAGAAGCCATGAATTGTAAAACCTGCATTTCTCTGTCGGATAGTAATTCATGAGTAGATTTATCGTTTTTGTCTGTCAATGTTCCAGCCAATCTTTCAGCAATGGATGACGTGATAAATTTTCGCCCAGATAAAACTTGGTGAACTGCGGCGAGTAGTTCATCAGTGGCACTTTGTTTATTGAGAAAACTAGATCCACCAGCCTTCAAAACCCTAATGGCATATTGTTCCTCAGGATGCATACTAAGCATTAGCACTGGTATTTTGTGGCCATCACTTCTTATTTGTTTAAGTGTTTCAATACCATTTTTACCGGGCATCGAAATATCAAGTAATATAATGTCCCAAATATTATTTCTTATTTCTTCCATTACTTCTGCACTGCTGCCTACTTCTTTTATCTGAGAGGTAGGAAATTCTTCCCTGAGTATCTCAACAAGTCCTTTTCTTACAATGGCATGATCATCTGCAATTAATATTTTAATCATAATGTGGAGGTTAAATTGTTTTAGGTATAAATAAGGAAATAATGGTGCCTTTTGTTTTTTGTGAATCAATGTTGAGTGTTCCTTCCAATAGTATTGTTCTCTCTCTCATACCTGTTATCCCCAATGTTCTTCTAGATTTTATCTCATTTAAATCGAAACCATCTCCATTGTCCTTTATTGTAAGGATATATTCAGAATTGGTTTCATTCAAAGTTGTTTCAATTAAGGTGGCATTTGCATGCCTAGCAATATTGGTAAGTGCTTCTTGGTACAACCTGTAAACATTTGTGGAAATAGTTTTTGTTGGATTAAAATCATTCATATTTGACATGAAATTTAATTTGATTCCGGTTCGTTTTTCAAATTCTTCTCCATACCATTCTATGGCTGCCATTAATCCCAAATCATCTAAAATCCCTGGTCTTAACTCTGATGCAATTCTTCTAATTGTCTCAATTGTTTCATCAATAAGCAATAACATCGTTTTAATTTTAGTTTGTACTTGTTGATCTTGATTAATTAGTTTCTTATCCAACCAAGCAGTGTCCATTTTTATTCCGGTGAGTTGTTGGCCCAATTCATCGTGAATTTCTCGGGCAATGCGGGTTCTTTCTTCCTCTTGTATATCTCCCAAATGCGCGGTGAGTCGCTGAATTTCAACATTGCGTTCAAGGAGTTCAATTTCTGCAGCTACTCTATCACTAATATCTATGCCCATTCCTATTAAGTATTCAATTTCATTAAAAATAACCTTGCGACCATTGAAATAATAAGGTATACGACGTTTTCCTTTGGTATAAAAATGGGCCGAAATTTCGGCATTACCTCTTTCAAAAACAGTGTCAATTTTTTGACGAACCATTTCTTTGTCCATCCCTTCAAAAAAATCAAGCGGCTTCATATTCTGGATCTCTTCTGAACAATAGCCCGAAACAATTTCAAAGTTATGATTCCATCTGATAAATTTACCCTCCCGGTTATATAAATAAAATACGCCTGGCAAGCTATTCACAATAGAATCTGAAAATATTTTTTCACTTGCAACTTGTTCCTCAGCTCTTTTTCTTCTGCTAATATCATTGTAAAATATTGTTAGTCCATCTGATGAAGGATATACTTTGACATAAAACCAAGTGTCTAATGTCGGATAATAACTTTCAAATTCTACTACCTTTTTACTTTCCATGGCTTCATGGTATTTATCCCAAAAAATGGTGCCTTTCATTTCGGGATGTTCATCCCACAATAATTGCCCAATTGTTTTTTCTTTTCCGTTCGCATGTGTGCTAACCGCTGAATCATTCAAAAAAGTGTAACGCCATTCATTGTCAACAGAAACCATGCTATCATTAATTCTATTAAGTGTTGTCTCTTTTTCTCTAAAAACTTTAAGGACCTCCTTTTCTGCCTGAATTCGCATCTTTTCTTTTTCGAAATTTTCTAACATGAATGAAATATCAGCTGTTGCTTCAAGCAATGAATTAATTTCATTATTGTCAAAGAAATTCGGTGTCGATGCGTAAAGATTAAAGGAGCCTGTTGTTTTACCGAATTTTTTAATGGGCAATGCTATTGAAGAATAATAGCCTCTATTGATAGCCTCATTCGACCATTCCTTCATCATAGAATCGTTAGCAATATCATTGCACAAAACATAGTTTCCGGTTCTAAAAGCAACACTGGTAGGCCCATTGCTTAGACTAATATCCTTTAACATTGGAGATAAAACTTTTGAAAGATAATTTCTTTCCTCTCCAGCAAACATTAAGGGTGTTACAGTGGTACCATTATTGCCAATTATTCCAACCCATGCTAATCTAAAATTGCCTAACTCAACCGCTATTCTGCAGGCTTCACTATACAGTGTCTGTTCATCTTTAGCATATACCATCACTTGATTGATTTTACTTATCAGTTCGTAAAGCCTTTCAGATTTTCTTGCCCTTTCTTCGGCCTTTACAAGCTCGGTTACATCAAAGTAATTATAAATAATTGCCCTAACATTTTCATCATTTAATAAATTAGTATAAGTGCCTTCAATCCATATATAATGTCCATTCTTATGTTTAAATCTGTGGTTCCTTTTTATAACAGAACCAGGTGACTTTGCCAAGTTCTCAAATGTTGTTAAATCGTCACTTAAATCATCTGGATGAATAATGTCTTTGGTCTCCAGATTTTTCATTTCTTCTATAGAATAGCCACTAATTCTTTCAGCAGAATTTGTTTGATAAATTACATTTCCATTTTTATCAAGTAGCACAATAGCATCTCCACTGTTTTCTATAAGCGACCTGTAGTATTGCTCACTTGCAGCCAACTGAGAAGTTTTTATTCGTATTAAATTATTTAGTTTTTCTGGCTCTTGTAATAGTTGTCTTGTTAATATGCCTCCCAGAAGCGAAAGAAAAAATCCGAAAATTGAAATTATGATGATGTTGAAATTGCCTTTATTATGTTTTAGAGCGACATAGAGTTTCCATTCACCTTCTGGTACGTCAACCGAAATGGCATCTTCCATACTGAAAGGAAGTGGTTGAGGTATGAAATATTCTTCTTTATTCGTATTGATATTTTTTTTAGATATTTGATAAATAAAATTGTTGTCGGAAAGGGTATCAATACCGGCCGCATTTAACAAAGTGCTGAGCTCAATCACTACGGCAGAAAAACCTATGAATTTGTTATCGTGAAATAATGGTAATCTGCCAACAATTGCTTTGCCACCCTGCTTTAATTCAAGTGGTCCGGCAAAAAACAGTGACTTGCTTTTAATGGCCTTAATAGCTTCCTTATTGCGTAAACTATCTTTAAGAATATCATACCCAATTGCATTTTCATTACCTTTTAGTGGATATATATGGGTGATAGTTCCATGGTCTATAAGTTCTATGGCATCAATGTATTTATTAGACCCGAGAATGTCTTTTGCAATGGTTTCGAAATTCTTTGGTACACCCTTCGTTTCTACAACATAGGCCAATGTCTTGGTGGCCGATAAGCTATAACTGAGTGCATTTTGCAATCTGTATTTAACTGCATTAATCTCCCTTATTGAAGCTGTTCTTTTGGTCTCCTTGTTTATTAAATACCTTTGATAGGTTAGATATTGTGTAAGCATTAGAAGCAACCCAAATACAATAACTCCTAAAGATATTGGTGTTATTATTTTATGTATAAATTTAGGAGTATTCATATTTGAATTTAAAAAAGTAATATTAATCAATTCAGAAAAACTAAAATTAATGCATCTTGGAGAAATTATATGTGCAAGATAATATTTATAGTTTAACATTAGCGTCCTAATGACAAAAATAAGTATTCTTTAAGAATATTGGTATTAAAGGATTTTCATCGATTATAGAGTTCAAACGATTTCAATTGACCAAAAGGTTAAATTGAAGCATGAATTCAGGGAAATATGTTTTTGCTCAAGTCGTATCCTTTATAGATGCAAATAATTTCAAGAAGTGTGTAGATCGATACAATGGCAATTATAAAGTTCAAGAGTTTACCTGCTGGCATCAACTATTATGTATGATCTTCGGTCAATTGGCAAACAGAGATAGCTTAAGTGACCTAGTTCTTTGCCTGCAAACTCAAAGAAATAAGTGGTACCACTTGGGAATTGGCAAGAGTATTTCTAAATCTAATTTGGCCTATGCTAATGAAAATAGAGATTGGAAAATATTTGCAGATTTTGCGTATGAACTGATTGCAGAAGCCCGTCAATACATCTTGCCAAATGAATCGCTTTCAGATTTTGACAGCAATGCGATTTATGCGATTGATACAACAACTGTAGATTTGTGCTTAGAAGTCTTCTGGTGGGCGAAATTCAGGAAGCACAAAGCTGCTATTAAGTTGCATACACAACTGGATTTGAAAACTGAAATACCTAGCTACATTCACATTACTGATGGATTAACACATGAAGTAAATTTTTTGGATATTATTGAATTTGAGCCCAACGCAATCTATGTTATGGATAAAGGTTTTGTTGATTATGAAAGGTTGTATAAAATTCAAAAAGAAAACGCATACTTTGTAACAAGAGCCAAGGTAAACATGAAGTGTCGAAGGCTCTATTCCTCCAAGGTGGATAAAGATGAAGGAGTAAAATATGACCAAACAATTTTACTTGTCAATTTCTACGCTTTAAAAGAATATCCTGAAAAATTGAGACGGATAAAATACTTCGACCAAGAAACAAATAAAACATTCATTTTTTTGACCAATAATTTCGATCTTAAGCCATTGCAAATCGCTTTACTTTATAAACACAGATGGAAAATAGAACTATTTTTCAAATGGATAAAACAACACCTAAAAGTTAAATCATTCTGGGGTTATTCCGAAAACGCAGTAAAGGTTCAAGTGTATGTGGCGATTATCACTTTTGTAACTGTAGCTTTGGTGAAAAACAAATTGAAAACTCAGCTTACACAATATCAAATATTACAAATTTTAAGCTTAACCCTACTCAATAAAACCTCGATAAATCAACTGTTTCAGGATGCTTCAATCCAATACGAACAAGAACCAGATCTCAATCAGCTGAAAATGTTCTAATTATATTAGGACGCTAATGTTGCAATATAAAAATTCAAACTCTCATAATTGCTAATTCATTAATAAGAAAACAAATTATAGATAAAACCAGTAAATTAGAAAGAATCACTCATTTAGAATATATTTGAAAAATGTCCCAAAAAACTCTTTTTTTAATTTTGCTTGTAAGTGGAAGAAATAGGCACCCAATCCCT
Organism: Bacteroidota bacterium; assembly: GCA_025354385.1. Classification (GTDB taxonomy): domain Bacteria; phylum Bacteroidota; class Bacteroidia; order NS11-12g; family UBA955; genus JABMMZ01. Next base: position 99,688 of record JANXMZ010000009.1, read on the forward strand.
CTCTACTTCTTAAAATAAAATGGTTTTTCATTCGTTTTTTTTACTTGTAAACCTAGCGCCATTCGGAATTTTGGTGTTTTCCGAACCCACGGTCCCAAGTAAGGGACCCATGATTTCAAAATTAGGATTGTATAACTTTAATTTCAAATTTACTTTTTGAATAATACTTACAAATAATAAAAACATACCAATCGGTATGTTTTTTTCTACACTTCGTCATAGTGAGCTTGTCGAATCTATGGACGAAGTGTAACGAAGCAGTATACTAACACCCTACCACAATTCTCTCGAAGCAACTGAGTTAACTTGTAAGTGCCGAAAATTAACTTTCAGATTTTTTAGTGAAAAATAATTCTTAAGAGGGGTAATTATTTTTTTAGGTCCCTTCATGGGACCGCCCCCTCGGAAAACACGATTTTCTTGATATTATTATATCATTGTATAGCTGATGAGTTATAAAGTGGACTCAAATACGGAGTTTAATTGGTCAGATTCCAATAGGGCCTACTGTGTACAAAAACGACTTTAGTGTTTTGGTAAATAAACAATAGCGTCCTAAACGATAAAAAAAAGAAAGGGAAGTTTTTATCCTCAGAGTTACCTTTGAGGTCCTACAAAAAACCATCCCCCTTTCTTTCAATGACAAATGTAAATCTGTTTTCTCAAATTATCTCAAAATTAGACCG
>JANXMZ010000010.1 GCA_025354385.1 Bacteroidota bacterium
CGGTCTAATTTTGAGATAATTTGAGAAAACAGATTTACATTTGTCATTGAAAGAAAGGGGGATGGTTTTTTGTAGGACCTCAAAGGTAACTCTGAGGATAAAAACTTCCCTTTCTTTTTTTTATCGTTTAGGACGCTATTGATTAAAAACTTACTATTTCTTTTCATCCTTATTTCCCCTCTATTACTCTCCTCTCAGAATGATTGCCAGTATGATGCAGAAGGCAATTGCATTGCAAAAGGCAAGTCTAAAACAATAACACATAAAACCAGTTATGGCGGAAAATATGTAACCATTTCGCGTGTTGGATTATGGATACTCTTCAATATAGATGGTGTAAAAAAAGCAGTAGGCAATTATAAGTACGATAACGAATTCTCCAATAAACATGGTGAATGGCTCTTTTATTCAGATGAATCCATCTTGCTTTTTAAGCGTTGGTATGTAAATGGCATGGTGGAAAAAACTGAATTTTACGACACTGGTATTTATGCCCACGAAAGTGATACAATATTAATTAGAGCAGATAGTATGGGCAATTTTAAAGTGGAGGAACGCAAAGGCAAACTTAATTACAAATACATTACAACTGCTAAGCAGATATTGAGTGGCGACCCAAGTAAATATGCTAAAATTGAAAAGGCAAAAGAAGCAGAGATATTAAGTATCCATCAAAACGATGAAGAAATTATCAGAGAATACCCCATGCTCAATTCGGCTATTCACATTAAACGATGGGCCGTTAACAATCCATTAAATTTAGTGAATAACCCCGACTTTGAGGCTATGCAGGCAAAAATGCAAGTTGGTCATACCTCACAAATAAAAATGCAGGATGAAACTTTTGCAAAATACTGGGCAAGCGCCAGCGAAACACCTGATATCTTTTTTAACAATGGCAATTGTTATGCTGGTTACAGGGTGTATGGCGTCAATTACGAAGTATTGCGCAACGAACTAAAAGAACCTTTGAAAGCAAATGTTACTTATTGCATGCAATTCAAATTAAAACTTAAGTACGAGAATTCATTTGCCATTAATGGTGTTTCGGTAACTTTAAGCAAAAACATCATGGGTTTTAAAATCCCTAACGATGCTATTAAGAATGGAGTTGTACTGCAAACTCATAAAGACTTGCCATTGGCTTGCCGCGATCAATGGATGGTTGTTTCAGGATCCTTTATTGCCACTGGTGGTGAAAAATATTTATACATTGGCAATTTTACACCCGATAAAGATTTAAAATTAACACCTGTTGATAGGGACAGAAATTCATATCCCGATGAAATTTATTACTACATAGATGATGTTGTATTAGTAGAACTAAAAGAAGGCTCACTCTGCCCCTGTAATGTAAATGGATGCGAATTAAAATACGACCTCAAAGATTCTGTTGAGATAGAAAATATAGTCAACAATGATGACGATTTTTTTAAAAAACCAGCCGTTGGAAAAAGCATTGTATTGCGTAACATTCAATTTGAAACCAACAAATGGGAATTATTGGAAGGCTCATTTGAAACTTTGGACAGTTTGGTTGCATTGATGCGCACCTACCCTACCATGAAAGTAGAGATAAGCGGGTATACAGACAACAAAGGAAATCCAAAAAGTAACGAAACCTTATCTGTTAACAGGGCTTTTGCTGTAGTAACTTATTTAACAGATTTAGGCATAGAAGAAGACCGTTTAAGTTATAAGGGTATGGGGCAAAAACAACCCATAGACACCAATGCTACCGAGGAAGGCCGATTTAACAATCGCAGAGTTGAATTTAAAATTCTGTCTTTATAAAAGACCACGTCAGCGATGCTAACTTGTGTTAAATAAAGCCACCGATGCACCGTATTTTTTAATGCTTATTTCTGCAAATAATTTTCATTTATCTATAACATCAATTTGTATACTCAAGATGTTAATTATAATCAGGTATCTGTGGCTAACTGTATTTCTCGCAGCATGCTGCGAGAGGAAGTCCAAATTCGAAAATATTAAAATTCCCTTAACCTGCATCAATGAAATCGGACCATGAATTGTAATAACTTTGTATCATTAATTAATTCAAAATGGACCGCAAAAATTTTATCAGAAAAGGTTTAATAGGCACTGGAGCCTTTGTTGCATCTACTGCTTTAGGCAGTGTTATTGTAAACGAGATAGACGAACTCCAACCGCTCGAAAAACTTGTTGCCCCCGATTCAATTTTAGGATTTAATCATTTACCAAACACCCAATCAATCATCATGGAAAATACCATCTTACACAAAGCCGACACCCGTGGCGATGCCAACCACGGCTGGTTACACAGCAAACACACTTTTAGTTTTGCCAATTACTACAATCCAGAACGCATGCATTTTGGCGCCTTGCGAGTGCTAAATGACGACACTGTTGATGGCGGTATGGGCTTTGGTACCCATCCCCACGACAACATGGAAATCATTAGTATTCCATTGGAAGGCGACCTCGAGCATAAAGACAGCATGAACAATGTAGCTGTAATAAAAAATGGCGACATACAAGTAATGAGTGCAGGTACTGGCATACAACACAGCGAGTACAATAAAAACAAAGATAGCAAGGTAAAATTTTTGCAAATTTGGGTATTTCCAAATGCAAAAAATGTGACCCCACGCTACGATCAAATTACTCTGAATACTGCCGATAGACACAATACCTTCCAACAAATACTTTCACCTAATGCCGACGATGCAGGGGTTTGGATTCATCAAAATGCATGGTTTCATTTAGCCAAATTCGACAAAGGTATTTCGAAAGAATACACCATAAAAAGTAAAGGCAATGGTTTGTATATTTTCAATTTAAGTGGCGGTATTAAAGTGGGTGATCAAGTATTGAATACCCGCGATGGATATGGCTTATGGAACTTCGAAAAACTAACCATCAGTGCCGAATCTGAAGCCGAATTTTTATTAATGGAAGTACCTATGCAGCTATAAGAAAATATTATCGATTTAATCACCTAAATACCCTAACTATAGCTTAACTTTGCAATCCGTTATAATGACAAAAGCAGCCGTCACCGCACATCCGGTGAACCAATTGATTAGAGAGCGCTGGAGCGCCCGTTCTTTTTCCGAAAAACAAATTTCACAGAAAGACTTAAATACTTTATTTGAAGCCGCTAGTTGGGCTGCCAGTGCGGGCAACGAGCAACCTTGGGAATATTTGTATGCCAAACAAGGCACCCCTGGTTTCGATTTATTGTGGGATTGTTTATTACCAGGCAATCAACCTTGGGCCAAAAATGCCAGCGTATTGGCAGTGGCAATTGCTAGACAATATTTCGCTGGAAATGGCAAAGCCAATATAGCCGCCTTACACGATACAGGTATGGCTAATGCGAATCTTTTTTTGCAGGCAACAGAAATGAACATGGTTGCACATCCAATGGGTGGATTCGATCGCGATAAATTAACGCATGCACTTCAATTAAAATTGACGGAATCTATTGCTTGTGTGATAGCTTTGGGGTATTTAGGTAGCCCCGACCAATTGGAAGAACCTTTCAAATCGAGAGAATTAACACCAAGGGTAAGAAAACCTATTACAGAATTTATTAAACAGATATGACAAAAAAACAAATATTAGTAGTTGGTCGTCACCAAGACACGATGGAGAAAGTATTGCACTTAATTAACAGCAATGAGAATTGGATAGGCAAAGGTAGTATCACCGATGAGAACGCCATTGAAATGTACCAAAATGGCACCTTCGATATGGCTTTATTAGGTGGAGGAATTGAAGTAGAGAGTGGCATTAAATTGAGAGCCGCCTTCACAGAAAAGAATCCTAATGTAGTGGTGCTTCAGCACTTTGGCAGTATTGGCACTCTAGCAGCCGATATCGAAAAGGCTTTTCAATAAGCCAATTTATTTCTTAATTTTGATAGTTATAATTTGAAATTTATAATTATCACATTACTCTATATTATGCATAATGATTAACAAACAATCAAGTTAATTTGAGCTGCGTTTGGTGCTAATTTTCTCAAGTCTTTATTTTTTTAAAATACCAGAGAAAGTTTATCGTAATCTTTTAAAAGGAAATATACTAAATTGCCCTTTGTTTAGTTAAATGACTAACTATTCACAAATCAATTGATATGCGCCATTTAATAACTGTAGTTTTCTTAGCTGGCGTCTTATTCGCTTGCAACAATTCCAAAGCTCCTGAGGCTGAACCTAGTCAAATTGCTTTCAAGAGTAATGAACAAGTAGACAGGCTGATGAATGCTCCAGCAACGGCTGAGGCTAGTGAACCGACTGACATTTCGAGCTCAAATGCCACAGGCGAGCCCATTCCTGTTCAATCGCAAACGGCTCCATCAACTGTTCAAAAGAAAATCATTAAAGATGGCACCATGCGCATTAAAACTGCAGACATGTCTGCTTCGAAAAAAAGATTTGATGCCCTTTTAAAATATTTAAATGCCTATTATGAATTAGAGGATTTACAAAACAATGATGCTGAAATTCGTTACGAATTAAAAATTAGAATACCTGCCGAAAAATTCGAGAAGCTTATAAGTGGTATTGAAAGTGGTAGTGATGAAATTACAGGTAAGAACATTCAAGCCCGCGATGTTACAGAAGAATACCTCGATATAGCGACTCGACTCGAAAATAAACGCGCATACATGAAACGCTATCAAGAGCTTTTGAGTAAAGCACAAAAGATAGAGGATATTTTAGCCATCGATGAGAACATACGCAACTTGCAAGAGGAAATTGAAAGCTCCGAAGGCCGACTCAAATACCTGAACGACCAAGTGGCTTTTAGCACCCTAACTGTTACACTTTTCAAAGCAAAAGAATACACTTACAAACCACCGCAACAAGATAAATTTACCGAGCGTGTTAAAAGTGCCTTTAGCAATGGCTGGTCGACTTTAGTTAATTTCGTGGTAGGACTATTCGGTATTTGGCCTTGGCTAATTTTATTGTTTGTTGTCTATCGTATCGTTAGAAAAATGGCTAAAAACAGACGGAATAAATCTGAACAATAATATGAAGGAAGCACCTCCTTATGCATTGAATTTATTTAAGCTATCAATCTTTTTGGTATTGCTTGCTGTATTTACTTTTTACCTTATCTTGTACGTAAATAGTAATTTGAAAGACATGCTTTTTTTCACAGGCTTAATACTGATTGCGGCCTTTGCAATATCGATTATTGGCTTCGTTAAAGGCCTACAATTTAAACCTGGTCACCTTGTTGACAAACGCAGAAATAGAATTGGCTTGATAGGCAATCTTGTTATCATTTGTATCTTTATCTTTGGAGGTATTCTATTGGGTATCGAACTAAATAAATATTTGTAATATGTTAGAACAAAACAATCACCCCATTAAACTCTCTAACCCTTGTCCCATGCTACTTTCGAGAATGAAGGAATCAGGAGATGACTATTATTGCAAATCTTGTACTAAAGTAGTGGTTGACTACAGCAAGAAATCCATCGAAGAAATCATTGCCAACTTAAAGCCAGGAAGCTGTGGTATATTTAATACAGTCCATGTTCAACCCAATCCAAGAATGCCTTTTCAAAGGCGATTCATTTTCTACATGCTAACCCTCCTATCGTTCTTTGGGATCAATGTAAAACCTTTAAAATCACAAACAGTAACCCCTCAAAAAGATACTACCACCATCACATTTCCATTTAAGTATACCACTAATTCAGAAAAAAATAAGGTAGAGGCCAATGATAGCAATAAAGTAGTAAAAAAAGAAAAAAAGAGCTTATTCAGAAGAAAAAGAAAAGAGCGACATTTCAGAACTTTGGGTTGTGTTGATTTTTAATGGTATGATTCGTATTTTAACAATTCTTTTCTTAATAAACTTTCAGCACTTGCAAGGTGTGGAATTGCGAACGGTACAAATAAATAAACAAACGCTCTATTATTACTTTTCCCCTAGCACTATGCCAAAAAATGGCTTACTCATTTTCTTGCATGGAGCCGTAAGTCAATATAAAAATAGCAAAGAGAACAAGCCAGTAAATATCGAAACCTTACTAGAAAATAATGAAAATTTTATTACCTCTTTTAATCAAGCTGGGTACGACCTTATTCTACCGATTTCATACAATGAATTCAATTGGTTGGCAGGCCCAGGCATGCAATATATAGACACATTAATAAAAATAAATAATATCAACCATTCGAAAATATATCTTACTGGGTTTTCTGATGGAGGAACAGGCGCGTATCAAATTTTTTACAGCAATCCTGATCGATACGAGGGTGTCATTATTTTCAATGGATACCCCCAATATAATAATTTTTACAAAAAAGTAGATTATCAAAAAGCAGTTGGCAAGAAAGTTATTTTTTGTTCGCAACGTTCTGACAAAGTTATACCATACGAATTTTTAATAACTGAATATAGGAGACAAAAAATGTTGAATAGGGAAACTTATTTTTTGCTTCTCGATGGCCATCATAAATTTAATGAATATTCAAAAAATAACTTTGAGTATTGTATTACTCTCCTAGATACTATAACGCAGCAAACAATGCCTTCTGAGGGGAAAATATGGATATATGCCCCATTAGATGCCTTGCAGATAGACTCAAATGTGATTTCGTTTTATCCTTTTCGCAAAACAACTGTAAAAAAATACGGCATGAATTCGTTGGAATACAAAAGAGAGGATTATAGTTTTTATACTTTTTCTAAAATGCTCAAAAAATCATCTATTCAATTTTTCCCAGTCGAATTGAAAAAAGAAGATTTATTAAAAAATGACACCATTGAATTTGAGTATTTGTATGAGGGTAAATTGCATAAAATATTTCTCAAGAACTATTTTAAAATTAAAGCCTTTAATTAATGAGACTAAAATGTAATCTTTAGGTTAATCATTTTCAAATCGGATCAAATTTCTAACATTTATCGACTGTATTTGGCAAACCCAACCATTTCCCTTTACTTTTGCCCTTATGTTAGAGGCAATCAAAAAACAAATCCCTAATCTGTTTACATTGGGCAACCTAAGTTGCGGTGTTATTGCCATTATACTTATTTCAGATAGTCAGTTTGAACGGGCTGCATGGTTTATGGTATTGGCATCCATCCTCGATTTTTTCGATGGTTTCATGGCGCGCCTTTTCAAGGTGAGTGGCGAAATGGGAAAACAATTGGATTCACTTTCAGATTTAGTTACTTTTGGTGTGGCTCCAGCATTTATGCTGTATGTTTTTGGTATTCATAATCACTTAGGCTACGAAAAATTTGCATTTATTCTTTTAGCTATTTTCTCTTCATATCGCCTTGCTAAATTTAATATTGATAGCCGCCAGTCTAACTCCTTTATAGGTGTTCCAACCCCTATTACCGGTATAATGGTGGCATCTTGGGCTTTCATTCGCACAAGTCACCCAGCAGTTTTCGAAACCGTTTTTGCCAATGGCCCTGCCTTTGTTATTTTCTGTATTATCATTTCTCTCTTATTGATTAGTGAAATTCCTTTACCTGCACTTAAAATAAAAAAAGGTCCTCTCAAAGATTACTGGCAACAGCTCATGTTACTTGGCTTTTCAATCATTTCAGTTATTATATTCCAATGGTTAGCCATCCCTATCATTTATTGTTTTTATGTTTTGTCTTCGGTAATCATTAATTTTGCAACAAATAACAAAAAATGAAATTTTTAGTAGAAATAGATATCATGCCTCGCAAAGAATTATTGGATCCACAAGGTAAAGCCGTTACCAATGGTTTACACAATATAGGATTCACTAGTTTAGACAATGTTAGAGTTGGTAAGCATATCAATTATGAAGTTGAGGCAGAGAGCGAAAATGCCGCTAAAGAGCAAGCTGAAAATGCCTGTAAAAAATTGTTGGCTAATTTGGTAATGGAAAGTTACCACATCCATATTTCTGCTATTTAATTCGGGCATGGTAGATATTGCAATAATCGGTGGCGGTGCGGCCGGTTTCTTTGCAGCCATCAATATCAAAATAAAACAGCCCCATTTAAAGGTTGTTATTTTCGAAAAAACAAAAACCGTTTTAGGTAAAGTGCGCATCAGTGGCGGTGGTCGTTGTAACGTTACCCATGCTTGTTTTTCAGCAAAAGATTTAATAGCCTTTTATCCTCGCGGCAGTAAAGAATTGCAATCTGTATTCAATCAATTTGGACCGCAAGACACCATTCGTTGGTTCGAAGAAAAAGGTGTTGCTTTAAAAACAGAATCTGATGGTCGCATGTTTCCTGTCTCTGACGATTCTGAAACCATTGTGCAATGTTTTTACAACGAATGTCAAAAACACCAAATTGACATTCAAACAAATTTTCCAGTGAACCTCATTGAAAAAACCAATGAACTATTTCTACTTAAAGGAGAGCATGAAACAATATCGGCAAAGAAAATAGTGATAACAACGGGCAGCAGCCATTATTTTTGGCAAATGCTTAAATCTTTTGGGCATACTTTAATTGCTCCTGTGCCTTCTCTTTTCACTTTTAATATTCAAAATCCTTTGATTCAAAATTTGCAAGGAGTTGCCATTCCAAATGTCGCTGTAAAGTTGTTAATAGATAAAGCCCTAATAAAAAAACTAGGATTAAATGCGGCAGATTTACAACAAACTGGTGCTTTGCTTTTCACGCACTGGGGCCTTAGTGGACCAGCCATTCTAAAACTTTCGGCAGTTGGCGCACGCCTGCTCAACCATCAAAATTATGAATTCGACATTGCCTTAAATTTTTTAAACGATGGCAATGAGGAAAGCGTTTTAAAGGCATTCAACGAGCAGAAAAAAGCTCACCCGAAAAAACAAGTTAGTACACAAGCCATGTTTAGTTTACCTAACCGTTTATGGCAACAAATTGTTCAACTCACTATAGAAAATGAAGGTATTACATGGGCCGATATTTCTAAGAAAGATTTACAGCAATTAGCATTGGCTTTAACAGCCTTTAATCTCCCAGTAAAAGGCAAAAGCACATTTAAGGATGAGTTTGTAACTGCTGGAGGAATTGACTTAAAAGAAATTGATTTTAAAACCATGCAAAGCAAATTAATTCCAGGTTTATACTTTGCTGGTGAGGTTTTAAATATTGATGCCTTAACTGGAGGATTTAATTTCCAAGCTGCTTGGAGCGAATCGTGGTTATTGGCTCAGCATATATAGATTCGTCACAGACTCTCAGTTTATTTTAAGCTTCATTAAAATTTCAGCCAAGAATCTATGACTATGATCTTTAAAAAAAGTACACTTCCTAATTATGGCGTCTGTACTAATTTTTGTTTGTATTTTATCAATTGGGCTTTGAGCGAATCTTCTGCTTTGTCTAAAGCAATTTCAAATGTACGATCCTGTTCTTCTACAAATAGAATAGCATTAGACACATTCATTTTAATTTCGAGTGTTTTATTTATTTTATCATCTGTTTTCTGAACTTTCAGATAAACAGAAGCATCAATAATTTTATCATAAAAATGTTCTAGTTTATTTAATTTGGTTTCAATGAGATCAAGCAGTTTTTTATCTGCTTTAAAATTGGTGTTTTGAAATACGATTTCCATGTGGTTAATAATGTATAAGTTGTTTTTTGTTAAGAGTCTTAGTGTTCAGTAAAAACTTTTTTAATGAACGATTCCCTGAAGCAGGGGTTAATGCACGAATTAAATGGCAATTCTATATCAAGCTGTTTTGTAATAAAAGATTTTGTAAAAGTGGGGTGAGAGGAGACAAATTTAATTTCAAGAAGGTTATTTAAAATTTGCATGATAAATTAATTATTAAGTTTATCTTGATTCAAAAGTATAATAGATAATTCATGAATCAAAGTAATTTCTTTAAAAGTTCGTTTAATTAGATGGTGTCAAAAATCATTCCGAATTGATAATAATCAATGCACAGTTGTTGATTGTTCCATAGTTTTAGACAAAAGGAAACTTTACTCTACTTTTCTCCCTTACCTTTAGGATGCGCTCTGTTATAAACTTCTTTAAGGCGTTCAATACTATTATGTGTGTATATTTGAGTGGCGGATAAATTAGCATGCCCTAGCAGCTCCTTAATAGCATTCAAGTCACTGCCATTATTGAGCATATGGGTTGCAAAAGTATGCCGCAACACATGTGGACTTTTCTTCTTCAAAGTGGTATACTTGCTCAACAAATTTTTAACTGCCCGGTAAACAAATTTTGGATAAAGCGGTGCCCCTTTAGGTGTATTAAAAACCAATTCACTTTCACGGTTCAAATTGAGGTATGGTTTCAATGTTTCACAAAGTTCATTGGTAATAGGAATTATGCGTTCCTTGTTGCGCTTTCCTAAAACTTTAATAGTTGTATTCGCCAAATCAACATTTCCTTTTTTTAGATTTATAAGTTCACTCAAACGAATGCCTGTTTGGTAGAGTGTAGAAACAATGTCATTAGCCATAGAGATTATATGATCTTGCTCCTCCGTGTCCCAATTCATCCCTTCTGCTTCAAATATCTCCTCCGTTTTAGATTCATTGATAAAAGAAGGAAGTTTCTTAGATATTTTAGGCGATGTAACCTTTAACATCGGATTAGTTTGCACCAATTGATGGCGCATCAAATATTTATAATATGTTTTTAGGGCCGATATTTTACGATTCACAGAACTGGCGCTTACCCTATCAGCCATTAAACCAGCTAGCCAACTTTTAATATGGAGGTGCTTAATATCATCCAACGTTTTAATATCTAGGGTTTCCAAATACGAAATACATTGCCTTAAATCATTTATATAGGCTAAACTAGTATGGGCAGATACCTTTTTTTCGGAAACCAAGTAGGTTTCAAATTGCGATATAAAAAAAACGTCCGACAATTTTGAATTATCGGACGCTAATATAATATTATTTATGATTTATTGAGCAGCTTCGTTTTGTACAAATTGACGGTAAGCAGCTTTTTTAATTTCCATTCTACGTGTAATAGATGGTTTTTCGAAAGCTTGACGAGATCTTAACTCTTTCATAATGCCAATTTTTTCGAACTTCTTTTTGTACTTTTTTAGAGACTTGTCTAAGTTTTCGTTGTCTTTTACACTAATATAAATCATGTTACTTTTGTTAAAATTAAGGATGGCAAATATACAAACAATATTATAAATTACAAAAAATTTATTTGAAATTTATTTGAGTCCCTCATCCTAGTAATGCCAAGGCTTCTCAATTATTTTAATACAGCCCTAGAAATAACAAGTTTTTGGATTTCAGATGTACCTTCACCAATGGTACAAAGTTTACTATCCCTGTAGAACTTCTCCACAGGAAAATCTTTTGTATATCCATAACCACCAAAAATCTGAATACTTTCTGTAGCCACCCTTACACAAGTTTCGCTTGCATAATATTTAGCCATTGCAGAAACTTTGGTAACACTTTTATGATTATTTTTCAAATCACTGGCTTCGTTAATCAGTAATTCTGATGCTTCAATTTGCGTAGCCATGTCGGCTAATTTGAATCCAATTGCTTGAAAATTGGCAATGGGCTGACCAAATTGCTCGCGTTCTTTGGCGTATTTTACAGAAGCTTCGTAGGCGCCCTTAGCAATACCTAAAGACAAAGCTGCAATAGAGATTCTACCACCATCTAATATTTTCATAGCTTGAATAAACCCTTCACCTACATTGCCCAATAAATTTTCTTCGGGAATTCTGCACTCTTCAAAAACCATTTCGGCAGTTTCGCTGGCGCGCATACCCAATTTATTTTCTTTTTTACCCGCTTTAAATCCAGGCGTTCCACGTTCCACTACAAATGCGGAAATACCATGCGAATCCAACAAGTCACCAGTGCGAGCCAAAACAACTGCAACATTACCACTGATGCCGTGTGTAATCCAATTTTTTGCTCCATTCAATACATATTCATTGCCCTCTTTTCTAGCAGTAACTTTCATGCGCAAGGCATCGCTGCCCGTATTGGCTTCAGTTAACCCCCAAGCACCAATCCATTCGCCACTGGCTAATTTAGGCAACCACTTTTTCTTTTGAGCATCGTTGCCAAACATCATGATATGACCGGTGCATAAACTGTTGTGTGCAGCCATACTTAAACCAATCGATCCACATACTTTTGCAATTTCCACAATGGCATCTACGTATTCAAAATAACCAAGACCAGCTCCCCCGTATTCTTCAGGCACCAAAATACCCATTAATCCTAGTTGACCCATCTCGCGAAAAAGTTCTTCAGGAAATATTTGTGCCTCATCCCATTCCATCATTTTAGGGCGAATATTGCGATCGGCAAAGTCTTTACACATTTGACGAATCATCAATTGACTTTCAGAAATCTCGAAATTCATATATTTTGCAAAAATAGAACTATTATTTTATGAAAAGATTAAGATTTTATACTTTTAAGTAATTTTTTAGCTTATTAAATGTCATTTCATCTAAAACCTTAATATTTAAGACCTCTTCTACTGTTTTAAATGCCCCGTGCTGCCCTCTGTAGTTTACAATAATTTGTGCTACATTTTTTTTAATGTAAGGGTGGCTTGCCAATTCTTCTATACTGGCAGAATTAATATTAATGGTTCTCAACGGCCCAACAACAGGCTTTAGGCGAGGGCCTATATTCGCAATAACTTCTGGGCTTAAACCATACACTTCGCTTAACTGATTAATGTTGTAGAAACCACCTAGCTTTTCGCGAAAGTTGACAATGCGTTGCGACAACTTATTACCTATACCTCTCAATTTATTCAATGTTGCAGTGTCTGCTGTATTCAAATCTATAAGTTGAGGCTCGTATTTTCGTTCAGAAAAAGATGAGGAGGAAGAAGATGTGGATGTGGAGGAAAGATGGGGGGTCAGTTTATCCGGCAAATCAATAAAAGGTGTAATCTTTGTAACAAAGTCAGGTTCTATGCCATAAATTTTACCTATATCCGATTTAATTTTAAACTGTCCTCCTGCATTTCTAAATTTAACAATTCGCTCTGCAATATATTTTTTAAACCCAAGTGCTTTAAGTTCTGCTAAACCCACGGTATTCGGATTAAACATAAATTGCCTCTCCGGCTTTGTAGATTCAGTCAAATCTTCAGCATTATCCTCACTTAAATCTTTGGCAGATTTAAGATTGTTTAACAAAGAATCAGATTCAATACTTTCAGAAAATGAAAAATTATTTTGCGATTTATTGGAACCATAATATCCAAACAATGGATACAAAATAACAATAAGCGCAACGACACTTAGAAAAATGAAAGCATTTCTTTCACCCTTTGTGAATTGAAAATACCCTTTTACCAGTTTTTTAAATGAATTGTTAATAGACGTAAGTGTATTAAAGTCCGTTTATAAAATTCAATAAAAAGTAGACTATAAAAATTAAAAAAAATATTAGGCTATGGCTGCATTCACCAATTTTTCATGGTTGTATTTACCTGCTGCTAAATTTTCTTTTATTTCTGTGAAAGCCTTAATGGTTCTTTCAACATCGGCCAAAGTATGCACCGCTGTAGGAATTAAACGCAATATGATAATACCTTTAGGAATTACTGGATATACAACGATAGAGCAGAAAATATCATAATTTTCTCTTAAGTCGAATGTTAAGTGAGTAGCTTCGGCCACAGTACCACTCAATATTACAGGCGTTACTGGAGTAGTAGTTGTACCAATATCGAACCCAGCATTTTTCAAACCAGATTGTAAAGCATTCACATTTTTCCAAAGATTGGCTTTCAATTCAGGTTGACTTCTCAATAAATCTAAACGCTTCAAAGCACCTACCACCAATGGCATTGGCAATGATTTAGCATAAATTTGAGAACGTAAATTGTAACGCAAAAAGTCCAAAATAATTTTTGGTCCAGCAACAAATGCACCTATACTGGCCATTGATTTGGCAAAAGTAGAGAAATGTAAATCTACACCATCAATTACATCTTGCTCTTCGGCAGTTCCGCTACCTGTTGCACCCATGGTACCAAAACCATGTGCATCGTCTACAAATAATCGGAAATTATATTTATCTTTTAAAGCAACAACGCCTTTTAAATTTCCTTGGTTACCGCTCATACCAAATACACCTTCGGTAATTACAAAAATGCCACCGCCACTTTTCTCAACTAATTTGGTAGCGCGTTGCAATTGTTTTTCGCAACTTTCCATATCGTTGTGTTTGTATTGGAAACGATGACCAGCATGCAAACGCACACCATCAACTATACATGCATGCGACTCGGCATCGTATACAATTACATCGTGTCTATCAACCATTGCATCTATAATAGATACAACACCTTGGTATCCAAAATTCAATAAAATCGTATCTTCTTTACCTACAAAGGCCGCTAATTCTCTTTCCAATTGTTCGTGCGGATTGCTATTACCACTCATCATGCGGGCACCCATTGGGTAGGCCATTCCATACTGGGCTGCTGCTTCAGCATCTGCTTTTCTAACCTCAGGGTGATTAGCCAAACCTAGGTAGTTATTCAAACTCCAGTTTAATTTCTCTTTTCCGTTGAACATCATTTTAGGACCGATTTCACCTTCCAACTTAGGAAACGTAAAATAACCGTGTGCTTCTTTGATGTGAGCGCCTAAAGGACCCATGTTTTTCTTTACCTTATCAAAAATATCTGCCATTGTGTATTGTTATTAAAGGTACAAAGGTAATTATTTATAAAATGAATAGCAAATTGGTGGTTGGTATTGAGTTACTAGGTTATTAGGTTATTAGGTTATTAGGTTACTGGGTTACTGGGTTGTTGGGATTGTGTATTTCCCCTAATAACTATTTACAATTAACTTTTAACTCAAAGTGGTTATTAGGTTATTGAGTTAATAGTGACCGTGCATTTTCCTTAATAACAATTAACTTTCTACTAATAACTTAAATGGGTTATTGGGTTAGTAGGAAGTTTTGTGGCTGTTTCCTAAATAACTATTTACAATTAACTAATAACCATTCTCACTATCTTTGCCCCTTTCAGGATAAACACCTGACCAACCTATGCCAACAGAAATTGAAATAAAACTAATACCAGCAGATGCTTTCGATGAGCCCAAAATAAGAGAGGCAGTATTATTATCACAACCTCAAATTGCAACTGAGTTAAATTCAATTCAACTGATTAAGCGCTCCATTGATGCCCGCAAAAAACCCATAGTTTATGTATTGAAATTGAGGGTTTATCTCAATAACGAAACACCTGAATCGACAATTAATTTATTTGAAATAAAACCTCAAGGGTTTAGCAAAAAAGTGGCCATTATAGGGTGTGGACCGGCAGGCATATTTGCAGCATTTCAATTGTTGGAGCGCGGCATTCAACCTATTATTATTGAGCGTGGAAAAAAAGTAAAGGAACGTAGACGTGACTTAGCGGTCTTGAATAAAGAACTAAACGTGAATCCTGAGAGCAATTATTGTTTCGGAGAGGGCGGTGCTGGTACTTATAGCGATGGCAAATTATATTCCCGCAGTAAGAAAAGAGGCAGTGTCGACAGAGTGCTTCAAACCTTTGTGCAATATGGCGCCAATCCAGACATTCTATTAGACGCGCATCCGCATATTGGCACTAATAAATTGCCACACATCATAGAAAATATGCGCGAAAGAATTTTAGCCAATGGAGGTGAAATTCATTTTGAAACCAAACTGACGGATGTAAAATTAGTGAATGGAGTAATCGAAAGTATTATATGCAACGACACTATTGAACTCCCAGTTTCGGCTGTGATCCTTGCCACCGGTCATTCTGCCCGCGATATTTTTCATTTATTGAATGATAAAAAAATATTAATAGAGGCCAAACCATTTGCAATGGGTGTTAGGATAGAACATCCACAAAATATAATAGATACTATACAATACAAACAAATAAAACGGGATGAAAACTTACCTCCAGCTGCTTATAGTATAGTAACACAAGCCGAGGGTTGTGGTGTCTTTTCATTTTGCATGTGCCCTGGTGGCATTATTGCGTCAGCTGCAACAGATAACCATGAAACTGTGGTGAATGGATGGAGTCCAAGCAAACGCAATGGAGCCTTTGCCAATAGTGGCTTTGTAGTAACTGTAGAACCCAAACATTGGCAAGCCCAATTTGGGAACACCGCCTTATCGGCCCTAGCATTTCAACAAAACATAGAACAAAAAGCCTATGAAAGCACCGGTAGTATTGTAGCTCCCGCACAAAGGGTGGAAGATTTTATACAAAATAAACTGAGCACTACCCTACCCGACTGTTCTTATATACCAGGCATACAAAGTGTAGAACTGAAACAAATACTGCCCGATTTTATTGTGAAAGCGATGAGAACTGGCTTAACACATTTTGGAAAAACCATGCATGGCTATCGTACCAGTGAGGCTTTATTGGTGGGGGTCGAGAGTCGCACCTCATCGCCGGTACGCATTCCCCGCGATAAAGAATTGTTGCACCACCCAGAGATTAAGAATTTATTCCCTTGTGGCGAAGGTGCAGGTTATGCAGGCGGCATTGTAAGTGCAGCTATTGATGGAATGGTGTGCGCGAATGCGGTGGTTTAATTACTTATGCATTGGTTTATTCCAATATTGAGGACCTAATTCAGGATAAAAAACTACTCCGCATTATTTCTTCTTGTTTTCTGGTCGCATGGCTATCAGTCTGTCCCTCTGGGCCAAGGCTTCTTTCCGCGACAATGGATGCTTCAACATGTATTCGACCTCCTTCAATGCGGCCAAACTCCTCTTCTTGTGATAATCGTTTAGGTAGCGTTCCATATTTTTCCTCCAACTGTCTTACAAAGCTAAGTGGATTTATTGTATTATCCATTTTCTATGCTTTCAAATATCTATAAATTATCCTTTAATCAAATAATATTTTAAAAAATATACAAGTACCTTTGCTTCCTTTATGAACAATCTCCTTCTTTTTGGTGCTGGGCGCAGCAGTTTATATTTAATTGAATACTTGCAAAAATGGTGCGTTGCCAATCTGTGTGCTTTATTGATTTGTGATAAAGACATTAGTTATGCTAAAAACAATATTCAAAACCAGGAAGGACTGACTTTTACAGAACTTGATATTTTCGACCAAGCAAAGGTCGAAGCTTTGGTTAAAGATAGTCGCATGGTAATTTCACTATTACCTGCAGCTCTGCACATCCATATTGCTAAGCTTTGCTTGGAACATAACAAAAACCTTGGTACGGCCTCTTATATATCTGATGAGATGAAAGCCTTGCACCAAGAAGCCAAAGACATAGGTTTGATATTCTTGAATGAATGTGGCCTCGATCCGGGTATCGATCACATGAGCGCCATGCAAATGATGGACGAGATAAAAGATGAAGGAGGCGTGATTAATAGTTTTGAGAGTTATTGTGGTGGTTTGGTAACCAACGATAGTGATGGCGACAATCCTTGGAAATACAAATTCAGTTGGAATCCACGCAACGTGGTATTAGCTGGTGCAGGCGCTCCCGCTCAGTTTTTACACAACAACGAACTCAAAATGGTACCTTATCACCAATTGTTCAAACACATCGAAACCTTTGAAATTGATGGTGCAGGAATCTTTGAAGCCTATGCCAATCGCGACTCATTAAAATACATGGGTCTATACAATTTAGAGCAAGTGGCCTCAATGAAACGCGGAACTTTTAGAAAAGGAGGCTATGCGACTGCTTGGCAAGTCATCGTAGAACTTGGTCTTACCGACGATTCAACTCCCATGCACTTAAAAGTAGGCACTACCCTTTCACAATGGTTGGCTGCTTATTTGCCCGATGGTCATGGTGATTTAAAAAGCGAAGTAAAAGCCATTACCCATTGCAGCGATGCTGAAATTGAGAAATTGGATTGGTTGGGATTATTTGGTAATGATACCTTACCTATGAATGATGGTACTTCAGCCCAAATACTTGAAGAAATATTAAAACCCAAGTGGCATTTGATGCCTACTGATAAGGATTTAATTGTGATGTTGCACAAAATAGGCTATATTCAAAATGGGATGCAACAGTGGCGTTCGGTGCACATGACACTAGAAGGTGTGAGCGAAACGCATACAGCCATGGCCAAAACGGTTGGTTTGCCTTTAGCCATTGCTTGTAAATTAATTTTGGAACATAAAATCGAAGCCCGAGGCGTGTTAGCTCCTGTAAATTCAGAATTCTATACACCTATTCTAAAGGAGTTGGAAATGTTTGGAATCCAATTTTAATGAATTGTACAGATAAGAATTTGATAGCTGTTTTGTAATTATAATATTAATTATTACCTTTGCACCCCGCAAGAAATGGAGAACTTGCGATTTATACATATTTTATGGCAACAAAATTGAGATTACAGCGTCATGGACGCAAAAAACAAGCCTACTACTACATTGTGGCGGCAGATGCACGTGCTCCGAGAGATGGTAGATTTATTGAGAGAATTGGTGATTACAACCCTAACACCAATCCTGCAACAATTAACCTGAATCTTGAACACGCGGTTAAATGGTTAGATAACGGTGCTATCCCAACGGATACCGTTAAAGCCATCCTATCTTACAAAGGTGCAATGATGTTGCATCACTTACATGGCGGTGTGCGCAAAGGCGCTATGACTGCTGAACAAGCAGACACTAAATTTGCAGAATGGACTGCTGCTAAAGAAGCAAAAGTACAAGGTAAACGCGATGGTCTTGCTGACAAAAAAGCACAAGCTGCTGCAGCAAAATTGAAAGCTGAAACAGCTATTAAAGAAGCAAAAGCTGCTGCTATTGCTGCTACTGCTGCTGCTAAAATTGCAGAAGCTGAAGCTGCTGAACAAGCTAGAATTGCTGCAGAAAACCCAGTTGTTGAAGAGGTTTTAGTTGTTGAAACGCCGGCTGTTGAAGCGGTTGTTGAAACACCAGTTGACAACACTGTGATTGAAACTCCAGTTGAAGTTCCGGCTACCGAAACTCCTGAAACGGAAGTTCCGGCTGCAGAAACACCAGAAGCTTAATAAAAGCTTTTTGTATGTCAAGCAAAACAATTAATATTCATGATAAACCCACCCGCAAGGTGGGTTTTCTTTTAAGAACCCATGGCTATAAAGGCCATATCAAAATTTCTATTGATGACGATGATTTTGAGCCATCAGGTTTTCTATTGGTAAACATCAACGAAAAATTTGTTCCTTTTAAAATAGAAAACTTCAACGAAGATGCAGGTATTGTAAAACTGAGTGGCATCAATTCAATCGAAGAAGCAGGAATTGTTGTTGGCAAACAAGTGATGGATTTTGTGCCCGAAAATGCCGAAGCAGCCTTCACTTACAACGATTACACCCTAATTGATATAGATACCAAAATTGAATACCAAATAACCGATACGGTTGAAATGCCGAATCAAACTTTATTGGAATTCAGAAATGGCTATAAGGACACACTGATTCCTTTTCACCCCGACCTTATCATCGAGGTAAACGATGAACTTAAAACAATTACGGCCCATTTCCCCGATGGTATATTAGATTTGTAATATGAGAGTTGATATTATCACTGTTCAACCAGCTTTATTGGAGAGTCCATTTAATCACTCGATGATAAAAAGGGCCCAGGACAAAGGATTTGCGACCATTAATCTTATCAACTTACGCGACTATGCCATCAATGCACATGGTCAGATTGATGACTACCAATATGGTGGTGGTGCAGGCATGGTAATGATGTGTGAACCGATTGCCAATGCCATTGAAGCACTCAAAAGAGAGAGAGCTTACGATGAAATCATCTATACTTCGCCTGATGGCGAATTGCTCGACCAGCCAATGGCAAATGCGCTTTCTTTGAAAGAAAATGTGATTATACTTTGCGGTCATTATAAAGGCATTGATGAGCGCATTCGTCAGCAATACGTAACCAAAGAAATATCTATAGGCAACTATGTACTAACCGGTGGAGAACTGGCGGCAGCCATTATTACCGATTGTATGATTCGTTTAATTCCGGGTGTTTTAGGCAATGAAGAATCGGCTCTAACCGATAGCTTTCAAGATGATTTGTTAGCCCCACCTGTATATACCCGACCTGCAGAATTCCAAGGATTAAAAGTACCAGAGGTATTGCTTTCTGGTAATTTCAAAAACATTGAAACATGGCGCCAAGAGCAAGCCGAAGAGCGCACCAAACAAAGAAGACCCAACTTGTAAAAAGCAGTTACAATTAAAAAAATATTGCATTAAAATGAACCTGAAATTAAATAAAGCCTTGGTGATTTTCGATTTGGAAACCACTGGTATTAATACGGCCAAAGATCGCATCATTGAACTTTATATGATCAAAGTACAACCAGACGGCAGTCGCACCGACCTGCACCAGCGCTTTAACCCGGAGATGCCCATAAGTGCCGAGGCTACTGCTGTGCATGGCATTACCAATGCCGATGTGGCCAACGAACCTACCTTTAAACAGAAAGCACATGAGCTCAATCAATTTTTATTGAACTGCGACTTTGCAGGATTTAATAGCAACAAATTTGATTTTCCTATGTTGGTCGAAGAGTTCTATCGCGTAGGTGTTGAATTCGATACTTTAAAAAGAAAATTCATAGATGCCCAACGCATTTTTCATTTAATGGAACCTCGCAATTTAAGTGCAGCTTATAAATTCTATTGTCAAAAAACACTTAAAAACGCCCACAGTGCAAAGGCCGATACTGAGGCTACTTGGGACATTATTCAAGCGCAAATCGAGCATTACAAAGACTTAGAAAACAACATAGATTTCTTACACCAATTCAGCGGTCAGAGTAATTTAGTAGATCTTGCCGGCCGCTTGGTATACAACGATAAGAAGCAAGCTGTGTTCAATTTTGGTAAGCACAAAGGCAAAACTGTTCAAGATGTTTTGAAAATAGAACCAAGCTATTATGAATGGATGATGAATGGCGATTTCTCTGCACAAACCAAGAAGGTGCTAACGCAATTGAGACTAGAAGCGTTGACTCGGAAGTGAGGGATTTTTGATTTTTGACCTACCCTCGGAACTGTCTTCCTGAGCTTGTTGAAGGATGCTGATTGTTTCTAAATTTTCTCGTAAACAATCGCCAGCCCCTGCCCTACACCGATACACATAGTAGCTAATCCATAACGCACATTGCTTCTTTTTTGCATTTCGTGAATTAAAGTAGTACTAATTCTTGCACCACTGCAACCCAATGGATGACCAATGGCAATAGCGCCACCATTGACGTTCACGATTTCAGGATTTAAACCCAACTCTCTCATGCAAGCAATGCTCTGACTAGCAAAGGCCTCGTTCAATTCTACTAAACCCAAGTCGGCAATACTTAGACCTGCGCGTTTCAATGCTTTGCGGCTCGCCTCCACAGGACCAATGCCCATAATTTGTGGATGCACTCCACTGGCAGCACTTGATACTACACGGGCTAAGGGTTTTAAGTTATTTGCTTTTACAAAACTTTCTGAAGCCAAAGCCAAAGCTGCTGCTCCATCGTTCACTCCACTAGAGTTACCTGCTGTTACACTTCCATCTTTTTTGAAAGCTGGTTTTAAGGCACCCAATACTTCCACACTGCTCATTCGCGGTTGCTCATCTTTATTGAAAATAATGGCATCGCCTTTTTTCTGTGGAATATGCACTGGTATCAATTCATTATCGAAAGCGTTAATTTTATTCGCCTCGCTCCATTTTAATTGAGAGTTATAGGCAAATGCATCTTGCTCATCGCGACTGATATTCCATTGCGCAGCTACATTCTCTGCAGTTTCGCCCATGGTATAAGGATGGTATAATTTAGAAAGGGCTGGATTTGTAAAACGCCAACCGATGGTAGTATCATAAATTTCGGGTGCACGACCGAAAGCAGAATCTGATTTGGCCATAACAAAAGGAGCACGACTCATGCTCTCAACACCACCAGCAATGTATAAGTCGCCATTGCCTTGGGCTATTTCCATACTCGCATTGGCTATGGCTTGAAGACCACTAGCGCATAAACGATTCACTGTATAACCAGCTACTGTAATTGGTAAACCAGCCAATAAAAGCGCCATTCTCGCTACGTTTCTATTGTCCTCGCCCGCTTGATTAGCATCCCCTAAAATAACTTCTTCTGTTTGATCAAAAGGAATATTTGTATTTCTTTCCATCAATCCTTTAATGGCTATAGCAGCCAGGTCATCTGGACGGGTATGGGCCAAAGTCCCGGCATATTTTCCAATAGGAGTCCTTACGGCATCAATAACGTAAATCGTTTCTTTCATTGCCGCAAAATTAGGAAATTGTAGGCTACTATAATATAGGATAGATTTATTTGTTTATCGAGCACTTTTAGAAAACTTAATCGATTAAAAGGTCCCTTTAATTTGAAATAAATTCATCAATCTAGATTGACACTTTTGATTAGACAAATTTCTCTTTAAACACAAAAGGATGGAAGGCTATTTTCGCGTACGTCTATTGCTAAAACTTACAACACATGTCTAATTTAGTGCCATTTTGTCATTTTTATTGTCGAAATTTTAAATTACAAGCCAAATTGTCTTATTAATTAAAATGGAACTCTTATTGAAATCCTACTACCATAACAATAAAAAAATAAACTTATGGTACTTTTAAAATCAAAACCTAGCTTAATGAATGAATCAATCATTCCACAATCTTTCAATTCTTTTTTAAATGATTTTATGCAAGATTCTAAATCATTCCAAGAATCATTTGGTGAATCTATTCAATTTTCACCTAAAGCAGATATCATAGAAAAAGCTAACAACTTCGAAATCCACTTGGCATTACCAGGTATAAAAAAAGAAGATGTAAAAATTAACGTTGAAGGCGACTTCTTAACTGTGAGCGGAGAGAAACAAAGCACAACTGTTTCTGAAAACGAAAAAATGCATAAGAGAGAAATTCATTTCGGCAAATTCTCTAGAAGCTTTAATGTTTCAAAAATCAATAAAGCTAAAATTGAGGCTCAATTCGAAAACGGCATGTTAGTTCTTAACTTACCAAAAATCGAAGCTGCGCAACCACTGACCATCAATATTAAGTAGAGTTTTTTCATAATAAGTAAGAGAGGTCTTATAGTAGTTTAAACACCAATAGCGTCCTAAACGATAAAAAAAAGAAAGGGAAGTTTTTATCCTCAGAGTTACCTTTGAGGTCCTACAAAAAACATCCCCCTTTCTTTCAATGACAAATGTAAACCTGTTTTCTCAAATTATATCAAAATTAGACCGC
>JANXMZ010000070.1 GCA_025354385.1 Bacteroidota bacterium
CAATGCATCTGCTGAATCTTTTAATGCTAAGATTAAAGCTTTTAGAGCACAGCATAGAGGGGTAAGGAATATCAATTTCTTCCTCTTCCGATTGGCCAAATTATATGCCTAGCCCACAACTTTTGGTCTTGATCCAATATTTTATGTTAGCCTTTTAACCAGCAGTTCCGAATAAACTATTTAATGAAATTGAATGCCTTATCAATTTTATTTATTAACCTATAAGTAATGATTTCGTGTCTTTAAACGATTAAATTTGCGCCATAATTACAATACATTATGAGCTTAAGAATAGGAGACATCGCACCCAACTTTACTTCAGATAGCAGCAAAGGTACCATCAATTTCTACGACTATCTTGGCGATAGCTGGGGATTAATTTTTTCTCACCCTGCAGACTACACCCCTGTTTGCACAACCGAACTAGGCGCAACCGCAGCACTCAATGGCGAATTCGAAAAAAGAAACGTGAAGGTAATTGCCTTAAGCGTAGATTCGGCCGATTCGCATTTAAAATGGATCAATGACATTAATGAAACCCAAGGCGTTCATGTAGATTTCCCAATTATTGCCGATGAAAGCAAGCAAGTGGCCGAATTATATGATATGATTCACCCCAATGCTAGTGCAACAGCTACTGTGCGTTCTGTTTTTGTTATTGCTCCTGATAAAAGCATTAAAATGACCATGACTTACCCTATGAGTGCTGGTCGCAATTTTAATGAAATATTGCGCGTAATCGATAGCTTGCAACTGAGCGCAAAATACAGTGTAGCCACACCCGCTAATTGGAAAAATGGTGATGATGTAATCATTTCCCTTGCCGTAAAGGATGAGGATGCTGCCATCAAATTTCCGGGTTACAAAACCATTAAACCTTATTTAAGAACTACACCGCAACCAAAATAAGCCTCCATTCTTTTATCCGACAAATTGAAACTTTGGTCTATAAACTTAGGAAACTTTTAGCATTAAATTTGTTTCCTAAGTTTTTTTGATATTATTTTGCGTCACTTTATTCGTAAATGCTTCAAAGAATCTGTCAGATATCACAAAAATTATTCATGCGTTACGGCATACGCAGTATAACCATGGATGATGTTGCCAAGGAACTCAGCATCTCAAAGAAAACCCTTTATCAATATGTTGAAGATAAGGATGACCTTGTTAAAAAAACCATCCACATTCACCTGGAGGAAATAGATCAAATGGTGCAAGCAGTTATGTCTAAAGAAGAAAATGCTATTCAGCAAATTCTTAAAATAGCAGACATGATGCTGGGCATCAATAAAGAAGTTAGCAAAGGCTTGCTTTTTGATTTGAAGAAATTCCATCCGGATACATTTAAACAACTAAACGACCACCGCGAGAGAACCATGTTTGCCCAAATTTCACAAAACCTGCACACAGGCATCAAACAAAAATTGTATCGCAAAGATTTAAATGTGGAATTAACTGCTGGGTTATACATGGCCCTTGTTTATAGCTGTGTTGATAGTGAAATAAACATACTCAATACCAAGCCTTTTTCTGAAAGATATGCAGCATTAATCAATTACCATTTCCATGCTGTATGCAATGAAGAAGGCATTCGATACTTTAATAAAAATAAAAAATCATTAACCAATATCAACCTGCAATAATGAAACTCAAATTGCTATTCGTATTTATTCTGGCCACTAGTGCTCAACTATACAGTCAGAACAAACCTGCCAAAACTGGCGACTCACTCTCCTTTACGCTTCAACAGGCCATTGATTATGCCATTGCCAACAACCCCAATTACAAAAATGCAATTGCAGATGTAGCATACGCACAACAACAGGTAAAAGAAGTTACTGCCATTGGTATTCCTCAAGCCAAAGTGCAAGTGCAAATGCAAGATGCTATACAAAAACAAGTTTTTGTATTTCCAGTAAATGGCACTCCAACTCCTATTAGAATAGGTAATAAATATACCACTACTGCTGCATTGAATGTTACGTGGCTAATGGCAGATGGTTCTTACTTTTTGGGTTTGAAAGCTGCCAAGGAATTTACTGAAATGTCTAGAAAACTTGCCTATAAAAGTGAGTTGGATATCCGTACGGATGTGTCAAAAACATATTTTATGGCGCTTATTACTTTGGAAAACATAAAATTAGTAGGCAATAGTTACAACACTATTAATTCTCTTTACAATCAAACAGTGGCTCTGAATAATGAAGGTGTTGCAGAGGCTTTGGATGTAGATCGTTTGAAATTACAACTCAACAATGTGAGCATCACTAGACATAAACTAGATGACCAATACCAAATAGTGTTGGCCTTATTAAAGTCGAAAATGGGTATGAGCCCAGATCAACCAATGAAATTGACGGACGATATTAACCAAATTAACGAACGCTACGTTGTTGGAGATACAACAGATTTAAAATTCAACAACCGTGCAGAATATCAAATTTTACAACAGCAATTGGTGTTGAATAAATACGATGTAAAACGTTACCAATACGGCAAATATCCTACATTAGCAAGTGCTTTCACTTACCAGCAAAGCACATTTGGCGAAAAAATAAATTACAGTAAATGGTATGACAACTACTTTTTAGCCTTGCAATTAAGCGTCCCAATTTTTAGTGGGTTTGCCAATGACGCTAAAATCCAGAAAGCTAAAATTACCCAAATTAAAACAGAAAATTCCATTGCCAATGTAGAAAACCTCTTGAGCCTTGAAGTATTTCAAGCCAAACAAAAATACTTGCGTGCAGAAGAATATGTTTTGCAACAAAAAGAAAACATGGCCTTGGCAGATAAAATTGTCAATACAACCACGATTAAATACAAAGAAGGTGTAGGCAGCAATTTAGAAATTACAACCGCCACCCAAGACCAAAAAACAGCGCAAACTAATTACCTCAACGCCTTATACGACTTGCTAATTGCAAAATTGGACTACAATCAAGCCATGGGACAAATAACCAAATTTTAAACTTACAAAAAAAAAATAATCACAAAAATGAAGACTTTATTTTCCATCATTATTTCAGCCCTATTATTAACAGCTTGTGGCAATAGTGATCAATTAACCACGAAGAAAAAAGAACTTGAAACTTTAAAAGCAGATGCCAAAACCATTGCTGATAAAATCAAAACACTTGAAGCATTAATTGCTAAATTGGATACCAATGTTAAAAAAGAAAAAACGTCCGAAGTAAGCACTATGGCCTTAACATCGAGTATTTTTAAAACTTATATTGAAATTCAAGGAAGAGTAGATGCAGATGAAAATGTTTCATTAGCACCGCAAATGCCCGGCATGATAACTCGTATCAATGTAAAAGTTGGTGACGAAGTTTCTAAAGGTTCGGTACTTGCCGAAACAGATGCTAGCGCTACCTTACAGCAAATTTCTGATTTGCAAACCAACTTAGAACTTGCCAAACAAGTTTTCCAAAAACAACAAAATTTATGGAATCAGAAAATTGGTACCGAAGTACAATACTTACAATCCAAAGCCACTAAGGAAAGTCTTGAGAAAAAAATGGTTTTATTACAAGAACAAGTGCGCATGACTAAAATTATTTCCCCTATCTCAGGAACCGTAGATGCTGTTAATATTAAACTAGGACAACAAGTTGCTCCAGGCATGAGTGCCATTAATGTGGTGAACTTTGCCCATTTAAAAGTAAAAGCGGATGTTGCAGAAACCTACTCCACACGCGTTAAAACAGGTAATGAAGTTTTGATTTATTTTCCAGATATTAATGATTCTGTTCAATCAAAAGTTAATTATGCTTCGCGCGCTATCAATGTTCTAACACGAACTTTTGGTGTCGAAATATTGCTTGCTAACAATAAGAACTATCATCCTAACATGGTGGCTAAAATTAAAATCAACGATTACCAATCAGCCAAACCTGAATTAATTTTACCAATTAAATACATACAAAAAGGTGCTACTGAAAATTATGTATTGATATTGGAAAACGGTATTGCAGTTAAGAAAATTGTGAGTATTAATCGCGAGTATAATGGCTATGCTCAAATTACAGAAGGACTTAAAGAAGGCGATATGATTATTACCGAAGGTTACGACATTATTAACGAAGGCGATAAAATTATTGCGAAAAAATAACCCCCAAACATCTATAATATGTTAGATAAAATAAAAGAATTTAAACCCTCGAGTTGGGCCATAGATAATAAGATTACCATTTATTTGGTAACCATCTTTATATCGCTTGCGGGTATTATGGCATACAACTCATTGCCAAAGGAAAACTTCCCCGACATTACAGTTCCTACCATTTATATCAACACCATTAATGGGGGCAACTCTCCAACCAATATTGAAAACACGATTACCAAGCCAATTGAAAAAAGATTAAAGGCGCAATCCGGTGTTAAAAAATTCAATAGTACTTCCTTACAAGATGTATCGGTCATTACAGTAGAGTTTCATACCGATGTTAAGGTAGAAGTAGCTAAGCAGCGTGTAAAAGATGCAGTGGATGCCGCCCGTGGCGACATGCCCGCTACACTTACAAAGGAGCCAATGATAAAAGAGGTGGCATTCTCAGAAATGCCAATCATGTACATCAATATTGCTGGTGAATATGACTTAAAGAAACTTAAAAAATATGCTGAAGATTTACAAGACCGCGTAGAAGGTTTAAGAGAAATTACAGAAGTAAAACTTGTAGGTGCGCTTGAACGCGAAATACAAGTAAATATTGATGTTTATAAACTACAAGCGGCTCAATTAACATTGGGTGATGTTCAACGGGCCATTGCTCAGGAAAACATGACTATCAACGGTGGAAGTGTTCCTATCAATGGCATGAAACCAACCTTGAGTATCAAGAGTGAATTTCAGGACCCTAAAGAAATTGAGAATATCATTGTAAGTTCTGCTTCTGGTGCTAAACTATTCATTAAAGATTTTGCAGAAGTAAAAGATTCATACAAAGAGAAAGAATCTTACTCTAGCTCCAACGGAAAAAATGTAATAACACTGAATGTTATTAAACGCTCTGGCGAGAACTTAATTGAGGCAGCAGATAAGATTCAAAAAATAATTGCCGATATGAAGAAAACTGAATTCCCTAAAGGGTTGGAAGTTACTGTAAGTGGCGACCAAAGTAATAAAACAAAAGTGATGTTGGCAGATTTGATTAACACCATTATTATTGGCTTTATTTTGGTAACCATTGTATTGATGTTCTTCATGGGTGTTACCAATGCTCTATTTGTAGCCCTCTCTGTGCCACTCTCAATGTTTATTGCATTCTTAATAATGCCTAGTATTGGCTTTACATTCAACATGATGGTGCTCTTCTCCTTTATTCTCGCCTTGGGTATAGTGGTAGACGATGCCATTGTTGTAATTGAAAATACGCATAGGCTTTTTGACAATGGAAAACGAGATATTAAAACAGCCGCTAAAATGGCAGTAGGTGAAGTGTTTCTGCCTGTGCTTTCAGGAACTATTACGACATTGGCGCCATTCATTCCATTGGTATTCTGGAGCGGTATTATTGGCAAGTTTATGTACTTTATTCCTGTAACGCTGATAATATCTTTACTCGCTTCCTTGTTTGTTGCTTATATTATTAATCCAGTATTTGCTGTAGATTTTATGAAGTCGCACGAAGAAGAGGCTAAACAATATGGCAAGCTAACACGCAAAGCGCGTCTTCAATTATTGCTTTATGGTGTAGTTGCCTTAATCGCATATGGTTCTCACAACATTGGTGCAGGAAATTTTGTAGTGTTCTTAGCCTTCTTCCTAGTATTGAATCGTTTGTGGTTGTACAAAGTGATAGAGGCATGGCAGTTCCGCATTTGGCCGGGCTTTATAAATAAATACACCCGTTTATTAGAGTGGTGTTTGCGCAAACCATGGCGTCCAGTTCTGTATGTTATACTATTGTTTATTTTCTCAATATTTTTCTTTGTAGCCCGTGGACCGAAAGTAGTTTTCTTTCCAGGTGGCGACCCAAATAATGTATATGTATATGTTAAATTACCTGAGGGTACTGATCCTTCTGTTACCAATGCTGTAATGCGCAAAGTAGAAGCTAAGGTGGCTACGGTTATTAAAAAAGATGACCCTGTTGTTGAATCAATGATTAGTAATGTTACTATTGGTGTTACAGACCCTAGAGATGGCGATATGAATTCGTATCCCAATAAAGGTAAAATTGCCATTGCATTTGTTGAATTCGAAAAACGACACGGAGTTTCAACAAGTGATTATTTGAAAAAATTACAAGCACTGCAATGGGAAATACCCGCAGCAGAAATTGTAGTGAACAAAGAAGCAAGTGGACCGCCAACACCTAAGCCAATTAGTTTGGAAATTATAGGCGAAGATTTTGATGCACTCGTTAACAATGCCGACAATTTGCGCAAGTATTTGAACAATGCAAAAATTGATGGTGTGGACAATCTTAAATCGGATTTTGTGAGTAATAAACCTGAAATAGTATTTGATATAGACCGTGAACGCGCGCTAAGAGAAGGTATTTCTGCATACGCTTTGGCCATGGAAATACGTGGTGCTGTTTATGGTATCGAGGCTTCCAAATTCCGCGATGTGGATGATGAGTATCCTATTCAATTGCGTTACAAATCAGATCAACGCATAGACATTGAAACCCTGCGCAACTTAAAAATAACTTACCGTGACATGAACATGGGTGGTGTGGTAAGAAGCGTTCCTGTATCTGCTTTCTGCAATGTGAGATATGATTACACCTATGCTGGTATCAAACGCAAAAACGACAAACGTGTTATTACTTTATCATCTGATGTTAAAGAAGGATTTAATCCAAATGAAGTGGTTGCCAAAGTGCAAGCCGCAATGGAAACATACAAACCACAAGGCGATGTAGAAATTAAATTTTCTGGCGACAAAGAAGAACAACAAGCTACTATGAGTTTCCTAGGAGGCGCTATGTTAACAGCTGTTGGCTTAATGATGCTAGTATTGGTTGGCTTGTTCAATTCATTGGGTAAACCATTAATCATCCTTTCGGAAATTGTATTGAGTATCGTTGGTGTACTGATTGGTGTTTCTATTTTTAAAATGGAGATGAGTATTGTAATGACCGGTGTGGGTATTATTGCCTTAGGTGGTATAGTGGTTCGGAACGGTATTCTATTGGTAGAGTTTGCAGAGTTCTCACGCGAAGGTGGTATGAGTCTTTACGATGCAACCTTAGAAGCTGGCCGTACACGTATGACACCCGTAATATTAACAGCTACTGCGGCTATCTTGGGATTAATTCCTTTGGCAGTTGGGTTGAATATTAACTTCGGCACTTTGTTAACTGAATTGAATCCACATATTTTCTTTGGTGGCGATAACGTAACATTCTTTGGCCCTCTGAGTTGGACTATGATTTTTGGTTTGTTCTTTGCCACTATGTTAACGTTGTTATTAATCCCAAGCATGTACTTAATTACAGAGAGATTGAAACGCAAATCAATTATTATTTTAAACCATTTTGATTTGCCAAAGATGTTAATGTATATACCATTCTTTATTCTTGTTATGCGCTTTGTGCTTTGGTTGAAAAAAACCAAACTAGATTATGGCAATTTAGATTACTAAATACAAACAAAATAATACTTTTCGTAAACGCCTCTGATTTTCAAATCAGAGGCGTTTTTCATTATTGCCAATTTTCTCATTAAAACTTTTTTGCACTTCTAAAAAATTGATTAGGTTTAGATAATTTCAACCCATTAATCCCTCTTAACCATGAACCCAATGAACAGAAATTATTTCTCCACATCGCAAAAAAAGGCAGAAATTATTTAAAACACCTATAGAAACAAATTCCCCAAATTAGGATTAAGAAATAGATGTTATCAAATGTTTGGATATTGATTTTGCGAAGGTTAAATATGTAAAATTGATAAATCTAAATTAAAGTTATATCAGCATTTTATTGTTCCACAAAAAACTCTTTCCCTTGAGAATTTATAACACCAAAACGTCCCTGCTTCTTAACAATTGCATACCCTTTATTAAATGCATCTGCACTCTCATAAATAAATGGAATAATCATTTTGGTATTACTATCGCAATAGCCCCAATATCCTGCTCTGTTTTGCACTGCCAATAAATGATTGCCGAATGTACCTACACTACTTAATATGGAACTAAAATCGCCCATCACATCATAACTTGAATTGTAGATTCTAACAGTTGGCAACATATAGCCAATGACGCCTAGAAACATTGAATCGCCCAAATGTTGGGTATAAGAATAAACATGCGAAAAATTGCCCTTCTTATCCATTAAATAACGATCGTATGCCAATTGGTTGGCCACATTTACAATGGCTTTTCCATCTATAAATTCTTTTTGATAATTTACATAATCCGTATAATCCTCACCATCACTTACAAACTTAGAAAGCACTACATTTCCACTGCTGTCAATAAACTGCAAATTGGTTTTCACGTCTATAGTATTGTTAATAATGGATTTGGTTTCGCAATACACTGCGGCCATACCTTCACTAAAAATTCCAGCTGGCCTTAAATTTTCCGCTAACAATAATTCTTTGCCATGCCTATCGATATAAACAAATTTACCATGCCTTTTAGCCAACAGAAATCCCGATTTAAAATACAAACTAGAAGAAT
Source organism: Bacteroidota bacterium (assembly GCA_025354385.1). Taxonomy (GTDB): domain Bacteria; phylum Bacteroidota; class Bacteroidia; order NS11-12g; family UBA955; genus JABMMZ01. The sequence continues at coordinate 8,645 of JANXMZ010000070.1, forward strand.
CAAAATCGGGTTCGCGCACCCATTCACCAATGGTATTTATGATACCGCATTTATTCTTCATCGATACAACCGACAGTCCTTCTGAAAAATTCTCAGCTGCACTAAACACTTTATTAAAAACATTCTTCCCAGTAGAATCAATAAAATACGATTGGTGGCGCTTGTTGGTTACTGGACATAATCCGAATGAAAATTTACCATACTGCATGTAAGGTTCTGTTATAATTTCACCCTTTGTATTGACGCCATAAAAAAAACTATCCTTCTTCACAAAAGCCAAACCGTGTTCATAAAAATCTGCTAAATCGTAAACTGGGTTGACTATTAATTTTCCGGCAGTATCGCTATACCCCCATTTCCAGCCCACCCTATAGGGTATCATTTGCGAAAACAATTCTGTATTCAGCAAACACAAGAGTAAAAGCATTAGCCCAATTTTTTTCATATAAAAGATAGAGTCAAATTGAATGCCATTCGTTGCTTAGAGCACATGGGTATTAATTTCTTGACAGATTTCTGTTAACACCCCATTGGTGCTCTTAGGGTGTGCAAAGGCTATTAGCTTTTGGTCAGCTCCTGCTTTAGGCACTGTGTGCAACATATCAAAACCATTGGACAACAAACGTTCTATTTCCGTTTGAGCATGTTTAACACCAAACGCAATATGGTGAATGCCCTCTCCCTTTTTCTCAATAAATTTGGCTATAGGAGAATCCTCACGCGTGGCCTGCAACAATTCTATTTTGGTTTCGCCCACCATAAAAAAACTGGTAATCACGCCTTCGCTTTCCACTTCTTCCATTTTATATGGTTTTGTATTCAGCAATTTAGAAAATAATTCGTTCGACACATGAATGTCTTTAACGGCAATACCAATATGTTCTATTTTGTTCATCTTATTTTTTGTGTTTACAAACTTAAGTTCAAATTGGAATACTTTAATACCATAAATTTATTTTTACACACTTCCATTCATTACCTATACAGAAAGCAATTCAGAAATTTCATAAACCCCATTGCAATTGGTATATTTGCGGTATGTCGAATAGCATGGGCAATCAATTAAAAATTACTTCCTTTGGAGAGTCGCATGGTCCAAATATTGGGGTAGTAGTCGATGGACTTCCCTCACAAATTTTGATAGATGAGGTATTTATTCAAGCCGCCCTCGACAAAAGAAAACCCGGACAATCTCCAATCACTTCGCAAAGAAAAGAGAGTGATCATTTTCAAATTCTTTCTGGCGTTTTCGAAGGGTATAGCACTGGTGCTCCAATTACAATTATTATACCTAATTCTAATGCAAAGTCCAAAGACTATGAGCATTTAAAAAATATTTTTCGTCCAGGGCATGCCGATTTTGTTTATGATAAAAAATATGGCAACCGCGATTATAAAGGTGGCGGTCGTAGCAGTGCCAGGATAACAGCAGGCTGGGTTGCAGCAGGCGCCATCGCTGCTTTGTATTTAAAGCAAATTTCCAAAATAGAGGTCCAGGCCGTTGTTAGTAGTATTTATAACATTCATTTAGAAAAACCTTATTCCCAATACGACTGGAACAAAGCAGATTCAAATATTGTGCGTTGTCCAGATGAGGACAAAGCCAATGCAATGATTCAACTGATAGAACGCATGCAAACTGAAGGCAACTCTGTTGGAGGTACTATTGCCTGTAAAATAGAAAATGTACCAGTGGGTCTTGGTGAACCTGTGTTCAATAAATTGAACGCAGATTTGGCCAAAGCCATGTTGAGCATTAATGCTGTTAAGGGCATACAGTTTGGCAGCGGTTTCGATAGTACACTTTTATTGGGTAGCCAAAATAACGATGTGCCTGGCAACCATCAAAACAATGATGGGGGTATCACTGCAGGCATCAGCAATGGAGAAGCCATTACTTTCGAATTGGCCTTTAAACCTACCAGTAGCATAAGTCTCCCTCAGCAAGCCATTAACAAAAATGGAGAAATTGAAACCATCTCTATAACGGGTCGCCACGATCCCTGTGTACTTCCAAGGGCCATTCCAATTGTAGCAGCCATGGCTGCTCTTGTAGTGACAGATCATTATTTACTAAATTTAAAATTCCTTAAATAAAATGACACAAATATGACGTAACTTGCACGACTTTTATCGTCTAACCCAAGTATCGCATTTACTCAAATTATGAAAAAATTACTCCTTGTACTATCCTTATGTTCTGGTTTTAATGCATTTAGCCAATGTTTAACGGATCAAATTTATAAAGAAACAGTCAAAAACAATCCTCAAATTGCCATTGATGCTGCTAACTTCTACAACAATTTAAAACCTTCCAGCCAAACAAAAAGAGCTTCTATTTATGTTATTCCTGTGGTATTCCATGTTATCCACTTTAATGGTGCTGAAAATATTAGCAAAGCCCAAATTGAAGAACAAATTAAATTATTGAATCTTGATTACAATTTAAAAAATCCAGATAGGTTAAATGCAAGAGCACCATTTAAAAATTTACCTGTAGATTGTCAAATTGAATTTCGTTTGGCAAAAATAGACCCTAATGGCAATTGTACTGATGGTATTAATCGCATATATAGCGCACTTACATTTGACGCACGCGACAATGTAAAAGCCATAGCTGGTGCCCGTTGGGACAATAAGAAATATTTAAATATTTGGACAGTTAGTTCAATAAACAGTGGTGGTGGCCAAGGCACGACTTTGGGTTATGCATACCTTCCTAACTCAGTTGCTCAAGGACTTTCAAGCATGGATGGCATTGTATGCCGTGCAGATTGTGTTGGCACCATTGGTGGAGATCCTTTCGGCAAAGTGGGGCGCGTGTTAACCCACGAAATAGGTCATTACCTTGGCTTATTGCACACATTCGAAGGCGATTGCACTGGCAATGGTGATTATTGCGACGACACCCCGCCAGTTACAGGAACTTTTGTGAATGCTAGTTGCCCTTCCAATGGCAATTCTTGCACAAACGATTTTCCTGATTTGGTAGACCAATGGGAAAATTACATGGATTATTCCAATGGCCCTTGTCAAGTCATGTTTACGCCCAATCAAAAAACAATCATTGATAACACCTTAACCAATTATACCTTTAGGGCTAATCTATATTCTAGTGCCAATTTAAAAGCAACAGGCGTTGAATTATCAAATAGTGCCCCTAAAGCATTTTTTAGTAGCAATAAAAGAGTGGCTTGTGTTGGTGATCCTATTGCCTTTTACGACAATTCATGCAAAGGTTTAGTAGAAAGTAAACAATGGCAATTTACTGGCGCCAATACCTTCTCATCCAACAAAGACACCCCAATTATCACTTATCCTAAACCTGGCAAATACAATGTAACTTTAATAGCCAATAATAGCATAGGCGGCAATACCTTGTCCGTAGATAATTATATTGAAATATTGCCTTCTGCTTCTTCCAATGTACCTTCTTTGGTAGAAGGATTTGAGCAAGCCAATTTTGCTACCACTTCCAATTGGAAAATTGTTCCGAATGGCACACCTAAATTTACAGTAAACAGTTCTGTATCTTTTAGTGGCAAAGCATGTTTAGCAGCCCCTATTTCTTCCACAGATGTAACTACTCAAAAATACCAATTGGTATCTCCAAGCATTGATTTACGTCCCCTAAAAGGCAAGAGCCCTAAAATTTCTATGATGCTTGCCTATGTGAGAAAATCTTCAGCTTCTTCTGAAAAATTCAGAATATATGCATCACGCGGTTGCAGCAGCGATTGGGTTCAGATAGTTCAAAGATCTGCCAATTTTATTACCTATAGTTCCACAGTATTTGGGTCTAGCTTCGCACCCGCAGATCAATCACAATGGAAATTAATTACCTATTCTTTGATTGGTTATGAAAACGATAGTAACGTACAATTTATGATTGAGGTAGAATCTGGAACCACTGGTGCTGGCAACCCTATTTATATTGATGATATTAACATCAGTATGTATAATTCATCTATTTCATCCCTTGACAAGTCTATTAACCTGAATGTTTTCCCTAATCCAGCAAACGATTTATTGAATATTCAATATGAAAACAATGCTGGCGAAACCGAAATATGGTTGGAGAATATTGAAGGTAAAAAGGTAGCACTCATAAGCGCTGTTAGCAGTCAAACTGGTGTCATTTCCGTTCAGTGGACTAAAAATGCTGACCTTGCCAATGGTATTTATTTCTTAAAAATAAAAGCCAACAATGGCATTGTTAGCAAGAAAGTTATTTTCATGAATTAAATATCGCATTAATTTGGGGGAGGTCTGAATCACTGTAAAATTGCAAAATTTAGTGATTACCTTTGCAACCTCAATGTTTAGATTCTTATTTTTATTACTATTTTGTTCGACGAGTAGCTTATTGAGTAGTCAATGTCTAAAAGACTACTACCAAAAAAAAGCAATCGAAAAAAATCCTGAAATAACAAAAGAGATTGAGCGTTTTTATCATTCAATTCAACCTTCATCCAATACCAAAAGGGTTACTAAGTATATTGTTCCAGTTGTATTTCATGTTATTCATACCAATGGTATAGAAAACATTAGCAAAGCGCAAATTGAAAACCAGATGTTTATTCTGAACCAAAATTACAGTAATAACCATCCAAACAAAAATAATATTCGCAACCCTTTTAAATCTGTCGCTGCAGATTGTCAGATTGAATTTCGTTTGGCAAAAATTGACCCAGATGGCAATTGCACCGATGGCATTAACCGAGTATACAGCCCACTTCATATCAATGCGACCGATGATGTTAAAGATGTTACAGGCGCCCGCTGGGACAATACCAAATACTTAAATATTTGGGTAGTAAGTTCAATTGGTTTTCAAACGCCAGGAGGGCAAGGTGTCGCAGGGTATTCTTATTTACCATCTACCATTTCTTTTGGCAATAGCGGTATCGATGGCATTGTTATTTTACATAATTGTGTTGGTACAATTGGCACTGGCCGTGCCGACTTATTGGGCAATGTTTTGACCCATGAAGTTGGTCATTTTCTTGGTCTTGAACATACTTTTCAGGATGCCTGCAATGGCAATATTAATGGGGATTATTGCGATGATACGCCACCTGTAAGTTCAGAATTTATCAATAACTCCTGCCCTACAAATGGCAATTCATGTCACACAGACAATCCGGATTTAATAGATCAATGGGAAAATTACATGGATTATTCTCATGGCGGTTGTCAGTGTATGTTCAGTTTAAATCAAAAAGACATTATGCATACCACCTTTACTTATTATAATTTTAGAACCGAGTTGGTATCTGCCGCAAATAATAAGGCAACAGGTGTTGAATTATCAAATGATATACCAATTGCAGCTATTGGCAGTAATACCCGTAAGGCCTGTGTTGGCGAAGCTGTTACTTATTACAATAATTCGTGTAAAGCACTTACAAAAAACAGCACATGGGAATTTGATGCTGCCAATATTAGCACTTCTAATAAAGATACTGCCACTGTTTTTTATAGCACACCGGGTTTTTATAAAGTTAAACTAACCGTTTCCAATGACTATGGCAGTTCCCAAATAATTGCAGATCAATACATAGAAATAAAACCCGCCATTGGCTTTAAGAAACCTGCCGTGGTTGAATCTTTTGAAGACCCTAATTGGTTGAACACTTCGGGATGGGAAATTTGGAAACAAGGCGATTATCAATTTAAAACAGAAACCGGTGTGGCCTACTCTGGTTCAAAATGTTTGGTAGCACCCATCAATGGTTTTGTTACCAAATCTCAGTTATTTGAATTAGTAAGTCCTGCCATAGACCTAAGACCATTGAAAGGTAAGGACCCAAAAATATCTATGATGGTAGCTTACGTGCGCCAAAGTTTATCATCTACAGAAAAGTTTAGATTGTTTATCTCTGTTGGTTGTGGCGAAAATTGGGTATTGTTACTTCAAAAAAGCGCCAATAATTTAGCCTATAACTCCTCTATCTATACCACTAATTTTATACCTAAAGATGCCTCACAATGGCAACTCATAAGTCAAAAATTATATGCTTATGAAAACGACAGCAATGTTAGATTCAAAATTCAGGTGGAAAGTGGAGAAACAAATTCTGTCTTTATTGACAATATAAATATCAGCGAATACAACACTGGTTTGAGTGCCTTTGAGAAGCTCATTCAATTGGTTATTTTCCCCACCCCTGCCAATCAAAATTTGAACATCATTTATGAAAATGAAGTCGGTGAAACCGAAGTTTGGCTAGAAAGCACCTTGGGCGAAAAAATAGTTCAGATAAGTGAAAAGCATCTTCAAAGTGGCGTCATTACAATAAACTGGACACAAAACAATTTATGTTCGACAGGTGTTTACCTCTTAAAAATAAGAGCAAATAACCAAGTTATCACTAAAAAGATAATCTTTGCAAACTGATTTCAAAAAATACTATGCCAAAAAATCTTGTAATTGTAGAATCTCCGGCTAAAGCAAAAACGATAGAAAAGTTTCTCGGTAAAGACTATACCGTAAGGTCAAGTTTTGGTCATATTCGCGACCTTGATAAAGGAGATGAAGCAATTGATATTAAAAATGGTTTCAAACCAAATTATATTGTACCATCCGACAAATCGAAAGTTGTAAGCGAACTTAAAAAATTGGTCAAAGAAAGTGACATGATTTGGTTAGCATCGGATGAGGACCGCGAAGGGGAAGCTATCTCTTGGCATTTATTCGAAGTATTGGGTTTAAAAGAAAGCAACACTAAACGCATCGTTTTTCATGAAATTACAAAACCTGCCATTGAAAATGCCATTGCCAATCCGCGCACCATCGATAAAGATTTAGTAGATGCACAACAAGCGCGAAGAATATTAGACCGTTTGGTTGGTTTTGAATTATCACCCATATTATGGCGCAAAGTAAAGCCATCTCTTTCTGCTGGTAGAGTTCAATCTGTAGCTGTTAAATTAATAGTTGATAGAGAAAGAGAAATCAATGCTTTTAATTCTGTAAGTGATTTTAGAATTACCGCAGAGCTTACTAAAAAGGGTGATTCAAAAATTATAAAAGCAGAATTGCCTCAGCGTTTCAAAACCGAAGCAGAAGCTTTGGACTTTGTAAATTTAGCCAATGGCAGTGAATACAAAATAAAAAATGTAGAAGTTAAACCGGCTCAGAGAAAAGCAGCGGCCCCTTTTACAACGAGTACATTGCAACAGGAAGCCAGCAGAAAACTGGGATACCCAGTAGCCAAAACCATGTTACTAGCTCAAAAACTCTACGAGGCTGGGCATATTACCTATATGAGAACAGATTCTGTGAATTTATCTCAAACTGCTATCAATGGCGCCTCTGCTGAAATTAAAAAAGCATATGGTCCAGAATATAGCATGCCCCGCAACTATACTACCAAAAGTGCTGGAGCACAAGAGGCACACGAAGCCATTCGCCCTACCTATTTCGAAAATCATACTGCAGGTGATGAGCCTCAAGAAGTACGCTTATATGAATTGATTTGGAAACGCTCTATTGCTAGCCAAATGGCCAATGCAGAATTAGAAAGAACCGTGGTTGACATCAATGTAAGTCGCCCTGATAAAAATTTAAAGGCCGAAGGTGAAATTATTAAATTTGATGGTTTCCTTAAAGTATATTTAGAAGGTAAAGACGATGAAGAAGATGAAGATAACTCAGGTTTATTGCCTCCATTGAGTGTTAATGAAATATTAAATCTAAACCAATTGTTGGCCGAACAAAAATTCAGTCGACCAGCCCCAAGGTACACAGAGGCAAGTTTGGTAAAGAAAATGGAAGAGCTTGGTATTGGGCGACCTTCTACCTATGCTCCTACCATTTCAACCATACAAAAAAGAGGTTATGTCATTCGCGATAACAAAGATGGTGTTCCTAGAAAGTTTCAAAGTATCTTGTTAAAAGATGGCAATATCACCACAAAAACAAATACAGAAAATGTAGGTGCAGAAAAAAGTAAATTATTCCCAACAGATATTGGCATGCTTGTAACTGATTTCTTAAGTGAGCATTTTAAGAATATTATGGATTATGGTTTTACTGCCTTGGTTGAAAAAGAGTTCGATGAAATAGCCCAAGGATTAAAAGGTTGGGTAAAAATGTTGGAAGGATTTTATAACCCTTTCCATAAGGATGTAGATAAAACTTTAGCCACTGCCGAAAGAGCAAACAGCGAAAAATCCATTGGTATAGATCCCGAAACTGGCAAACAAATAATAGGTAGAATTGGACGATTCGGACCATTGGTTCAAATTGGTGATGCCGATGATGAAAATAAAAAATTCGCGAGTTTGCGCCCGGGTCAAACACTGGAAAATATTACCCTAGATCAAGCCCTTGAATTGTTTAAATTACCGCGATTGATTGGAACCTATCAGGACGAGAAAGTCACTGCTGCTATTGGTCGTTTCGGTCCTTACATCAAATTCGGAAGCTTGTTTGCATCCATACCAAAAGACAAAGATATTTTTGCAATCGCTTTGCCAGAAGCCATAGAAATTATTGAAGCTAAAAAAATTGCAGAAGCCGAAAAATTAATGCGTTCCTTTAAGGAAGACAAGGATCTTGAAATTTTGAAAGGCCGTTGGGGACCTTATATTTCTTACAAAAAAGACAATTATAAATTCCCAAAGGGTTCTGATGCCGTTGCGATGCCTTACAATGAGATTATGAAAATTATTGAAAGTGCTGCACCTCCCGTTAAAAGCAGAAAAGCGGCCGCTTCTAAAGCCGCTCCAAAGGCAAAAGCGAAAGCAAAGGCAAAAGCCAAGAAAAAATAATACCTTATTTGAGAAATGACTTAACCATTTCCTTAAATCTTTCTTCTTCGTTAAAGAGAAAATAAATTTCTACTGGCAATACGTATACTGTATTCTCTGGAATCAATTTTAGCAGTTCTGGTTGAACTAACTTAGAAGCATCTTTTTCGGTAATAAAGATTTTATCATACGCTCCAAGCATATCCAAGGCTCTTCGAATATCTGCTTGGGTGTAATGATGGTGGTCTTCAAAAGCGAGCGAAACAACCTTTGAGCCCAAAGTACTGCATTGCATGGTAAAACTTTCAGGATTGGCAATACCGCTCATAGCAATGATTTGTCCTTGTGTATTGGCAAAAAAAGGAATATCTCCTTTAAGCGAATAAGGCGTTTGGGCCTTTAACCCTGTAAAAAATATGTGTTGGTAATCATAAGGATTAATCTCCTGTATAATTTCAATCTTTTGTTCAAGTTTTAAATCCCTAGGGCATTTGGTTACCACAATAATGTGCGCCCGTCTATCTTCCGTCTTCCACTCCCTTAATCGACCGTAAGGCATTACATGATCCAAATAATAGGGTAAATTAAAATCGGTTAAAAGTACATTCAAGTTACAAGTCACAGCCCTGTGCTGATAGGCATCATCCAACAATACTAATTGTGTGCTGTGATTCTCAAAATATTGCAACCCAATTTTGCGTTCTTCAGCCACCACTATGGTTGCATCTTCTAAAGTACTATAATACCAAAAGGGTTCATCACCTATTGTTTTAGCGCTCGATTTATGATCTGCAACAATTAATCCCTTGGTTTTTCTGCCATAACCACGCGAAAGTATACCCACCCTATAGTAATTTTTGAGCCATTTGTAAAGCATGGCAGTATGGGGTGTTTTGCCCGAGCCACCTACTTGTAAATTACCAATCACAATGGTTTTCAAATGCGAATGATATGAATTAAAAACACCTCTATCGTATAACCTATTGCGAAGAGAGGTAATAGACCCATACATCCATCCAAAAGGCATTAGCAAATATTTAGGAATAGATTTAATAGCTGCAAAAGTAATTTTTTTACGTTATAAATATTTTCAAAAGAATAGGATTGACAACAAACACTTAATTTTGCTTTTTTATACATACATGCAGGTTAAAGACATCACCACACTTATTGAAAAAATTGCTCCCTTAAAATACCAGGAAGATTATGACAATGCGGGGCTTATTGTTGGTCAGCATGACATGGAGGTAACTGGCATATTACTTTGTCTAGACACATTAGAAAAGATAGTAGACGAAGCGATAGAAATGGATTGTAACTTAATTATCGCCCATCATCCCATTGTATTTAAAGGTTTAAAAAAATTAAATGGCAACAATTATGTGGAACGCACCATCATTAAAGCCATTCGACACAACATTGCCATTTATGCCGTTCATACTAATCTAGACAATGTTCTTAGCAAAGGTGTTAATGCCAAAATAGCTGAAAAATTAGGTCTGGAGAATTTAAAAATCATTCAACCTAAATCAGATATTTTAAGTAAATTAATCATTTATGCCCCTCTTGTAAAAAGTGAAAGTATTAAAAATATGCTTTTTGAAAACGGGGCTGGCCATATAGGAGAATATTCAGAATGCAGCTTTGAAACCATAGGAACTGGCAGTTTTAAACCGAGTGAAAATGCCAAACCTAGCATTGGTAGCCATGGCGTTAGAGAAGTAAGTGAAGAAGTAAAAATAGAAGTTTTATTACCTGAATATCTTGTCAACCATGCGATGACGCAGGTTAAAAAAATTCATCCCTATGAAGAGGTGGCTTACGACATTGTGCGAATCGGCAATGCTAACCAAACTGTAGGTGCTGGTATTGTTGGAGATTTAATAGAAGCAATGGATCCCAAAAAATTCCTGACATATCTAAAAGAAAAAATGAATCTACAGGTTATTCGTTTTACGCCCTATAGTAAAAACATAAAGCGAGTGGCTGTTTGCGGGGGCTCTGGTAGCTTTCTAATCAAACAAATTAAAGCAGTGCAAGCAGATGCATATGTTACCGCAGATGTTAAATACCATGAGTTTTTTGATGTCGAAAACCAATTTCTACTTTGCGACATTGGTCATTATGAATCGGAAATTTATACTTTAGAGATATTTTACAATGAAATTAAAGAAAAATACCCTACTTTTGCGGTCATTTTTTGCAAAGAAAATACAAATCCAATTCAATATTTTAAATAAATCATGGTAGATATATCAATAGAAAAAAAGCTTAAGGCCCTTTGGGAATTACAAGAAATCGATTCTAAAATTGACCAATTGAACCTCCTGAAAGGCGAATTACCAATGGAAGTTGATGATTTAGAAGATGAGATTGCTGGTTTAGAAACCCGATTGGAAAACATGCTCTCTGAAATCAAAAATTACGATGGGGAGATTGCAGGCTATAAAGCAAAAATCAAGCAATTTGAAGAACTTCAGAAAAAATACAAAACCCAATTAAATTCTGTTAAAAACAACAGAGAGTTTGAAGCATTGAACAAAGAGTTGGAAATTGCTGGTCTTGAAATCTTAGCTGCAGAGAAAAGAATCAAAGAAACCCATTTTCACATTGATGCCAAAAAAGAAGGTTTGGATAGAGTGAAAGAAGATATTGCTAGCCGCAAAAAAGATCTTGATTTCAAAAAGAAAGAATTAAAAACAATTGTTAACGATACAGAATCTGAAGAAAAAGATTTAGTAAAAGAACGCGTTGGTATTGAAAAACTAGTTGAAGAAAGATTGGTTAAGGCATATAACAGAATTCGCAAGAACGTTAAAAATGGTATTGCTGTTGCGCCTATCATGCGTGGCAGTTGTGGTGGTTGTTTCTCTAAAATTCCACCTCAAAGACAGAGCGATATCAAACAACATTTCAAAATCATTGACTGCGAACACTGTGGTAGAATATTGGTAGACAATGCCGTAACAGGTATTGTAAGCGAAGTGATTGTTGAAGAAGAAAAACCAAAACGCAGAGTTAGAACACTGAAAGCAGGTAAATAAAAGCAATTATGCTTTTTCTAAGAATATTAAGAAAGAACATCCTTTTGGGTGTTCTTTTTTTTATGCTCCATGCAGGTTTAATTGCAAAGCCTTTTTTCCAAATGAATGCTGCCTGCCTTAAAGCTCAGTCGCTCATTTATGAATTGCGGGTTGAAGAAGCCGAAACCATATTAACCTCAGAGAAAAAAGAAACTCAAGATAATATGGCCATTGTTTGGCTGCAAGAATATTGTTTATACATACGCCTCTTTATTTCAGAAAATGAAACTGAATATAAAGCCAGACAAAGCGAGTGGAAAAACTACATTCAAGAACTTGAGAAGATATCAAAGAACAATCCTTGGTTCCGCTTCGCCCTATCGGATATGTATCTTCACAGAGCCTCGGTTCGTCTTAAAATGAATGACAATTGGTTGGCCGGATCTGATATAAAGACCGCCAATACTTATTTAAAAGAAAACGAAAAACTATATCCCGAATTTTTACCTGATAATAAGAACCTCGGTCTTATAAAAGCCTTGTGTAGTGCCATTCCTAAAAACTATGCTTGGCTGGGAAATATACTTGGTTTGGAAGGTAGCTTAGATGTGGGACTTCAAAAAATAAACACTTATTTAACATCTCAATTGAATGACAATGAGCACAAATGGTTAAAACTAGAAACTGCTTTTATTTATGCCCTATTACAACATAACTTTCAAAAAAAATCTGATGAAGCTTGGTTAACAATAGAACCTTATACTCGCGAATACAAGAGCAATGTGCTGATGAATTATATGCGCGCTACTATTGCCGCTTATGATGGAAGAAATGACGAGCAGATTAAAATTCTTACTCTAAAACCTTTGCACCAAAAAGCCATTCCCTTTTACTATATGGATTATATGTTGGGCGTGGCAAAATTGCGCTCATTACAGCCCGATGCATCTATTCATTTCAAATTATATACCATCAAATTCAAAGGCAAAAATTATATCAAATCTGCCTATCGGTATTTAGCATGGAGCGAAATCATTAATGGCAATCTTAATGCTGCTAATACTTATTATTCACTTTGCAGTAAACATGGGAAAGCCTTTCAGGAAGAGGATAAACAGGCCCAAAAAGAAGCCTTAGACCCATTGAAATGGCCAAAGGAATTGTTAGAAGCACGCTTATTATTCGATGGGCATTATTACCGCCTTTCCTACGACAAGCTCAATAAAATCGAAGATAAAAAACTTCATGAAGTTCGATTTTTATTGGAATTAAATTATAGAAAAGCACGAATACACCAAGAATTGAAAGAATTTGCCAGTGCTTTGATACTTTTCGACAAGGTTATTCAAATGGGGCAAAAGCAATCTTATTATTACGCATCTTATTCTGCCCTGCAAATGGGCTTGGTATACGAACAACTCAAAAACAAAGAGCAAGCAACGTATTATTTTAACAAAGCCATAAAAGATTTTCCTAAAAACGAAGAATACGTGAATAGTATAGAACAAAAGGCCAAAACAGGTTTAAAAAGAATTTGCAAGTAATTGCTTTTTTTAAGCTCACTTATTGCAAACCAAGCAAGCCTTTTGAGTATTTATAACATACCATGAACACCTTTGAGTCTATAAAAATACATAACAAATTGATTTAAAATACTTTACATTTTTTTAGCAGAAATTCGAATTAATTTTTTTTATGACTTCATAATTTCTGTCTAAAAGCTATTTATTAACAAAAATTCCAATTTATTGAGCATTTTGATTTAATCTGGCAAAAATTAAATAGCTGAAAAACTGAACTTTGTGATTTTTTTCAAAGTTTTTTGATTTTTGTATAATTCTGTCGTATACTTGAGTATAAGTATTTGAAAAATATAAGTTTATATACTTATTAGGTTAAAAAACTTAAAATATTACAGCATGAAAAACTAACTGACCACCTCAATAAAACACTAAACTAACTACAACTATGAAACACAACATTTACACAAAAAATTCGATTTGCAAACGTTTTCTTGCAAGTTTCCCAGCCCGCTTTTCGGGGTTACTGGTTCTGCTGATGCTAACAGTAGTTACGACTACTAAAGCGCAACATCAGGAAGACACAACGATAGTGTTGGCACAAAATGCCTTTACTGTTTCTTTTGTGCATACACCTGATAGTTTATTAAAGTTTGAAATTATCAATAATCAGGTAGATGCCGTTACCCCTTTTTTCATTGAAACATACATAAAAGGTTATTTACTAAATACACAAACCATTAAACAATCTCTTAACAATGCAGAGGTTCCAAAAAATATTGAAAGTGTTTATGGCCCTCAGTTTGTTGGGTTTGGATTGGACTACTTACCTCCTTTTGGAAATTACAAAACTTCATTTTTGACAGAAAATCAAACGAATGAAGCTGCTACAATTCTTATTAGAATTTCAGGAACCATTAACGGCAAGCACGTTATTTGGTCAAATTCGTATATCAATTAATAAGTCCATTTTAAATTTTATTTATTATGAGAACTTATGTTCAAACCGTTATGGTCATGATATTATTGGCTATAACAAAACCTAGCTACTTAAAGGCCCAATGTGCCCCAAACATGGGTTTTGACAATGGAACTTTTAGCCCATGGACTACATCTACAGACAGTAACTTTATTACACCTGGTAGCAGGAGATATTACAAACCGGGTAAAAGTCCAATCATTGCTTCTTATGGCAGCACAGATGCTTGGCTAGGCACTATCAGTAAACCAAATGCTGCTTGCGGCAATTACCTCACACGAATTGGCAACAAAGGCGTAAATGCTACCGCAGATACCGTTTATCGCACTTACATCATAGACAGCTTATCCGATAAATTAACAATATACAGTAAGGGCGTGGTTGAGTTAGCGCACAATTATTGGAATGTTGCTACTATTGAAGCACCAGGTTTTGGTTATGAGGTATATGTGAATGGCAAAAAGTTAGATTGCTTAAAAGGAGCCTTCTTTTGCGGTAATGTAGATAAGCCTTACGTTTGGAATGTTGGCAGTTATAAAGACACATCAACCGTTCGTAAATCTGTTGGATGGGCCAAAGAAGTTTTAAATTTTGCATGTTTTGTTGGTGATACTGTAGAAGTAAGACTATTCACCAGAGATTGTATTTTATTAGGACACTATGCTTATGCCTATTTTGATGTTTTATGCGGAGATACTTCCAAACCAGTTATCAGTAAAATTATGGTGAATGATATTATTGATGCTAATAAATTAAATTTGTATTGCAACAATTCAACGACACTTTACCTAAAACCCAACACTGTTATTTGCCCAGTTGTGAGATCTAATATAAACTGGACACCTTCATCCATGGTAATTGGCGCTAGTAATTTAGACAGTGCAAAGGTGACTATTGCCGACTCTGCATGGGTTTATGCCGAAGCCAATTTTTCTAATTTCTGTACAACAGTTCATGTAAGAGATTCCATATTTATAAAGGTACTCAATAAAGATCCTCATAACAATATTCCGAAAATGCCTCGAAATTATTGCGATTGCTACAGCGATACACTAGATTTTGGAACCACCACAGTAACTAATGTTACAGATCAAAACGGCAACAGTATGTCTGTTAACAACGGCTTGCTAATACTAAAACCCTGCGATAACTTTTTTGAAGAATCCTTTTGGAAGTCGGCCTCCTCGAAAATAAAGTTACGAAAAAGTCAGATTGGGGCTTCCGGTTGGGTCTCCGGAAATAGTGAAGGGGCTATTAGCCAAGATTCTATTTTAGCAACGGGTATTGTGCGATATGATATCAATTATGGTGCTACAAAAAAATTCTATGCAGGCATCAACAATAAAAGCACAAGCAACGGAAATGATATGACTCATTCTATTCTTTACAATGGTGGATCAATTAGTGTATACTACGCTGGATCATTGCTTACTTCCTTAGGATCCTACACTGGCAATATTACAGTTGATTTTAAGACCCTCAGCAACAACAAAGTCGAAATCTGGATAAATGGTGTTAAAAAATATGCTTATTCCAATTCGCAAAAGGCCACTTTCCCTTCCTTTGCCGATTTTAGTGCTCAAGGTAATGACACGGCTTTAATTAACAAAACATCCATCTTCGGACCAACTAAAAACATCAAAGATTTTACCCGTTTAATGGTACCAACCACCTTTAAATACTTTATATCCTACAATGATAGGTGTGGTGTAAATACAAAAGATACCATTAAAGTTATTCCTGGTTTTACTTCTACTCTGCATGTTCCAAACAATAATATTTGTGGGTTAACACCTGTTAACATTTCGGTTACCTCACCTTATATCATGGATGATGTTTACGCTTCTACCAATGGAGATGGATATACCACCGAGCTAATGCCAAATGTTGTTTATACACCTGTAACTTCCGATTTTGGTTCACCAGTATCTGTATTAATAACTTCGGTTTCTGGTAGATGTAATAATCCCGATACAGCTATTTTAAACTTCCATGAAATACCATACGCAAATGCAGGCCCCGATATTTCATCGCCACCCGCCACATTCGTAATTGGAGGCACACCTTCTGGAGCTTGTTCAACTTGTGGCAGTATAAAATATGCATGGTCGCCTAAGAAGGGTTTAAATGATTCAACTTTTGCTAAGCCAACAGCTACAAAAAGCCAAGTAACTTCGACCTATTTTGCACTAAAGGTAAGCGACCCAACTACGGGCTGTTTCAGTCGTGATACCATGATTATACTGACCCCCTTGCCACTTCATCAAGTAGCCATAGAAACCAATTGTACAAAGGATAATACAATTGAATTCAATTGGAGTTTGGTGCCTACTGAAGAGAATTTTACTTTCGGCATTGAATATTCCTTAGACAATGGCAATAATTGGATAAATGCTGGCAATGTGCATGCAGAAAAAGAATCCCTAGGAGTTGAAATAAAGCAATATCAGCTCACTATCGAAAAAATTCTTGGAGCAAATACACTCTATCGATTCTACAGTCTGAATATTACGGGACGCCATAAGAACATTATTCCAGTTGATATAGAATGTGCAACAAAGACTGTTTACACGGTTTATCCGAATCCATTCACAGGCACCTTGGGTCTAGGAGTAAAAACCAGTAATATCAGCAAGGTCAATATGAGAATTCAAATTTTCAATCAATTTGGACAGGAAGTGTTTTTATTAAACAACGTTTCGAACCCAGAATACAACAATTCCAATTTATTGTTGGAAGGAACAGAACATCTTGCTCAAGGTATTTATTTTCTGCAAGTTTCCACTAATGATAATGTAGTTTACAAAACAAAAGTCACGAAAATGAATTAAGTTCATTTTAAAAAGATAAAACTAGAACTAAAAAAGGTAAGGGGTGGCATCATTAGTCATTTCTTGCCTTTTTTTGCTATTAAATCAGTGGCTATTTTTGCACTTAATAAACACAATGGGATACCACCACCTGGATGCACACTGCCACCACAAAAGTATAAATTATCTATGGACACTATTTTATTGGGATGTCTGAAAAAGGCCGCTAACTTTTTGTTACTGCTACTGCCATAAAGCGCTCCTTTATAGCTGGATGTTTTTTGTTCAATGGAACGCGGGTCTAAAATAGATTCATACACAATCAACGCCTCTAAATCAATGTTCAACATTTTATTGATTTTTCGAATAATATTTTTTCTAGCCTCTGCTATCAATGCATCCCAATCTTGATTTTCATTGCAAGGAACGTTAATCATAACAAACCAATTTTCACAACCCTTGGGTGCATCATTTGAATTTAATTTACTGCTGATGTTGATATAGATTGTTGGATCATCGTCAATAGATTTAAGTTTAAAAATCGCTTGAAACTCTCTTTCGTAATTTTTAGAAAATAAAATATTATGAAGACCAAGTTCTTGAAAATGTCCCTTCACGCCCCAATAGAAAACTAAGGCGCTACTAGATGATTCAACATTTTTTACTTGCCTAGGCATTTTGTATTCCGGTAATAACTTGCTGTAAGTGGGATAAACATCCATATTACTCAATACAATATCTGCTTTTAATTCAACCCCATTTGCAACAATACCTTCAACTTTATGTTTTGCAGACCTTATTTTAGTAACTTTTTGATTGTAATGAAACTTTACACCATGACGTGAAGCTAACTGCACCAAAGCATTTGTAATAGCAAACATACCTCCTTCCGGAAAATAAACGCCCATGCCAAATTCAAGGTGAGGGATAATATTTAAAGTGGCTGGTGCCTTATAGGGATTACTGCCGTTATAGGTTGCAAATCGGTTAAACAATTGAATGGTGAGTGGGTTTTTAAAGTATGTTTCATTTTTTTTATTCATGGTTTTGAATAAATCCAATCTACCCATATTCATTATGCCATTTAATCCCATTTTGTTGAAATAGGTAGACCATTCATGCAAAGAGTTTTTAAGAAAAACAGGTGAAGTTGTGTTATAAATAAATTCACTTTTCTTAAAATACTTTAAAACCATTTCTGGGTCTTCATTAAAAACCTTTTGAAGCAGTTTTGCAAATTCTTCTATATCTGTGGGCGCTTGAAATATTGGTCCATCTTCATAAAAATAATGACAACCGATATCCAACTTTTTATATTTAAAATAGTTAGACGGCAACTCATTCATAAGAAGAAATAATTCATCTACCAAATCAGGCATGGTAAACAAGGAAGGACCAGCATCATATCTAAAACCATCGCTCTCAAATTCGCTGAGTTTACCGCCAGGATAGTTATTTGCCTCGTATACTTCAACATCATAATTCAATGCTTTTAGACGTATAGCTGCTGCAATCCCCGCAATTCCGGCTCCAATAATGATGGCTTTTGACATAGGATGGTTCAAAACTATTAAAATTAGTTTTCAATTAATTCAATTATTAACAAATTCAATCCTCAATTGTTATAAAAAAGCGCAAGTAATTAAAAAAAAATAAAAGTGCGCACCTAATCATAACAAGGATTTAAAGACAAATATAATTTTGTTACTAAATTGTGTTTTGTCAAACGCTGCAACTAGATTACTTTTGCACTTTAATGAGTACAACACAAGCGGTTCTGCTTTTAAAAGATGGCACCCATTTCACAGGCAAAGCCATAGGCAAAATCGGCACAACTACAGGAGAAATTTGTTTTAATACCGGAATGACCGGTTATCAGGAAGTTTTCACGGATCCTTCTTATTTTGGACAGATATTGGTACAAACCAATGTGCACATAGGCAACTATGGCACCAATCTAACCGAAGTTGAATCGGGTGATATTAAAATTTCCGGATTGGTCTGCAGCACTTTTGCCCACCACCAATCTCGTAAAATGGCTACCTCTTCCATCGATGATTATTTTGTAAACAACCAAGTGGTAGGAATACAAAATATAGATACTCGACAATTGGTTCGCCATGTGCGAAACAAGGGTGCTATGAATGGTATTATTAGCAGCGAATTTACTGATTTAGTGCAATTAAAAGCATTGCTCGATGCCACACCAGACATGGATGGACTGGAACTATCTTCCAAGGTTACAACTAAAGAATTTTACACCACGGGTTCCGATTTAAGCGCTTACAAAGTAGCTGTTTTAGATTTTGGTGTTAAACGAACCATGTTAAAATGCTTGAATGATAGAGATGCACTTTGTGGTGTTTTTAATGCAAGAGCAACAGCCAAACAAATTATGGATTGGAAACCAAATGGCGTTTTAATTTCTAATGGACCAGGCGATCCATCTGCCATGCAATATGCAGTAGATACTGTAAAAGAATTATTAGACAATGATGTTCCCATGTTTGGAATTTGCTTAGGCAATCAGTTAATTGGAAGGGCCAATAGCATGAACACTTTTAAAATGCACAATGGACATAGAGGACTTAATCATCCTGTTAAAAATTTATTAACTGGTCATTCTGAAATAACCACTCAAAACCATGGTTTTGCTCTAAAGAATGAACCCAACGATAAAATAGAAGTGACGCATATTAATCTAAACGACGATACCATCGAAGGCATAAGAGTGAAAGGGAAGAAAGCATTTTGTGTTCAATATCATCCTGAGTCTTCTCCTGGACCGCATGACTCTAGATACTTGTTTGATGAATTCTTTCTTTCAATGAAAGCATAGAAGTAGTTATTGGGTTATTAGGTTATTAAGGGAAATACAGAATACAAAATAATAATTGAAAGAAGAGATAAAAAGTTTTGAAGATTTAGAGTGTTTTAAACAATGTAAAGCACTAAGACAAAAAGTTTCGAAACTTTTGAAAACTTTTCCTACTGCTGAACAATACCGATTAACAGACCAATTATTAAGATGTTCAAGATCAATAACCAATAATATAGCAGAAGGATATGGCAGATTTCATTTCAAGGAGAATGCACAATTTTGCAGGCATGCAAGAGGCTCGTTATTCGAATTGCTTGACCATATTCAAATTGCTTTTGAAGAATCCTACATTGATAAAAATGAATTAAAAGTACTAGAATCCGAAACAAATAATTGTATAAAAATATTAATTGGATTTATAAAATACCTGACCTCTCAAACCACCCAAAAATAACCCCTAATAACGATTAACTTAATAACGATTATAAAATCCTTAATAACAAATAACAATTAACTTAATAACAAATAACAAATTATGAGCCTAATAGCCGATTTAAAAGCAAGACAAATTCTCGATTCAAGAGGTAACCCAACTGTCGAGGTAGATGTTCTAACAGAAAATGGATTCTTAGGCAGAGCTGCTGTTCCTAGTGGTGCTAGCACTGGCATTCATGAAGCCGCAGAATTAAGAGACAACGACAAAAGTATTTACCAAGGCAAAGGTGTTCTAAAAGCCGTTGCCAATGTGAATGAAATTATATTACCTGAATTAATTGGTTGCGATGTTTTTGAACAAAACATGATCGACCGTTTAATGATAGATTTGGATGGCACTCCCAATAAATCAAATTTAGGTGCCAATGCAATTTTAGCAGTGTCATTGGCAATAGCCAAAGCCGCTGCGCAAGAAAGCGGTCAGAGTCTATACCGTTACTTAGGTGGTGTTAATGCCAATACATTACCATTGCCCATGATGAATATTTTGAATGGTGGTGCACATGCAGATAATGCCATCGATTTTCAAGAGTTCATGGTAATGCCTGCGAAAGCTGATACTTTCAGTGAATCGTTGCGCATGGGTGTTCAAATATTTCATGAATTAAAAGCTGTATTAAAGAGCAAAGGCTATAGCACCAATGTAGGTGATGAAGGTGGTTTTGCGCCCAATATTCAATCGAATGAAGAAGCGATTGAAACTGTTTTGATGGCGATTGAAAAAGCGGGTTTCAAACCTGGCGAAGATGTATACATTGCCATGGATGCTGCAGTAAGCGAATTGTGGGATGCCGAAAAAGGATTGTATGTATTCAAAAAATCTGATAAGCGCGAATTGACTGGCGATGAGATGGTGGAGTATTGGAAAACATGGACCAGCAAATACCCTATCATTTCAATTGAAGATGGTTGTGCAGAAGACGATTGGGCAAGTTGGAAAAAATTAACACAAGCCATTGGCGATAAAGTACAATTGGTAGGCGATGATTTATTTGTAACCAATGTTAACCGTTTGCAACGCGGTATTAACGAAGGCATAGGCAATAGCATTTTAGTGAAAGTGAATCAAATTGGATCTTTAACAGAAACCATTGATGCCATTAATTTAGCTACGCGCAATAGCTATACCAATATCATCAGTCATAGGAGTGGCGAGACCGAAGATAGCACCATTGCAGATATTGCAGTAGCTATGAACAGCGGTCAGATTAAAACCGGTTCGGCTTCACGTTCCGATAGAATGGCGAAGTACAACCAGTTGTTGAGAATCGAAGAAGAGTTAGGTGCCAATGCCGTATTCTCTGGCAAAACTTTTAAGTACATTAAATAAAGATAATTCAAAATAATGGAAAGGTGCAATTGAACTATTGCACCTTTTTTTTGTTCCATTTTTTTAAATTACCTCCTTCCCAAAAAATTTAAACACTTCATTTTAAGCCGTTAAATACAATTTTACAAAATTAACTTTCAGAAAGTATTGAAAGTTTGAAAATACAGTGTAGGTTTGTACCATGAATCTAGAAGATGCCAAAAACAAGTTTATTCAATCATGGGGAACCTTGGGTTCTCAGTGGGGAATCAACCGCACCATGTCGCAGATTCATGCCTTGTTATTGGTATCTGCCGAGGCCTTATCTGCCGAAGATGTGATGGAACAATTGAACATTAGCAGAGGCAATGCCAATATGAATTTAAGAGCCCTCATGGATTGGGGTTTAGTTACAAAAGAGATAAAACCTGGCGACAGAAAAGAGTATTTCTTTGCTGGTAAGGACATGTGGGAAGTGGCAAGAAAGATTACTTACGAAAGAAGAAAAAGAGAAATAGAACCTATATTACAAGTGGTGAATGAATTGAAAAAAGAAAACATCACCGGTAAAAACAAGGAAGAGATAGCCGCCTTTTCGGATACCATTGAAGAGTTGAGTAAATTTACGAATAATGCCAATTCGATTGTCGACAAATTCATAAAATCGGATGAGAACTGGTTTTACAAAACCTTAATGAAATTAGTGAAGTAACTTTTTTTTGCCATCTATATTTCAATAATTACTGAAAGTACAGAATATTAAAAATGATTAACTATAATATTATCGGCTACATGGTTTATCTACCAATCACTTTCTACATTACGATGCATATTGGCAAAGTGTGTTATACCAATGGGGAGCAATATTTGGCGCGTATTATCAACGATCATCCTGAAATTGTTAAAGCCATTAACTCCCTCCTACTCATTGGCTATTATTTATTGAATTTAGGCTATGCCGCCATTACTTTAAGCTTTTGGCCAAACATCGATAACTGGATTATTTTAACAGAAACCATAGGCACCAAACTCGGACAGATTATATTATTACTAGGGGTTATGCATTTTAATAATATGCTCATGACCTACCTTATTGCACAACGCATCAACCGCACGCAAACAAAAAACTTGAACCATACTAACAATTAATTATTCACCTTTAAATTTCATCATTATGAACAATCAAAACATTATCATCATCGCCTACATTATTTACTTACCAGTGGCTATCTTTTTAACCCTTTCGGTAGCGCGCAGTTTATTTAAAAGTGGCAAGGTATTTATGCTCGACATTTTTAATGGCCGCGAAGAAATTGCTTATGCTACAAACAAACTTTTCGAAGTGGGATTCTACCTATTAAACATTGGGTATGCCTTACTTATTTTGCGATTCAATCACGATATGTTTAACTATCAAACTATGATAGAATTATTGAGTGCCAAAATCGGTGGCTTCTCCATTTATTTAGGCATTATGTTATTCTTAAACCTTTACTTATTTTTTAGAGGCAAAAGAAAATCAAAAGAACAAAGGGCTATGCAAATGAATATAAAAACTGTTTAAAAACGATCGTATGAGAATCATCTTATATTTTGAGTTTGTGTTACTAGCCATTGCCGATATATTCTTCATCTTCTCACTGATAGATTTCCTGCCAGTGAGAAGCACTCAACTAGTTACAATTGTTAATTTCATCATAGGTCCCCTACAATTTGGTGCAGCTTTGCTTATTGGCCTGTGGGCAAAAAACTGGAGTCGTCATTATATAACCTATTTAATACTATCAGTAGTTACAATTGCCATACTGCTAATTAAGGTAAATTATTTCCACTTTAGTTATCATGATTCTGTTTACCTTAGCATGATGTTTTTTGCCTTTACATTGGCCCATTATTTTATCTTTGTTTTATTTGATTTAACTCGTTTAAAAATAACCAAACAATTCTCATGAACAGCAAAGCCTTTACCATACACGTCACCTTAATGCTTCTAGCGAATATCACTTTGCTTTATTTTGCCATCGATAATTTTGAAAATAACACCATTCCGACCTTAGCATGTATTGAATTAGTAATTGGCCCCATTCAATTTATTGCTTTAATCCTCCTAATTATTCGCCATCCTCATCATAATTCGTTGCTTTATGCATATCTTATTTTGGCCATCATATTAATTGGAGCAACATTAATTATTATTAATTCAGATAATATTGAAAACCTTCAACTCTATTTAATGCCAATTTTGACTCTATCTTACCTCATGGCTCATTTCTTTTTGTATCTTTTATACCGAATTAAAGGAGTTCAAAAAAAATAAATTAGCTCAATGAAAAAAATTATCATCGCTGGCGGAACTGGTTTTATTGGTGAATATTTAAAAAATGAATATACCAAAGAGGGGCATAAAGTCATTATTATTTCGCGACAAAACAACCATTTGAATTGGACCGATAGTAAGGGTATTCAGTTGGCGCTCGAAAACTCCGATTTGCTTATTAATCTTGCCGGTAAATCTGTTGATTGTAGGTACACTGCAAAAAACAAGGCCGAGATTTTTCGTTCGCGTATTAGCACTACACAATTATTGGGAGAAGCTGTTAAACAATGTTTCAATCCCCCACCACTATGGATAAACTCGAGTACAGCGACTATCTATAGACATGAAGAGGCGCATGCCAATACAGAATCAGAAGGCATTATTGGACATGGTTTTTCTGTTGATGTTGCTCAACAATGGGAACAAACTTTTTTTAAATTTGAATTGCCTCAAACACGGCAAGTGGCACTAAGAATTGCCATTGTTTTAGGCAATACTGGAGGTGCTTTAAAGCCACTTAAAAACTTGGTTAAATACGGTTTAGGAGGACCACAAGGCAACGGCAAACAAATGTTCAGTTGGTTGCACATAGAGGATTTGAAAAATATCATTGACTTTGTTGTAAACAATGCCACATTAAATGGCGCTATCAATTGTGCTTCACCGAATGCTATTAACAATAAAGAATTAATGCACTCCCTTCGCCAATGTATAGGTGTACCTATCGGGTTACCTGCACCAAAAGGGCTGCTTAAAATGGGTGCTATGCTAATAAAAACTGAAACTGAGTTAATATTGAAAAGCCGTTGGGTTTATCCAGAAATTTTATTACAAAATGGATTCAATTTCAAATATCCAACACTTGTTAGTGCCTTAAACGATTTGAATTAATAGTCAACTATATTGACTACTTTTTGCGCTTAATTACTTTTGAATTAAAATTCTTTCTCGAACTGGTTTTTGCCCTTACTTCTAAATTGGCTTTCGATCTTACATTGGCTTCCTTTTTCAAAGTTAATTTATCCTTGGGTGCTGGCGCTACAAATTTGGCTCTGGCGCCTGGCTTGGTGGGCACTTTGGTTTCCTTTTTAGGCGTGTAAGTCAGTTCATTCGCATCGTATTGCTTTTTCGCTTGGGCCTTTGCAAACCTGTTTTTTTGGTTCTCTATTCCAGATGGATATTTAGGCGTATTTGATTGAGGTTTTTCAACTGCTCGTGGTTTCAAAACTTGATCCCCTTCTTTAAATGGACGGATAAATTTGGATGCTTTCTTTTGAGTGCCCTTATCTGTCCTATTAAATTGCGGAGCATGCTTATACTGGTCGCGCGATTTGCTCTTTTTTGCAAAAGGCTTGTCATTTCCTGGCACTTGAAATTCTCTACTAGCTGTTTTAGAGGAATCCTTCACAAATTCATTCATGCGAGCAATTTCTGAAGGGGTTAATTTTCTCCATTTACCCAAAGGCAAATCACCCAATTGTATATGCATAATCCGCGTTCTTTTCAGTTCACTAACCTTGTAACCTAATGCTTCGCACATGCGTCTGATTTGGCGGTTCAAGCCTTGTGTTAAAATAATTTTAAATTTTTTGCTCCCCAATGATTTGACGATACAAGGTTTGGTAAGGGTATCGAGAATGGAAACACCTTCAGACATTTTGACAACAAAATCTGCCGTAACGGGTTTATCAACTGTAACTATGTATTCCTTCTCATGTTCATTGCCAGCTCTTAAAATTTTATTGACAATATCCCCATCATCTGTTAAGAGTATCAAGCCTTCTGAATCTTTATCTAAACGACCAATTGGAAATATTCTTTTATTATGATTGATAAAGGACGTGATACTGGAGCGGTCTTTCTCATCTGTAGTAGAGGTAATGCCTTTAGGTTTATTCAAGGCTATGTACAATGACTCTGTTTTTTTCAATCGAACGATTTCATCATCCACAGCCACCTTATCTTTATCTTGAACGCGGGTAGTAGGTTTTGCCAGTTTTCCATTAATGGTTACCCGGCCTTGCTCTACCAATAAATCGGCTTCTCTTCTTGAGCAAAAGCCTGTAGAACTGATAAACTTATTGATTTGTATCCCTTGCGTTTCCATTTGACTGCAAATATACAATTATAATTTTATGTGTTTTAAATGTTGATGAGGACAAATTCATGAGCCATACCAATCATTTAGCACCTATTTCCTCATTAAAATTTTAATTTAGCACATATTTAAATATCTTTGCAACCCTTTAACCGAAACCAAATAGTTTTCGAAAATCAAAAACTATCTGTTCGGCATAACGGCTCTCTCGAAGGTTTTTTTTCAAAAAACCATCTGAGATTAATCAACTGGAGAGTTGTCCGAGTGGCTTAAGGAGCACGCTTGGAAAGCGTGTATATCGCAAGGTATCGAGAGTTCGAATCTCTCACTCTCCGCCAATTGAACAATGGCATTCCGCTTTCGCGGAATGCCATTGTTCAATTGTAGCCACCCCCACTATAGATCACGCAAGTAATCTCGGCCACCCACCCCAGAGAGCAGCACCCTATTTTTTCAGCAGGGCGCATCAAATGCCCCGCATTTGAATGCGACTTGATGAAAAAACAATAAAAATTGCCTTAGCAATTTTATTGTTTCAATTGAAGCCACCCCAAACAGAGATCACGTAAGTAATCTCTCCCACTAGCCAATTGAACAACGGACCTGTGCTATAGCGCAAGTCCGTTTATATTTTCCATGAAGGCCCCAAGCACATAGTGCTTGAAGGGAATTAGATGGAAAATATAAACACAAGAATTTTTGCAAAAATTATTTTATTGTTCAATTGAAGCCGCCCCCACTAGAGATCAAGTAATTAATCTCTCACACGTAATTTCTTGTTAAACAAAAACATCTTCAATTGTAAAATAATTTTCATTTGTTGTAAGGACGTTCATTGATCCAATGGAAACCTCTTTTTATTAATCTAAAGTTTTTTGTTTCAATCTTTCTTCTTTTAGAAATGATGGTAACCGAATCATTCCTAATGGTTCCACTTAATATAAAATTATCAGGATTGGAAAAAGTATAATGTAAAGTCCCACGCATTGTAGAATCAGCCCTGTATTTAATATCAATTTTCTGATGGATGGTATCAACTTTTGCAAGAAAGCCCGCAACGCTGTCGCTCTTAAACCTCACACGCATATAATCATTATCTTCAAACACCAATTGGTTCCAGCGTGATGCATCTAACGAAGAATTTGGTAAAGTATCATTATTGACAATAAATATATCTATATCATAAAGTCCATATAATTTGGGTTTCGGTCTTGAATCTTTGAGTTCATTTTTATATTTCCATACTGTAATTGTTCCATAAACTACCGCATAGCCGATTACTAAAAACTTAAATACCATCTTTGAGGTATACATCCACCGTTTCTTAAGTATCGGACTTTTAATAATTGCAAGTGAAGTAGTTTGACCTACAAAGAAAAATCTGAATAATCTACCAGCATTATTAAGCAATAGAAACAATGTCATTATAACCAAGGCGGTTGAAAGAATTTTGACTGGAACATCATAAAAATAATTCACGGCCATCACATTAGAAGCGGTCATTAATGTAATAATCGCGCCAACAGTCATTGTTCTGCGGAACAAGAGAAGTAATGCAGCAATTTCAGCAATACCCATAAAAAAATTGTACCCATCCGAAAACCCCAAAAAGGTCCAGGCCAAACCCATGGGTGATAAATCCCCGATTGGTTCGGTTAATCTATAAATATCTGGAGAAGGAAATTGAAGTTTAACTACCTTTACCATTCCATAATGAAACAACATTAATCCTACATAAAAACGCATTGCAGCGGTTAGCCAATAATAAAGTACATTATAATTTGTCCGCTTTCTATCCAATGCCGTCGAAATAATGGCTCCTAAAACAGCCACTAATGCAATGGTGAAAACAATGACATAATCGTAAGTGGTATCACCGCTTCCGTTGGTGAAAATTGTTATGTCGTATGAAAGGTGAAGCACATGCTTACCTATCCAAGGAATAAATATTTGCAAGGACGCTTCCAAGAACCGTCCAACGGTTTCATTCCAAAATGGATAAGCTCCATTATTGCTTGTGATTATAAAAAATCCAAAGAAAATAAAAGAAAATCTAAATGCTATTTTCTTATAATCACTCCAATGGACATTTTGAGAGGTTAAATTTTCCATTTTCTTTTGGTTTTGTTTTATTGATAGTATTATTTTATTAATTCAGATAATTATACTAATGTTCCTTAATGTGCCGCAGTGTAATAAATTGCGCGCAACTATTGAATTAAATAATAGTTTTTATTAACGCCTTACATTTACAAATATGAGACTATATTTCGAAAAAATAGCACACTTTATTTACTGTAGATGAATATTTGAATGGTCTTATTTTCTGCAAAAATATCAACTCGCTATTCTAATTAGGTTGAATATATTTTTTTTAGTTGTATTTTCTATGGAGATGCTTTAATCTAACAAATACTAGAAGATGTTTAATACTATTAAAGTAAAAACCTACTATTCATAAAACATTTCCTATTCCTAAATTTGCCAATGAATCATTCAACCTACATTTTTTACACCAATTAAAAAGCTTATTCATACAATAAGTACAATATGAAAAGCTGAGTTCAACAAATAAGTGCAACTCATATTTTCAATTGCAAAGCTATTTGATTTGGAGTTAAATATTTAAATTTTCTTACAGGTCTGTTATTAATTTTGTTTTCAACAGACTTTATTGTGCTTTGATGGATTTTAT
>JANXMZ010000048.1 GCA_025354385.1 Bacteroidota bacterium
ACATGTCATTGGAAAAATAAAAGTATTTCGCATTATGGCTGAACGCTACAGGAACCGAAGGAAGAAGCATAAGATGAGAATGCAAATCATTTGTGGAATCTATAATTTTCAACTAAAATGACTTATGAAAGAGGTCTAATATTTAAAATTCCTACTCAACCAATTATGTTTTTACAAAAGAAATTATTTCAATGTAATTTTCGAAACTTGTGTTGTGATCCTTTCTTTGTCCATTTTTTATCAAAATAGTGTAGGGTAAATCACCTTGCCATTGATGGTTAATACGTTCTATAAAATCGTTGAGATCTGCAGAATTTAAAATCAACTGCCTACCAATATTTTTTTTTAATTTTATGAATTTACCCACCTTCTTAATTTCTGATGGACCATCAAAAGAGACAAAAATAAATTGGATTCGACCTTTGCCAAAGGCCGAATCTACTTTATTAAAATAAGGTAATTCTTTTACACACGGTTTGCACCATGTGGCCCAAAAATTAATTATTGTTAATCCTGAATCTTGTGGTTGCTGTATGATTTTTAATAATGAATCAGGGCTTATAAATTTTACTTGTGCATTCGAACGGTTGACAAGCAATAATAAAAGAAAAAGTAATATTGTTTTAGTGAAAGCGGATTTATGTTGTTGCATGTAATGCTATTATCTCAATACCGTTATAGTGCCATTGAAACTGTATTTTTTACCATCAAAATAACTAAAACTTATGGCATACATATAAACACCTTCCGGAACATATTCACCTTGATAAGTGCCGTCCCATCCTTTATTCGCATCATCGCTATAAAATATTTCTTCACCCCAACGGTTTGTGATTTGTAATTTAAAGTGTTGAGCATATCCCAATCCTTCTACTTTAAAGATATCGTTTAGTTGGTCGTTATTTAATGTAATGGCATTTGGAATGTATACATTAAAATTATTAGGATATACATAAATAGATTGAGCAGTGCTATCTGAACATCCAAATGCATTGGTTACTTTTAGTTGAATATCACCTTTGAATAAATCTTTAATAAGCAATACTGGGGTATCTAATTGACTCTTATTGCCGTTCGGAAACTGCCAAAAATATTGATTGCTATTCACCAATTGAGGAATAAATTTAATGCGTGTGGTGTTAATGCCATCATCCTTTTGAGCGAAATAGAAAGTGGCGTCTGGCAAGGCATTTACAAGCACTGAATTGTTGGCTGTAATCGTTTTTGTACAACCTTTAATATCAGTTATTGTTAAGCTAAGATTGTATGATTTCGGTGCAGAATATAAATGTTGTTCATTCGCTTTTGTTCCCAAATTGCCATCACCAAAATCCCAATCCCATTGTTTAAGGGGTAATCCAGCGGTTTGTTGCATACTGATATTGGCAGATTGATGCAGACAAACTGTATCGCCAATAATTCTTGAATTAGGATCACTCAAAAGGAAAACGGTTTTTGAAAGGCTGTCCTCGCAACCTTCGGCAGTTATTATATGCAATTGTATCTTTTTAGTGCCATCTGTATTAAACAGAATATTTGAAATGTTGGCTGTTGATAAAGCCGCTTGAGTTTCGATATCATATTTCCATTTGGAAATAACATCGTTTTTAACAACGGAAACATCGCTGAAATTGAAAGAATGTCCCGTAAAGCATTGCGTATCCTTATTGCTAACAAAATCGGCCTTCGGAGCATCTAATAAGTAATATTTTTTACTTATACTGTCTTTACAGTTGTTGGAGGTTTGTTTAATCAATTGAACAATATTAAAACCGGTGATACTTTCCACTCTTTGAAAACTATCTGAATTGCTCACTGAAATAAGTTGGTTGTTTATTTTCCAAATATTTTGCTCCCCGCTCTTATTTATGGTGCGGAACACAAAGCGATTTTTATTAAAGCATTGAACCGAATCATTGATGCTCAAAACAGATTTAGGTTGACCGCTCACTCTCAGCACTAATTTAGTCGTATCAGTGCAACCTTGCTTATCATTAATAACCATTTGTAAAAAATGATTGCCTGTATCACTGTAAATTTTATTGAGAATACTGAAATTTGAATCGGATTTATTATCGTAAGTCCACTCGGTGCTTTTGTAAGGTTGATAGAAAACAGAACGGTTGAGTACTGTGAAATTGTTGTTTGCCAAACACTGAGTATCATTGTTGATGAATACTTTAGCTACTGGTTCTTTCAAAACTTCGATGGTGTGTTTAACACTGTCTTCGCAGCCATTATACGGGGTAGTAATTTTTAAACTCACATCATACAATCCAGGACTTAAGTATTTAACAGAATCCACTTTTTTATTATTTGAACTATTGCCATTGCCTAATTTCCAATAGTAGTTGAGATAATTACCAAGGGAAGTATCTTTAAAACTGAATAAATGATTTTTATAGCATTGAGTGCTATCATTACTAAAGAACGCGACTTTAGGAATATCGAGCACCTCAATGTGTTTTATTTTGGTGTCTTCACATCCAAATGCCGAAACCGCTTTGAGAGATATGGCATATCTACCCGGCACTGTGTAACGAATATTTTTCATGAAATAATTCGTACTTGTTTTGCCATTCCCTGCATTCCAAAATAAATTCATGGTGTCTGCATCTATAGTAGAGGTGCTATTGTAGGTCCAACGGGCAGATGTAAGACATTGTATAGTATCTGGAATAGTGAGTGTAAAGTTGGCCACAGGTTTAGGCCATACCAGTGCAGCGTTTGTAACCGTATCTCTGCAACCCATATCAGAAATAGCAATGTGTTTGTAGAAATGAATGACTTCGGCTTTTGACTTGTAGTATTTTAATTGTTTGAAAGTTCGCAAGGAGTCGTTGGTGATGGTTGTGGAGTCATCAAAAAGCCATTTTACACTTTGTATTTTACCTGTTACTATTTGCGAACTGTCGTAGAAAAGAATGGGGGTATTGCTACAAAAACTCTCGCCTTTAACCTTTGCAAATACTTTTGGCATTGGATGAACCGTAATATCAATAGGGTAGCGGGCTTTACAATTAGCTTCCGTCGTATATACATCAAAGTAAACTTTGTAGTGCCCGGGCATTGGAAATCTGACCGTAGTTTCATCTTTGTCCCACACAGTGGTGAAAGGGAATACCCATGCTTTGTGCAATATCTGGTCGGCAAATATTTTGGTTGAATCGCGGAACTTAAAACGGTTGTATTTCCAACACTTTTCAATAGAATCTATGAAAAAATTCGAGAAAATATTTATTTTACTAACGATGCCGCTATCGCTGAATTTGCAATAACCAGAGGTATCCGTGGCAGTTACCCATACTTTTTTATTGTCCCATGCTTTGTAATAATTTTGGGTACTGTTGTCTTGCCATTTGAAATTTGTAAAATAATTATTCGTTTCCTGATAGGTAACGGTATCTATGCCGCAAATAATTTTATTTCTAATGGGATCGAATGATGGCCAGCTAACTAAAATTTTTCTAGTAACTGAATCTTTTTTTCCTGCAAAATCTTCTGCCACTAATTTAATAGTATATGTACCAATGGTTGAATAAGTATGTTGAACTGGGTTGCCAGTTCCAGTAGTATTATCGCCAAAATACCAAGTGTATTTTTTTAAAACCTTATCTGATTTGGCTTTAAATTGCATTTTTATTTTTTGATTCTTACAATCATAATTCAATACGGAATCTTTAAAAGTTAAGTCGAAATTAGGCAAGCTAAATCCGGATAAATATAAATAGGATTCGTAAAATCCAACGCCATAACAATAGGCTATCAAACCATCTGAACATTCCAATAAATGCTGTCCAACACTGATTTTTAATTTTGCAAAAGAGTAGTTTCTTGCATATTGAAAGGGAATAAACTCACTGGAATCTATTTTTGTTTTATCCAAATAGACATTGTTTTTTGCTGAGGTCTTAATAACCACATTCACAAAATGGTCTTTAAGATTAAATGAATTTACCGTGCTGAACAAAGAAGATTCACCAAAGTGTTTTACACTTACCAATTCTAATTGAGCAGGGTCACCGTAGCTGCTGTTGATATATCCACTGCAACCAGCACCTTTCAAAAATTGATGACAATGAAACAATTTATTGGATGCAGCGTAATAGCCCGAATCGCCTTTTACATCTATTACTAAAGGATTGAGCCTCGAAATGTTTTTGTAAAGAAAACCGTTGACTCTAATATCTGTGCTGGAATCCAAAGGAATCATTTTTAGCAAGTAACCCTTGGTAGCGCCAAAGTGAGAAGGGATACAATAGGCGGTGTCTAATACATCATTGGGCAATATTTGTTCGAATTCATGGTCGCAAGCACCACAAGGCCATGAAGAGCAACGGTCGCCGGTAAAAGCTACTAATTTGGAGTTTGATAAAACGGAAATGATACTACCTGATAAATCTCCTTTACCACCAATCTGATACAATTGACCTCTATTAAGCGTCACATAAAAAGGGGTGTTTTTGACATACCCACTCTGTGTATTGGCAGTAGGTGTTATTTTTAATTTAGTAGAATCATCGCCAGCCACTAGCATAATTTCGCTGGTCTGACCAGTGCTGGGATTTCCGGCAATATAGGTCGTTCGCAAGGGGATATTAGAATAGGGCAGAACAATACTAGCATCTGTAGTGGCATAGAGCAAGTTCATAGCCGAAACAGCGATTGGGAAATCAGAGGTAATATGAATGCCTAAATCTTTTACTACATCATAATCTGTGATGTAACCTAAATGAAGTGGCACTACAAAAACAACCACACTGTCTTTAGGTACTTGTATCGCTGCAGAATAACCTTTTAAAGGTATCGCAATCGTAACATTAGATTTATTAGTGGCAGAAATATATAACCTAAGTGAGTCTTTTTTTCCACTGTATGTAGAGTCGTAGTTCCGCATGAAAGCCATCCAAAACTCAGTACCAGTATTGGATTTTTGGCTATAGGAAACAAATGGGGAAAGAATAAATAATATTAGTAAGACTCGTTTCAAATTATAACAAAGATAAGGAAATTCTAAATTAATTTTGATATCCATCAACTAGTAGATTAGCACGATTATGGCCTTCATTTAAAGAAGAATGAATAAAATAGAAGGTTAAAAAAATATCAACTGAAGGGAAAACCTTACTAAGAGCCAAATAAAGTATTGAATTCAATCTTTCAAATTGATTAAAAAGTGTTTATACCAAAAAGCCGATATCAAAATATCGGCTTTTTGGTATTGAAATTTGACAGTTTTCTGACAAAAATTTTACATACTCATTGTGCTCAAGACACTGTTCATACTTCTTACTGCATCTGCAGATTTGCTGAAGGCCGCTTGCTCTTCTTCATTCAATTTATAATCTACAATTTCTTCCCAACCATTTTTTCCAATGATAACTGGAACGCCCATGCAAATATCTTTTTGCCCGTATTCGCCATCCAGGTAAACAGAGCATGGCATTAGTTTTTTCTCATCTCTTACTATCGATTCTACCAATGCAGCAACTGCAGCTCCTGGGGCATACCAAGCGCTGGTGCCTAGTAAACCAGTTAATGTAGCACCACCAACCATTGTGTCGGCAGCTACTTTTTGCAAGGTTTCAGGGTTTAATTTATAACTAACAGGCATGCCATTGACAGTTGCCATTCTGGTTAAAGGAATCATAGTAGTATCGCCATGGCCACCAATTACAACTGCATGCAAATCGTTGGTAGAAGCACCTGTTGCCAGAGAAAGATAACATTTAAAACGTGCGCTGTCTAAGATACCACCCATGCCTATGATTCTATTTTTAGGAATGCCACTTGATTTTAATGCCAAATAAGTCATTGTATCCATGGGATTACTTACGATAATGATTATAGCATTTGGAGAATGTTTTAATATATTTTCGGTAACACCTTTTACAATACCAGCGTTAATGCCAATTAACTCTTCGCGAGTCATACCGGGTTTGCGTGGAATACCGCTTGTAATAACAACCACATCGCTATTGGCAGTTTTTGAATAATCGTTAGTAGAACCAGTAATTCTTGTATCAAAGCCTAAAAGAGAAGCGGTTTGGAATAAATCCAATGCCTTACCTTCGCTAATACCCTCTTTAATATCTAACAATACCAATTCTGAACAAAGTTCTTTGCGTGCAATATTATCTGCACTTGTTGCGCCTACCGCTCCGGCTCCTACTACTGTTACTTTCATGTTATTTTTAATGATTTAAATAAATTTTGGTGCAAAGGTAGCAAAATAATTAGCAATTAGAATATAGAAGGAGTATTGCTGCCATGATTCTAATCAGAACTTAGTATATTATCTAATCTGTTATGAAAAAAGCGCCCAAAATAAAACTTTTAATAGGTCGCGCCCTGAAGTGTAAAACCCTGACAAATCGTAAAACAAAAAACCCCGAACGTTCGTTTAGGGTTTATAACAGGGCGCGCCCTGAAGTGTAAAACCCTGACAAATCGTAAAATAAAAAAACCCGAACGTTCGTTTAGGGTTTATAACAGGGAGCGCCCTGAATTGTAAAACCCTGATAACTCGTAAAATAAAAAACCCTGAACTTTCGTTTAGGGTTTATAACAGGGCGCGCCCTGAAGTGTAAAACCCTGACAAATCGTAAAATAAAAAACCCCGAACTTTCGTT
>JANXMZ010000063.1 GCA_025354385.1 Bacteroidota bacterium
TGATTTTAACTCGAAATACGTCTTCACTCCTTCGGGAAGGACCAAATCTAATAGTACATTTAGGGATTCGTGCATATGGAAATATTGTCCCGCAAATATCAAATTTTAAATCATTTCCCCACAGGTTTTGTGCCTGATCCAGAATATTTGCATCTAAACAAAATGCACGAATCGTTACATATTATATTAGAACTCGTTTTAAACACGGGAGTTTCTTATTTTTTGAAGTGTAATATGATCAATAATATTTTGAGTGAAATATTTTTAAAATTGAGCTTTCCACAAAAACTATTATCTTCTATCTAAATATAATTACTCAACTCCAGATTGCCTAATCCTTACTGTCAATAGCTATTTAGCCAATAACCCATAACTATTAACGAATATCACAACAAGATTTCTCCAAAAAACTTTAGATTTGCATATGAATTTACCTGAACTAATAAAATCTAATTCCGAAAGAAAATATTTCGCTGTTTATCCAGAAAATCCTAAAGCCTATCCCGAAAATTTACAAGCAGAAGGGCTAGCCGCTTTTCAAGCGCGTTTCAATACTAACTACACTTTTATTGATGATAATGCCTCCAACTTTATTGGTGAAGAAGTATCTCCTTATTTACAAACAGGAATAGGAATTAAATATGCTCAATTTGATGCCAATACCATTGTTAATAATGCCTCCAATTCTTTCAATATCTGGAAAAAAACTGACCTCGATTTAAGAATTAAAGTTTTGACAAATTCCCTTGATAGGGTTAAAGAGCGTTTCTTTGAAATGGCTTACGCCACCATGCATACCACCGGACAAAGTTTCTTAATGAGTTTTCAAGCTTCTGGCCCTCACGCATGCGATAGAGCCTTGGAAGTTATTGCCTCCGCTGTTGAACAGTTAAATGCCTATCCGCACAAAGTGGCGTGGACCAAAAACTTTGGAAAATTTGATTTAACCTTAAATAAAAATTATAAAGCCATTCCAAAAGGTGTAAGTTTAGCTATTGGCTGCTCTACATTTCCAACTTGGAATTCTATACCTGGCATATACGCCAGTTTGATAACTGGTAATACCGTTATCGTTAAACCACATCCTAAGGCTGTATACCCGATTGCCATATTTATAGATGAATTAAAAAAGGAATTAAAGGCTAATAACCTTCCTACCACCGTGATTCAATTGGCAATTGATAGCTCCGAAAACCCTCTTGCAAAAATTTTAGCAGAGAACGATAAAGTGAAAATGATTGACTATACTGGTGGTAACCTTATGGGTGATTATATAGAGGGTTTGCATAAAACCACCTTTACAGAAAAATCGGGTATCAATTCTGTGATACTGGAAAGCGTTAAAAATATTGATAGTGTTGCACAAAATATTGCTTTCTCTGCTGCATTGTATAGTGGACAAATGTGTACCGCTCCTCAAAATATCTATGTTCCTGCTGATGGCATTGATACAGAAGATTCAAAGCTTACTTTCGATGAAGTTAAAGATAAAATTATTGATGCTGTAAAAGGATTAATAGCGAATCCAAAGGCAGCAGCACCCACTCTAGGAGCTATTCAAAATGATGCCACCTCAAAGAGAATTGAAAGCGTTAAAGCAAATTTCCCTCAACATATTCAATTAAGTGATTTGCAAGTTGTCAATGCAGAGTTTGAAAATGCTAGAATAAAATCAGTAAATGTTTTGGTTGTAAATGCTAGCGAAGAAAATATTTATTTGAAAGAATATTTTGGGCCATTAATTTGCATTGTTAAAACTGAAAATAGAGACCAATCTGTAGCCATTGCCAAAAAATCTGCTGAGAAAAACGGAGCCATTACCTGTTTAGCCTTCTGCATAAATTTAGATAGAATGGATTTTATTGAAGAGGAAATGAATAGCGTGTATACTCCTGTCTCCTTTAATTTTACTGGGGCTGCTTTTGTGAATCAACATGCGGCTTGGAGCGACTTACACGTAAGTGGCGGCAACCCTTCTGGCAACGCCTCGTTTACCAATGCCAATTTTATAAATAATCGTTATATTTGGATAGGGAATAGATATATGTTATAACAATGGTTGTATGTACATTTGTACCAACATGAAAAAAATATTTTATCTAATTTCTATCTCAGCAATATTTGCGGCTTGTAATAATCAGCCTGCTGCTGAAGCAACAAGTGAACAAGCTGTCGCAACGGATTCTACCGGTACTACTTACTTAGTAGATACCGCTGCTTCAATACTTAACTGGACTGGTGAGGCTTTGTCTTATGGTCATTACGGTACCATGAAATTAAGCGAAGGTAGTCTTACCGTGAAGGATGGTAATTTAACTGCTGGATCTTTTACAATTGATATCAAATCAATTAAAGATTTAGATATACCAGATCCTACAAAAAATGCTTACTTAGTTGGTCATTTGAATGATACAGATTTTTTTAACACTAAATTATACCCTACAGGTAAATTTGAGGTAACAAATGTTGCTTCATTAACAAACGATACTGCTGGTAATACCCATGCTATTTCTGGTAACTTAACATTGAAAGGCATTACTAAAAATATTGTAATTCCTGCAAAAGTAACGATCAATGGAGATGCTGTTGAAGCAATGGGAACTGTAATGGTAAACCGTTTAGATTGGAATGTTAAATACAATTCAACTACTGCTTTTCCTAACTTGAAAGCTAAATTGAAAGACAAAGCGATTAAAGATGAGTTCAAAGTGGTAATTGATCTTAAAGCGAAAAAAGGATAATTTTTTTATATTCATTTATTAAGTTTAAAAAGAGTCCTGCATTTATTGCGGGACTTTTTTTTGTACCTTCGCAAGCAATTTATTATGTTCGATTACAGAGAATCTTTAACCGTTACTTTTACGCTTTTTGCCGTTATTGATATCATCGGTTCTATCCCTGTTATCATATCCATGCGAAAGAAAATGGGGCATATTCAATCGGGTGTGGCCACGCTGGTTGCAGGTTTATTAATGACCTTATTCTTTCTAGTTGGCGAGCAATTTTTAAACCTATTAGGCATCGATATTCACTCGTTTGCCTTAGCAGGTTCGGTTGTAATTTTTATTATTGGGTTGGAAATGATACTCGGTCGCGATTTTTTTAAAACCGATCCGAATGCCAAAACAGGAAGTGTAGTACCCATTGCTTTTCCTATTATAGCGGGGAGTGGAACCCTTACCACCATTATGTCTTTAAAGGCGGATTATCATGCGATAAATATTTTTATCGGGATTATTGCCAATTTACTTTTCATCTACATCGTTTTAAAATCAACGAATAGAATTGAGAAAATATTAGGGGAGGGCGGTTTGCTTGTAATTCGAAAATTCTTTGGCGTTATATTGATTGCCATTGCCGTGAAAATATTCAAGAGCAATTTCAACCTATAATTTGAAACGCTTTACCATCATGAATCTTTTTTTGTAATAGGCTTCTTCTGAGTTGGAGATAATAACGCCTGCTTGAACAGAGGCATGTATAAAATATATTTTACCATCCAGTATTTCTGTAACTATGCCAACATGACCAACGGTTTCTGTTTCGTGGTTGCGACCAGTAAAAAAAATAAGGTCGCCTATGCGAGCATGCTCAGGACTTACAAATTTACCTAAAAATGCAGAACTGTGAGAAGAATGCGGTAAATCTACATTGAATTGCTTGAAACAAAATTGTACAAATCCACTGCAATCAAAACACTTGGGGGGCTTACTGCCATAGCAATAAGGGCGGTGCAAATATCTTTTTGCGAAGGCAATTAAAGAATCCTGCTTTTCTAAATTTACTTCTGTCTCTGCAGGAATTATTGCTGCGCTTTTTTGGGCATATAAAAAAACCTCCTGCTCCTTGTTAGTTAAAGCCATTAAAGGCAATAAACAAATTGGGAACAGAAGGTTTTTAAAATTTATTTTCAAATAGAAACGCTATAATATTT
The DNA here is from genome assembly GCA_025354385.1 of Bacteroidota bacterium. Lineage (GTDB taxonomy): Bacteria > Bacteroidota > Bacteroidia > NS11-12g > UBA955 > JABMMZ01. Next base: position 3,935 of record JANXMZ010000063.1, read on the forward strand.
TACTAGTAACGGTAAGTGTCTTTCTTAAAAGGACCCTCAACAGCTACACCAATATATTCAGCCTGTTCTTTATCCAAGGTTTCTAATTTAGCACCAATATGCGCTAAGTGTAGTTTTGCTACTTTCTCGTCTAAGTGTTTAGGCAAGACATACACCTCGTTTTTGTAACTAGCACTGTTGGCCCATAATTCTAGTTGAGCCAATGTTTGGTTAGAGAATGAATTACTCATAACGAAAGAAGGGTGACCCATTGCACAACCTAAGTTAACTAAACGGCCTTCAGCTAAAATAATAACTTCTTTACCATCTACATTGTAAACATCCACTTGAGGTTTAATGGTGTATTTAGTAGAACCATAAGCAGTGTTCAACCAGTTCATATCAATTTCGTTGTCGAAGTGACCGATGTTACAAACGATAGATTTATCGCGCATGCCTTTGAAATGTCTTTCTTTAATGATGTTAACGTTACCAGTAGCAGTTACAAAAATGTTGGCTCTGCTAACAGCTTCGTCCATTGGCACCACTTCGAAACCATCCATAGCAGCTTGTAATGCACAGATAGGATCGATTTCAGTAACCAATACGCGGCAACCTGCACCTCTTAATGATTCTGCAGAACCTTTGCCCACATCGCCATAACCAGCAACAACAGCAACTTTACCAGCCATCATAATATCAGTAGCTCGTCTAATCGCATCTACTAAACTTTCTTTGCAACCGTATTTGTTATCAAATTTAGATTTGGTAACACTATCGTTTACGTTGATAGCAGGCATTACCAAAGTGCCTTTTTTCATTCTTTCGTATAAACGGTGAACACCTGTAGTGGTTTCTTCGCTTAATCCTTTAATGCCAGCGGCCAATTCAGGATAAACATCGAATACCATATTGGTTAAATCGCCACCATCATCTAAAATCATGTTCAATGGTTTTCTGTCTTCGCCAAAGAACAAGGTTTGTTCGATACACCAGTCGAATTCTTCGGCTGTCATACCTTTCCAAGCGTATACTGGAATACCAGCAGCAGCAATGGCAGCAGCAGCGTGGTCTTGGGTTGAGAATATGTTACATGACGACCAAGTAACCTCGGCACCTAGTGCAGTAAGGGTTTCGATAAGTACTGCAGTTTGAATGGTCATGTGTAAGCAACCAGCGATGCGAGCACCAGCTAAAGGCTTAGAAGCGCCATATTCGGCTCTAAGGGCCATTAAACCTGGCATCTCTGCTTCTGCCAATTTGATTTCTTTTCTACCCCATTCTGCAAGGCTGATGTCCTTAACTTTAAAAGGAACGTAAGAGCTTGTTTCTGTTGTCATTTGATTTTTATATAAAGTGGTGCAAAGGTACAATTTTAGTAGATTAGAACCAATTATAATTGCCTATATTAACCTATCGCATTGTTGATATGTTGATTAGAGTAGAAGAGGCTTTTTGTTGCAATGGAATTACCTGCGATTTTTTTGGTTTTAATGGTTAAGAATTATGTCGACTATAAATTAACTATTACTTTATCTATTTGAATAGCAATAGTATAATGTCAATTGAATATTGTCACTAATACTTTTTTTGAAAATATGCAGTCTAATATAAAAAGGGCGCCTATGAAAACTACACATATAAAACTAATCGTGCTTTTTTTGGGATTACATTTGATGATTGCCAATGCCCAAAATATTACAACTATGGGCGTTGGGAATTATGGAGCTGTGCATTCCCTTTATCTCAATCCTTCGTTGAGTGGCTACAGTGCTTACAAATGGCAAGTAAATTTGGCGGGTTTGTGGGTGAATGTGAACAACAATTACCTCACGTTTAAATTGCCATACTCAGCCTATCGCACCATTAATAATAATATCCCTTTGGCTTATCAAACGGAGAGCGGTAATGCAATGTTCGATCGTTTATGGTTAACAGAAAGATTAAATGGTCGCACGAAACAAGTGTCTGTGGCCAGCGATGTTTATGGTCCTTCGGCATCGGTGCAAATAAAATCGTGGCGCTTGGGTTTGGTTACATCGGCCCATGCAGGGGCGCGCGTAGCCAACATGCCCGAAAATTTTGCACATGCTTTGAATAAGGATTTGGATTCTAGTCAAGGCGCCTTTAGCTTGTTTAGAACCTTGGCACAAGGTGGCGCTAATACCATCAGCGAATTTGCTGTGGTTGGTAATTCTCGCATCGCTGCTGGTATCAATGTGGCCAAGGTGATTCAACTGGATTGGAAACGCCAATTGATACTAGGTGTCACCCTGAAAAAAAATTGGGGGTTGCCTGGTTTTTATTTGCATAATTCTGGATTAACACTAACCACTATAAGCACTGATAGTGTCGTCTTTCAACCTGCTAAAATGCAATTGGTGACCTATGGCGACCAAATAGGCAAGGGCATGGGGGTTGATTTAGGGGCTACTTATGTGTTCAATAAGCGAGATACCAAACGCAATGGACATTATCTAAAAAATCAAACCCAATATTTCGGGAAATTTGGTGTTGCGATTATGGACATTGGAAAAATTACGTATCAAAATGCTGTGTTTAACGAAGTGGTGGTGACCCAACCCGTCGGTATCAACGTTAACTCTGCTTTTAGAAATACCATTGCAGGTAGCACCAATTACCAGGCCATGGCCGATTCGTTCTTCAATAAATTTGGCACACATCGAACTTATAAAGGTAGCTATGCTGTTGGTTTGCCAACACGTTTGGTGTTAACTGCCGATTTTCAAATTAAGAAACATTTGTTTGTAGCAGGGGTGCTTACCCAAAGTTTAAGAAAAAAATTATCTAACAATGCGCGTTATCAAAGTGCGCTGATGTTGGCACCAAGATTAGAATACAGATTCCTTGAATTTTCAATGCCAGTCTTATTGCAATACGATTACCGCGCCTTGAGAGTGGGTAGTTCGGTGCGCATCGGTCCGCTGTATTTTGGCACCAATAGTTTAATGTCTTTTGCTTACACAAAAAGTGTAAGAGATGCTGATTTTTTTATAGGGGTTGCTTTTGGCAATTTACCTGATTTTAGTTTCAAAAAAGTTTGGAAAAAACGCAAGGAATTATTGCTAAGAAATAGGATGGGATGTGCGAATAGTTTTTAGTTAATTCTCCATCCCTCGCTTCTCCAACGCATATACCACCTTCTGGTGCTTGCTCATATTGGTGCAAAGTATTTGTTGTATGTCGCGGTTGTGCGGATAGTGTTTGATGGCTTCGCGCATGTTATTTACATCGGGCTCGGCAACTGTTAAATCGACAAATCCAAATCCTTTGTACTGACCGCGCTCAATACATACCACCGATTTTTCTTCGTTATGACGACCCTTGCCAACCAACATAAAACTTTCGGATTGAAAGCTGTATTTGCGTATGGCCTCGAAGGCGCGTTGGTTATAGGCATCGGCATCTTCTTTGTTAATACAAGCGCCTTTGCATTTGTGTAATTGATAGTCGAAACAGGGGCCACCTAACTGATGTAAATTGCATTTGGTTAAACATAAATTGTAGCGCTCTATCATTTTATACAACTGCTCCCGGGCCGATGCAATATTATCGGCTGTGATGATGGGCTCCGATCCTTCTTTTAATTTTTCGATGTTTAAAGTCACATAACCATACGCATCGTATTGCGAAAAAATGCCGTAATACGGAATGGCTCTGCTGCGTTTTTGCATGATGTTGTAGAGCGGTTTGATGCGCTTGATTTCATCAGATTCTAAAAGCAAAGCCACTAACTCGCTACCTGTAGGTTCGTAACTAATATCGGCAATCTCGCTTTTCAATTGTATGGAACTTCTGCTGCCTTTGGCAGTAAGCGCAAAGTGTTGTAAAATTCTTTTTTTGATATCAATAGCCTTGCCCACATAAATGACATTGCCCAGTTGGTCGTGAAAATAATAAACCCCAGTAATGCCTTCAGGAATATTAGTAAGAGTTGCTTCAGGTAGGAGTGGAGGGATGCTGGTTTTCTTGGTTTCTTTTTGCATCCAATCGGGTTCATCGATTTGTTTTTGTTCAAATATTTTACCCAGTAATATAGCAGTTGCTTCGGCATCGCCCAAGGCGCGGTGGCGGTTGTTCAGTTTGATACCTAGGCTATCGCACAAGCGACCTAAACTATAGGAAGGCAAGCCTTTAAAAGTGGCTCTACTTAATCTAACAGTGCACAGTGTTTTTCTTTGATAATTATAACCAAGGTCGGCAAAGGCCGCTTTGATAAAACCATAATCAAAACGCACGTTGTGTGCAACAAATACAGCATCTTGTGTGAGTTCTATAATCTCTTTGGCTACTTCGTAAAAGTAAGGCGCATCGCGCACCATGTCATCCGAAATGCCGGTGAGTTGTGTAATTTGATATGGAATTTTGCAACGTGGATTAATAAGTTTACAATAGCGTTGCACCACCTTTTCACCATCGTGTAAAAGGATGGCAATCTCTGTAATTTTATCGCGCTCGGGGCGCCCACCAGTGGTCTCTATATCTATAACTGCAAACACGAAATTGAAAGTTGAAATTTAGGAAAATAAAATGGAATTGATGAAACTATTTTTCACAACAATTTAAAAAAAAATCGCATTCATATTCTGTCGTTTTATTGAAATATTTTGGTCAATGCAAAGTCATAATAACATGCAGGTTAATATTTTGAAATGGGGATTTTCTAATTTTGAAAGGATCAATTAGCTCGCATATGAAAAAAATAGTTGTGGTGCAGCATTAGAATGAACAAAAAACAAGGTGTTTGTGAAGCGCCATTAAAGATAAAATAAGTGCCTCAATAAGTTAGTCTCTCTCCTGCAAAACTTCAATCCAAGGGTTGGAGATTGCCATTTTTAAGGGTTGCCTAATAACAATTAAAATTTAGTGAGTATCATTAATGAGAACTGAATAGGAATTTTTTTCAAGTATTCATTTCAGTCATCGTTTTGTCAAAAAAATTTAAGATTGTAAGAATAAAATCCAATACACTTATTTTTGGCTGAATAAATTATATATAACATGAATAAATTCTACGCATTTTCAAAAATTATTTGTTTCGTTTTTTTAACATTTGGAATGAACACGCTTGTGAAAGCACAAATTGATACCATACCGCCCAAAATTTATGGCTGTGGTGATACTATTAAAATTAAGGTGGGGTCTGTTTTTGTTTTGAAATTGCCAAAGGTAACAGATAACTTGACTGACAGTGCGGAAATTATGGTGAGTTCGCAGTGGGGAGCTAATGGAGCTGTGAATACTACCGTTAAAGGTGTTTATACTTTGAAAATTACCGCCATTGATACTGCAGGAAATTTAATTAGATGCGAACGTTATTACCTTGTCGGAGATCAATCTTCATCGGTAAAAAATATTCAACAGTCGTTACAAATTAAAACCTATCCAAATCCTGTAAATGATTTGTTATTTGTTCAATGCAATGCTGGTACTACTTTTATGCTTTACGGAATGGATGGTAAATTGTTGCGAGAGGATGTGATAGATGCCTCTTCGAGCATTAATATGAATGCTTATGCCGATGGTGTATACATGCTTAAAGTTATTAATGGGGCCGATGTTTATTCTTCGAGGATAATGGTGCAACATTGATTAGAATACAAAAGTGGATGTCACATACATTTGGTAATTTAGAGATGCCACAATTGGGTTGTTAAGCTAAGCAAAATCATTTTTTTTAGATAATTGCCTTATGATTTATCTGAAGGCAATTGAGTAAAAAATTGAAATATGGATAATGAAAAATAGTCGGTTGTAAGGCCGACTATTTCTTTAACAAATTATTACTATTGAATGAGCAGATCGCCCGACTGCGAAAAGCCAATGATTTTTATTGGACCTTTGTTAAGGGTCAGTTGTCCATTCTCTTTGCTCTGTTTCAGAGTCTCTTTTTCTATTGTAATAGTGCCCGAAGAAGTGCCCAAATCAAAGCTGAGATCCTCCACTTTGTTTTTTAATTGCATGTGGATGCTGCCGTATTGGGAACGCATTTCGAGTTGGGTTACTACTTCAACATTTCTACCTGAAATATCACCCGATTGTACAAAAATATTCATACTGCCATTGCAATCGGATAAATTAATATTGCCATAGCTCGCCCTCATTTGTATAGCCCCTTTACATTGTTGTGCATTGATGTTGCCAGAAATGGAATTACTTTTTACATCGCCCTTTATGCCTTTCAATAATTGATTGCCATAAGTGGTGGATACAGATAAGTCGCCATTCAACTGATCGACAACTACATCACCAGAGAGGGAGTTGATAGTAGTTTTACCATTGAGGTTGGATGCTCTAATTTGGCCGTAACTTGCATTTAAAGTTATAATTTCTGCAGTTATTCTGTTCAGTGAAATAGTACCCGATGTATTGCTGATTTTAGCATCTCCATTTATATCTTGTGCTTGTATGTTACCGTATTTTGTGTCGAGGATTATATCACTTTCAATAAACGCAGCGGCTATATTGCCTGAGATGCAATTGGCATTGACACTGCCTGTCACTTTTTCTAAATTGAGGTTGCCATAAGAAGCTTTTGCATTTATATTGCCGTTTATGTTTTTCATTTGAATACTGCCCGAGGTAGATGATGCTTTTACATCGGTTTTAATTTGTTCTGCCAATATGTTTCCATAATTGGATTCTAATTGACACACTTTGCCGCTTAAGCCATTTGCTGTAATATCTCCGCTAGCACTTTTTATTACAATATCTATGTTCTCTGGAACTTCAATGTTTAAAAACCCTTCGAACAACATGCTGCCAAAAATTAAAGTATTGGCCTTGCCGTGATTCTCCATCCAAACTCTGAGCGATGCGCCATTGCGTTCATAGTGCATTTTATATTCTGCCTTTTGCACGTATAAGCCTTTTGTTTCGCATTTCATAGCACCAGCAAGATGCACCTGGTCTGTTTTAATCGTTTTTATGTTTACATTGAACACCATACCTGTTACTTCCAATTGTTGAATGCCTTTGAATAAAGTATCGATATCGATACTATTTTTATCCTTGTTGCGACTGGCGATAAGGCCAGTAGTTTTTAAATCGTTTTCAAATAATTGGAGAGTTGGAGGTACAGGGTTTTTTAATATTGGTAATTCAAGATCTTGATAAAGAAATAATGATGAAGGTGGAGGGAGATCTTTTGGGGGTGAAGGAGGTAATAATTTGGATTGGTTACTATCTATTGTGATACTTTCTATATTAGGAATAGCGGAAGGGGGTGATACTTTAGTCTGCATTGCAATAGTAGTTTGTGGAGCCGCTTTCTCATTGACATGAAAGGATGATTCTCTGTTTTTGGAATAGTGATGGGCTATAAAGGCAGAAGCGGTAATCGCTATTGTACCGATGCTTATTCCCAGCCATTTAATGCCAGATTTGAACTTGAGATTGTTCTTTAAATTTTCGAGCAACTGATGTTCGTTTGTTGTATTAGGAGCCAGAAAAACCCCAGCATTAAATGCAGTATTCATTTCCATATTAAATATTTCTTGAGTAAATGTATCATCACTTTCCACATGTGTAAGCAAACGACTTTTTAACAGTTGACGCACTTCCGTATCGCTTATGAGGTTAAAGTTTTCCATAGAGTTTTTTTGTTAATTGTTCTTTCAGTCTTTGATAGTAAACTTTCAATTGTTCTTCTGGTTTGTCAATGTATTTGGCAATTTCTGAGTAGGCCACCCCATCGCTGCGCATGAGTAATAATATGCGTTGCCAGTCTTCCATTTGGTCAAGGGCATCGTTAAGTAAATTCATTTGTGGATGTCCCGCAAAATCATTGGCATTGAGTTCTGCTTTGTTTTCTAAAGTAGCAACATCAATATCGGATTGATTTAATTTTTCAGAATCCTTCTGATGATCGCGATAATGATTCCTAAGATAATTAATAAATATTTTAAAGACATATGAGGCAAATTTTTCTTCCGATTCGAATTTGTAATTTTGAAAAGACTCTAAAACTTTATAGAGTGTTTTATAGGTAAGATCCCAAGCATCATCTTCTTTTAAATGCCAACTGTTAAGGGCATAATTACAAAGTTTTTTACCGTAGCGGTTGTACAATTCTGCTATTAAATCATTTTTGGATAAATGTTTTAAATCGGCAGGTACTATGCTGGTTTTAATGGCCATTGTTATTACAGTTCAAACTATAAAACACAAACTGGTAACAGTAGGTTACAAAAATGTTTTTTTATGGGTAAGCAACAAACAGCAAAACGCCAATAAATAAGGGCGCATTATGGTTTTGAAACTGCTACTGGAGCGGGCTTGCCTATTTCTTTGTTGAGTTTTAGTTCGTAGAACTGGTTCCAATATTTGCCTGTAACCAATAACGTTTGGGAGTTTCTATTCCATGCTATACCATTCAATACATCAATATAATTGGACATTCTTTTTTCTTTTTCTACCAGAATACTCAAATCTATTTTGCCAATAACGAATCCATTTTTGGGGTCTATGATACAAATGGTATTGCTTTGCCAGATATTGGCAAAAATATAACCATTGACCCATTCCAATTCGTTGAGGTTGGTAACTAGTCCCATTTCATCTTGTACAGCAATGGTTTGACTGATTTTTACGGATGGTCCTTTGATATCAATTTTTGAAATGTTGCTGGATCCGTTGCTCGCATATAGGTTATTGCCATCAGTACACAAACCCCATCCTTCGCTCAGGTATTCCATGTTGCGCATGAATTTGTGATTGCCTGCATTGTATATTTTAAGGTAATTATTTTTCCATAATAACTGAACTAACTGATCATTGATAATGCTAATACCTTCTCCAAATTCAAGACCAATATTGATGACGGAATCTTTTACTTTATAACCATCCTGGAAAGGGTTGTAAAAAATTATTTTAGAATTGTTTTCCAATCCTGTGGACTCTATGAGCGCATCATTTTTATCGAACATAAGGCCTTCGGTAAAATAAGTACGATTGTGAGGAAAAGAGTTGGCTACAACATAATCCAACTCCAATATATTAAAATAATCTTTTTGTAAAATGATACTTTGTTTATTGAACTCATAAACAATCTGAATGTTGTTTTTGCCAAGGCGCATGGAGTCGTTTTTCAGAGTAATCATTTCATCTGATTTGGTGGTGTACTTAAGCGGAGAATTGTTTAATAAAATTTTCTGAATTTTAATATCTGAGATTCTTTTGTTGTAAAACTGAATATTGTAATTGGTGTCTGTTTTAGAAATTACAAAATCCAACTCACTGTTTTCTGTATTTGCACTCGAGATGGAATTGCCGCTCGGCTTGCAACTAACCAGTAGAAATGCCACTAAAATAAAGAATGCGAAATAGGGGAGGTTGGAAAATTTCATGCCTTTGTAAGTATATCAGAAAATTAAGTGGCAAAAGTAAAACAAATAAGGAGTATATGAGTAAAAAAAACTGCCGTTTTCTTCTTGGTAAAAAATAAGTTGGTCGAAATTATTTTGGACTTACCCAACGTTTTAAAATTAACATACGTATAAATCCAAAAGGGAGAAGGTTTAGAAATTTGAATTGCATTTTTTCGAAAATAGAATTGCATTTTAAAATGCTGTTAAGCAGACTCTAAAAAGGGTTCTAAAACTAAAAGTAAAAAAAAATGGTGTCAAAAGCAACCATATGTCAATTATTACGTCTAAAGCGTAAGTTTAGTAAGTTTTTAAGCTATAGATATTGTTGTTTAAATTTTTTATAATTTTCATTTATTAAATTCATTATGAATTTTAAGTTATTGTAATTTAGTAGTTAGGTTAATTTTTTGTTATCTTAATGTTTTTTCAATTTATTTAGATATTTAAAAATAGTATTAAAATACTAAATAACAGAAATATAATATATTATAAAATTAAAAATCTATATTTGCAAAAAATTTAAAATCAAAATAAATAAAATCCCCAAAACAAAAAATGCAATCAATTTCAAACTCTCTCTTATGCAGAAAACCAATTTTTAACAAAGTAATTTTGTTAGTTCTGCTATTGTTTTGTTCTCCTCTTCTCCGCGCTCAATGTGCAGAAACTGACAGTACATTGACCCTCTCCGGCTGTGACCAAATTGTGGTTAACGGCATTTCTTACACCAGCTCTGGTGTATACAGTGATACATTGTTGAACCATGGTGGCTGCGACAGTGTATTGACACTCAATTTAACCGTTCTAAAAAGTTCTTCCTCTTCGATAACCAGAAGTGCATGTGATAGTTTTTTATTCCATGGCAATTCATACAAAACCTCTGGAGTTTATACCAAAACTATTCCCAATGCAGCAGGATGTGATAGTTTAATTACTTTGAATCTAAACATTCTCAAAAAATCATCACAAACCATTGCGGCATCTGCATGTAACAAATATACATTGAATGCATTCTCTTATTCTGCAAGTGGTACTTATGTGCAGCATTTAACCAATGCAGCCGGATGTGATAGTGTTTTAACGCTTGTTTTAAACATTAAGAAAAGCAGTGATACGACTATCAACGCTTCTGCCTGCGACAGTTTTCAATTAAATAGCAAGTACTACAATTCTACAGGAACATACACCCAAGTTTTAACCAATGTTGCTGGATGCGATAGTACAATTACACTGATTCTAAAAATTAAACGAAGCACCTTTACTATTAATGCTAATGTTTGCGATCACTATATTTTGAATAGCAATAATTACAATTCAACAGGCACTTATACGCAACTGTTAACGAATGCCGCAGGTTGCGATAGTATGATTACTTTGCATCTCGTAGTAAGAAATTCTAGCAGCGCCACACTCATTGCAACTTCTTGCGATAATTACAAATTGAATGGCACTACCTATACAGCTTCTGGTAATTATGTGCAGACACTTACCAATTATCAGGGTTGCGATAGTATCTTAACCATCAACCTTACTATTTTAAAGAGTTCAAATACTGTAATAAAAACATCTGCCTGCGATCAGTATACGCTGAATGGTACTAGTTATACTTCAACTGGAATATACACGCAAACCTATACCAATTATATTGGTTGCGACAGTATTATTACATTAAATCTTAAAATTAAAAATACCAGCAGTTCCATAACTGTGAGTGCATGTAATAATTATGTTTTAAATTCAGTGAACTACAGTGCTTCTGGCAACTACATACAAAAATTGGTAAATGCAGATGGTTGCGACAGTATGTTGACCTTGCATTTAACGATTAAAAAAAGTACGACCGCTTCTCTGACTGTTACGGCTTGTGATAAATATATTTTGAATGGCAATACATATAATGCGAGTGGTAATTATGTTCAAACATTGGTAAATAAGGCGGGTTGCGACAGCACATTGTCTTTGGCGCTAGTGGTTCTAAAAAGTTCTTCCAATACAGTGAGTGCCAATACTTGTGATCAGTATACCATTAATGGTAAAACCTATACTGCTAGCGGAACTTACTTACAGGTATTAACGAATTATGTAGGTTGCGATAGTAACTTAACTATCAACCTTGTTATACGTAAAAGTAGTGGCAGGACTTTGGATATCTCTGCTTGTGATAGTTTTGCTTTGAATTCCAAAATGTATTATACTACTGGCACCTATACTCAGCTTTTGACTAATGTTGCAGGTTGCGATAGCACGCTAACCCTTAACTTAAATATTAAAAGAAATTCAGCAACCGCTAAGTTCGATGTGTGCGATCAGATTACTTTGAATGGCACAACCTATACTAGCAGCGGAACATATGTACAAGTATTGACGAATGCCGCAGGTTGCGATAGTACTTTGACTTTAATCATCAAAGTAAGAAAAAGCTCAAGTGCTACTATTAGCAGAGTGGGTTGCAATACCTATAAGTTAAATGGAGTAAGTTATAAAGCAAGCGGTATTTACACGCAAAAGTTGATTAATGCAGCGGGTTGCGATAGTATTTTAACCGCCAATATTACAATTAATAAAACCAGCAGCAGTACTTTAAATGTAAAGGCTTGCGACAGTTATTTATTGAATGGACAAACATTTAATAGTACTGGAACCTATCAGCAAATTATACCTAATGCAAAAGGTTGCGATAGTACCATTACTTTGAATTTGAATGTCGTTAATAAATCGTACCGCACCATTTCTGCATCTTCCTGCAACAGTTATATTTTGAATAAACAAACCTATACCGCTTCGGGCATTTATACACAAACACTTATCAATGCTGCTGGTTGCGATAGCATACTTACTTTGCAATTAACTATTTATAAGAGCACTGGAAGTACAATGAATGTAAGCAATTGCTACAGTTATAGATTGAATAATCAAACCTATACTAGCAGTGGTGTGTATACTCAGAAATTTGTAAATGCAGTTGGTTGCGATAGTATTGTTACGCTTAATTTAACGATTAATAATAGCACAAGCAAATCAATTAATGCAACATCATGTGGGTCCTATACTATCAATAATCAAACCTATACTAACAGCGGTGTATACACCCAAAAATTGGTTAACCATAATGGTTGCGATAGTATCTTGAATATTTATTTGAAAGTGAATAACACAAGCAATTCTACTTTAAATGTGACAACTTGCAATAGTTATTTATTCAATGGAACTACCTATACCAAGAGCGGTACTTATGTCAATAAATTTATAAGCAATGCTGGTTGCGATTCTATCGTTACACTCATATTAACTTTGAATTCTGTGAACACCTCGGTGACCCAAAACGGTGCCACGTTAACGGCAGCAGAAACAGGAGCCGATTACCAATGGGTAGATTGCAACAATGGCAATGCGCCAATATCAGGTGCCAAAGGACAAAGCTTTACAGCTGTTAGAAATGGCAAATATGCAGTGGAAATTACATTGAATAATTGCACAGTAATTTCTGATTGTATGACTGTGAATTCACTGGCTGTTAAAGGTCAATTGCTTTCTGAATTAATATCAGTATTTCCTAATCCATCTAATGGGCTAGTGAATATTAAATTGAACAATGCTGCTCAAAATATGAATATCAGATTAGTGAATTCATACGGACAAGTGGTTTATGAAAAATCAAATGTTTCAGGCGAAGAAATTACCCTTAATATTGCCAACCAAGCGGATGGTATTTATTTCTTAGAGTTGTTCGACAATAACTCCACCTACAGACTGAAACTGGTTAAAACGCAGTAGTACGTATAATAATTTGTTAAAGAAAGGAGTCTCTGAAAAGGGACTCCTTTTTTTTATGTGCACAATTACAAATCAAATTGCATATCCATAATGGCAATATGAAATCCATTAGTGATGATGGATTTAGCGGCTTCGCTTTCGGGATTTAAAGCGGGGTTGGTATGATTAAAGTGTATGAAATAAATTTTGGATTTTTCGCTTGCAGATAACTTGCTAAATTTTTTCATGCTTTCTACAATAAATGGGTGAGGTATTTCCGAGAGGTTGCGAGTGTTCAATTCCGAACCATCATAAAAAGTGCCATCAATAAAAGCATAGTCTACACCGGCAATGGCTTCTATAATATTCACATCCCATTTTTCCCACTTGTCGATATCAGGAATAAACAAAGCTCTTTTTGTTGGTCCGCTAATAACATAACCAACAGTCTCAGAAAATTCATCGCGGTGTGGCACTATCATAGGAACGATATGTATATTGGGCGTAAGTATTAAACCTTCTGTTGGAGTTAAAACTTGTATATTTATATTTTTTAATTGCACCAATTGACTCCAAGGGCCATTGCTGTCTAAAAATATTTTCATTCGAGGCATGGCATATACAGGAATGTTTTTTGCATTCATGGCTTCGCGACCCAAATACATGAGGCCGCTGTAATGACCAATGTGAGCATGTGTTAAAAAAATGCCATCAGGTGTTTCAATGGTGCTGAAAGGGGCGTACTCTTTTAGTTTTTTCATTTGCAAGGGCATTGCTGGAGTAGCTTCGAATAAATATTTCTTTTTATGCTGATAATCTATAAGGCCGAGTGAGACGACTTGTCGGTTAATATTTGGCTGATAGAATAAATTTTTACAACAAGCTTTTGTGCAGCCAATATGCGGAGAGCCGCCATCTTGAATGGTGCCTAAAATAATTAGAGATATGGGTGAAACCTGTTCTGCTTTTTTTGGATTTTCCTGACAAGACAATGTGCAAATCAAGAAAAACAAAAGGTGTATTAATTTCATAAAAATTAAAATATAATTGTTTAATATTTTACACAAACATACCTTAAAAGTGTGAAATTGAAATTGATTTTAATGTTGAATAAGCAAAGCTGATTTGAACAGAACCGCTTAATAAGTAGTCAAGCCTCAAAAATGGCCTAAAATAAATACAGGCTTTAAGTTTGTGTAATAAATGTGTTTTTAAATTGCAAGGTTTTGTAGAAATTTGTTAAAAACCTTGCAATATTTATGATAAAAAAAGATTCACAAGCTGGTCAACTGAATTTTTTAATGCCTGGCTTATCCGAGCAACTAGACAAAGGCCATCCACTTTACCAACTTTCAAAGGCTATTGATTGGAAATATTTTGACGATGAGTTTTCAAAGCATTACCGGAGTGATTTTGGTAGACCTGCTCTGCCAATACGGTTATTGGTATCGCTTCTGATGTTGAAACACATTAGGAACTTGAGTGATGAGAGTATTGTTGAACAATGGTCGGAGAACTGTTACTACCAGTTTTTCAGTGGTCAAACCATGTTTGCTCCCAAAACGCCATGTTCTCCTACAGAGTTAGTGAACTTCCGCAATAGAATAGGTCCTGATGGAATAGAAAAAATACTGAAAGAATCTATAAGAGTAAATGGTAAAGATGGCGATGAAGATGACATCATTGCCGATACAACCGTTCAGGAAAAGAATATCACCTATCCGACCGATGCAAAGCTTCATCATAAAATTATTCAAAAGTGTAGGTCAATTGCAGAATCCGAAGATCTCCCCGTACGACAGAGCTATGTACGGGTAGTTCCAAAGTTGCGCTACCAACAGCGTGGACGTAGTCATCCCAAGCATGCGGTCAAGGCTAGGAATGCAGACCGAAAAGTGAAAACCATTGCAGGAAGATTAGTCAGGGAACTGGAAAGAAATTTACCTGCCTGCCACAAAAGTTATGATACTTTAGAACTTTTTAAAAGAGTATTGGCTCAGAAAAAATCGGATTCCAACAAAATCTATTCCTTGCATGAACAGCATGTAAACTGCATCAGCAAAGGCAAGGAACACAAGAAATATGAGTTTGGCAGCAAAGTCTCCATCTTATGGACTAAAACAACAGGTGTAATTGTAGGAGCCATCAATATCCAACAAAATACCTATGATGGCAAGACAATTGAGCCGGCATTGGAGCAATACAAGCGCCTGTTGAATAAGAATCCTAAAAAAGTATTGGCCGATTTAGGATACAGGGGCAGGAAAAAGTATAATGACACCCTGATTGTAACACCAGATGATGGCAAGAAAATAGAAACAAAATATTTAAAATACAAACACAAAAAGGATATGGCAAGGCGCAGCAGTATTGAACCCGTAATAGGCCACTTGAAACAAGACAATCGATTAGCCAGAAATTATCTAAAAGGGATAAAGGGTGATGAAATCAATGTGATGCTGGCAGCAGCAGCCTTCAACTTCCGACGATTTATGCGTCGGAAGTTGGGAGGACTTTTTGCGGCATTAGATTACATCGCCATACTCATATGTGTAATTATTGGGCCTCTAAATCGAAGTAGAAAAATGAATTTAATTCAA
>JANXMZ010000028.1 GCA_025354385.1 Bacteroidota bacterium
TGATTATATTTTTTCGTCATGTCGTAATGCGAAAATATGTTTTCAGCTCTAACCCTTCGGGATTTCGTTTCGCTACGCTTCACTTCATCCCGAAGGGTTAGAAACCCAGTTGCACTTATTAGTTGAACTTACAAAATAAAATATTTTTTATGCAATTTATTTTCGCCGTATCATAAAATATTCATTCGCAGTGCAATGTCAATGACTCTAATATTTATGGATTCTATTACAAAAATTTAGCCCAAACATTTATTAGTAAGTTCCCCAACCATAGATGTGGCGGCAATCGCCTGTTGAACTATTTGCTTTTCTAATTTAATTCTACCCATTGTCATAAAAAAGTCAACTTTCACAAAAATAAATATAAATACAAATTTAATTAATATTTTCGTGTCTATATGTTAATTACACGATGAAAAATCAAAAAATAATCTTGGTATTTACGCTTATTCTTGGCATTTCACTCCACGGCCAAGACAAGGAATGGTTTAGTTCAATACCTGGTGACCCTACATTAAAAAACTCGCATTTGGGTAATTCCATTTCCTTTCAAACTCAAAATTATTTATGTAGGCAAGGTAATGATAGCCTCTCTGTTTTATATTTCTATAATGGAATAAAATGGAAACGTCTAAAAGTGGATAGTTTAACTTCGTCATTACAATCAATGGATGAGCAAAATGACAGTATTGCATTTTTAGCCTACACCTACTCATCTGTAGACAAGTATGTTTGGTTTTATGATGGCAATCAGTGGAAAAAAATCACTAAACTTAAAGGCGCCAATAGTTCTCTTTTGAATGGTATTTCAAGTATTAAATTTTACAGAAATAAACTTTATGCCATATTTCTTAACAACCACTTAAATAGTAGCTTAATGGAATACGATTTTAAGACCAATACTATTAAAACCGTTACTACCTTTCAACAAATAGCATTAAACAATGTTTATTCTGATTACGACAAGTTGGCGATGAATGTAAGTAACGGTCGCTTATACATTTCTGGTGCCTACGACTCGGCAAATCATAAAGCATCACAAGGCTATGGATATTATGATGGCACTAGTTTTAAATCAATAAATATTTTCCCCATTTCACCCATTAATTATTCACTTGTGAAACCTTTAGACAATAATATTTTTGTTGTTCAACGCTTTTACACTGTCACCACTAATGATATTAGTACTAATCGTATGTTCCTAATCCGGAACGATTCTATTATAAGCGATATTACTAGCAATTTATACAAAAAGTATTTTTCATTTACAGGACTAGCCTATTCCAATCACAGTTTTTTCCAAGTATATATGAGAAATGGTGACATTCATTTTTTCACACAAGTAACTGGCGAACATTACGCATTTGAACCTGAAAGTAGAAGATGGCACAATACCGATGAGTTCTTTTGGGATGGTTACTCATTCTACTTCAAAAACAATCGCTATCTTTTCAATTCAAAAGCCACTCTCCCCTATACCACACCAAGCTTAGCCTGCTTTATACTTAAACCAAAATCTTATATCTCTGGCCTTGCCTATGCCGACATGGACGACAACTGTACATATACTTCATCTGACCAATCAATACCTTACCAATGGATGAAATTAGAGGGCAAGAACAATACAACAGCCACACTTAGCAATTATTTTGGAAATTACGAAATGCCTATTGAACCAGATCAATACACCTTTGCCCCTTATGAATCGGCCTATTCCAACACCATTTGCAGCACTGGCACAATAAAAGTAGATACTGCTAAGGTATACAAAAGAGATGTCAGCCATACCTTTATAGCGCCTTATAAAAGTACTGGAGATATAAAGGTTTCAATCAGCTCCAACGCACTAAGAAGAGGGTTTAATCATGGCGTTAACATTACATTAGAAAATGCAGGAAAACCAGATTTAACGGTAAGGCCTCGCTTAAAATTCGACCAAAGGATTCAATTTTTATCCTCTAATTTTTCATACTCATTTGCCGATCAGCACACCATTGTTTTTGATCCCATTAAAGTCAATAAATTTAAACCGATTCAAATTGATTTAATATTTTTTGCATCACAGGATTCACTCTCTAATAGCGACAAAATAAGTTTCACTGCTTCTGCTGATAGCAGCAACACAGAAGTGCGCTATGATAATAATATTGCTAGATATACAGAAATGGTTCGAGGCCCCTACGACCCCAATAAAATATCTTCCAATCCGGAGGGATTGATTACAAATTCACCAAAAACAATTAATTATATGGTAGAATTTCAAAACTTAGGGACCGATACCGCCTTTAATGTAAGCATCCTTGATACCATCCCTTCATCACTAGATATTTATTCCATTAAAATTCTTTCAAGTTCAAGTAAATCTATTTCTGCCAATATCAAAGGCTCTGTGGTTAGTTTTAAACTGAATCAGATACGGCTAACAACTAAATTAATAAATGAGGCGAATAGCAAAGGCTTTATTTCCTTCTCTATTAATTTAAAAGACAGTATTCAATTGGGACAAGTGATTAAAAACAAAGTAGGCATTTATTTCGATTATGAAGCTGAAGTTGCTACCAACCAATCGGTGGTGGAGCGATTAAAAAACAGTTTAGCCATTCAACCCATTAACTATCAAAACGCACTACCTTTTACCGTCTACCCCAACCCAAGCACCCATCACATAAGCTTGCGCACCAACACTGCCCAAGCCATAGAGTCCATGCAATTTTATAGCTCTACTGGCCAAGCCTTGCTAGCCGAAACCACTAACAACCTAGACTTCGACATTAGCCAATGGCCCAGCGGTTTGTTTATCATGGTAGTGAAGATGAATGGACAAGTGTATACTTGGATGGGGAGTAAGGTAGCGCATTAGGCACTCAGCACGGATTGTATTTGGCACTTTACCATTGTCGGTATGTGCAACAGCAAAATCAAAAAATTTAAAAACATACCAATTGGTATGTTTTACAAAAATGATAACTAGAACTTGCATCTTTGGGATTTCGGCTTTGTCAAACTAATTTTAGATTGCTCAACTATGAGTGGCTTCGCTCTTCCTTCTCATACTTTAGCTTCGCTACTACTGCGTGGTTTGCATTGTTGATTCTTTAATTGATTATTAAGGTATCAATGCTAATACTGGTAATCAAAAAGTATGCAAACTTAGCCGAAAGCATTCTCATGCACTTGCGAATAAAAAATCTAGTCGCGACAGGCATTTATTTTTTTTCAAAAAATTTTTTCGAGTGTGATTTTTTTGACCATGTCGGGCGATTTTTTCGAGATAACTCGAAAAACTTCCCTAATGGTTTCCCCAAAAAATCGCACCCAAAAAACCAATTCCTGTCAACGACAACAGCCTCTTCGAAAAAGTATTATGCAGTGTTGAAATATTTTAATTTCACTACAATTTTGGATACAAAATTATAAAATTAAAAAATTCTGAAATCATAAAAAACGAATTTTCATTAATGCCATTAAAAAACAATTAACATTATTATTAATCTAAAAATTGGTTGGGTGTTGTTGATGCCATCAATCATTCAATTTAAAAATTAAAAAATTTCTAATCTGGCCCATTTCTGAGGCTAGATACCCCCTGTGCATTTTAAAGTATACGCATAAAATAAAAATTAGGTTTTGAAGGGCGCCTTATTTAGTTTTGTTTAAACATGGAAAAGACCATAAAAATAAGCCTAGCTATGCTACTATTGCTATGTCTCTTCGACATGCCTTACGGCTACTATCAATTTGTGCGATTAGCGGCATTTATTGGATTTTCTTCCTTGGCTTATTTCTCGAACAAACTCAAAAACCATTGGGGAGTTGTTATCTGTATTGGCCTAGCCATTCTATTTCAACCTTTCCTAAAAATAGCACTGGGAAGAAGCATTTGGAATTGCGTAGATGCATTGGTGGCCATTGGATTATTTTTATCACTATTTAAACAATCAGACCATGAAAGTTCTAAAAATTGAGGCCTTACCAAAAGCATGGGAGTTTTAAATGGCTATAGTTAAACCACCTGCACTAAAAAATAAAACTGAAATGATAGATACTCAAATAAAGAATGGCTTCTCAGAGTTTCTAAGCCTTGGCAACAAAAACTTATTTGAGGTTGCCATCATACAAGCTTGGCTCATTAAATATGAGCCATTGTACGACCGTTTAATTCAATTAGGAAAAATAAAATTTAACAAAGATGGTTATTGCGATATTAAATTATTGAACCCTGCACAGAACGATTTTTTTTCTTTTTACCGCTATATGCAAGCAATAGTGGATGAATCAAAATATGACAGTTTTTGCCGTGATGAAATGTTAAAATACCAATTAATAAAAGACGACCGCATAAAATTGAAAGCTTGGTTAAAAAGTAATTACAATTTAGGAATAAAAACCTTAGGCGAGTATTTTTATCATATGGACTACCAAGGCCCCCTAACAGGACCTCATCTAAGAATTTTACATTTTTCATTCGATGAAATGGAATTGTATGTAAATCGCAAAGATTTTAAAAACATGATAGCCTATATATTAGTTGTCAATGATCTTTTCTATGAACAAAAGCTTTATCCTGAACAATTGAAGGCACATGAGCTAAAACTAGAATATTTATTTAAAATGGGCTATATCAGGATTCCTGATGAGTTGTTATGAAAATGGATTGGTTAAAGGATACTTTCTGCGCAACCAAAAAACATACCAGTTGGTATGTTTTTGCTCAGTTCATTCTCAATCCGCACCACCAAACTTATAACCAATACCAACAGACACCCAAGGTTTTTTCTGATAAATCCAATCTTTTTGAGACCCAAACATTCTATCCCAACCCATAAATCCTCCAATATTTAGGCCATAATATTCATAAGTGATACCAAACGAATAGTATGTCAATGAGATATTATCTGATTTAGAAGAGTACTTAGCTTTGTCATCAACATCACCAGTTTTATAAAAGTAACTATCCTCATTGATACTAAACGCAACTGGCACTATATTTATGCATTTTTTATGATAAGGATTGTTATTGTCCATTGGCTAGTATTATAAAACACATAACCACTGGCTTGTCTTAAGCCATTCTCATCCCATTCGGTAAATTTGGCTTCTTCTTTTTGAAAAACGAGCTCTTCTAAAACAGCCTCTTTGGTAGGTTCCAACAAAGCATCTAATCTTCGCAACACCACCATTGGCAATATCACATCACGGTATTTACCACGAACGTATACGTCTCTTAGGCAATCATCTGCAATTGACCAAATGAAGGAGATAGATTTATTATGTACTGATTGATTCATTTCTATTGTGTTCTAATTTTAACTATATGTGTTTTATCGCCTTCAGTTTTCAAAATTACTTGAATCATTTGATTTTCCTGCAAATTATATTCTTTTAATGTTTTAGGTATGATAGTGATGGCTTTATCCTTATTTAAAGCTTTAAAAGTTCCGTATCCATTCTCTGCAATCTTAACTACTTTACCAGATACCCATGCTACTTCCGCTTCATCAATAGTTTCCCATAAAGATTGATTGTATTC
Source organism: Bacteroidota bacterium (assembly GCA_025354385.1). Classification (GTDB taxonomy): domain Bacteria; phylum Bacteroidota; class Bacteroidia; order NS11-12g; family UBA955; genus JABMMZ01. The sequence continues at coordinate 5,531 of JANXMZ010000028.1, forward strand.
TAAATTCGGATATGCTTTTGAGTAACTCTTGAACCAAATCAATATATCCATTAGTTGAAAAGTTAAGCTATAGAGCAAATAGGGTGTATTGTTTGTCTTCTTATATTCAGTCAAGTTAATTACACTATTTTGATTAACATCATCAGTGTGTGATGCCGCGCCTGTTAAAAATAAAATTGATTTTACAGAATCTGCAACAATTTTATTAAAATGCGGCTTATTACATTTGATATTGAGATGTTTGGTAGGCTCACCTGCCATAAAGAGACTAGATTCAGAGAGATTTACTTTTCCTCCCTTCACACAATCATCATGCAACAAGCCTAACCTATTAGCTGACCGGAACATAGATTCCAAAATTTTTCTAAGCTGTGTAAAGTAAAGTTCTTCATTAAAATCTCCCTTCGATTCGAAAATATTTTTAAGAATATTCAATATCATTTTCTGAGCATCCATACCCATTTGGATTTCACTACATGAATTAAAAACATCCTGAAATTTGTGTCTTATCTGGGTATCAATTTGTTGATTGGACTCCTCCTTAATAGCTAACCAGAGTAATGCCAAATCTGAATCACTTGTTTTGTCATAAACCTTCTTAATATCGAATACTTCAACTATTTTATTTTTCTCCTTTGTAAAGCTAATTTGCCCTGATAAAATAAACCAAGGCAACTTCTTATGATCGCTTTTTTTATCAAGACACCTAGCTACATCACTCAAGGCATTTTCGTCAATTGCATCTCCTGTTTGACTTCTATTTCTATAAAATTTACCATCAACAACAACGGCATCATAATTCAATAAATTTTTATCCAATTCTTCAATACCGTCTGTTGCATTAGCAAAACCAACTAATTCTATATCGTTCAGGATAGCTTGCTCCTTAATTGCATTTAAGGATTCAAATTCATCATCAAACCAAATTACTTTATACTGCTTCATATTCGTCTTATTCAAAAATAGGAAATTCAATTTCAAAACTTGTAACCATATCCTTTTCAGGTGCTCTTCCATGGACAGTTTCATCAATTAGAGACATTCGTCCATTCATTTGTTTTACGATTTCATTAATGTACCATCCCCCATAACCATTGCCATCTTCCTGCTTTGAGGTAAAACCCTTTCTTACAAATTCATTGATTGTAATATTGGATGGAATTGGTTTTCCTGAGTTGGAAATTAGGAGTGATATTCCTGGGCCCTCTTCGAATGTAATGCCCCCAATTAGGTAAATCTGAATTTTGTCCCTTCCTTTTCCCTCAAACGCATGTTTTATAGCATTCTCAATCATATTATCAAGCATTTCTATTAACAATTCAATATTCCCGTTGATGTATACATTTGCTCGGTTTTGCCTTTCGAATGCATCTTCATGCAAATACTCAAAATTAATCTCATAATGGTTTTGGCTTTTATCCTTCTGCTGCGAAACATAATGATGCATAAAACTTAATATATCAATTTTTGATAATTGTTTGGATTCAATCTCATTACTAACCTTTAATTGACTACTCACAGCATCATGTATTTTTTTTGCATCTCTTTCAATAAATTCCAAATAATCTCCTAAAGTATATTCATGCTTCGCACTCAATTTCGTATGGAGTATTTCAGAATAATTATTCAATGTATTATTTAAAATACTTCGTACCTGAGCAATATGATATTTAACATTAGATGAAGGACCTGCTAATTTATGTCTCAGGTAGGTATTCTGTTCAATGAGTTCCGATTCTAATAACTTAACTTGACTTTCATTTGCTGATTGTTTTTCAATACTCTCTTCTTGGATTTTACTTAGGTATTTCAATCGGAGTTGTTGCTCATTCAAACTCGGCAATTTTACAGTAATGTTTAAAAAATCATTTTTATCTATAAATGGAATGGTCGCACCAAACCTTATTGATTCAATTTGCTCAATGAAATAGGACTCATACAACTCATTAATTAAATAGCCACTTACAACTAATGTCTCATTTATTTTTAGTGCTAGCGTATTCTCAGTGATATAAATTGGCTTTCCGTCATAAATAAAAAGTGTTGGTCTTAACGAATTACCAATCAAAGAAACCAAGATACAGGTTTCATTAATTTGAATTGTTTGCGTTAATAATTTAGTTTCCTCTAAATTTTCTAATTCAAGTTGATAATCAAGTTTACTGTTTTTTAAATCCCTAAAAGTAACCGTTTTTCCTTCAACAATCGAATCAGAATTAGAGCCCTTAACCACCCTAACCAAATCACTAATCTTTACCAAAGTTTCATTTTCTGCGGTCTTAATAATTGTTCTTAGATATTTAAAAACATTCAGGTCATTGAAATAAACTTCATTATTTGGCAAAATTGATATCCCTTTTGTTATTTCATTTTTTCTGATAGCTTGTAGAAGTTCAAGCAATCTAAATAAACTTCGATGGTGTGAATCTGAATTTGAAATTTCTATATATTCATTTGCATTTACAAATTGTATTTTACCCTTTGTATCCTTTTTACCATTTAGCACCAAGATGGATAATTGCAGCCCTTTTTTATTAATGAGTATTTCAGGAATTGAAATAATTTTCTCAATCAAATCTAATTCAATCAATCTTTCTTTTAATTTAATATCACTACTATTATTACTTGAAAGAAATTTGTTTGAGACCATCAACACTAGTTTACTGTTTGATTTTACTAAATTAATACTTCGTTCTAGTATATAATGTTCAAACGATTTTATCGCACCAAATTGCCCCTCTAGTCGCATTGGCAAAATATTACCAATTGGTGGCAAAGCAGCAATGACATCAAATTTTTCATTATGAGGATTCCAATTCCAAAGTGCATCTGAATTCTCAATTCTAAATGGATATTTAGTGTCAAATTCTTGGGTTGATCTTATAAAGTGCCTTAATAGAGCAATACCTCGTTGAATAGAATTTACCTCCTGTCCAAAAAAGTCAAGACTACCCGATAAATAAAGAGGAAATGGATGATTGCCCACGAATGGATTATATATTTTTGCATTTTCTATATTCACTAAAGCATAAAAAAAGGTATAAAAACCCTCCTTAAACATTAATTGTTTGTCGCTTTTTTGTACCAATTCCGAAATTTTCACAAAGAGGTCTTCGAAAATTTCAACCATTCTTTCCTTTAAAACATAACGATCAATTTTTGCAAAAACATCATTAATTTCAACTAAAGTAATAAAGTTTATCTTCTCACTTATAGGATCGAAAATAGCTGCTATTTCCTTTAACTGATCATTTTTCAATTGCCTCTGAATTTGAAAATAGTTTGACACACCGTGCATACTAATTTCCTGCTGCCAATGGCCAACTAAAAGATAAAGCAAGTAATAATATTCTTCTTGATGAATTTGCTCATTTTTCAATAAAAAAACTGTATTAGACAATTTTGTTTTAAGTTCCTTTACAGGATCGATTTTAGTCACTTTTCTTGTATTATTATCCATAATTGCTCTACCTATTGTTTGGTACAAAAGTATTTACAAGCTGTGCACTTTTGATACACACTTAAATTTTTAACGTAAATTTGAACAATAATAATCAATTATGCCGTCATCTGAAGCACAAATAAGAATAAAACAATTGGACAATTGGTTCCAAAACAAAAGACACCATTTAACCTGCAAAGAAATTATTACAGAACTAGGAATTAGTATAAGGCAATTCAGGAAGGACATAGAATACATGAAAGAACACTACGATGCACCTATATGCAGCCCTGAAAGAAGCAAAGGCTATGTTTATTATTATGAGGACTCCGATTTTTCAATATACAAACAACTAAACGATGAAAACATCGAGATTATTAAAAACTCAATAATGACACTGCAATCCTTCGGAGGGCTACCACAAGATGATTTAATCTTTGAAATTTCTAAAAATTTAATTCCAGGTAAAAGTTTAACCGACCTGCAAGTTCAATTTGTATTTTATGAAGAAAATCTTAATTATGAAAACAAAAAACATTATGCAAGAATTTTTACAGCCATACAGTATAGGGAAGTAATAAAGGTAGTATACAAGCCTTTTATGGAAGCCGAACCAAAAACACATATCATTCACCCCTACATACTCAAACAATATAATACCAGGTGGTATCTATTTGGAAAATGCGAGGGTGTAAATTATAACCCAATGAACCTCGCTTTAGACAGAATCGTTTCAATTCACAAATTTAATAAACCTTATGTTCCTAATACCACGATAGATTTTAAGGAGTATTTTGAAGATTTAATTGGTGTAACCAAACCTTTTGAACAAGTTCCTTGTGATGTGATACTTCATTTTAATGAGTCAACAGGCAAGTATATTGAATCGAAACCTATCCATGAATCACAGCGCGGACAATGGCAAAAGTCTATTTTCAAAGTTAAATTACAAGTCATTCTTAATTATGAATTGGAAAAACTAATACTATCGTATGCGGAAAGTGTGAAAGTTGTATCCCCCAAGCAGTTAGTATTAAAAATCAAAACCAGAATTCAAGAAGCAATTTCTCAATATTAAATTTATTAAGGGAAAATTTAATTGATGTTAATTCACTTTGACCGATTGGAAGCGTGCTTTTAAAATTATTTATTAAAGCTCCCTGAGCCCTATAAAGTCCGCTTTCGATTTGATGCTCCATCACATTTCTGCTCCATCCATTTTCTACACATTTATGGATATAAAAACACCTTTCTTCAAAATTTTTGAGCTTAGTTAATAAAACCTGATGATGGCCCCAGGGCAATTTTGCAGCGAACTGCTGCACTATTACATCTTCCTGATTATCTGAGTTTTCCAATTTTGCAGCAAGTTGCTGCAAAATTAAAAACCGTGGATACGCAATTGAAAAATCGCGCATATAGCGAAGGTTTCTTGGTGAAATTCCTTTCATCTCAGGAAATTCAAATCGCAAATCTTTGGCTAATTTTTCAATAATTTTACTACCCCACCCTCCTTCTTTTTCCTGTGCTGAAATTATATCGCCTATTTCCCAATATATTTTCAACAACTCTGTATTAACTGTTAAAATAGCTTTTAAACGGGCAGATTTAATTTTCGCCTTTAATTGTTCAAGAATTATTCCGTACCCTATTAAATCTTTACTCATATTAGATCAATTACTTTAATTATATTGTTATTTCAATTTAGACAGTTGTAAAATAATATTATTATTAAAACAAAAATAACGCTTCTGTATCAAATTAATATTCAGAACAACTATCCCATACAAACATATGCAATAACCATTAAAAATGAGTAGACCAATAGAAACATACCACCAAGTATGTTTTTTTTCTCACCCCTTCCTACATTTGTTCAGTTACCCAGTTTTCTTAAAATACGATAACACTCCCCCAACCTTCATTTCAATCCCTTTAAGCATACCCTACCCAATTTCATTGGCACTCTCCTTTTAAATTGCATTGTTCACAAAAGCCAACCAATGGAAATTATTTTCTTTCATTGCTTTCACTAACATTGCAATTGCATATTCACCCAAAATGCCTTTATATTTGACAACCAGCATGGCTTTGAAAATAAAAAAATCTAAAAATCCAAAAATGAACCTCTTTAGTTTACCCATCATAGAAATTGCCCTGTCCTTAATCATCAGTTGGGCCTTGTTTGCTATTTTTTGTAGCCTGCTGCAAGAAACCATGGTGCAACTCAAAAACGAGCGGGGGCGCTTTTTTAAGAAACAATTGCTGCGCCAATTTTTCGATGCACCCAACCAAATCAATTGGGGCTCTTTGTTGTACAATCATCCTTCGGTAGATATACTGAGCAGGGCTTATAACAAACCGCCTTCCGAAATTACGGCAAAACTATTTTCGGAAGCCATCATCGAAATTGTGGCCAATGCCCATGCAGTGCAAAGCAAGAAGTTGGATACGGAATTGATGCAATCGCTCAGTCTGCCTAACTATGAAAATAAACTCTTAAAAGATTTTTCGTTGGCTACCAAAGTGCTGTTACCAAGTGAGCTGGTGGCCTTGCTGAGCAGCTCATTAAACAAAGCCGAAATTAGAGCAGGCCAGTTAAACAACCGCAGCGAGGATAAGGTGTATACCTATTTGGTAGAGGAAATCAGCGATTGGTATAACCAGTTGAGCAGTCGCACCACGGTATGGTACCGCAAACTCACCAAACAACGCTTGTTCTTTTTGGGTTTAATTTTAAGTGTGGTGTCAATAGCGTCCTAAACGATAAAAAAAGAAAGGGAAGTTTTTTCCTCAAAGATTACCTTTGAGGTTCTACAAAAAACATCACCCTTTCTTTCAATGACAAATGTAAACCTGTTTTCTCAAATTATCTTAAAATTAGACCGCA
>JANXMZ010000031.1 GCA_025354385.1 Bacteroidota bacterium
TGATTATATTTTTTCGTCATGTCGTAATGCGAAAATATGTTTTCAGCTCTAACCCTTCGGGATTTCGTTTCGCTACGCTTCACTTCATCCCGAAGGGTTAGAAACCCAGTTGCACTTATTAGTTGAACTTACAAAATAAAAATTTAAAAAAGATAGAGCACCTATTTGATGAAGCGCCATTGTGGGGTAAATTAATCTCAATAGGAATACCCTTACTATTAATACTAGGCGCACTTTATTTCAATTTCAATGGCAAGTCCATTCAAGAAAGCGATTTGAGTCGTTTACAATTAATGCTCAGCCGCCCGCCCCAAATAATGGAAGAAAGCGGTAAAAATACCTCGCAATGGATGCAACTGAGCACCTACAAATACAAAGACCGACTGGTATTAAGCGATGAATTTACATACAGGGCTACCAATATCAAAAAAATAATGGATTCTATTGTTGCTGATAATTTAGTTACTATAAAAATAAAGACCACCGACCTTTCCGAACTTCAAGGCAGTTCTAATACAAAAATTGAAATTTACGGACTTGAAAAAAACGGTCAAAGTTATACTGATTTGGCTTTGCGCAACCAATTGCAAAAAGACAAAAACAAATGGTTATTTATTCTGATACCAATTGTAACAATACTACTATTTTACATACTCTTTAAAAAGGAGCCCAAAATGGCGATGAAAAAAGTATTTGGTATCTTAGCGATCATAATAGTTGCTATTGTAATTGGTTTTTATTTGATAAATATTTAAACAAGTGAATTTTAAATAGCGATGAGCCGAAGAGAAAGAAGGCAGCTTCGACAAGAGAAAACAAAGGACATTAAAAGCCATTCCAGAGATTGGGATACTGCGCCATGGTATGGCAAAGTTCTATTGCTAGCTGTTCCCTTGTTTTTTATTTTAGGTTCGCTTTATGTGGCCGTGTATAATTCGGATATTACAGATGAAGACCTCACCTATCAGCGTGTCACTTTATTAGAGGCGCCTCTATTGAGTGGTGGCAAACATACGTCCATCGAACTTAAAACAAAAGAATTTAGCACCACTTTAACCATTTCAGGCATTACCTACAAGGCCTGTTTTAAAGAAGGTATCTTAAACCAAATAAACGCCAATGAAACCATCACTGTTCGTATTTTAAAGGATGATACAAGTGAATTAAACGAGACCTCTTTTTTCAATTCTTCAGTTTGTATTTATGGTTTGAGCAAAGACGGCAACGCCTATATCGACCTCGACTTAAAAAACAAATTACAGAAAGAAGACAACCAATGGGCTTATATCGGAGTTGGCTTTGGATTGATTATGGCTTTTTATATATTCTCTAAATACCAACCCAAACTCGAAATGGACGATGCGCTTGGTATCTACAGTATCACTTTTATTCTAATTCTTTTACTCTGGTTTTTTGCAAAGAATTGAGTGATGTGTCATTAAAAACATACCAAGCGGTATGTTCTTACTAAAAGTAGGTTTTAATAGCTAAATTAAATTCATCAATTTGGCCTTTTTAAATTACTCAAAAGTAAATTTGAATTTAAGATTGAACAATACTACTTTTGAAATATAGGGTCACTTACATGGGACCATGCCTTCGGAAAACACCAAATTCCGAATGGCATCAGGTTTACACGAAAAAAAATAAATGAAAAATGATACTATTTTAAAATTTACAGGGAATTGTGGTGTCTCTTTTAGCCTGGTAAAATATAATTATTGATGGAACAATCGTTTCAAATTGTAACTTAAATTAGTAATAGTTTCATAATCCAATTTTAGACTAATATTTGTTGTACTAAATTCGATCTTACCATTATTTAAATTTAACAAACAATTATTTCCAAAGTAATTACATTCAAAATCAGAAGATATAAATGATGACACCTTTCTTAATTTGCCATTTTCGACATGATATACATCGAATTGAAAAGGAAATGTTATATTTTTATCAGTAGATTTACTACCAAATCTATATCCTACAAAAACTGTATCGGCTTTTAAATAGGCAGTTAAATTTGTATTCCATACAGATGAATATTTAATACTATCTGATGCTATGTTGTTACTAAATAATATTAGCCTGCCATTATCAGTTAATTTTACAGCAATTTTTATTTCATTTTTATGAGGTTTAAATGAACATAATAGTAGTAGAAATATTAAAATAATTTTATTCATTATCTTGTGGGTGTTGGTTTAATAACTGTTGAAATTTTTTGTTATCTGTTTTTTTGGATCTTTAGGATCGTTGCCTTTAACCTTTTCTCTAATGTATATACTAAAACTTCCATTAGTACATTCTTCTTGAACCTCCTTTTTTTTAATCCACCCAAAAAGCTTGTGTCTTTTTAGACCATAAGGGAATCGCCCCCCTTAAACTCCGAATTTGAATCCATTTTAGTACTCATTAGCTAAACAAATATATAATAATATCAAGAAAAATATGTTTTCCGAAGGAGCGGTCCCATATAAGGGACCGAAAAATTATTACCCCTCTAAAGAATTATCTTTCGCTACTAAATCTGAAAGTTGATTTTTGGTGCATACCACTGAACAAAGTTGCTTCGAGAGAATTGTGGTAGGGTGTTAGTATGTTACTTCGATACACTTCGTCCATACATTCGACAAGCTCACTATGACGAAGTGTAGAAAAAAACACACCAATTGGTATGTTTTTAAAATGCAGGATTTAATAGCAAAAGTAAATTTGAATTTGAGAGTTTGCAGTCCTATTTTTGAAATATTGGCCTTCCATGTAACTACCCCTCCATAAAAAACCAAATCTCGAATCGGACCTGCTTTTCAAGAAAAAAACAAATGGGAAGCTATCCTTTTTCAATAGCCACTTGAAGCTTACATCCCTAATTCTGCCGGAAACAATAATATGACCTACAAACTGGCTTCATCATATACCACAACGACATCAAACTTTTTCAAACCAGTAACTTCCAAAACAACTTTTATCGGAAACTCATTTTCCATTGGAGCACCCTCCCATAAACTTTCCGGAATATTAATTGGGTTATTAATTGTAAAAACAGGCTCATAATAAGATGGATTATTTAGAGCTGGCAGATAGTACGATTGATTATTTTCAGTCCCTTTTAAATTGGTGCATTTGATTTTTAAAAACATATCAGCACCTAACAACTCCTTACTCCAATCATCTGGTTTTATCCATTTAAATTTAGGTTTTAGAATAAGTTTCTTCAAATTTAAAAATGAATATTTATTTTTTAATAAGAACTCCTTTTTTGTATCATTTTCATTAAATGTCATAGCAATATTATTTTTTATTTGCAATAGGCTCTCTGTTGTATAATTGGTTCCTTTTCCTGAACCATACTTTGAAAGAAACTTTCCATCTAACATTCCAGCAATTATCCTCTTCACTGTTGGCAAAGGTATTTTAAGATTTTCTGCTACTTCACCAGAGCGGCTTCCAGGATGGTTCTCTATATAAGAAAAAATCGTCTTTTCTCTTGGGGTCATTTGATCTTCGCTACTCTTTGTATTAAGCTTTTGGTCTAATTTATTTTGAATATGGCCGAGACAATCCAAAAAGAACAATACCCATAGGGTAATATTTTCGCCTGGTCGCTTACTCTGACATTCCATCAACACCCTGTAGTATTCAGGCTTCCTCTCTTCTATCTCATGTTCAAAACTAACATATTGAATCCACGAATATCCATGCTTCAGTAATAATAATGTTGCCAACAAACGACTCAAACGCCCATTTCCGTCTTGAAAAGGATGGATACTTAAAAAATCATATACAAAAACAGCTGTTTTAATTATTGGAGGGGTAGCGTTGTCGGAATTATACCATTCAAATAAATCTCGCATAGCATCTTCTGTTTCATACCCCGGAGCTGCTGTGTTAAAAATGGTAGTCTTTGTACCGTCTGTATTTGTCGCTTCAACAGAATTTGCATGTTGCTTATAAGTTCCTTTATGCCATTGATCCTTTTCACTCAACTTTAATAAAATATTGTGTAAATTTTGAATACTACTTTCTGAGGTATCAATATCCTGATAGGATTCAGATATTATATCAAGTGTGTTAAAATAACCAAGAACCTCTTGACGGTCACGCTCCTCTAACTTGTCGATTGAAAGTTTATCAAAAATCAATAACTTGACTTCATCGTTGGTCATTTTAGAACCTTCAATTCTTGTTGATGCACCTACGCTTTGAACTGTAGCAACTGATTTTAATTGTTTGAGGCTTCTTGCGCCTTCGCGTTGCTCAATTGACTTCCAGGAACCGCCAAATCTATCAATTACACTTATTGCATTTAATAGCGTAAAATCAAGATCTAATTGAAAGGTATGTACTTTTGCCATAGTTTTAAATGATATGATTGGATACGCAAATATACGAATAATATTTATAAAAGCAAACGTAATTGATTCGGTAAGATACGTAAAGATACGAATATTGAGCCTAAATTATTGCAATACACTTGTAATCAATGTAAAATAACAACACTAAGAAAATAAAATTTTACAATTCACAACTATAACCCTTCCCTTTGAATATAGTATTTAATGCTCATTTTTGAGTTATTTACGGCTCATTTTGAGCTGCATTTTAAAATTGGTAAAAGTTGCTTTGTTAAAATTGTGAATGTGTAGTGGCGTGTTGCTTCGGAACACGTCGTCCATAGATTCGACAAGCTCAGTAGGACGAAGTGTCTTAACTATCTTAAAATAAAAAAACATACCAATCGGTATGTTTTTAATGAAAGCAGTTAGTAACTGAAAAAGTAAAATTTAAATTAAGGACTTAGAATCTTATTTTTGAAATATCGGGTCCTATATATGGCATTGTGCATTCGGAAAACGCCAAATTTCCGAATGGCGCTAGGTTAACAAGTAAAAAACGAATAAAAAACAATGCAATTTTAAAAATCACTAAGGGATAGGCTAAATATTTCTACCTCTAAAAAAGCTAGAAAACCATGATTATCATTGATATTGTGCTATTTAAGCCATTTTACCTATGAAATATTTTTGAATTTTAGTTTACATTTACCCTCTCAATGTAAACTAACTCCTCTTTTAGTTTATATTTGCACTTGTAATGTAAACTAATTTACAGCTATTATGAGAATAGGAACTAAAGTAAAACAAACAGATGGTTATAGTGCTTTTATTCCAGATGCTTTTCCATCTGGAGAACTGCTGAGTTTTTCAAATACTATTTTAACGAAAGCAGCAATGGCTGAGAGACTTATTGGCAAATTGGATGGGATTACCCATACCCTTCCGAATGCTGACTTTTTTATCAGCATGTATGTGATAAAGGATGCTACAAGCTCAGCACAAATTGAAGGCACTCGCGCTACAATGCTTGATGCACTAGAATTGAGTGCAGGGGTTAATGTAAAAGATACGGATGCCGATGATATCCTTCATTATATAGATGCATTAAATTATGGCAAAAACAGATTAACGGAATTTCCGTTTTCACTAAGATTTATTCGTGAACTGCATAAAGAACTTATGACTGGAGAGAGATCAACTCACTTTGCCGATCCTGGAGAATACAGAAAATCTCAGAATTGGATTGGCGGTGCTACTTTAAAAGAAGCACATTTTATTCCTCCGCCAGTCAATGAAATGATGACTGCTCTATCAGATTTGGAGAAATTCATTCACAATACTGAACTCATGCCAGTTTTACAAGCAGGCCTTATCCATTCACAATTTGAAACCATTCACCCATTTTTGGACGGGAACGGTAGAACAGGTCGTTTATTGATTACCCTTTTTCTATATGAAAGAGCGGTGCTTGAAAAACCGGTGCTGTTTCTGAGTAGTTATTTTAAAAAGCATCAGCAATTGTATTACGACAAACTCACTGCTTACCATAACAACAAACCGGAAGAGTGGTTACATTTTTATTTAGATGGTATAATCGCTACCGCCAACGAAAGTATTGCTACATCTAAAAAAATTGCCGCTTTAAAAGAGCGTGATATGAGTAAGATACAGTCACTTGGAAAAAGAGAAGCTGACAGCGGTGTTAAATTCCTTCAGTATTTGTTTACTAATCCATTAACCAGTGTCGGCATGGCTATTCAAAATTTAAAATTCACCCGTCCTGGGGCAACAAAGTTAATCGAGCGTTTTGTAGGTCTGGGAATATTGAAACCACTAGACGAATCGGTGAAGTATGGTAAGACCTATTTATATGATAAGTATTTGAAGATTTTTAATGAGTAAAATTGAAATAAGTTTAAAAACATGAATATACATGAGAGATCAAAGGCACACAAAGCCGATTAGATCATTTCAGACAGAAATCGAATGAATTACAAAATTGGTTTAAGATTAAACATAAAACTTTAGAAGAGTATTCATCCTTTGATGGAAGTAGTCCAGAACCATATCTTGCCAAGCTGAGGAGTAGGCTATAAGGAAATCGCCCCTTAAACTCCGTATTTGAGTCCACTTTATAACTCATCAGCTATACAATGATATAATAATATCAAGAAAATCGTGTTTTCCGAGGGGGCGGTCCCATGTAAGGGACCTGAAAAAATAATTACCCCTCTTAAGAATTATTTTTCACTAAAAAATCTGAAAGTTAATTTTCGGTACATACAAGTTAACTCAGTTGCTATGAGAAAACTGTGGTAGGGTGTTAGTATGCTGCTTCGATACACTTCGTCCATAGATTCGACAAGCTCACTATGACGAAGTGTAGAAAAAAACATACCAATTGGTATGTTTTTAAAATGCAGGATGTAAGTGAAAAGTAAATTTTAAATTAAGGACTTACAATCTAACCTTTGAAATACAGGGTCCCTTAAATGGGACCATGCCTCCGGAAAATACTAAAATTCCAAATGGTACTAGGTTTAAAAGTAGAAAAAAATGAGTAAAAAGCTATTCTATTTTAAAATATACTGAGGTTTCGGATCCCTTTTTCTCCAAGGGAACAAGCAGAATCAAAGAATATTTCCATTGATATTAAGATGGTTAATGGAATTATACTAAACTACAATAAGGCTCTTGCAAAGGTTTTAATTAACAATTTGTTTTTAAACGCCAGCAGGCGTAATATTCAGGATGGAATGATTAATATTCAATTGACAACTATATCGTTGTGATTTTCAAATACTGGAAGCAATTAATCGCTTGACATAAACTATTTATTTCAAAGGTTTGCCAAAGTAAATCCATCTTCACAAGGCAATGGGCTAGAATTGGCCATTTTTAAAAAGATAAAGGATATCAATGGCTGAAAAATTTCATACAAATTTGAAAATAATTTCAATAAATCTGAAATAATATTCTAAAAAACAGAATTTCTTCAAAATTGTGTGGCACCTTTGTTTCATAATTTAAATTTAGAATGAAAAAAATAGTTTTAATGCTGGTTGCTGTGATGATTACATCCTTCACCTTCGCTCAAAAAATCAAGGAAAATGCTGTCCCTTCTGTAGTTAAAAATGCATTCCAAAAACAATACCCAAGTGCAAAGGAAGTTAAATGGGAAATGGAAAATGGTAATTACGAAGTTAATTTTGACCTTAATGAAGTTGACCATTCGGTATTGATGGATGTCAATGGCAAAGTTCTGGAAACTGAGGTTGAAATTAAAATAACTGAATTGCCTGCAGGTGTTTTGGAATATGTAAAAAATAATTATTCTGGACAAAAGGTGAAAGAAGCCGCAAAAATAACAGATGCCAAAGGGATTATAACCTATGAAGCAGAAATAAAAGGAAAAGACTTAATCTTTGACAGTAACGGAAAATTCATTAAAGAATCAAAAGATTAACATCCCTAATAAAGAGCTCTAACAAACAGGGCTTTTATTTATTAAACATGAAGAAGTTATTATTCATCAGCCTTTTTATTTTGGCTGAAAAAAACTGTTATAGTCAAACGAATCTGGATTATTACATTAGTTCGGCAAAAGCGAATAGCCCGCTGATAAATGATAATAATAATTTGAGCAAGGCCAGCCAACTTGAAGCTGAACGATTAAAGGCATTTTATACCAAGCCCCAAATAGGCATTACCGCTAGTTACCTATTTTCGCCAATTATCAATCTGGATAACAACCAAAGAAAATTTGAAGCGAATTCTCCTGGTGCCGGTACATACTATGGCTATGATTTTGCGGCAGCCAATGGTGGTCAATACCAAGCTCTGCTTAATTTTACACAACCGCTTTTTTACAGTCAGAAACTTAAAATTGTAACCCAGCAAGTAAATTTAACTTCACAAATCAGTCAGAATAACGCTAAAATTTCAGCCCATGATATTGAAAAAGTTGTGACTGACCAGTATATCTTATGCCTTCAGGACAGCAAACAGATTGAATATGCACAATCGATGATAAACCTTTTGCACGAACAAAAGGATTTAGTACGTAAATTGGTTGAAAGCAGCATATACAAGCAATCTGATTTGACATTATTAAATATTGAGAGCAGGAATTTTCAGCTTCAGCTTTCCACTTTCACATCCATTTACAAACGTGACTTGATGGATTTAAATATCCTTTGCGGAATAAATGATACCACTTATAAAACCTTGCAAGGAATTGAATTGAATATATCTACAGTTGTAAGTAATTCCCTTTTCTTGGAAAAATACAGATTGGACAGTTTAAACCTTGTAGCTGCAAGAAATAATTTCGAATTGAAATACAGACCACAATTATTTGCGGTTGCTAATACTGGATTAAATGCAGTATATGCGCCTACTATTCCTTATCGATTTGGTGTTAATGCTGGGTTTACTTTTACCTATAGTCTTTATGACGGAAAACAAAAGAATATCAACAGTAACAAAACAGATGTTTTATTGAAATCCGTTTTATTTTATGAAGATAATTTTTCTGTTCAAAATAACATACGCAAAACAAAGGCACTCAATGAAATTCAATCAGCAAGTGACAGGATGATTATCACTGAGCAACAATTAAAAGACTATGAAATCCTGTTGAATTTATATAAAAAGGAAATTTTAACAGGACAGCTTTCCATTATCAACTATATAACCACACTTAAGAATATGGCAACCATTCAAAGGGACAATGCCATCCTGTTCTCTCAAAAACAATTATTAATTAATACCTACAATTACTGGAATTGGTAGATGAATACAAAAATGAAAATGAAAAATAGAATCCTTATTATATTGCTTAACAGCTTTTTGTTAATTGCTTGTAAAACAGCCCCTAAGGAAATTGAGGAAACAGAAATTTCCAAACCAAAAACATCTGTTGAGGTTACAAATGTTAAGTATGGTTCATTGGATGATGAATTAATCCTGTCTGCAACCACCATTTATCAAAAGCGCAATCTTGTAACGGCAACCATTCCTGCATTTATAACCAATGTTCATGTAAAATTGGGAGATGCTATAAAGAAAGGGGATATATTGTATGAACTAGAATCTAAGGAAAGAAGGTCATTGGGAAATAATGCATCAAAACTGGATACTTCTCTGACTAATTTTGGATTGATTAAAATCAGAGCTTCAGCCTCAGGGGTAATCAGTACTTTGGATAAACAACAACCTGGAGATTATGTATTGGAGGGAACGTTGCTTTGCACTATTGCTGAAAGCAGTGATTTGACTTTTCAGGTCAATGTACCCTACGAATTTGTTCCATTTGCAAAAACGGGTAAAACCTGTTTGATTATTTTGCCTGATAATTCAGTACACAATGGACAGTTTACAAAATCCCTTACCTCAATGAATTTTTTGGCTCAAACTCAAACTATACTGGCCAAAACAAATGAAATTTTATTCTTGCCTGAGAACATGATTGTCAAGGTTATGGTCAATAAAGGTTCAGCAAGTGATAAACAGATATTGTCTAAGGAATGTGTATTAAGTGATGAAATGATGAAGGTATTCTGGGTAATGAAATTAATCAATGACACAACTGCAATTAAGATTCCAGTAATTATAGGCAATAAAAGTGACGCAAGTACAGAAATACTCTCACCGCATTTTGATTTGAATGACAGGATAATCAGCATTGGAAATTACGGATTGCCGGACACGGCTTTGGTAAATATAGTAAATATCAAAAAGTAATTTATGGTTGACAAAAAAAGCTATTTCGAGATCTTTAAAAAACCAATCCTGTTTATTGGTTTATTACTGCTGATGGCAGGTATATTTGCATATACCCGGATGCCGACCAACCTGTTTCCTGAAGTGTTGTTCCCAAGGATAACGGTTATTGCGGATGCAGGTCAGGTCCCTATAGACAGGATGATGATAACGGTCACTAAACCTTTAGAAAGTGCGGTAAAAAAAGTAAAGGGGGTTACGATAGTAAAATCAAATACAAGCAGAGGTGCCACAACTATTGATATTTACTTTGAATGGGGGTTGGATATTTATGACCTAAAGACGCAATTGGAAGGTCGTATTAATGAAATAAAGAACTTTTTACCACAGGGCGTGAATATAACTGCTGAAGCTATGAATCAATCCGTTTTTCCTGTTTTTGGATTAACACTTGAAAGTAAAGTACACTCTCAGGTGGCATTGAGGGATGAAGCCAATTTGACGCTGAGGCCAATATTGTCCCAGATTAAAGGGATCTCAAATGTCATTGTAAGAGGTGGTAAAGTCAAGGAATTTGTTGTAATACCAGATGCCATTAAAATGTCTTCCTTTGGCATGACACCTTCAACAATTATCACTGCATTCAACAATAACAATTTTGTTTTGTCCAATGGTTACATGTCTGATTATAGTAGGCTGTATTTGAATTTGACAGATACCCGGGTAAATGATATTAATGAATTGGAAAACCTTATTATAAAATTTGATGGCAACCGCATTATTAAATTAAGGGACATTGCAAAAATCGAAATTCAGGAGCAACAGGAATTCATCAAAATTAATTCAAATGGAGGAAGTGCTGTGTTAATCGACCTAGTTAAGCAGCCCGGCATAAACTTGCTTGATTTTTCAAAAAGTGCTGAAGCAAAAGTGAGTGAAATTGAAAAATTACTACCAAAGGGATATGTACTTAAACCTTATTATAACCAAAGTGCATTTGTTGGTGACAGCATTCATAGTGTAATTAAGACCATTTATGAAGGTTTGTTTCTAGCTATTATTGTTATGATTATATTTCTGCGTTCGTGGAGAGCAAGTTTGGTTGTGATGCTAACGATTCCTGTAACACTTGCCTTTACAGTATTGGCACTATCCATAGCAGGGATTACCATTAACATTATGTCTCTTGGTGCAATTGCCGCATCCATAGGATTGATTATCGATGATGCAATTGTCATTATTGAGCAGATATACAGAGGCCACGAGGAACATCCCGAAAAGACCAAATTTATAGTGGTATCGGAGTCTATTAAAAACTTATTCCCTGCCATGATAGGTTCTTCATTGGCAACAATTGTCATTCATTTTCCATTCAGATTGATGAGTGGTATGGCAGGTTCCTTTTTTAAGGAGTTATCAGATACTATGCAAATAACAATGATAACTTCATTCTTGGTTACATGGCTTTTGCTTCCTGTCTTTCATCTAATTATAGGTTATAAATCATCTTTAAAACCTCACCACCATGATGCAATCCAAGCTACAAATAAATTGCGCTGGCTCACATGGTTTTTTAAGAAACCCATTATTTCATTCTGCTTAATTATCGCATTGGGATTTTCTGCATGGTTTGCTTCTAATAAATTGGAAACTGGCTTTTTACCGGATTTGGATGAGGGTTCAATTGTTTTGGATTATTTTTCACCACCAGGTACGGATTTAAAGGAAACAGACAGGTTATGTAAGGAAATGGAAAAAATAATACTGAAACATCCCGATGTAGAGACCTATTCTAGACGAACCGGGACTGCCATGTCTTTCCGTTCGATACAACCCACCGAAGGTGATTATTTGATTCAATTAAAAAAGGATAGAAAGCGTAATACATTTGAAGTGATTTCAGATTTGCGCAATGAAATAGCTGCTTCAGTTCCGGTTATGGATATTTCATTTGGTCAGCGGATATCCGATTTACTTGGTGATTTAATGAGTACAGCAAAACCCATTGAAATTAAAATATTCGGGGATGATTATCAAACATTAAGACAGTTATCTGCAAGGGCCGAACCAATTATACAACAGATAAAAGGAATAGCAGATGTCAACAATGGTTTGATAACTGCAGGACCTGTCCTCATATTTACTCCTAATCAGGAAAAATTGAATCAGTATAAAATTACATTGACAGATTTCCAAACTCAACTGACAGCCTATACAGGTGGAATTCCGCTGGGGATGAATGCAAATATGCCGACACCCTCACCTGCACAGGCTGCAATGACTGGTGGAGTTCAGGTGGGGCAATTGCAGGATGGCGAACAGATGCGCAGGATACTCTTGCGGTTCACAAATTATGAAGACAATGATTTCGAAAAAATTCAACGACAGCTAATCTTTTTGCCAGATGGCACCACACGTCCGCTTTCGTTCTTTTGTTCTACAACAATTACCCCTGGAGAGGTTGAACAAAGAAGAGAGGATTTAAAATCGGTCATTGCAGTTACTGCCCGTCTTGATAATAGGGATTTAGGTAGTGCTATTAGCGAAATTAAAACTAAACTAAAATCAGAATTACCATTACCAAAAGGATATAGTATAGTATATGGAGGAGCTTATGCAGAACAACAGAAATCATTTGCCGAGTTATTACTGATTTTGGCAATGGCGGCTTTGTTTGTATTTGGTGTTCTGATGTTCTTATTTAAGGAATGGATGATTGCACTACTCATACTTTTTATTTCTTTGATGGGTATCAGCGGATGTATTCTTGCTCTGTATTTTGTTGGAATCCCTCTAAATGTAAGTAGTTATACAGGAATCATAATGATAGTTGGGATTATTGCAGAAAATGCCATTTTTACCGTCAACCAATTTAAAGCCAATATGAAGATAAATAATAATGTTGATGAATCTATCAACCATGCCATTGCCTTGCGTATCCGACCTAAGTTAATGACTGCCATTGGGGCAATACTAGCATTGATGCCATTGGGGCTGGGCATTGGTTTGGGGGCCCAAATGCAACAACCATTAGCCGTTGCTGTAATTGGTGGTTTCATTGTTGGTTTGCCGATGTTATTGTTGGTTTTCCCAACTTTAATTCGATTAATATATTTTAAGAAAAATTAAGTAAATACGACCGAACAAATGTTTTTATTGATTAATTAACCTTTTCATTGCTTTAGAAACAATTGTTTGTGTTCTTACTTGATAAATATCCGAACGTCCATTCGAGTGCCGTTCGGAACTGTTCCGAACGGTGTATTGAAGGCAATAATATTCAGTTAAACTTCTATTTTCAGCATCTCAAAAGACATGACCTTACGTAAATTTCAACTTGGTCGGTCAATCGTTCATTGCACCACTTGCATGTTCATTACATTTGCTATAGTTAATAGTTTATTTACCAATCCTGTCCTAAACAATTTTGGACAAGAACATAAGTTTCAGATTATCAATAAACTTTTACCAGAATAATACTGTTTTCAGAAAAGAACCCCCTGTATCTGTATTAGAGGTGGTCCGTTGTTGTCTTCAAAAGGCTTG
>JANXMZ010000045.1 GCA_025354385.1 Bacteroidota bacterium
TAGGTGCAATAGTGAAAACAGTAACAGTAGATACCAACAATGCAGACATTGATTTATCAGCATTTGCAAACGGTGTTTACACAGTAACTGTCGTTGCAGATAATCAAGTAGCTACTAAGCAAATTATCTTAAATAAATAATAATTTTATATAGTTTTAGTTAAAAGAAAGGCGCCCTGAATTGGAGCGCCTTTTTTTTATGCCATTGTTAAAAACTAAACTCCCAACCCAAATGGGCGGTTATAATGGGCATCAACTTTCTGGTAGCATGAAAAGTTTTGTTAATATAAATTCTATCGTCTCCTAAAGCGGGAATTTGTTCGCCTGCCCAGGGCAATACATATAAACCTAGTTTTTTAAATGGGAACCATTGGAACCCAATTTGAGGGGTCATAACAAAGTGATTAGCTTCACCTTTCTTTTGGTCATTTTGATTATATAAAAATTGATTCCATTGCAAACGTACACCCGTTAACAGACCACCTCTTTTTAATCCCATTTTAAATTGATACTGGAACTCTAATCCAAGTCCATTCCATTGGGTTTCCCAATTGTCTTCTTTAAAATCGGAAGTTAATATTAGTTGTTTGCCAAAGGCACCACTCCACTTTCCAGAATAACCTAGTATGCCAAATCTGAACCCTTGTAGTTTCTTAAATTTAAAATCTAGGTTGGCATCAAAGCCAACGCTATTTTGTAAAGTGCCTGCCCAAAAAGCAGGATCAGTTTCCAATGAAATAGAAAGTTTTAAAGAATCATTTTTTACTTGGGCATTGGTAGTTATTCCGAATAAAAAAAATGAAATGATAAGAATTGTATTTTTCATAAATAAAATTGATAATTGTAATTTAAGCCTCAGTTTTTGGTGGTAGTAATTTGTAAATAACAGGTGTTACAATTCTGGATAAAAGGGTAGAACTTATAAGTCCACCAATTAAAACAATCGCTAAAGGCGCAATGAGCGGATTTGTTGAAACTGCTATTGGCATTAGTCCTCCAATGGCAGTTAAGGAGGTTAAAATGATAGGGAGGAAACGAATTTCCCCTGCTTCGCGGATGGCTTCTTCCAAACTTCTGCCTTCTTTTCTCAATTGGTTTGTAAAGTCAACCAACAAAATGGAGTTCTTCACCTCAATACCTGCCAATGCAATTAAACCAATAATGGCTACGAACGATAGTGAATTGCCTGTTATCCATAATGCCATTAAAGCACCCACCATTCCCAATGGAATTACAGACAAGACAATGAGTGTGCTTTTAAAGGTTTTAAATTCAAGAATTAAAATGGCAATGAATAAAAAAATGGTAATAATAATAATGGTGCCAAAGCCACCGAATGATTCTTGGCGCGATTCAAACTCCCCACCCATTTTAAAGTTGTATCCTTCCGGTAATTTTAAGCCGTTCATTTGTTTGATAACATCATTGATAACATTATCTGCAAGAAATCCTTTTTGAACAAACGCACTAACAGAAACAACCCTGAGTTTATCATAGTGATTAATGGTTAATGGAGAAGATTCTAGTTTAATTGTTGAGATTTGAGATAAAGGAATAGCCATACCAGCATTATTGTTTACATACATATTGTTGAAAATATCCATGGTGGCTCTCTCGCCTTTTGGTGCTGTCAATATAATATCAAAATCGTTGCTGTTGGCATCAGAAAAATTGCCGAGCGTTAAACCCGCAACAGAAAGTCGCACAATTCGATCGATGTTGACGATTGGTATGCCCAAACTATTGGCCTTTTCTTTGTCAATATCCAGTTTAATATCGCTTTTTAAATTGATGACAGGATTATTGACATATATGGTACCTTGCGATTGTTTTAAAAGATGCTCAACACGTTCTGCGATGAGTCTTAAAGAATCGAGATTTTCACCTTCTAGGCGCACTTCTATAGGTGCCACAATTGGGGGACCTTGTTCAAAGTTTTTAACCTCTATTTTAGCATCTACAAATGCACCGAATTGCTTTCTTAGTTGCTCAATTAATTCCAATTTTTTGTCGGGTGTCGTATGGGCTTCCAGTTGCACTAATATTTGAGCAAAATCGCCTCTTTCATTTTCTGGAATCACATTGTAATAAATGCGCGGATTGCCTTTGCCAATATTGCTGGTGAAATATTTTATTTCAGAGTGCTTTGCAAGTTCTTTTTCTACATATTTTGCAACGCTATCTGTTTTGTAAATATTGGTTTGTAACGGTGTAATAATGTTGACCAAAAATTGTGGTTTTTCTGAAGCTGGAAATAAACTAAATCCTATAATTGGCATAAGTTGCAATGAACCAATAAAGATAACCAATGCAATAATGACAGTAATTACAGGATGTTTTAAAGCACGGTCTAAAAAAGGACCATATACTTTATGAATGCCTGCTTGTAATGCCCTCAAAAATAAATTGCCAGAATTCTGTCCTTCGTGTTGTTTTAAAATGCGACTGGATAAAAATGGAATGATAGTAAGAGACACGAGCATGGAAGCAAATACGCAACAAATAACGGCCATAGGTAAACTGCGAATAAAATCGCCAGCTCCTTCGGGTAAAAATACCAAAGGCATAAAAGCAATGATGAGGGTAGCTGTGCAACCAATAACGGCCAATCCTATTTGTTTGGTGGCTTTTAAGGTGGCGTCTTTTCGTGAGAATCCTACTCGCAACCAACGTTCAATATTTTCGACAACAACAATGCTATCATCTACTAATAATCCTAATGCAACTACTAAGCCTACTATGCTCAATTGATTCATGTTATAACCCAAGGCGTTCAGCATCACTAAACCTATGGCCAATGATAAAGGTATTGAGATCATAACCACCACAGCAGCTCGGCCGCCCAACGGCAACAAAGTAATGGCTACCAATAGAATGGCAATAATAAAATCAATTCCCAATCCACCTAAGCGATTGTTTACATTTTCTGCTTGGTCAAAATAATCTACCAATTCAATATTGGCAGGTAAAGTCTTTTTAAAATCTGCAATTACTGGCAAGTACAATTTTTGAGTTTGTGAAATATTAAAGCCTGGTTTTTGTGCAGCATCTATCAATACACATCGGTGCCCATTTAATCTGGTTATGTGTTTGTTTTCTTCATAATCAAAATGGACATCTGCCACATCTTTCAGAGCAATATTTTTACCGCCAACGCTATATACAATAGTGCTTTCAATTTCTGATATTGACTTGAAATTACCACTTGTTTTAATGTTGAATGATTTGTTACCTGCAATTACACTTCCTCCAGGTATATTGGCAATTTCACTTTGCATACTTCCAATAATTGCACTCACAGGAATGTGCATTTGCGAAAGCTGATCGAGTTTTAAATCTACCCTAACAATTTGATTCGGCAAACCACTAATTTCAACTTTTTGCAAGGGTTTTACCTTTTCTAACATATCTTGTAAATACTCGGCATGTTTTTTCAATTGCTCGCGCGAAGCATTTTCAGAAACCAATCCCATTTGCAAAATATTAACATCTGTTGGAGAAATTTTAGTGACATCAATGCTTAAAATATCTTCTGGTAATTCGCTGCGCATGCTATTTACTTCACGCACAATTTCTTGGTATTTTTCAGTAACATTACTCTCATATTTATATTCTACATTAATAACCGCAACACCATCGTTAATAGTGGTTTTAATACGTTTAATATCTTCCAATTCAGAGATTCTTTTTTCAATAGGGTCTACTACCAAATCTTCCATATCTTGGGGCGATGTGCCCGGGTAAACAACAATGATGGGAAACTGTGGAGCCTTTATTTCAGGGTCTTCCGAACGGGGCATATTCAATAAAGTACTGATGCCAACGACAATGGCCATAATGAAAATTACCAAAGTAAATTGATAATTTTTTACAGCGTATTCTGATAATTTCATACTGCTATTTTTTAAATTTAATTATGGTTTTACCAAGGTTATAACAGATTGATCTGTTAGGTAAGCGCTTCCAGAAACAATCAGTGATTTGTAGTCAGAAAGTCCTTCGTTTATGAGAACAGTATTTTGATAAATACCTGCAATTTTTACGGCTACTTTTTTGGCTACTTTATCATCGTTGGTTACAAATACAAAGCCATTATTGGCATTGCCATCCAATAAGGCATCGTATGGAATTCTCCAGCCATTATTTTTTTGTGAAACAATGATTTCGGTTTTGCCAAACATACCTGAAGCGATGTTTAAATTTTTTGTGCTGCTAAGTTTAATGTCAATATTAAACGAACCAGTCGCAGGATCTGCATTTTCTGATTTGGCAGATACCATGCCTTCTATATTTTGCATATTTAAAGCTTCTATACTCACCAAAGCCTTGTCTTTTAAATGAGTTGTTGCCCATGCTTTGTCGCTTACTGCGATGCGTAAAATCCAATCACTGCTACCCTTGCTATTGGTTTGCAAAACGGGTGTTCCAGCACTAATGACTTGACCTTCTTGCGCCATTTTTTGTAAAACTACACCATCTTG
Source organism: Bacteroidota bacterium (assembly GCA_025354385.1). Lineage (GTDB taxonomy): Bacteria > Bacteroidota > Bacteroidia > NS11-12g > UBA955 > JABMMZ01. Next base: position 4,481 of record JANXMZ010000045.1, read on the forward strand.
AGTAGCCCTAATTTCTGAATAATTTAAATTGAATTTAGCACTTGCCAATTGCTGCTGGGTTAGTTCAAGACCAGTTTTGGCATTTTGCAATTGTTCCAAAGTAGTAACACTATCTTTGAATAAATTTTCCAATCTTTTATAGTCGCGGGCAGCCTTATTTAATGCAATTTGCGCTTGGTTTACTTGGGCTGTAATTTCAGTTAAATTAAGACTTGCTAATATTTGACCTTTGTGAATATTGTCACCTTCTTTTACATATATTTTTTGAATTACACCGCCAGTTTTAAATGATAAAAGTGTTTCGTCATCTGTGGTGAATTGTCCTGAGGCGAATAGGCTACTGCCCATTTCTGTTTTTTTCAAAGCTATAACTTTCACGGGTATGGCTTCATTGGTTTTTTGGGTGTTGGCGGGTTCTGCTTTTTTACCGCAACTGCTTATAAAAATAGCCAGTGCAAGACCCATGCTGATAAGGATTAAATTATTTTTCATTTTAAATTTTGTTTGTAGGAGGAGTGAATTTATTTTTTTGTTGAAGCATCTAAGTGAAGTATTATTTGGTTGAATATTCTCTTTCGCAAATAGCCAAAGCAATTAATAATTGATATCGATTGATCACCATTTTTAAAGCTGTAGTTGTTAGTTGGTTTCTTGCATCAATACTTTCAATAAAGGAGTGAATGCCTTCTTTGTAACCTTTTTCTATGAGTTTATTATAGGCCGTTGCTGCCTCTACTTGTTGAGTACTTGCCATATAATTATCATAGGCGCTTTTTAAATTGTTTTGCGCCATTTCTGCTGCTAACCTTATTTGCTGTCCTACAACGCTTGTATCTAAAAGTTGATTTTTTAAATCGAGTTCTGCTTGTTTTATTTTATGGGTATTTTTTCCTGCAGCGAATAGGGGAATATCTAATTGTAAACCTATAAAATAATAACGCGATTGTTGGTTGTATTTCCAGTCGCTAGCCTGAGAGCCAAGGTCAACAAAGCCGCTCAGCTTGGGCATCCAAAATGCCTGGTTCATTTTAAGTACAGTTTGGTATACTGAGATAGATTGTGTTAAAGCTTTTAATTCTGTTCTGTTTTTAACCGATGTTTCGCTGTTTAAATAGGTGTTTAGTTTTACTTGATCTAGGTTGTCTGTTCCACTAGTATCTATTGTCCGATTCATGTTTTCGTTAAGCAAAAAATTAAAGTACATCTGTGTATTTTTTACTTGTTGCATGGCCGATGATTGTTGCGCTTCTAAATTTTGAATTTCACTTTCAGAGCGCAACACATAAGCCTTAACACTTTTGCCATTTTGGTATAAACTTTCATTAATGCGTTTACCTTCTTTTGCAAGTTGTAAAGCGTTTTCGTATATGCCGATAGAACGTGACGCACTTAAATAATTGTAGTAGGCTACTTTGATGTTTTTAGTAAGTTCATTTTTGTAAATTTCAACTTCATATTGCTGCAATACAATTTGTGTTTTCTGAATTTGTTTATTGTAAATTAAATCAGAGTTGATAATGGGCATACTGGTGCGCACCTTAACATCGTAGAAATTCTTAGGGAAAAAATTAGTTTTTACATTGTTTATCTGTGGAAATGCATCACTCTTTGTCAATTGATTGAGGGTGGTATAAACCGGGTTTAACATATCTCCCAAAGGAATGGCAATTTGTCGTCCACCTTCGCCAGATTGGTAATCACCTTTTAAGCCCACAGCAGGGAAGAAAAGACTGTTGGCTGTTTTACGAGAGAGCATTGCTTTTTCTAATGCAATGTTTTTTTGTTGCAGAACGAGGTTATTTTTCAAACCATTTTCCACGTAGTTGTCCAGGCTGCTTTGGGCTTGAATAGCATTGGCTGAGAAGCCTAGTAAAAGGAATGTTAATTTTAAGTTCATTTGTATTAATGGCGTTATTGTTATTAATTATGTTATTGTTATTAACGGCGTTAAGTATATAGGCAAAATTTTTTAACTGCTGGTATCCATTGTATTCATGAGCCAGTTTAGCGACTTGTTCATGGATGGAATGATTTCAGATTCATCTAATAGTTTTTCAAATCGTTTGCGAATAGTAAGAGATACCATGCCATGTACCATGCCCCAAATGGCCATGGCCATTACATCTACATCACCATGTTTAATGAGTTTTTTATCCATACACTCTTGCAAAATAGATTTTAAAATAAAGAGTGCATTATCTCCGCTGGTCCAGTTGCAATCCTGCATTTTATTAATAAATTCCATCGGGGCAGGTAGTAAAAACATGAGGTCATAATAATCTGGGTATTCCAAACCAAAGCGCAAATAATTTTCACCCAACTTGTGCAGGCGCAATAGAGGATTTTTAATATCAATGATATCTCGGTTAAATTCTTCCATTTTTTTGAATCCAATTTCGTGTAATTCAAATAAAATTTCGTTCTTGTCTTTAAAGTAAAGATATACTGTAGTTGGGCTATATTCTACAATCTCCGCAATCTTGCGCATGCTTACACCATCATAACCATGTTCGGAAAATAGTTTTACTGAAGCATCCAAAATCTGTTGCTTCAGTTCTACTTTTTGTTTTTCTTTTCTTTCGTTAATGCCCATGTGATTGATTCGGGAGCAAAATTAGTTAACAGTGTTAAGTTTTGCAACACATTTTTGAAAAATAGGGTTAATTAATTGAAATTTAGATAAATAAAATAATTGTGAAGGATTTAAAAGTTCATATTTAGAGAGACAGTAATTATAAAAATAGACATTTGGTTAAGCAACATTTCTCAAAGAGTTGTCGATTTAATGAGAATCCATCAAAAAATATTTTTAATAATATTGCTCAACAGTGAGTCAATTCCACCTGTTTTATTTTGAGTTCATTTAATCAATTAGAATGGATTAAATTTAAATCAATAGGGTTTTGTAGGTAAATATTATTCTCCCAGCCTGGTTAATAACAATCTCTTTGATATAAAATATATTTGATTTTCTCTCCTCCTTTTTCGAACTTTTATAAATTTCGTATTCGTAAGTAATGCTTCCCATTTTACAAATAATCTTTTCATCTTTTTTTTCTGAAATAATAAGTGTTGTTATATTTGTGTCATTTGAAATAATCCTTGAAATCCATACACTAGAATCTGTAAATATAAACTCTCCTGAAATTTCTTTTTCTATCCCGCCAATTTGAACGCCTTTCACTTTGAAACTTTGAGCTAATAAATTATCAGATAAAAATAGGAGTCCACTAAAAATTATTAATTTTAAAATGGAAGATTTGATCATGAAATTATTTGAATAGGAGCGTATATTCATAATGGTTTGGTTTAAAAATAGTTTATTCATAGCACTTGTATCTGTTTGCAATAATAACAAGAATTGAATGAATTCATTGCCTAGACAATTTATTTCAACTTGTTTTTTAACCTGTTAATTAATTTGTAGGTTTAAGAATTGGCCAATGATTCTCTTTGTCATTTTTCTAGATTTTTAATTATTCAGAATAGGCTGCAAACCCATGTTATTTTTTTAACAACATATTTAAACATTCGATCATTTATCAATATGGATAAATTTAAATTCATCGAAATACTTTTTAGGTCTAACATTCAAGCTCTTAAATTGCACCTCAAACAATCCACAGCCAATTTACATTTACATAGTAAATCAACCAGTTTTTTACATTTTACAATGAAAACATTAATCCGTCAGTTTTTCGATTCACAAGCCGTCCTTACAAAGGATGAATGGTACCTCTTTGAAAGCAAGCTTACCGAACGCAGATTCAGAAAGGGTAGTATCATATTGATGGAAGGAGACGTTGAAAATTATTTATCATTTATTATTAGCGGCTCTACGCGTTTATTTTCTATAACACCCAATGGCGAAGATATCTCCATTGAATTTGCAGGTGCCAATTGCTTCTCTAGCAGCTATAGTTCTTTTATTACACAAACACCTTCTAAATCAAATGTAGAGGCACTGGATGACACTTTACTAATGAGTATTAACTATAACGATTTAAACGAATGCTATAAATGTTGTGCAACAGGCGAACGTTTGGGTAGGCTAAATGCGGAAAGTTATTTATGCTTTAAAGAAGAACGACAGATTAGTTTGCTTTCCAAAACAGCGACAGAAAGGTATATAGAATTATTAGAACAAAATCCTCAACTGCTTCAGCTTACCAAACTCCAGCACATTGCCTCCTATCTTGGCATAAAACCAGAAAGTTTAAGTCGAATTCGCAAATCGATGAACGCGCAGATAAATTAACAAATGTTAAGCACTGCTTTATTTGACGAGAATAGTTTTGTGGTATGAAAAAATTATTACTATTTACTCTTCTCGTTTTTAGCATCGGCATTCTTTCCTCGCAAACCTTAACCCAAATGGTAAGAGGCAGAGTTGTGGATGCCCAAACCCAATTACCTCTTATAAAAGCAAGTATTGAAATTGTAGATTCAAACAATATAATTGCTTCGGGTATTAGCGATTTAAATGGCTATTTTAGCATTCCAAATGTGCCCATTGGCCGTATCAATATTCGGGTTAATATGATGGGATATGGAGAATATTTTGCCAACAATATTAACCATGTAAGCGGCAAGCAAACAGCTTTAGAAATTGAGCTAACAGAGAAAGTAGTAGAATTAAAAAGTGCTTCTATTAAAGCCAAGTCGAGATACAATGTCAACAACAACAATATTTCTTTAAGCGCCAAAAGCTTCGATATAGAAGATACCCGAAGATATGCCGGCAGTCGCAACGACCCAGCGCGAATGGCGAGCAATTTTGCGGGTGTTGTTGGCAATAACGACTCGCGCAATGATATTATTATAAGAGGCAATTCACCTCAAGGTTTATTGTGGCGCATGGATGGTATTGATATTCCAAATCCGAATCATTTTGGAGCCATGGGGGCTAGTGGTGGTCCAGTAAGTATTCTTAATAACAATGTGCTTGCCAAATCAGATTTTCTGACCAGCGCCTTCCCTGCAATGTATGGCAACGCCACGGCGGGTGTATTCGATTTGCAAATGCGCAATGGCAATAAAAGCAAAACGGAATATACCGGTCAAATAGGATTTAATGGTTTTGAAGCAGGTGTCGAAGGCCCCTTTAACAAAAAAAGTAAGGCTTCCTTTATTGCCAATTACAGATACTCCACGCTTGCTATTTTTCAAAAAATTGGTGTCAATTTTGGAACAGGTACTGCCATTCCCTATTATCAAGATATTACTTTTAAAATAGATGTGCCATTAAAAAAAGATAAATTTAGTATTTTTGGAATTGGTGGTGCTAGCAATATTCATTTTACAAATGCCGATAATAAGGATACTGCTAACTTATACTCTAACGCTAATCGCGATTTAAAATACAAAACTTCCATGGGTGTTGCAGGCGCAGCTTATACGCATTATTTTAATTCCAAAATATTTTTAAAAACCTCCATAGGTTCTACCTATACAGGGGTAAATACCCTTCAAGATTCCGTATGGAGCGGTGGCAGAAAACCCGAATACAGAGACAATTCGAAGCTGATGCGCTATATTTTAAGTAGTACTTTAAACTACAAAAAAAGTGCTGCTGTTAATTTTACATTTGGTATTAATGCACAAAACATTCGTTTCAATTTTAACGATAGTTTTTATTTCGATAACGCTTTTCATACCCTTCGCAATGACAAAGGAAATACAGTTTTGTTTCAAACCTTTATTACCAGCCAATACAAAATATCACCGCGTACTACTTTAAATTCAGGTCTACATTTTCAAACGCTAACACTCAATGGAAGCAAAGCTATTGAACCCCGCATTGGACTTACACATCAATTGTCTAAAAACAAAAAAATCAGTTTTGCCTCGGGTATGCACAGTCAGATGCAAACCATGCAGACCTATTATTTAAAAACCACTGCGCCCATCGACTCCACTCAAAGTGCTATCCATTATTTCGAAACCAATAAAAAACTAGGGTTCACCAAAAGCCTTCACAATGTAATTGCTTATGATTATTCATTTCATAAAACATGGCGTTTCAAAACAGAAGCCTATTACCAATACTTGTATAATATCCCTGTAAACACCTACAGTTCTTATTACTCTGCTGTTAACGAAGGGGCTGATTTTAACAACCCGAATACCGATAGTTTAACCAATAAAGGAACAGGCCAAAACTATGGACTGGAATTTACTTTAGAGAAATATTTTAGCAAAGGTTTTTATTTGTTGAACAGCATTTCGCTCTACCAATCCAAATACAAAGGCAGCAATGGTATAGAGTGCAATACTGCCTATAATGGCAATTATATTGCTAATTTATTAGCTGGTAAAGAAATTAAATTGAGTCAGAAAAATGTAGTTGCATTCGATACCAAAATTACATTTGCTGGGGGTAAGCGTTATACGCCAATTAATATCAACCAATCTAAATTAGAGCATAAAGAGATTAAAATAACTGAGCAAACCTACCAGAAACAATTTGATCCTTATGCCCGTTTAGATTTTAAAATTACTTATCGCAGAAGTGGTAAAAAAATGACACAAGAATGGTTTTTAGACATTCAAAATATCACCAATCGCAAAAATATTTTTATTCAAGGCTACGATGTGGCAAAAGGAAAAATAACCACTCAGTATCAATTGGGTTTATTTCCTAATTTCAATTACAGGGTGAATTTTTAATTCTAATGTTTGCCATTCAAAAATACATTTAACCACGGAGGAAACCCAAGTTAGAACCTTCGCAGAGTGCACCAAAAAATTGTTTATATATAAATATTTTCAATTGAAATTAGTAATTCTTTGTAGAAAAGTACTCAGTGTTCTTTGTGTCGGCTTTTCTTTGAGGGCTCTGTGGTTAAAGCTTTTTAATTAAATTTTCAAAATGATTCCATTTTTATTAATATTTGTAACAAACTAAATATAATGAAAACACTGAATGAAAATGAACTCTCAGGACAGGTAATAGGTTTAGCGATTGATGTCCACAAATCACTCGGCCCAGGTCTATTAGAAAGTGCTTATCAAGAGTGCTTATTTTATAAATTAACGCAATCAGGATTATTCGTTGAAAAGGAAAAACCAATGCCACTTGTTTACGAGAATGTTAAGTTAGAATGTGGGTACAGAATCGATTTATTAGTAGAAAAAAAATTAGTGATTGAAGTTAAAAGTGTTGATGCATTGAACGACATACATTTGGCACAAACTTTAACATATTTAAAACTTGGGGAATTCAAACTTGGCTTACTAATTAATTTTAATACTGTTTTGTTGAAGGGTGGAATAAAACGAATTATTAATGGATACCATTAACAAAAAGAGTAAGACTAGGACTCTGACCACAAAATAGAACCAAGTAAAAGGGATCAGGCACAAAACCTGTGGGGAAATGATTTAAAATTTGATATTTGCGGGACAATATTTCCATATGCACGAATCCCTAAATGTACTATTAGATTTGGTCCTTCCCGAAGGAGTGAAGACGTATTTCGAGTTAAAATCACATCAATCAGACGCAGATAATTTGCATCTCTATTTAGAAGAGTTGAACAGTATCCCTGAAGAGTTTAATGGTCACAAGCTTGAGTCTAAGGGATTTTACAATGAAGTTACATTACAGGATTTCCCTCTTCGAGGGCGCAATGTTTATTTACATGTTAAGCGGCGTAGATGGCTGGATCATACAACAGGAAAGGTTGTTTTCAGAGATTGGGAATTAGTAGCAAAAGGAACGCGAATCACAAAAGATTTTGCGGCTTTTTTAAAAGAGATCGGCCGATACTCAGGCTCATAGTCTTCAAACCATTGCTTCTTTCTATGGTATTAAGGGAAAGAAATTACAGCGTTACTACCGAGATAAACTTAGCGAATACCAAGGTTGGGAGCACCAATTTGATGCCGAGCGGGGACTAATCTTTGAAGAAAACCTAGGCCCCCGATTATCTATTGATGAAACCTCCTTATCACATGGCGAATTATACACCGTGGTAACCAACAAAGAGGCCAAGGGCAAGAAAGGAACTCTAGTGGCTATCATAGAAGGAACAAAGTCAGATAACATAATCCCCTTTCTTCAAAAACTATCACAAAGAAAACGCAACAAGGTTGAAGAGATTACACTTGATTTGGCTGGCAATATGGGACTTATTGCTAAAAGGTGCTTCCCTAATGCTGTTCAGGTCATTGACCGATTTCATGTTCAGCAGCTTGCCTCGGAGGCGTTACAAGAGATAAGAATCAAGTACAGATGGGATGCAATGGATGCAGAGAACATGGCAATAGAAAATGCTAAGGAAGAAGGCAAAGCATATACTCCTGAAGTTCTTGAAAATGGTGACACGATTAAGCAACTACTGGCGCGCAGCCGCTATCTACTTTATAAATGGCATCAGAACTGGACGAAAGAGCAAGAACAACGAGGACTAATCTTATTTGAAAAATATCCCGACATTAAGAAGGCATATGATTTAGCGCAAGAATTATCATGGATATTCACCAACACCAAAGAAAAAATCTATGGACTTACCAGGCTAGCAAAATGGTGCGAGAAGGTTGAGCAATCAGGTTTTAAATCCTTCAACACAATATCCAGAACTATTAACAATCACTATAAAAACATCATCAACTATTTTGATAACCGCAGCACCAATGCATCTGCTGAATCTTTTAATGCTAAGATTAAAGCTTTTAGAGCACAGCATAGAGGGGTAAGGAATATCAATTTCTTCCTCTTCCGATTGGCCAAATTATATGCCTAGCCCACAACTTTTGGTCTTGATCCTTTTAAATCATTTCCCCACAGGTTTTGTGCCTGATCCAATTTCACCAGAGGTGAATGCAACGGCTCGAATATAAAAAAAGCACCCTTCACAGGGTGCTTTTTATTTGGCGGTGTGGACGGGACTCGAACCCGCGACCCCTGCCGTGACAGGGCAGTATTCTAACCAGCTGAACTACCACACCGAAGCTGATTTTGGGAGTGCAAAGATATAAACTTTGACTTTTAAACCAAATAAAATTATAGATTATTTTCAAATTGCAGTATTTGCTCGGTGGCAAAATCAATGCCACGGCAATTTACACGTGCTACTTGTGCCAATTTAAACTGCAAATTACTTACCTGATCGAAATACAAGGATTGTGGTCCGTCTGATAAGGCTTCTTCAGGATGATTGTGCACTTCTACCATTACACCATCTGCACCAGCAGCTATTGCGGCCATGCTCATTGGTGTAACAAGCTCGCGCACACCTGTACCTTGACTTGGATCTACAATAACAGGCAAATGACTTAAGGATTTTACCAAAGGAACGATGCCCAAATCTAAAGTATTTCGTGTTGCAGTTTCAAAAGTTCTAATCCCCCTTTCGCAAAGAATTACTTTTTCATTGCCTCCAGATAAAATGTATTCCGCTGCTAATAACCATTCTTCCAAAGTACTGCTCATGCCTCTTTTTAAGAGTACAGGTTTATCAATTTTACTTAAAGCGCGCAACAATTGATAGTTTTGCATATTGCGAGTACCTACTTGAAGAACATCTGCATATTGATATACCTCATCTAGCAGATTGGTATCCATCACCTCTGTAACAACGCCCATTCCATATTTATCGGCTGCGTTGCGCATCAATATTAAACCCTCTTTCCTTAATCCTTGGAATGAGTATGGAGATGTACGGGGCTTATAGGCTCCACCTCTCAAAAGCTTAATATTTTGTTTCGCTAAAAATTCGCAAATTGTAAAAATTTGATCCTCATTTTCTACAGCGCATGGTCCAGCTATTAGTGCAATATTATTGCCGCCAATTTCGGTATTCTTAAGTTTTATGACGGTGTCTTCTTTTTTCCATTCTCTAGAAACAAGTTGATACGGCTTTCTTTTGTTGTCCATTTAGTAGTTAAACAATTAAATATAATTATAGTTCAGAGTAATACAATCTAAATTCTATGCCTGCGTTTGGTATTTTTTTTCTGGTATCTAGCATCAATCGAGAAGGCGCAATGGGATTGTCAGTCGGAATAATTAAAAAGAAACCTCTGTTATTATTGGCACCCTTTCTCTGGTATTCTATAAATAGATTTTGAACATGTCTGGTAATATTAAATCTGTATTCATTCCTGTAATAATTAATAACTGATTTGTAATAACCATCGTAAAAGGGTTCTGCCAAATCAACTAAACTTGTATTAACACCTGTTGTAGCATCAGGTTGTAACAAAAGCAATCTGGTAGGTAAAGGTGCAGCACTTGTATAGGAAGCATCCAATGGTCGAATAATAATTTCTGCCTTAGCTATTGAAATAGATTTTGTTTTTGCAATATTAAACAAATGAGGTATGAGAATTCTTGTTTTACAACCCGTTAAACTTTGAATAAAAGTAGTATCAAAACTCGATTTCTTTGAGGCTGTTTTTTGCTTGATAATTTCAGCATTTTGACCAGAAAAACTATACTGTGAGAAACGCCTTGAATCATCTGTTAAAACTTTAAAATCACTTTGCAAACTATCGTTGTAATAAATTCTGATTTTGGAAAAGCTTCCTAACATATTGAAAGCAGCAATTGAGCCGGTACCAGAAACAGGATTAGCAGATGGTACAATGGCAATACCCTTTATTAGATTAAGAAACGCCGCCTGACTAGCCAAATCAGTTGAATTGGCATTGAAAATTTTATTAGCAAAGGCAGCACTTAATTTTACAGAAATGCTTGGTGCAATTCTAACTTTAGAACCTAATTCGCGGATATAGCTACTATCAGCTGGTTTGTATTTTCCTGTAAATGTTCCTATCGCGGTAGGATTATATGGAACCGATTGATTGGAGTATGTAGAATTTGTTGAATCCATAGAGCTGGATAATTCGTAAACATTGAAACTCATTTCAGAATTCAAATCTCCATAATAAGCTGTGGGAGATGTAAATTGCATGATAAGGACAACAGAGTCTAACTTTTCTGTATTAATGACATTACTTAATTGCGGCAAATTCAATTGAAAGAAAGACTGGGCTTGGTATTTTCCAAAGAAAGGATCATTAATAACACCAACTAGATTATTGCTCAAATTATCTGTACGAACGGAATCCTCTCTGATGGTGGAGGTTAAAATAGTAAAGGTATCGGCATACCCATTCCCATCAAAACCCAAAGTACCCTCATTTACGAGGAAAACATTATCACTCTTCTTTTTACAAGCAGTAAAAACAACAGCGATTATTAAGAAAAAAAGAAAATATGAAAATTTCACTGCCTGCGAAATAAAAGCTTATTTAGCAGAACTCAATACTTGTTCGTAGAACGCGGAGTACCTTTCACCTAAATTTTCGTTATTATCATGGTTCATGTTCGGCTTAGCTTTCAGCAATTTTTCCAAATCTGGATCTAGATTATCTGTACAGTTTACTATTGCATCGGCATTTTTAATACCACCAATGTGTAAACTTTTATTATCGCCATTGGCAAAAGCTGCAAAATGTTTGTCATCTATTTCATTCAACGAAGCTTTGCGACCAAAGTCTTTTCCAAGATCTTCTTTGAATTCATTTTCAAATACTGAATATATTACTTTAGCGCTTTTGAATACTGGTTCATCTTTATACAAAGTTTTAAGATACACAGGTATTAAACTGGTCATCCAACCTTGGCAATGGATAATGTCCGGTGCCCAACCTAATTTTTTAACTGTTTCTAGTACGCCTTTACAAAAGAAGATGGTTCGCTCATCGTTATCCGCAAAAAATTTATTTTTTTCATCCTTAAAAACAAACTTACGGTGAAAATAATCTTCATTGTCTAAAAAGTACACCTGCATTCTGGCTTCTGGAATAGAAGCTACTTTAATAAGCAGTGGATTGTCGTTGTCATCTATGGAGATATTTATCCCTGAAAGACGGACTACTTCATGTAAGCGGTTTCTGCGTTCGTTGATAACACCAAAACGCGGCACCAGGACCCTTATTTCATTTTCCTTCTCCTGAATTGCTTGTGGAAGGAAACGAGCCACAGCAGAGACTGGTGATTCGTTTAAAAAAGGTGTCATCTCGGATGACACAAATAGAATTCTTTTCTTTTGAGCAGTCATGGTTTGTATAAGAAGTTAGTAAATTGTTTTACAAAGATAATACAATTTTTTCGGAATTATTTAAACACAAGTTCAAATATTTTTTAAGGAATCCGCTAAAACGCTTTGATACCAACGATTTTCATTTTTTTATTTTCTAAGTGTAAATACCTAATTCCAGAGCCTTTTGGGGTATTTTTTTTAAAAAAACGAAATATGTCAAATAAATTGTACACCCAATAGGGGTCGAATCTTGCGCTTAATCCCCACAAAATGGGAAATTATTTAATTATGCTTTTTGCAATGTGAGTATAGAAATCTCAGGTCGTATGCCTAAACGACCAGGATAACCTAAATAACCGAAGCCTCGGTTAACATATAAGAATTGGTCTTCATTTTGATAGAGACCGGCCCATTGTTTGTACATATACTTAACAGGACTCCATTTAAAGTTGGCGGTTTCAATACCAAATTGCGCACCATGGGTATGACCAGAGAACATAATACTAATGTCGCTGTACTTTTTTTGGACTTCATATTCCCAATGGCTAGGATCGTGAGATAATAATAATTTGGTGCCAATGTTTTCGGTTCCTTCATGAGCATTCGCCATCTTTCCATATTTAGGAAAACGACCTTTCGCTCCAAAATTTTCTATGCCTAATATAGCAATCTTGTCTTCGCCTCTTTCAAGAATTCTGTGCTCATTCATTAGTAGATCCCATCCCATTTGTTTGTGCACATCAATTAAACTATCCAAATTAGCCGCCTGTAATGGCGACATATGCTCTTTGCTCGACTTAGTGCCAGCAAAAGGCAAATCGGTATGTTTATCGGGCCAGCTATAATAATCGCCATAATCATGATTTCCCAAACAACTATATACACCCATTGGAGCTTTTACTTGAGAAAACAAACGGATATAATCATCGGTCATTTCATCGGCAATATTATTCACCAAATCGCCTGTAAAGAAAATGATATCTGGTTTTTGAGCCATTAATAATTTAATACCTTTCTCTACTGCCTTGATATCCCAGAAACTACCGCTGTGAATATCACTAATATGGCCAATGCGGATACCATCAAAAGAATCTGGTAATTTTTTTAATCCAACATTTACTTTGTGCAATTTATAGTCATGAGCACCTTTCATAACACCATAGCTTAAACCAGCAATGGTAAGTCCGCCAATACCTGCACTTACCTGCGAAATAAATTTCTTCCTTGAAACAAAGAATCTGGAATCAACGCCCGCATCTGAACTCGAAGAGAACAATAAGGTATATACTTTATTAAGGATTCTGTAGATATCTTCTACCAGTAAAGGAATTACCATAAAAATTTTGCCCAGTACTAAGGCGAAAAATAAACCAGTTGTAAAAACAATAAAAGTGCGGCCTGCATTTACAAATTGACCAGTTATGGTTAGCACAAAAAGTACATAAAAAACAGCACTTAAAATCCAATAAGTGAGGAAAGTAATTTTTCGGGCGGAAGGTGTTAAACCATAGGTTATTGTTTTTACTGCCTGAAAGGCATAAGTATCAAACAATATAAAGATGATGAGTATGGATATGATTCTAATAAGCATTGGCAATTGACTGGTTACGGATTGGAACATTAACGACTGGTTTTGATAAAGGATTAATATTGATTAACTACATCAATAATCAAAACTACGACCTTTTTGTTTGTCAATATTTAAAATCTTGTTATAATTCTTTAAAACCTCAATACTTTTCGAGAAAATTCCTTCGTCCTTATTAATTACCATAGAATTTCCGATTTCTCCATAAATTCTATAGGCTATTGCAGCCTTTAAGTGTTTTCGAATAACCTGCGCAGATTTTTTAGAATACGTAAGGCGTTTCAGATAAGGTATGGTTTGCGCTAAACGAATTAATGACTTTACATGATTCTCGGAAATTTCGTAACTCTCATCAAAAGTGCTTATGTTTTTGAATTGCTTTTTTGCAAATACCAATTCGTTTTGCATAGCGTCTAATAAATACACATCGAAAATATGGCTATAGAAAAGGCCCGGTAACAGCGTCTCTATTTCTGTACTATCTGCCGTTGTATCTCTTAAAATAATATCCGGTCTTACCCCACCCCCCACTGTAAGCACTCTGCCATTGCGTGTAAAAAATGTTTTTGCGAGAGTTGAATCAAGTGCTGGTTCGAGCGTATCATCTAAATTATTGCGGGCGTAAATCTCATTTCTATAAGTGGCAATATTTCCTGAATACGGCTTTTGAATGCTTCGTCCACTGGGTGTATAATAGCGAGCAATGGTTAATCGCAATGTGGAACCATCCATTAATTGATAAGGCTCTTGAACCAATCCCTTTCCAAAAGACCTGTTGCCTATAATTACTGCTCTGTCATTATCTTGAAGTGCCCCAGCTAAAATTTCACTAGCAGAGGCGGTATTGTGATTAATGAGCAGAATTAACTTGCCCTGTTTAAAAATGCCATTGCCATTGGCGCGGTATTCCATTTTCTTTCGATGCAAACCTTTCGTAAAAGATATAAGCGCATCTTTTTCTAAAAACTCATTGGCAATATTGGTAGCTTCGTTTAATAAACCACCACCATTGTTTCTAAGATCCAATATCAACTCTGTCATACCTTGTGACTGCAAGGCCTTTAACACTGTTAAAAATTGTTGGTGGGTATTTCCACTAAATCTTTCAATTTTTATATACCCCAATGTTTTATTGACCATGTAATAAACATCGGAACTATTTACAACAATGGTTTGTCTACTTATTGCCAATGTAAAATAACGGCCATCTTTCCTTCTTTGTAAAGTTAAATCCACCCTTGAATTTGGATCGCCTTGTAAAGCCTCTGATACTTTACTAGGACTAAGACTATCTGTTAATTTTATCCCGTTGGCTCTTAATAAACGATCGCCAGGCAAAACGCCTGCAAGTTCTGCAGGACCGCCTTTTGAAACATTGTAAATAAATATAGTATCTTTAAAAATAATGTACTCTATTCCCAAGCCCTCGTATTTACCTGCAATTTGTCTAGCACTTTGTTCCGCCAATTCGGGTGGAATGTAACTGCTATGTGGATCGAGTTGAGACAACATATAATCTATAGAAGCCTCTTCGATATCTGCGCTGTGAGTACTATCCACATAATCATGTTGTATAATATCTAGTATCTGAGAAAATTTATCTTGTTGCACGCCCCTGATAAGCATACCAATGGCTATACCGATGGCCAGAAGCAAGGCATACAAAAGTGGTCTAAAAATTTTGTTGCTGTTTTCCAAAGACATTAGAGAATATTCAACAATTGCTCTTTTATTTTTTCAAGTTCCTCCTTCATACAAACTACTGCTTGTTGAATAGGAAAATAATTAGCTTTACTGCCCATGGTGTTGATTTCGCGACCAATTTCCTGCGCAATAAAATTCAATTTTTTTCCATTAGCATCTTTGGCCAAAGTCTCGTTAAAATAAGTGAGGTGATTATTCAATCTACTTTTTTCTTCCCCTATATCAAACTTTTCAAGATAAAATATAAGTTCTTGTTCAAATCTATTATGATCGAATTCAAGCTTTTCTTTTTGATCGGCTAAAGCTTGAAATAATTTATCCCTAATGGCTTCCTTCCGTGGTTTTTCCTCTATTTCAACTGTTTTCAGATGCAAATGGATAGAGGCAATGCAATCTTCAAAATATTTTTTTATAGTATTACCTTCTTGAATGCGGAACTCATCAAATTTTTCAAAGGCTGTTTCAACTGTGGTTTTTAGTAAAATCCAATCTTCTTCTACCCCATCTGTTTCATCAAATTTAAGCACATCTGGCATCGTTAAAATGGTATTGAATAAATTATTACTTTCGAGACTCAAATCCTTTGCAAGTTTTTCGAGTTTAACTTTATAGCCGCATGCAACAGAGGTGTTCACTACAAGTGAATCGGCCGATTGGTTATCCTCTTTTCTTTCCGCATTTATAAATAGAGATACGGAACCTCGTCCTGCTTTTAACATTAACAACTGCCTGAATTCAATTTCCTTGTCTTTGAAAGCTTTTGGCAAACGGATATTTAAATCCAAAAATTTATTGTTAAGCGATTTGATTTCTGCCTTCACTCGCCAGTTTTGATTCTCTGCTTCGGCTGTACCGAAACCTGTCATACTCTTTATTTGTACCATTTATATTTTAATGAAGTAATGTAAACCCCTGCAAAAATGAGAAGGGCTGCTACAACTTTCTGCAAAGAAAGTATATCTTTTTGTAATATTATTGCAATTATGGTTGCTAATATTGGTTGCAGATAAATATAAGCCCCAACTAAAGTCGGTCCAACCTTATTGATTGCCCATGCGTTCAACAAATAAGTTATAAAAGTAGTGAATAAAATAATGAAAACAATTTCTACAATGATACTAGGCGGCATGTTAAAATTAGCGTGCATTAATTCAGGCAAACCAAATGGCAAAATCAAAATAAAACCTATCAGAAATGTATATTTTGAGACCGTGAGGGTATGATAATGCACCAATAATTTTTTTACCAAAACCAAATAAATAGCATAAGAAATAGCATTGAATATGATTAATAAATCTCCCGGCAATGTTGTAGAAGAAAATGTGAATTGCCTTCCCAACATTAGTAAAACTGCACCTGCACAAGCTGTAATAATACCAATTACTTGAAGCAAAGTTAAATTTTGTTTGAAAATAAAAGTATTTAAAATTAAAACAAAAATAGGAGTTGCCAACATGAGCACTGCTCCGTTAATGGGTGTGGTAATTTCGAGACCCTTAAAAAACATGAGCATATTGGCAGCAACGCCAAAAAGACTGCACAACACAATTAAACCACCGTGTTTTTTCCAATCTATTTTTTGACGAGGCATGGTATAGGTTGCCGCCAAAAAAAGTAAAGCTGCGCCACCAACTCTCAAAACTATAAAGCCAAAACCCTGCAAATAAAAAGGCATGATGTCTTTTACCAAACTAAAAGTAATGCCATAAATAAGCGCCACAGTAAATAAAGCAATATGAACTTTTAAATTAGAAATGTTTTGACAGAAAAGAAGTACAAAGGTGACTTTTAAAAATGAAATATAAAAATTTGGAAGAATAGTACTAGTTGTTCAGAGCATTAAACGACTTGAAAATCAGGTTTTTTTTCCATCAGAATTTGTGTACGTTTGAAAACAAATTACAATACAATATGCCAATTAGAGTCGTAAAGGATGATGATGCGCCAGAAGAACCGAGAATACCTGGAGGTGGCGGTGGAAATAAAGGAGGAGGATTAATAGGCTCTCTATTGCCATTGCTGCTAGGGCTGTTTAGCAGAAACCCTAAAATGGGCATTTTAGTATTGCTGATTGCAGGAGGTATTTATTTTTTTAAAGGTGGTTGTAGTATACCATCTGTAACCAATCAAGAGCAACAAGGTAGTTTAAGTACTGGCGCCTCCTTAGACCCTGAACAATTTGACAAAACAGAGGTATTTGAACCACTAGCAGAGGTGAACACATTGCCAGAAAAGGTAACGCTAGAGGCTTATTGTCCGCCACGCTTAAATCAAGGACAGCAGGGCAGTTGTGTGGCATGGAGCCATGCCTATGCAGCAAGAAGTATTATGTATGCCATGCAAAGTGGTAAAGATCCCAAAGAATGTACTTTCAGCCCTTCATTTTTATACAACCAAATAAAATTAGAAGGTTGTCAAGGTGCCTATATTCCTAAGGCAATGGAACAAATGCATGGACAAGGTTTGGTGCCCTTTGCCGAATTTGCCTATAATGATCAAGACTGCAATAAACAACCAAGTGAAGATTTAAAAACAGAAGCCAATGCATTTAAGATAAAAGGCTATCAGCGACTAACAGATGGTGACAAAAAAGGCTTTAGTGAAGAAAAAATAAATATACAAGCCATCAAACAAAATCTGGCTCAAGGGGCACCTGTAACAATTGGCATGATGGTGGGTGGTAGCTTTATGCAGGATATGATGGGCAAAGAATTATGGATTCCCTCTGAAGAAGACTATAATATGAATGGTTTTGGTGGTCATGCCATGTGTGTCATTGGTTATGATGATTACAAGGGCGGTGGTGCATTTCAGATTATGAATAGTTGGGGAACCGATTGGGGTAATAATGGTATTGCCTATGTGCGTTATAAAGACTTTGAATTTTTTACTAAAGAGGCTTACGGACTTTATCCAATGGGCAAAGCCAACGATGTTCAATTTGCAGTTAATCATTTACAAGCCTCCTTTGGTTTATTGGATAATGAAACAAAACAACTCATTCCTTTGAACAATCAATCGGACATTAATTTCAGAGCCACCAAAGCATTGCAAAAAGGCGTTTCTAAGTTCAAGATACAAGTAAAAAATGATGCTGAATGTTATACCTATTTATACGGTTTGGAAACAGATAACAGCGTTAAAGGATTATTCCCATATACCCCAAAACACTCTCCTTATTGCGGCATTATGGGCACTAGATTATTTCCAAGAGATTATAGCTTACAACCCGACGAACAAGGTGCGCTGGATTATTTTGTCATTCTGGTTAGCAAAAAACCGATAGACTTTGAAGCCATGAGAGGAAAGTTAAGCAAGGCCAGTGGCAGTCTAAATCAAAAGGTAAAAACAGTTTTTGGCCAACAATTATTAGGTGTTAATTTTCAATCTTCGGATGTAATATCATTCACCACAGATTCGGCCAATGAAAATTCTATAGTAGCAATGATTATTGAAGTAACCAAATAATTAAAAGAAACACCCCAAGGTAATCAGCCAAGGGGTGTACAGAAAACAATTACTAGCTTGGTAGAAATGTTTCAATTAACGAAAATGTTGAATGTTAAAAATCATTCATGCATCTAAAAAATTAATGAATCGCTAAACCAAATGATGAAACACCTGTAGATAAATCTAAAAATAAACCAAGCTTTTGATTGATATGATATTCTGTTCCTATATGTAAATCGAGGTACAATGGAGTAGTACCGCGATAACCATTCCTATATATTGTTCTATCGCCATAATAACCATCTTCCCAACTTGAGCGAATGATGGCGAAACCCAAAGAACCTGCACCATAAAAATCCCATTTTGAATTGGCTTTCACCAAATCATCAAAATAATAGGTTCCCTTAACACCTATTGGCACCACTGTTTCATGATAAGTATAAAACCTGTAAGGATAATTTTTATTTCCCCAGTAATAATCATTTCTATAATTATAAAAACCGATGGAAGGTGCTAATGTAAAATTCTTAGCCACATCAAATTCATAATTAATATTTAAAACAGGTACTGTATGAGCAGTGTAGGAATAGTAACCCAGTCCAATACCCAAATTAAGTGTATTGCCAAACTTCTCTTGCCCCTTACCATCAACAATCATCCCGAATGTCAATAAAATTAAAACTATATTTTTTACCTTCATATCATTTATTCTAAATTATAGTAAATGCATTACTAAAACATCCAACCAATAGATAGCACAGAGTATCTAGTAAAGATATTCTCTCCATTAATTTTACCAATAGGACTGATGCCATTGTTATTTTTAAAATCTAGAAAAAAAACTTCATCTCGCTTTGATTTAGTCTCTATTCCGAATCCATACACTACACTTTTTTCTATCACATTTACATTCTCCAAAGTACGATTTACATACCCATTATTATTATTGTAATTTTCATTTTCATAGGTTCTGGTTGAATTGGAAATAAGATTAAATGCAATACAAGGACCGGCAAAAAACTTGAAACCAAAATGTTCACTACCTATTCTTAGCTTCGCCATCAATGGCAATTCAGCTTGGTAAAACTTATAATTTTCACTATAATTATACTT
This sequence comes from Bacteroidota bacterium, assembly GCA_025354385.1. Lineage (GTDB taxonomy): Bacteria > Bacteroidota > Bacteroidia > NS11-12g > UBA955 > JABMMZ01. Next base: position 24,389 of record JANXMZ010000045.1, read on the forward strand.
GGTATTAAGAACATCGTTGCTTTGATATTGTCCTTTCACCATAGCACCCTTTTTCATCAACATCACATCAGTAGCCAGTCCAAACCATTTTGTGAATTGATAATTGGCTGTGGCGCCTGCCCCCATGCATAAGCGACCTGTGGATGAAACAGTATTTTCAGAAAAATCTGACTGACCTAAACTAAGACGAGTACCTACCTTTAACCCTAGGTTTTGAGAAAAAAGAGGGGTAGTAAAAATAGATGCTAAAGCGATTAAAATAAAAGATTTCATAACAGAATTTATTTATAAAAAAACAAATGCAATAACTAGACCTACGGGTAATACTTTTATTTTCAAATATTTACAAAATTGACTTTTCTCAATTTGAGAAATTTATTACAATTATAAGAAATCCAATTATTCAATTCTAGTAAAATGAACCAAATATATGTAATTTATAAGACTTATAGATTATATAGATGCCACAAATTGAACAAACATTCTGTGTTGTCCATATTTATTAAAACTGTATTCTGTGCGCACACAATAATCATAAAACAAAACCAGATTGAGACCTGCACCAGCGCCATATTGATAAGAGTTGGGCATACTGTTATTGATAGTAGTTTTAGCATTGTAGTTCCAAACATAACCGGCATCGCAATAAGAGGTTGCATAGAGTGCCAATGGCAATTCTTCGTAATTTGGAACGCCTTTAAATAGCTTATACTTTTTGTTTATTAATCTGTATTTAAGTTCTGATTTACAAAGGGCAAAATGATTACCGTCTATCACATACAATTCATATCCTCTAATAAAATCTCTGCCATACCCCAAGGCTTGTGTTCTATTATAAGGCAAATTATTTATTTCGAAATACCTTAACGTGCCTCCTAAAGAAGCAAACCAATTATGCCCTATATCAAAATATTTAGCAGCATTGAATTTAATGTTGCATGGAAATGACAACAGTTTTTTAAATAAAAAATAAGGACCTTCAATACTTGCTTTTAGATAATGTCCCTTTGTAGGATAACCTTTCATATCGCGCTTGTCGCGGGTATAGGAATAGCCAATGTAAACCTCATCTTGATGACTTTTTCCCTGAAATAAATATTCTTTATTGACACTGCTGGAGTTCACTGTATCCTTTACAATGGTTTGTCGAAATCCGCCATATATTTGATGGTAATTAAATATTTTTTTGCGATGCGTGAAGATCAATTCCACCCCTTTTCTGTTGATTAAAAAAAGACTATTATCGCGGAAAAACTGAACCTTATTATTTTCGGTTTTGTACCATAATTCTCTATTAGCACTAATGGTAGTGGTGAGTTGCAAGCCCCAAGTACTTTTCTTATTGAAATAGGGCATGCGGTAACTTAAATTAAACAGTTGAGTATAGCCTGTTTTGAAATCTAGAATCATGGTTTCATTTCTTCCACGTATGTTGTACCACTGCATTTGAACACCGTAGATTAAGCGTGCGGGATCTCGACTCAATAACCACTGATTTAAATTTCTATCTGCAATTTGAACCACTGGCACCGGCCATATATACCATCTTTCTGTAACATGAATAACGACCTCATTTTGCTCATTTTTATCAATTACAATTTCATTGAACAAAAATAAATTAATAAGCTGCTTTCTGCTTTGCTCTTTGTGAAAATTCCAATTGTGAATTGTATCATTTACTTTAAAAGAAAGTTCTCTTAAAATAATAAATGCCTTTGTTTTTTTATTGCCCTGAATCTCAATTTTACGAATTGTAAAAGCAGTGCTGTCATTATCAAGCGCAACTAACTTTAATGTTAAAAAGAGAATGCTTAAAATCAGACATTTTTTCAATGTTCAATGTTTAAATGTCTAAATAATTCATTAAACTTTCATAACGGCTGTCCAGATCATCAATCAAATCTTCGCGCCCAAAATACTGACTTACTTTGTAGTTGTATCGCTCTAGGGTTGCTAGAATATTCTTAAGCACCGAAGTGTTCAATTTCAAGTGCACTTCAATTTCATTTTTACCTTCTGTTTCAAAAGCAAATACACCCAAAATTTTTGCATCATTATATTCAATGATTCTTGCTAAATCGCTTAATGAGTAATCCGTTGGTAAAATATTTAAAACAATGATACTACCTGCAGAACCAATACTCATGCTTTTGCTAAGTATATTGACAATATCTGATGTTTTCAAAATACCGATGTACTGTCCTGCCTCATTCTGAACTGCCAACATTGGCAACTGTAAAATTTTTAATTGCTTAAGTGCATCGAACAAATGTTGCTCGGGCATGATGGTTGGCAATACCGGATGGTACATGGGAATTTCGCTCAATTTATCAGTAGGATTTCTATTTTCCAATTGTGCATACCCAATGTAATTTAGCAATTGATAGTTTTTTACAAGAGGCAAAAGTTCTACGTGCAAAGCACTCAATTTTTCATAAGCATCGCGCACAGTATCCGAAGGTTCCAGGGGTTCAAGAATAGTTGTTAAATGTTCTTCGGCTATCATTCTAATTCTAATGTGTTAGCTACAAAGATAAATAATTATTTCTGAGTTCAAAAATACCTCATTCAATGGCAATGGGAATAACTTGATAGGTATATGTTTTGCCCTTATTTGAATCACTGTTATTTGGGTCGCCCCAATAGCTGTAGGTTGTAACATTGGTAATTGTAACGGTATAGATTTTATCGATTTCTACATCTTTAGCTAATATAAATACAATGGTATTTACGCCATAACCTTGCGCAATTGGTTCTTTGGTTACAGGAATCAGTTTACCGCCTTCTCGCACTGTTACGATGGCTTTATCAAATTCTGCATTCACAAGCGAAAAGCTCCACCTTGTTGGCAATAAATTTTCTGGAAAATAGTCAGGAGATGGCCAACACACCGGTTGTTTTGCATCAAAATAAAGTGTTCGTTTCAGTTTTTTATTACTTGTTCCAAAAACGCCCAAGGACATGGAACTTGTGGTACTGCCATGACCAAAAACGGTATTATTTGGATTTAAAATCCAACGTCTATGCCCAGCAGCAAAATTATTATCTCCTCCATCTTCCATTTGACTCATAATGGCATCATAAAAAGCATTTCCTAACGAGAGATTGCTTGTACCCGCGGCTCCTGCTCCTTCGGGTGAATAACATTTCCAAGTAACAGGTGGAAAATGACTGAGGTTATCATTTGCGCTCATCATTAAAGCTGCTTTTTGATAACGTGCACTCACTTCATTATCAATAATACAACTATCAGGTACACCAGCCAGTCGCCTGCAATAATTTATTTTTTGTAATACAGCATCATGCCCTAGTTTATTGACAACTCCAGGTTCACATTTACTTTCATCTGGCAATTTAGTAAAATACTTTTCGTATCCATAATCACCCGCCTGCCTTTTATAATTGGCATTGTAATCTGCAACCACCCATTTTTTCTTTAAGGCTAAGAAACGAACATCGCCTGGAAATTGCGAAAGGGCTTTTACGATATTTACTGCAAAACCCGAGAAATCGTTTGCAGATAATAAGCCTAGCAATTGGGTGTAATAATTTTTGTATTGTTTCTCTTTAATGACTTTGCTATCTAATTTTTTGGCGTACTGGTCAATCACATCAGGACTTACTGTAAAGGAATCGGATGAAATTTGCTGCACAATGAGTTTCTCAAGTTCTACGTGGTAGCCAGCCAATTGTACCTTTAAGGCAGGATATTTCGATTTGCACCAAGTAATAAAATCATAGTCCTCATCATATTTTTTTTTCAAAATCAAATGCTGATGGATGCTTTTAACACATTCTGCAGTTGTTGCCTTTTTATTCAATTTTTGCTCCATCTCAAGGCAGGCCGCAAAAATTTTTTTGCTATCAATTTTGCCATAGTCCCTGTTATTGGCATCTAGCAAATAGTGAAACAAGCGAAAAAGTGAATCCATTTGTCCAATTTTAAATGAGGACAAATAATCATTTAAACGATCAATGGTGTTAGCACTACCTTCAGGTTCACTTCTCAAAACAGCAACAGCCTTGTATTTTTTCAAATTAATGACCATCCATTTAAGAGATGCGTCATTAAATAAGCTATCTGCAGATTGCACTTCCACTAGATAATTACTCAATGTACTTTCATCGCTATAATAACCTGCATTACTAAAGATAGTATTGAGATGATCCATATAATTACCTTTGCACAAGACCCCATTTTTGTATACCTCCTTCGATTTAACAAACGCATCACGGGCATATGCGGGTTGCGATAAATCGAAATATTCGCTCATTAAATCGGCATAAGCTTGTTCTAAATTTTCGGATTTATCAGGTTCTTTTTTAAACAATGCGTAGTGCTTTGAAACCAAAATTCGCAACTCAGAAAAGGCATACACATCGTTGTGATCTTTCATGAAAATATATTTTTTATAATCGAGTGTAAGACTCGGAGACAATTGCTGCAACTTGTCAAACAAACCTATTCCAGCGGTGTATTGCTCATCCGAATAGCCCGATAATTTCTCTATTAACTTGGTTTGAATATTTTCGAAATCTTGTTTTACCTCATTTGATAATTCACCCGATTTATCTTTGTTTTTAATTCTAATGGCCACATTTAAAGCTTTGGTGAGGGCATTTTTTTTGAGCGCATAGTTATCCAAATCGTTGATGGCGATATAGCAACGCATTTGCCATATATATGGATAAATTTCCTTGCTATTCTCTTTTATTTCTGCCTCGGCCTTCTCCAAACATTTATCGTATTCCGCGGCTTCAAATAATTTTTCTAATTTGGGGAATGGCTCATATTGTGCCTTTAAAGTCAAGGTTCCACTGAAAGCCAACGCCATAATTAAAAAAAATTTCATCGTTCAAATTTATAACGAAATTAAGGATATAAATATTACTTAAATGCAGTATTTATTTTAGAAACATCAATTATGCCAAAGCATCCATATTTATATTATTTTTGCCTCATGAAAATTGCAGTTGTAGGCGCTACGGGTTTGGTTGGCACAAAAATGCTTGAAATATTAAATGAAAGAAATTTTCCATTTACAGAATTAATTCCGGTGGCCAGCGAGAAATCGGTTGGCCAAAAGGTAGTGTATAAAGGCATTGAATACCCAGTTGTTGGCATGCAAACAGCCATTGATATGAAACCTGATATTGCGTTATTTTCTGCTGGTGGTGGCACTTCACTACAGTGGGCAGAAAAGTTTGCCGAAGCTGGTACAACTGTTATAGATAATTCATCTGCATGGCGCATGGATGAAACAAAAAAATTGGTAGTGCCAGAGGTGAATGCAGCAGTATTAACAGCTGCTGATAAAATAATTGCAAATCCCAATTGCAGCACCATACAGATGGTGGTAGTTTTAAAACCACTGCACGAAAAATACAAAATAAAACGCATCGTGGTTAGCACTTATCAAAGTGTAACTGGTACTGGTAAAAAAGCGGTTGACCAATTAATGGCAGAGCGTCAAAACATGTTTTCGGAAAAGGCATATCCTTACCAAATAGACTTGAATTTATTGCCACACATAGATGTTTTTATGGACAATGGTTATACCAAAGAAGAAATGAAAATGGTGAATGAAACAAAAAAAATTATGGGAGACAATAGCATTGCTGTTACAGCTACAGCAGTGCGTGTGCCAGTGATGGGAGGACATAGTGAAAGTCTTAACATAGAATTCGAAAACGAATTTGATTTGACTGAATTGATTGATTTGTTGGATAAATCGAAGGGCATTGTTGTGCAAAATGATGTTGCTAATTTGCAATACCCAATGCCTTTACATGCCCATAATAAAGACGAGGTTTTTGTAGGCAGGATTCGCAGAGATGAGACCCAACCAAAGACTCTTAACTGTTGGATAGTTTCTGACAATTTACGCAAAGGCGCTGCTACTAATGCTATTCAAATTGCGGAATACTTAGTAGAAAAGGGATTGGTTTAGTTCAACAAACTATTACCTTTAAAAATTATACTAAATAAAGGACTTACCGTTGAATAGTTTTACCAACTTACCGAATGCCCATTAAATTATTCTTTTTACACTGTTTTATTTACATCAACATATTAATCGTAAATGGTCAAAAAAATATTGACTCTTTAAAATTCAGATTGATAAAAGAGCTCTCCGAAGAAAATACCATTTACTCTAAACACATTGGCCCTGTAGGCGTGCTATCTGAATTTTACAAAAAGGCAGATACCTTGAATCAACTGATGAGCATTGAAGAAAGAAAGACTCTTCTCAATACTTCTAAAAATTATGTTATAAAATATTATTCATTTTTAAGTACACTATACTGTTGCGACTCGCTTGCAGAACAATTGTTGAAAAATATTATTCAAGATAGTAGTGAGGTATTTACCCATTTTAACTGTGTATTGAGCTCTAATAAATTCAATGAATTGCTTTTTACTGAATATTATGAATTTCTTATTTTCAAATACCAACTTGGTGGACGGGCCGTTTTCCATGGTGTTTCTTTTTATTCGCCAATTATTTCAAAAAAGGCTCAAAGAAAACAATGGAAAAACAAAAAGAAGCAATTTGAAACTTTGGTTAAAAGTTCCGATAACAAGCATTTGACAAGCATCTGCAACTTTAAATATTAGGATTTACGGTTAATAAACTTTAAAAAAAATATATATCAAGCTTCTATTTTTTAAAACAACCATTTATTCAATTTCTGTGTCTTATATTTGAATTTCCTATTTTAATTGGTAAGGTCCAGAATTATATCATTGCTTATTGTTGGGTTGCAATTCTTAATCTCAAATGCCCAGCAATGTTTAACTACTTACACTGGTGTGCCATGTGTTGGCAATCCCATTGCTTTTAAATCTACAACACCAGGTGCCACAAATCATCAATGGGATTTTAATGGCGAAGGGCAAAACAATACCACCGCCAATCCTACTTTTGTATTCTTAATACCAGGACCAAAAACTATTAAGTACACTTGCACCTTACCCAATGGTACCCAATGCTCCAATCAAATTGGCATTACCATTAAGGAACGGCCTAAATTAAAATTGCATTTGCTCAACGATTCGGTTCAATGTTATGAAAAAAACTCATTTTGTTTTGTTGATTCAAGTATTGCTGGAGATAATACCCATTGTGTTCGCGCAATAAAATATTTATTCAGTGATGGTGAACTAATTACCTATTATGGAACAGATACCAAACCTGTTAAAACGCCTTTGTATTTTTGCAAGAAATATGAGGATCCACAAGGCGGTGATTATACTTTAGAAATAGAAATAGAAGACTGCAATGGTTGTATTACTAAGCAAACTTTCCCCATTCACATGCATGTCGCTTTCTCTCCATCCATTTTTGCAAGTGCCACCTTCTCTTCCACCAATTGCCAAAGTTCTGTAACCGGTAGTTTCATCAATAAATCTCAATTAACTTTAAAGGATGTTAAAAAATTTAAATGGGTATTTGGAGATGGCTCTTCAGATTCAACCAGCTGGGACAGCGTAAAGCACACCTACTCCACAAATGGAAAATTCGTTGCTAAATTTAATCCTAAGCTCATTATTTACACCAGCATTGGCTGTGCCAAAATTTTTGATTTACCATTAATTACTTTATTCGATCTTAAGCCTTATATTTATGCTGACAAGGATTCAATATGTTCTGGAGAAACAGTGCATTGGAAATTGGGCAGCGATAGTTTAGTAAGTATTCTAGCACCTGGTTCCGTTAATTGGTATACTAACCCCGGACTGCAAAAGGGTTTCGAAATATACCAAGGCATTGGCAGTTTAGGTCCTAAAATGATACGGTGCAATATTCAGCACCCTTGTGGCCCATACGATTTATACGATACGCTGTTAGTTATTGGGCCGAATGCAGCCATAGAAACACCATTTATTGACGAACAAGAACGTTACCAATGTCAAATACAAGATAGTGTTCATGTGGTAGATAGAAGCACTTTTTACCACAATGATTTGGACTATACCGATGATGACAGTCTTGCAATAAAAAAGGCTGGCGGTTTGACCCATGTTTTCAAAAAAGTTTTTTCAGACTATACTTCTTTGAATGCAAAGTTCCAAAAAAGGAAGGGAACTAATGTGGTAAGACTTTGGAATTTCAATGACGATTTTTGTGAACAGTGTACAACAGATACTAAAAAAAATCAAAACGCTTGGCTGAATTGTCGATTTAGCAGAGATAGTGCTGAAGTGCATTGGTACACACCATGGGATTCCATTTACGACTACTCATATGCCAGCCAATCGTTTTCAATTACTTTATTCGATAAAAATACAAAATCGTGCACCCGCAAAAAGGTATGGTCGTCAGATTCTTTTTCCATCGTAACGGATACTTTTTTATATTATGGCAACAATGGCATTGGCAATAAATCTAAAGACAGTCTTTTGTTTTCGGGCATCAAAAATAAAATTCAAATACCTGCCGGTATTATTGGCAAAGGATATATTGATATTTCTTACAAAATAAGAATCTATATTCCTAAAAACAGTTCGGTATACATTGATCAAAAAAATGGCGCGCCACAAACCCTAGTGAACGGACCACAATTTTATACTGTTAATAAAAATGAACGCATCATCGTTAAATTTAGCACTCACACTTTTTATTTTCAATACGCCCTTGTGAGTAATGCGGATACCATTCCAATTGGAGCAAAAAAGCCTTGGCAAAGAGAAATTAAACGCATTAAAAATTTCAATTTAGTGGCTGGTGATTCTGTGAATATCAACTTACACCGCCAATTATTTTACAACACCATTCCCAAATGTTTTAATATTAATTTGAGTGAAAAAGATACTGTACACCCTTTTCGCTGTGAACAGAGTGCCAGCGCCAATATTTCCCTTATGCCTGCTTCGGCCAAAAAGCTAACCATAGATGGGCAATATTGTATTACCTATTCTGCAAAAGCAATTGACTTTAGTCTTAAGGATACCAAGCCAGGTTGTGCTCGTTCCTTCGCCAAAATTAATCCCGATTATATCAATACCCCTAAGAATTGGTTATTGATTAATGACATGAATGGAGGTGATAAAATTTTGGAATCTGCTATGAGTCCACCACCTTATTCCTACTTAGGATATGCCAATGTTGGACCTGCAACCAATAAATTTTATCTACAATACAACGATAGCACATTGAGCAATGAAAATGTGCAGAAAATAAATGTGGCATTAATTATTGGCAATGGTATTGCACCTAACTATTGTGCGGATACTGTTTACTATCCCAACTTTGCAAGCTTTCCTCGCCTTTCTGCTAAACTTAAATTTGTAGACCGCAATGACAATACAGAGGTATACAATACTTGCGCCCGTGATACTGTTTTTACAACCATACCCAAAAATGTTCCAGATGCCAATTCACTTGCCTCCTCCTCATCATGGTACATGATAGAAAATGCGACTTTAGATACTGTGAGCATGGTGATAGAAAAGTATCATAAAGTAGAGTTGAATCCAAGATTCAAAAATAAGAGAGTTAATTATACTGTGATTGAAAAGTATCTACAAAAACAAGGCTACCAACAATTGGTAAAAAGAGATACTGTTTTTACTGCTATAGTGCATACTTGGAAAACCAAAGCTTTACCAGGTTATAGTTACAACAGATTAAAGGATGAACTTGCTAAAATAAATTTAGACATAAACGATTTTAATGACAGCAGCATTTTAGATGTTATATGGAATAATAAAGGCACCATTGGTAACTACGGCAGCGGAAGTCGCGGTTGCATAGATACCAATGGCATGGATACCCCTTTTTATTTTTACAGTATACCACTTACCTATACAGTATTGCATTATAAAGACAGTAGCATGTTGCCCATAGACAGCACCCGTTTCAATAACAAAACAGCAAAGTCTTATGGTTTTAAACCTCCACGTAAAGGCGTTTTCAGTATTTTCAGAAATGTTGAAACTATATCACCCGTTTATTGTGCATTGAATGATTTTATAACTGTTGTGGTGGGTTTTTATGGCGAAGCACGTTTTGCCGATTCAATTATTTGCAAAAATAACATCCTTTCTGCCGAACCCTTCTTCCGCTATTACTCCATCAATAAAAATTTAGTAGGCACTTTAGACTCAACTGATTATTGGGCATTGAGAAAAAAGAATGCAGGCAAAAAAGGATTCGAAGGCATTACAAAATGGGATTTTAGCAAGCAAGATGATAACCCACTGAATGATTCTACTATTTTCGGTCACTTTCCATACGCCCAATTGGGTTATAATACTGTTGTATTATTGGGCCAAAACCGAACAGGTATTTATTATAAAACGCCGGGCTTTTATACAGTGCGTGTAGCAGTGGAAGACAGCAATTCTTGTAAAGATACATTCAGTCAGAACCTTTATGTAACCGGACCAAAAGCGGGCTTCTATGTAGATTTAAAAACCCCTGCTTGTAAAACCATTTTAGAATTGTTCGATACCTCTTATATTATAGATCCCTGTTTGACAAAAGGACTACCACCTTGCGATTTTATTAATTATTGGCGCATACGCTGGGGCGATAACACAAGTGTGGAATACAAACAAGGATTACCCAAACAAATTGGTCATGATTACCTAGAGAATGGCGAATATACTATTTGGCTTTTTGTGCAATCTGTTAGCGGTTGTGTAGATTCTACTTCTCTAAAAGTATTTATACCCGGTCCTAAACCAAAATTCATTACCAAAACCGAACGCATTATTTGTGTAGGCGATTCTGTTTTATTCAATAATAATACCCCTTTCTTCACCCAATCATCGCAATGGCTGTGGAGCTATGGCGATGGTTTTTTCTCACCTCAAAAAGATACTCAAAACATCAGTCACCAATACAACCAAGTAGGAAAATTTGATGTATTTCTGAACCAGTTTGACAGCATTCCCAATACTGGAAAATACTGCGCGGCCATTTATCCAGATACGCTTCAAAACCAAAATAAAATTACCATTACGGTATTACCTTACGACAGTGTTAGACTGATACCAACTCCGCAAATTGTTTGCGTAGGAGAAACCATCGATTTTAAAGCCATCTTAAAATCTCAAAATAAATACAAGCAATACTATTGGCGTTATGATAATGCAACCGATAGCAATACCACGCTTACCTATTGGAAAGTAGTAAGAAGTAGTGGCAAGCACACCCTTGTTTGGCAAGCAGATACCAATGGCATTGGCCATAAAAGCTGCCCTGCCATCGGTGTTCTTAATGTATATGCAGATAGTGTGGTGGCCGATTTTTCTATCGATGTTTCTAACGAGCCAGAATACTGTTTTAATAATCTCTCTAAATACGCTGTTTCGTATCGCTGGGGTTATTATCACGATAAGGATATAGTACCTAAAAAAGATCCATTCTTATTGAATGCTGCGCAAAATGAACCCGAGCGCAAGATTTGCGAAAACTTTGCCGAGCATGGGGGCGACCAATGGATTTGCTTAGAGGCTACCAATGCCTTGGGTTGCAAGGATACCATTTGTAAAAAAGTCCACAACCCTTTTGAAATTGCCATACTGCCACCCAATGTATTTACACCTGCTGGCACAGATGGTTTTGTGGGCACCGATAAAGATGGCAACCAAGGCAATAACGTGTTTAGTATTTATATAAAAGGGGAGGCTTATTACCATTTATTAATTTACGACCGCTGGGGTGTATTGGTATTTGAGAGTGATGATAAAAATTATGATTGGAATGGCAGCGTAATGAACAAGGGGGCGCAATGCCCTGATGGCACTTATTATTATATATTGGACTACCGTTACAAAACACGCAAGAAAAACGAACCATTGTTGAATGGTACGGTGCAGTTGATTTGGTAAGACGATTTTGAGATTTATTGATTTTGGGATTTTATTATTTATTACCTATTCTTAATGGTGTTACATAAAATTAATTACTTTTTGTAACTTTTTAAACTGTACTATTTTTGGGGAGGGTTACAACTAGTAAGGTTATGTTCTATTTGAACAAAGAATCAATATACTTTGTTAAATCCTCCAAACTTTGTTGATTACAGCCTGTCATTCTTGCTAAAATTCTATGGTGCCCATTCATAACAATTACAGTGGGGTATGATTGAATTCTAAATTTTTCATCTAAACTTTCAGAATGAAAAAAGGCACTGTATTTTAAATGAAGAGAATCTGAATACTTCTTTGGGTCTATGTTATCAAAACCTAAAATATTTAGTCCTTTGCTGCCATAGTTGGCTAGCATTGTATCTAAATGAGGTTTTAATACTTTACAAGGAGGACAACTTGCAAAAAAGAAATAAAGTATCGTTATCTTATTTTTTTCTATTAGAGAATCTAAAGAAAGTTTCTTATTTTTTTTGTTTAAATAATTTTCTTTAAAAAAAACAGAAACAGAATCCCTGTTAATGTTTAGCAATGGCAACTCTTCCTCTTTAATGGTAGGTTTTTTCTCTTCCAGTAATGCAATTTTTTTATTTATGGCGTTAACTCTTTTTTTTATCAATTTTATATATGCTAAATTGGTTTTATTCGAGCTACTATGAAAGTTATATGTAGTATTTCTATTTTCAAATAAAGAACAATTATTGAAAGTTGACATCTTACTAATAGATCCTTTTGTATTAAAAAAATAATGGCAAACAAAATGGCACTCATGACCGTTAAAGCCTTTTAAATTTACCTTGTGTATAAATTGTCTATCACCTAACAATTCCATTGTATCGCCAGTTCTATAAAAAAAAGAATCGCTACCCATGAAATAGTAATAGAAATCAGCAAAATATGGCATTAGTTGCATAAATTCTGGCTTATCCGAATTCTTTGGGTTACTATAATATGTTGCACTATCTACAATAATATATTCAGTTGTAGGATTACCATTTGGTGTTTCTTTTAGATAAAAGTAGTTTATATTATGCTTATCTTTAACACATATATATTCTTTGATATTTATAGAGGTATCAATTCTATTTTTCTTAAAATAATAAATTGTATCAATACAGCTCATACTAATGGATTTTACTAATTTTTTTTGCTCAAAAAAGTTCTTCATTATTAAAGGCACTTTAGGTTGGCCAACTAGGTTGCTAACAAAAAATAATGATATGGAAAGAATTAAATTTCGGAATGTTATAACCATGCAGAAAAATCATAATAATTCATCGCCATCATTCAACATCATTTCTTGATAATTGGCTTCCATTTCAAGTTTTCGTCTTTTAATGAATTTAATGAGATAATCTACTCCTAACATAATAACAAAAATGGCCATAGCAATTCCGTAGATGATAGAAACATCGCTGTTGCCAGGCGTGCCTGCATGCAGAGAACTGGCACTTAACAAAAAGAATCCAACTATTTTTTTCATGGTACTCGATTAATTTAATCAAAGATAATCATAAAACACTGAAATCCTATTAGCGATTTGAGATATTATTTAAAGCTTCTATTTCTTTAGTGCTTAACTTTTCTAACCTTTTTTAATTTATTTTACACAATAATCTATCTAATTCTAATTCATTTTCACACCTCATAATATTTTACTAATCCTCTAGTTTATAAGCTTGAAACCTTGCCTTAAAAGGATTACAAACAGCATTCAATTAGATTTATAAATTAAAATATAAAAATTAAAAAACGACTGCTTTTCTCCAGTTATACACTCACAATACTTATGCACTTTCTTGTCCTTTTTTGCAAAAAAATACCTTTATTCGCAGTACCATTATGTCCACTACAAAACAACAGCAAGATGCACTAGATTACCATAGCATGGGCCGACCGGGCAAGATTGAAGTGATTCCCACCAAACCAACCCAAACCAAACGCGATTTAAGTTTAGCATATTCTCCAGGTGTTGCAGAACCTTGTCTTAGAATAGCCGAGAATCCTGAAGATATTTACAAATACACCGCTAAAGGTAATTTAGTTGCCGTAATAAGCAACGGCACTGCGGTTCTTGGTCTTGGCGATATTGGTGCAGAGGCCTCTAAACCAGTGATGGAAGGAAAAGGGGTGCTTTTCAAAATATTTGCAGATATAGATGTGTTCGACATTGAATTGAACACCAAAGATGTGGAAGGTTTTATTGCTTGTGTAAAAGCGCTTGAACCCACTTTTGGTGGCATTAATTTAGAAGACATCAAGGCACCAGAGTGTTTTGAAATTGAAACTCGCTTAAGAGAAGAATTGAAAATTCCTATTATGCACGATGATCAGCATGGTACTGCCATTATTAGTGGTGCTGCGCTTTTGAATGCTTTGGAATTGGTAAATAAACCAATAGATACCATTAAAATGGTGGTGAATGGTGCAGGTGCCAGCGCCATGAGTTGTAGTAAATTATTTATTGCCTTAGGTGTTAAAAAAGAAAACCTGCTGATGCTGGATAGCAAAGGTACTTTGAACACCAATAGAAAAGACTTAGACCATTATAAAACCTTTTTTGCCATTGAAACCCCTATCGAAACTTTGGAAGACGCCATGAAAAATGCCGATGTATTTGTAGGTTTATCCAAAGCAAATATTTTGAATCAGAATATGATTAAAAGCATGGCTAAAGACCCAATTGTGTTTGCCATGGCTAACCCCGATCCAGAGATTGCTTACGACTTAGCAATTGCCGCCCGCCCCGATATTATTTTTGCCACCGGCCGAAGTGATTATCCTAACCAAGTTAATAATGTATTGGGTTTCCCGTTTATTTTTAGAGGTGCTTTAGATGTGCGCGCCACCACTATTAACGAAGAGATGAAATTGGCTGCTGTGCGCGCCATTGCTGATTTAGCAAAAGAACCGGTGCCCGATTCTGTTATGAAAGCTTACAACGAATCGAATGTTGAATTTAGTAGAACTTATATCATACCAAAACCAATTGATCCAAGATTAATAGAAGCTGTGAGTCCAGCTGTGGCAAAAGCTGCTATGGAAAGCGGAGTAGCAAAAAACCCTATTTTAGATTGGGATAAATACAAATTGGAATTAAGAAACCGTTTGGGTCTTGACAACAGATTTATTAGAAGAATGATGACCCAAGCCCGTCAGAATCCCAAGCGCGTGGTATTTGCTGAAGCCGATAATGTAAAAATTTTAAAGGCTGCACAAATTGCCAAAGAAGAAGGCATCGCCATTCCTATTTTGTTGGGTAATAAAGAGAAAATAACTGCGCTATTAGATGAATACGCTATTGATTTGGGACATGTGAGCATTATAGATCCTTTGATGGAAGATGCCAAACGCGAAGTGTATGGGGAGAAATTTTTTGCTGGTCGCCAACGCAAAGGCATTAATGTTTACGAAGCCAGCAAATTAATGCGCGATCGCAATTATTACGGTTGTATGATGGTGAACGAAGGCGAAGGCGATGCCTTTATATCCGGCCTCACTAAAAACTATCCTAAATCTTTAAAACCTGCCATGCAAATTGTTGGTCGTGAAAATGGCATTAGCAAAATTGCGGGCATGTATATCATCATGACTAAAAAAGGGCCTTACTTTTTTGCTGATACCACAGTGAATATAGATCCAACTGCACAAGAGTTAATAGAGATTACAAAGATGACCCATGCAGAGGTTTTAAAGCTGGGTGTGAAGCCAGTCATCGCTATGTTGAGTTATAGCAATTTTGGAAGTGCAAAAGGCGAAGTGCCAGGTAAAACAGCAGAGGCTGTTGAATATTTGCATAAAAACAATCCTGAGATTTTAGTAGATGGCGATATACAAGCTAATTTTGCCATGAACAATGAGATGTTAAAAGAGAATTTTCCCTTCAGCACTTTGGTAGATAAAGAGGTTAATACTTTTATTTTTCCAAATCTAGCGGCAGGTAATATTGCTTATAAATTTGCTCAGAGTTTTGGGGCTGCCGAAAGCATGGGACCTGTCCTATTAGGCTTCAACAAATCGGTGCATTTCCTACAATTGGGCAGCAGTGTTCGCGAAATCGTGAACATGGTAGCCGTTGCGGTGATAGATGCGCACGGGAAGAAATAAAAACATTTTGAAATTTTGAAATACAAAAAACCTTGCATAAAATTATGCAAGGTTTTTTTATGATAGCCTGCGTATTTTTAACCACAGAGAACACTAAAAAAATACCCACTAAGAACACAAAGAATTTAATTTTCACTTACCCTATCCCTTGTTCTTAAATCTCTGTGCTCTCTGTGTGGCTCTATCTTTGTGAACTTTGTGGTTAAATTTTAAAACCACTAACCACAGAGAACACTAAGACAATACCCACTAAGAACACAAAGAGATAATAACCGAATAAAAGTATAATAAACTTATGCTAAATTCTTTGTGACCTTTGTGTGGCTCTATCTTTGTGAACTCTATTGCAAGCAATGCATAGATCCTCCTCTGTGTTCTTTGTGTGATTCCTCCTTTGCGCTCTTTGTGGTTAAGTTCTAAAGCCATAATTTTAAACCTACTTGATTTCCTTAATTTCATTAAAAAATACCAATCGGTATGTTTTTTAGCAAATATCAAATCTAACAATTTAAAACCACGAAGTGTCATTAATGCCAATAAAAAACAATCAATAAATTAATAAATAAGCCTAGTTTTGTTTCAAGGCGAAAACATACAAATAGCCTCCCCTTTTCATGCAAAAAACAAAAATTATAATCGCTGGTATTGGCGCAGTGGGTGGTTATTTTGGTGGTGTGTTGGCAGCACATTATGAAAACGACCCCGCCATTGAAATTAATTTCTTAGCCCGTGGCGCTCACCTGAAAGCCATACAAGAAAATGGTTTGCGGGTAATAAGTACCGATACAGAATTTATTGCCAAGCCTACCCTCGCCACCGATAATGCTGCAGCGTTAGGCATAGCTGATGTCATCATCATTGCCACCAAAAGTTACGATCTCGAAGCGGTGATAGCGCAACTGCAGCCTTGCATCAACCAAGATACCATCATACTGCCTTTATTGAATGGCGTTGATGGCCGTGAACGCATTCAAACCCTTTTGCCTAACAATCTAGTATTGGATGGTTGTGTGTATCTCGTAGCCCGTTTAAAAGAGGCAGGTGTGATAGAAAACAATGGCAAAGTACAAACCCTGTTTTTTGGTTTAGATAATTTCGTAAACGAGCGCTTACAAGCACTCGAAACTATTTTTAAAGCAGCCAATATTCAAGCCACTTTATCTACTACTATTTCCACTGTAATTTGGGAGAAATTTATTTTCATCTCACCCACTGCCACCGCCACTTCGTATTACAACCAAAGCATAGGTGCCCTGGTAGCCGACCCCGAAAAACTGGCCACTGTAAAAGCCTTGATAGAAGAAGTAAAACAAATAGCCCAAGCCAAGCACATTGCCTTTGCCCCCGACATCACCGAAAAATCCATCACCCGCCTGCAATCCATGCCATTTGAAGCTACCTCCTCCATGCACTTCGATTACCAAAACCATAAACCCCATACAGAAATAGAATCACTCACAGGTTATGTTATAAAACAAGGGGAACAATATAACTTGGAGACACCTTTTTTTAAGAGGATGCATGAGGGGTTGGGGGGAAAAAATAAATTTCAAATCAATTAAATTATTTACTTTTAATATCTACTTTATAAGGTTTTAGCTGATAAATAAACTATATTATATAATTTCAGGAGTGACAATTTCAATTTAAATTATTTTTTTGTATCTTTGTTATCAGGTTATTCCTGATATTAATACTATGTATAGTAAAAATATTTCAACAAAATCCAATCAGGTACTTACCTTTTTTTATGGACAAAATAAAAATTGTTTTGACTTTAATGATGCCATTAAAGCGCTACCAAAATCGAAAGAAGGTACCCTGCGCGAATTATTGAGTGACATGACAAAACGCGGTTTGTTAATGCGCTTAAAAAATGGTGTCTATTATATTATTCCTCATCAAGCCGATGCCAAAACCTTTATGCCTGATTGGCACCTTATAACAAATTATTTAGTAAATAAGGCACCGCATTATATTGGCTACTACTCTGCTTTACAAATACACAACCTAATTACTCAACCTTCATTGAAGGAACAAATTGTTGTTTCAACCCAGGTAAAACCATCTAAAATTCAAATTAAAAATGTACAATTTCAATTTATTTATCACAACGAAAAACATTTTTTTGGAACTCAAAAAATATGGATAGATAGCTACACCAAAGTTATTTGTTCTGACTTAGAAAAAACCATTATTGATTGCTTATTTAAACCTGAATATGCGGGTGGAATTGTTGAAATAGCAAAAGCCATCTATACATCCAAAGACAAAATAAAATTCAAAAAACTTTTGGATTATGCCATTCTATTCGATTCACAAGCGGTCATTAAAAGACTAGGATTTCTGTTGGAAATTCTGAACATTAAGACCCCTATTATCGAAGATTTGAAGAAACTTAAATCAGCATCGTATATAGCACTCGACACCGAATTACCAAAACTTGGCAAACACATTAGCCGTTGGAGCATAATGCAAAATTTAGAAACTGAAACCATTCAATCTGCTATTTATTCATGATAACACCTAAAGAACTTCAACAAAAAGCAAATGCACTTGGTGTGCGTGATCAACAAATTGAAAAGGATTATATTCTTTCATGGCTATTAAAAGGCATTGCAAAACATGAGCACCTTCCTAAAACACTCGTATTTAAAGGCGGAACGGTTTTAAAGAAAATCTATTTTGATGATTACCGATTTTCTGAAGACTTAGACTTTACGCTCATTAGCATAGATAAGTCAGATACATCCACCTTGAAAACTGTATCACAAAATCAAATTTCAAATGCCCAAATATTTGAGTGGTTTAATGAATCATTTGAATGGATTAAAGAAGAAGCGAATATTCCACTTGGAATAATCGATAATAATGAACACCAAGATGGTAGCATTAACTTTTACATCAGTTATGTTGGCCCATTGGGTGGACAAGGAAACAACAAAAGTGTGAAAATCGATATTTCGAAAAATGAACAACTGGTTTTTGAACCTTTATTAAAAAATGCTTTCATTAACTATTCCGATCTAGCAGCCTATCAAATGCTATGTTATAGCCTAGAAGAAGTTTTAGTTGAAAAAATGCGAAGTGTAATGCAAAGGATGCAAGCGCGAGATTTCTATGATATTTGGTATCTTTTAGAACAACATCAAATGGAGATGGATTTTTATCTGAATGAATTTAAACTAAAATGTGAAAGCAAAGGTTTAAAACATTTAGATTTTCCAAAGAAATTAGCAGAAAGAATACCACAATACAGAGGCCGATGGCATACCTCTTTACGCGACCAAATCAAAGATTTACCCGACTTCGACCTAGTAGAACGAGAAATTCAAAGGCATTTCAAAAAACTAGATCTCAAACAATGAACGAAAAACCTTTTATTTAAACTGTCCCCCTTCGCTTGAATTTGAATCTCCAAATCATGAAATTTAAAAAAACGAAGTTTCATTAATGCCATTAAAAAATAATTAACACCATTAATAATGCAAAAATATCTCCTGCACTTCGATTACCAAAACCATAAACCCCATACCGAAATAGAATCACTCACAGGTTATGTAATAAAACAAGGAGAACATTATGAATTGGAAACACCTGTGTTTAAGGGGATGTATTAGGGGTTGAGAGGGAAATAGTTGCTGATTAGTTGACTTTATTTGTAAATATATTAATATTTTTGTATCTTTACATTGTGAAATCAAATTCGAAAAAGACTTCTAAAACAACTGAGTTGAGAGAACAAATTCTTAAGTCTTTAATAGCTTCGTTCAAAATTGAGGGAATAGAAATTTCAAATAAATTCGCTGAAAAATCCTTAAAAAAAGTAGAACTTAATCTGGAAAAATAGATTGTATAAACAAAATCATTTTTGAATAATCCTTGTTGGCACAGCTCTGCACTGCGGCAACATATTTTTTAAATTCTTCCTTTCCTACCTTTTCAAAGTTTAAACCATTATATCCTGCTTTTCTACACATAAGATTTGCCAAAAGTCTTGCAGTACGGCCATTTCCTTCGCGCAAATGGATGGATAAAAAGCAATTCACCATGAACAACTGCAATATCATTTATTAACGCTTCACGATTTAAATATTTATTTGGTAATTTAACTAAAATATCATTTTCAAAAGCAGACATTGTTTCAGGCAAAAATTTGGCAGATGCAAATGGGAAGCCCCCTTTGGAAAGATTTACATCTCTTAATTTACCTGCAAAAGAATTTAAATGACCCAGCGCCATTTTGTGAATTTTCAAAATATATGTTTTACTAAATTTAGTGCTCGAATTTAAACGTTCAGTAAAGTAGATTTCTGCTTTTAAGAACCCTTCAAATTCTGACCCATTAACTTCACTTACACTTGATAGTCCAAGCAAGTTGGGGAAGATATCACCTTCGCTATTGGATAGATCGTATTTCATTTTAAACAAATATGATAAAAACTAGTAACTGACATTATCTATGCCTTTCGAAGCCACCTCCTCCATGCACTTCGATTACCAAAACCAGAAACCCCATACCGAAATAGAATCACTGACAGGTTATGTGATAAAACAAGGGGAACATTATGGATTGGAAACACCTGTGTTTAAGCGGATGTATGAGGGGATGAAGGGGAGGGAATAGTTTAAAATTTTTGTAAAGTTGTATCGATGTTAGAGTAAGTGACCATTTTTGTTTACACATTTTACATATTAGGTATTTTGTATAAAATAAAAATGTATGTTTGTAATATAGTTCAATATAACATATTTTGGGGATAGAATATTCGAAAAATAGTTATTAATTACAAATTTATAAATTCAATTTTTAATGACATCTAATCCAAATAAAATCAATTTTTTACTATACAAAGTTAATACAATTAAATCAATTTTAATGCATTC
This sequence comes from Bacteroidota bacterium, assembly GCA_025354385.1. Taxonomy (GTDB): domain Bacteria; phylum Bacteroidota; class Bacteroidia; order NS11-12g; family UBA955; genus JABMMZ01. The sequence goes on from JANXMZ010000045.1 coordinate 45,264, forward strand.
ATTTTAATGCAAAAACAACCTACATATATTGATTTGTTTGCAGGATGTGGTGGACTTTCTCTGGGCTTACATAATGCTGGCTGGAAAGGTCTTTTTGCAATTGAGAAAAGTAAAGATGCATTTGAAACCTTAAACTACAATTTAATAGAAAATAAAGAACATTTTGAATGGCCAAAATGGCTTCCAAAATCGGAATTAGAAATTAATGACGTTTTAAATAGATTTCATTCAAAATTAGTAAAACTCAAAGGAAAAGTAACAATGATTGCTGGAGGCCCGCCTTGCCAAGGATTCTCAATGGCAGGTAGACGCAATGAAAATGATTTAAGGAATGACTTAATTAATTCATACATTGAATTTGTAAAAATTGTTGAGCCTAAAATCATCTTCTTTGAAAATGTAAAAGGATTTACCATGGAGTTTAAAAAAAATAAAGAAAAAGGAATTGCCTATTCTTCTTTGGTAACTAAGAAACTTGATGAATTAGGTTACTATGTGAAAGGACAACTTGTCAATTTTGGTAATTATGGTGTACCTCAAAAACGAACACGTTTTATTTTAGTCGGAATTAAAAAAACTAATAAAAAAGCAACTCAAGAAAAAGCCGATAACTTTTTTAAAATGTTAGAAGAAAACAGTTTTGATTTTTTAAGGGAGAAAGGTTTAAAAAAGGAAATAACTTTGCAGGAAGCCATATCAGATTTATTTAAAATCAATGGGCTGGAAAAAACACCAGGTCATCCGAACTTCATGTCAGGGAAATATGGTATAACTAATGGCAATTATCAAACCCTAATGCGTAAAGAAATCAAAAACGAGCTAGCAGATAGTCATCGTTTTCCTAATCACTCATTAGAAATTATTACGCGTTTTAAAAACATTTTAAAGGAAACGAAAGATAGAAGAAATTTAGATTTATCACCCACCATTAGAGAAAAATACAATATTAAAAAACACACTGTAATTCCTTTAAATGGCAATGATAAAAGTCCAACTATAACAACCTTACCTGATGATTATATTCACTATTCAGAACCACGAATTTTAACTGTAAGGGAATATGCAAGGATTCAATCATTTCCTGATTCTTATATATTTCAAGGAAAATATACCACTGGCGGAAAACTTAGAATTAAAGAAGTTCCCCGTTATACGCAAATAGGAAATGCAATTCCTCCCTTATTTAGTGAACAAAGTGGTTTAATTTTAAAAAAATTAATAAATGGATAAGGGATTACTAAGTTTTGACATAAAAACTGGCATGAAAAACATCATCGGCAGAGATTTAATCACTGATGATTTTATAGCTATATACGAATTAGTTAAAAATTCTTATGATGCTCATGCTGATTATGTAAAATTAATATTCAATAAAGATGAAATTATTATAGCAGATAATGGAAAAGGAATGACTAAACAAGATTTAGAGAAAAAATGGTTTGCTGTTGCCTATTCTGCAAAAAAAGATTTAACTGAAGATATTGATCTTAAAAATAAATCACATTTAAATAATCTTAAATCTAGAAGGTTCTTTGCAGGTGCTAAAGGTGTTGGTCGTTTTTCCTGTGACAGATTAGGTAGTAAATTAGAACTTACAACATCTAAATTTGATTCAAATGACACCTATAAAATTTTTGTCGATTGGGATGAATTTGAGAAAGATGATAGACAAAGTTTTAATTCGATTCAAATTCCATTTGAAAGTAGTAAGACTAAAGATATATTCCCTAATAAAATAAAACATGGTACAATATTAAGAATCAACAAGTTAAACTCAAATTGGAATATTCTTAAACTCAGGGAACTCAGAAGATCATTGGAAAAGCTAATTAATCCATTTTCTAAAGAAAATAGTTTTATTGTTGAAATTGAAGCAAAAGATTTTATAAAAGATGATAATAATTCGAGCAATAATATTAAAATAAATGGAGTTGTAGATAATAGTATTTTAAAAGTTTTAGATTTAAAAACTACTCAAATTGATTTGAGATTAAAGGATCAAATTATTACAACAAAAATCATAGATAGAGGTACCCTTATTTATGAAATAGAAGAGCCCAATAATCATTCTAAATTAATTAATGATTTAGAAATTAATTTATATTTCTTAAACAGAAGTGCCAAAGTTAATTTTGGTAAATTAATGGATATTGAGCCAGTTAACTATGGAAATGTCTTTTTATTTAAAAATGGATTTAGGGTTCAACCATATGGAAATGTTGGCGATGATAGCTGGGAATTAGACAATAGGAAACAACAAGGATACAATCGGTTCTTAGGTACTAGAGATTTATTTGGTAAGGTAGATTTAATTACAGAAAATTTCAATGAATTTAAAGAAGTTTCAAGCAGAGATGGAGGATTGGTCGAGACAAATGGTAAGAAAATACTTTTTGAAATATTTAATGATAAGGCATTTTTAAGACTTGAACGATATGTTGCTGGTGTGCTTTGGGGGGAAGCATTTAAAAGAAAAAACTATTTTTTAGATATAGAAATAGCTCAACAATTTCGAGATGAACTATCAAATGATAAAGATAAGGACTCTTATGAAGATGCTTTGAAAAACTTAGGTAGTAAAATTGATTTTGTAAACCTTATTAAAACATTAACAGACGATAAAAATATAAAAATTATAAACTACAACAGGGAGTTAGTAAACTTAGTCAATGAAAAACTAGATATTGTTCAACCAAAATTTATTTCTGAATTAGAGAAAATTGCGGATAAAACTAAAGATAAGGAATTAATTAATCAAATTAAGTTAACTGAAGAAAATTTCAGGACAATAATTAAAGAAAAAGAGGATGCACAAAAAAGAGAAGAGGAAGAGAGAAAAAGGCGCTTAGAAGCTGAAAAAAAGGCTGAAATAGAAAGACAAAAAAGAGAGGTAGCAGAGAGAGTACAGAAAGAAGAAGAAGAAAAGCGAAAAAAGGCAGAATTTGAGGCTAGAGAAACTGAATTAAAAAGACGCGAGGAGGAAATTAAACGTAAGGAAGCAGAGCAAAAAGCCGAAAACCGTAAAATACAATTAGATAGATTGCGGTCATCAGAAACAATTACGTATAAAGATTTAAGAGATTCTAACCATATAATTGGAGTATACGCTGATGATATATCAAAAAAAATAAAACTTATTAAAAGAAAAGTTGATAAGAAAGGTTCAATTGAAAAATCGGATTTTTTTGAGTTTCTACAAGAAATAAGTTTAGTAAATGAAAAAATAAATACAATTACAAAATTTACTACCAAATCAGGCTTTTTACAGGCCCGTTTATCAACCAAAGAAAATGTGGTAAATTACATTGAAAATTATGTAAAAAATATTTATGGTTCTTTACACAAGGAACTTACTTATGAGTTTTTAAATGAAAAAGTGGTCTTTGAAAAGGAGTTTCAACCAATTGAACTCTCCGTTGTATTAGACAATATTTTGAATAATTCTAAGAAAAAAGGCGCGTCAAAAGTAATTTTTAATTTTTCTAAAGAAAAAGAAAATATGATTTTATCAATTAAAGATATTGGAAAACCATTAGACTCTTCAATGTCCAAAGAATTAATCTTTGAAGAAGGTACAACTTCAACAAAAGGGGCTGGACTTGGATTGAGTCATGTAAGAAGAATATTAGAAAAAGACTTTAATGCAACAGTCGACTATAATCCCGAGTATACAAAAGGTTTTGAATTAATAATAAAATTCAACAAATGAAATTAAACTATTATGTCCTTTGGGTTGAAGATGACGACTCTTGGTACAGTACAACTTCACAATTATTTACTGATACAATTTTAGATTATGGCTTTTATCCTATTTTAGATAGAAAAAAAAACCTTGAAGATGTAATTAACGAAGTTAAAAAATCAGGTTTAAAAAGATTTGATATTTTTTTAATCGACTTTAATTTAAGAAATTCTAAAAATGGTGATTCTATTATTGATCATGTCCGAAATAACAACATTTTTACAGACATTATATTCTATTCTAGTGATAAGCAAACTATAGTTGATTCAATTAAAGAGCACTTATTTGAAGGAGTCTACTATTCAGACAGAAATGAGCTTGAGGATAAATTTGAAAATGTCTTTCTAACTACAATAAAAAAAATTGAAGAAATCAATTCAATGAGAGGTCTCATAGTTGGTGAAACTTCAGAACTTGATGCGATTATTGAAGAACATTTAATTTTTTATACACAAAGTCCATTCATTGATAAATTTAATACTTCCAAATTCCTTACTGAAAAACTATTTAATAAATTAGATGATAAGATTATCTATTTAAAAAACGAGTATTCAACTACTGGGTTAAATGGCATATTACCCTATTTGGAAGCAATAAAAAAATGGGAATTACTTAGAGGTATTTTAAAAGTTAATAAAGATCATAAACCCTACATTTCTGAATTTTTAGATTTAAATTCAAAATATCAAAATGATGTTATCGATATAAGAAACAAGTTTGCTCATGCACAAGTTTTCACAAAGGATGATGGCAAAGAAGTTCTAAAGGCATTAGTAGGAGATAACCATTTTGAATTTGATGAAGATTCCTTTAAGAAAATCAGAGAAGATTTGATTAAGCACAGAAATGCTTTATTAAAACTTAAAGAATAAAACTCAAAAAAATTTATGGCACTACGAAACCTTTGGACTAAAGAGGAACTTATTCTTGCTTTCAATTTATATTTGAAAACTCCATTTGCCAAAATAAGCAGTAAAAATAAATACATTATTCATTTGGCAAATATTATTGGAAGAACCCCCAATTCCATAGCTTTGCGATTAGTTAATTTTGCCAGTGTGGACCCTGCATTAACAGCAAGGGGAATTAAAGGAATGACAGGTGGATCAAAAATTGTGCAACCTATTTGGGATGAATTTTTTCACAATCAGGAGGAATTGGTTTTTCGCAGTGAACAAATCTTAGCTGAAAAAGAAAAGACTACAATAGAAGATAAGTATAAGAATATTTTATTAGACCTCAATGATTTAAAAGGAGAAACGGTGATAAGAGAAGTTAAAACAAGAGTAAATCAAACAGTTTTCAGGCAAATGGTATTGGGTAACTATTCATCTCAATGCGCAATAACGGGTATTGATATCCCAGAATTGTTAGTGGCAAGCCATATTATACCATGGGCCAAAAATGAAAATGAAAGACTAAATCCTGAAAATGGTATATGCCTATCCCCTTTATATGACAAAGCTTACGATAAAGGATTAATAGGTATTGATACGAATTACAAAATAATCCTATCAAAAGATTTAAAAAGGAAAAGCAGCTCGTCCTTCTTTGCAAATCATTTTGCACTTATAGAGAATAAAAAAATATTAGAGCCCTTAAATTACTTTCCACGTAAAGAGTTTTTAGAATATCATTTAAACTCAATATTTGAAAAATAATTAAAAGAGTACTAAATATAAAACAAATTTAAGACTAATTTCACCTTTTTCATGGTTGACAAATTGGAAGCAACTTTTTATACTTTCACATTTAAAAAACTTAAATTTACACTCTGAAAATTGAAAGGGTAAAAATGAAAGTAAATGAGAAAGTAAGCATAGAAGAGTTTGATGGCAAACGTTTTCAAATACGCTTAGTAGAGCCTGCCTTAGCGAATGAGAAAAAGGCCGTCATTACCCATTACCTTCACAATATAGACAATGGTGTTGCCAAGCATTTTAAAAAAGATGCTATGAAATACATCAAAGAATACATTCAATTTAAGGAGGAAGAAAACAATCTTTCGATGGTTGCCGAGGATGCCTTGCAGCAACTGTTATTTGAAGTAAACAATGTACCATTTCCAACACCTAAGAATTACAGCTTTAAATTTATTGATTTATTCGCTGGCGTTGGTGGTTTCAGATTGGCCATGCAGAATTTAGGTGGCAAATGTGTCTTTACCTCAGAATGGGACAAAGAAGCCCAAAGAACGTATAGAGCCAACTTTGGTGAGGTGCCTTTTGGCGATATCACCAAACCTAGCACGAAACAATTTATACCCGATGGTTTTGATGTATTGTGCGCTGGCTTTCCTTGTCAAGCTTTTTCGATAGCAGGCAAAAGAGGTGGATTTGATGATACCAGAGGCACCTTGTTTTTTGATGTGGCCGAAATCATTAAAAATAGACAACCCAAAGCCATCTTCTTAGAAAATGTAAAGGGTTTGCGCAATCACGACAAAGGAAAAACATTGGAAACCATTTTGAATGTTTTAAGAAATGATTTAAATTATTATGTGCCTGAGCCTCAAATTATCAATGCAAAAGATTTTGGTGTGCCTCAACAAAGAGAGCGCATTTATATCGTTGGTTTTAGAAAAGATTTAGGCATTGAAGAATTTGAATACCCTAAACCGCTAAAAAAGCAAGTAACTTTTAGTGAAGTAAAAGAGAAAAAAGTACCTGCAACGAAGTACTTTTTATCTACCCAATATGTACAAACTTTAATTAACCACAAGGCCCGCCACGAAAGCAAGGGCAATGGTTTTGGTTATGCAATTATTCCTGATGATGGCATTGCCAACGCTATTGTTGTAGGTGGCATGGGAAGAGAACGCAATTTAGTTTACGACCACCGCATCACCGATTTTACACCAACTACGCATATTAAAGGAACTGTGAACAGAGAAGGTATTCGCAAAATGACTCCAAGAGAATGGGCCCGCTTGCAAGGTTTTCCTGATAGTTATGTGATACCTGTTGCCGATGCATCAGCCTACAAACAATTCGGCAATTCTGTTGCTGTGCCTGCCATTCAAGCTACTGCTCAAAAAATTTTAGAACTAATTAAAGATAAATGTTAACAGGAAATAAAGGTGAGTGGAGTGAGATTTATGCGTTGTTCAAACTACTTGGAGATAAACAGTTATTTGCTGGTGATGCTGAATTAAATAAAGTAGAAGAGCTTTTTTATCCAATCATTAAGATAATTCGCAACGAGAGTGGTGGACAATATGAATATGAAATAAACGGAGATTTAGTAGTTGTTTCAGGTGGTAAAGAAGAATTAAGAATACCCATAAAAACATTTACTGAACAAGCTGCAAAATTGCTCACTAAAATAAAAGGCGAAACTGGAACATTTGGAATCCCAGAAGTCGAGGCCTTTATGACTTCAATAAATTGTAAAACACTTAAAGCAAAATCAACTTCTAAAACAGATATCCGAATTGTTATTCATGATCAAAGAATTAACCAAACAGCAGAATTAGGATTTAGCATTAAATCTCAAGTTGGCAATGATTCAACCATACTTAATGCAGGTAAAACTACTAACTTTATCTATCAAATTTTAGACTTCAAACCTTCATTAAATGAGATAAATGAAATTAATGAAATAGATACTAAAAGTAAATTAAAAGATAGAGTTGAAGCTATAAAAAAGAAAGGCGGAATATTTAAATTCATTACCTTAGAGAATAGCGTTTTCAAAAACAATTTGGTATTAATTGATAGTTTACTCCCTAACATTATGGCCGAAATAATCAAGACCTTTTATACCACTTCATTAAGCTCAACTAAAGACCTTACAGAAAGTATAAATAAAGCTAACCCTTTAGAGTATGATACTCAATTTGCACATACATTTTACGACTATAAAATTAAGCGTTTTTTAACTGATGTAGCATTAGGAATGACACCATCAAAAGTATGGACAGGTATTTATGATGCGACAGGGGGTTATTTAATTGTAAAAGAAAATGGCGATGTTTTATGTTATCACATTTACAATAGAAATCAATTTGAAGACTATTTATTTGCCAATACAAAACTTGAAACTGCTAGCAGCACCAAACATGATTTTGGCAAAATATATGAGGTAGATGGCAATTATTATTTCAAATTAAATTTACAAATTAGATTTAAGTAATCAGATTTATATTTTATACCCCAACAACAAAAAATGCCCCGAATAATCGGGGCATTTTTTTATCTAAATAATTCTGAATTTTACTTCACTTCCAAAGCTTGCTTAATTAATAATATAATATAAGCGCGGTGTTCTTTCGTATCGCCAGTGGAGGTGAGTAGAGCGGTTTGCATTTGCTTTTGTATGCTCTGCAATTGCGCTGTTACCTTGGCTTTCGATATATTGTCGTAAAAAGGATATTCCAAGGCTGCACTTAAATAGCCTATGTATTCTATCTGTAAATTTTGGCGGTAGCTGTTTACTGGGGTGGCTAAGTCGGCTTGGAAAATGGCATTGGTTAAGTCTTTCATCATTTCGCTTAACTCATATTTATTGCCATACAATTTGCTATCGGTTAATCGCTCTAAGGTGCTTGGGTGCAATAAATGCATTAATACCGAACGTTGTATGTTCAATACTCTATCGTGCAATTTAGGATCTTCGCCCGCACTAAAGAAATTAAATCCTCTGCGTTGGGTTTGCAAATAGGCTGCTAAGTCTGTTGGTACCTCCAAAGCATTTGGGGCAAACACAAGGTCGGCTAGGGCCTTCATAGCGGCTTTTTGTGTTTCATAAGGAACAGCAGTAAATGGTTTTACTAGGCTGTTTTGGTTGGTAAAACTTCTATCAACATAAACCCCTCCTATGTAACGCGAAATAACACCTGCCTGCACGCCCCACTCGCCTGTTAATACAGAATAACTGCTTTTTAATTCTTGGAAACTGCGATTGCCTTTGCCATACTCGCTCAACAAATTGCCTTGTAAACTTTTTATTAATGCAATTCTATCCTTGGCATAAGTTACTGCATCGTTACTCATATCACCTATCATCACACGTGGGTCAATAGCTTTACCAGGACTGCGCATATCGTCGGCATCGTTACCAAAAGCCAAATCGGGCTCGGTACTGCGCATTAATATTTTTTCTCTGCGAGCTGCATCGCTACTTGCATCAGCTTCTTCATAATATCCAAATTCTATAGCCCATAAATCGTATGGTCCTGGCTTATCGGTGTAGTATTGGCATTTTACGCCTTTTTTATTGCTAAAGTTAACAGCCGGGTAATCCATTACACTGCCTATTAATCCTTCACTACTGGTTTTAGCCATGTCATATAATTCAGTAGGCGAATGCAATTGGGTTGCTTTCATATTGTGGTTCAACCCCAGGGTATGACCCACTTCGTGCAATACCAAATAGTACAAAGATTCTCTTAAGAAATTATCTATTTCAACCGCGCTTGCACCATTCATGGCCATCATTTGCAAGCCCAATAAATTTTGTGAATGCATGTAATCACCTGCTTCGCAAGCCGAATGGTTGCCTTCTGCTATCTCGTTGTTTAGCCAATCCATACCGGCTTTGTCAAATACTTTTTGCGATTTCAAACGGTTGGTTAAAAACACCCATTCGAACATAATATCAGCGCCTAATATTTCACCGGTGCGAGGGTTTACAAAGCTAGGACCATAACCACCAAACGGAGGCTCAGGACTACTGGTCCAACGCAATACATTGTAGCGAATATCGCCTGCATCCCAAGTAGCAGTATCGGGTTGTTCGAATATTTGAATGGCATTTTTAAAACCTGCTTTTTCAAAAGCCATGTTCCATTGCAAAATAGCGGCTTTAATAGTTGGTCTTAATTCTGTTGGTGTAGTGTTCTCTATCCACCAAGTGATAGGCTTTACGGGTTCGGATATGGCAGCGCTAGGGTCTTTTTTAACCAAGCGCCAACGGTGAATTAAATCTCTAAAATTGATGGCATCCGTGGTTGTCATATCATTTATTTGGGTAGAAAAATAACCAATTCTAGGATCGTCCATGCGCGGTTCGAAACCATTGTCTGGCATCTCAATAAAACTGTGTTGCAATAGCACTTCCATATAACGTCCATCGGTAATTGCAGGACTAGCAGCACCTCTTGATGAAGGATCATCGTATACATATTTTACAATAACATCGGTATTGGAAGGGTAGTTTTTAATAGACTGGTAGCGGGTTTTAGAGCGACTTAACATCCCCAAATTAAACCCTGGGCCAAAAGGATTATTGCTTGGCGCTTTAATTTGATAAAGCGTTTCGTTCAATAAAATATTATCGGCATCAATTAAGTATTCTCCTTTAGCCTCGTCCGAAGCTATAATTTTTTCACTCGCCATTACAGCATTGGTAATATTGGCATCTGCGGCTTTTGAAATATTGTTTTTACTGTCGAAATAATAACTCGTATTGATATTGGTAAACTCCAGCTGACTGTAATATTTTGTAATTTTAAATATTTTATTGTCGCGGAAAGTACCTTTGTTATGACCAGTGGTAGAATTTCCATTTTCTACGTAACTAAAATAAATGAACTCTTTATTGAGTTGATCTTTACGAATTAACATCATAAGATTTCCATTTACAGTATCACGGTAAAGTGTTATTAACCCTTCTATTTTTTTACAACGCTTTACCTTGTCGGCAATTGTTGCGGTTGCCGCTGGCGTTGGCTTTGGTGGCTCAGCAGTCTTATCATCCTTTTTTTGTGCAAAAGTGCTTTTGCACCACAAGGAACTAATGATTAAAACAAGTAGTTGAATTTTTTTCATATGCATATAAAAATTTATTTGGCTTGCAAAATAATACCATTTTGAGATATAATGGCGGGCAATAAGAATTATTCTATGGGTTTAGCCCACTTATTCGACTAAATGATACTGTCCGTATCCTTGAATAAGTAGTAAAGAAGAATGGCTAGAACAGTTACACTCAGCATGGCAATTGGCACAAGCCAAGTTTTCTTATTCCCATAAATGGTTGCCAATCCTGCATAGATGAGCAACAAGGGCCAAAATTTGAATAGTACTTCCCAATCAAAATTCAGTAAATCAAAATTGCGCAATAACAGCACTGCTCCCAATAGGGTAAGGATTAAGCCAGTTGTAAAATTTTGATTTTTCATATATTATTATTTTGATTATCCTTGTTTTTATTTTGAAATAATAGTCCCAAGCCTATAATTACCAATATTGCAGGCCATAGCTTTTCAAGATTAAAGGCTTTTACTAAATTATTTAACAATAACAAGGCCCCGCCACTAATGAGGAGAAGCCCGAAGACCGTGCGATTGCTATTATCAGTTTCAGTATCCTCTAAATCCTTTTGTTGAAAATCCTCGAAACTGCCAGTTTCAGGCGCATTATGGCCTTCGCTTGATGTTGCCAAAAAAGGTTCCTTTGGCATTATAATTAGCAATATAAAATAAATCACAAGGCTGCTACCACCTGCCAGCAATAGTGCAATAAATGCAAATCGAATAACAATTGGGTCTACATCAAAATATTGTCCTATACCACCGCATACACCACTCACAATTTTATGGTATCTGCTTCTTTGAAGTTTTTTGTTCATTTTATTCATACAAACTTATATAAGTTTTTTGTGGTTACATGCATTTTAGATTTATTTTTGCCGATATGTTAAAGCAAATCATCGAATGTGTGCCTAACTTCAGTGAAGGCAATGATGCCGATATTATCAAACAAATTACCAATGCAATTGAAAGTGTAGAGGGGGTTATGTTATTGCATGTGGACATGGGAAAAGCTACCAATAGAACCGTTGTAACTTTTGCAGGTGAGCCAGAAAAAGTAGTAGAAGCTGCCTTTTTAGGCATACAAAAAGCTGCCGAATTAATTGATATGCGGACTCATAAAGGCGAACATCCGCGCATGGGCGCCACAGATGTTTGTCCACTTGTACCAATAAGCAACATTGGCATGGAAGAATGTGCAAAATGGTCTATTAAACTGGCTGAAAAAGTTGGTAAAGAACTCGCAATTCCTGTTTATTTATATGAAGACGCTCAACCCAATAAAAACCGCTCTAACCTATCCATTATAAGGGCTGGCGAATATGAGGGATTCTCAAAAAAAATTACATTACCTGATTGGCAGCCTGATTTTGGTCCTGCAGAATTACCCGCAAAACATGGTGCCACAGTGGTAGGTGCTAGAGATTTTTTGATTGCATACAACATCAATTTAAACACCAAATCTACCCGCATAGCCAATCGCATAGCATTCGATGTAAGAGAGGCAGGCCGTGTAATGCGCGAGGGCAATCCTATAACAGGTAAAATTGTAAAAGATGCTAATGGTGAAGAGGTAAGAATTCCGGGTACTTTAAAATCTGTAAAGGCCATTGGTTGGTACATCGAAGAATATGGCATGGCGCAAATCAGTATGAACCTTACCAATTACAAAATCACTTCAGTTCACCAAGCCTTCGATGAGGTTTGTAAAAAAGGAGAGGAAAGAGGGGTGCGAATTACTGGTAGCGAATTAATAGGCTTGGTGCCGCTTGGACCTCTTTTGGATGCAGGTAAATATTATTTAAACAAACAAGGGCGAAGTACTGGTGTTAGCAATGACGAACTTATAGAAATAGCCATTCAATCTATGGGTTTAAGTCAATTGAGCACCTTCCATCCCAAAGAAAGAATCATAGAATACGTATTGGAAAACAAATCTCAAAGGCGATTAATAGACATGAGTATTATTGCTTTTGCCAATGAAACTGCAAGCGAAAGTGCTGCTCCTGGCGGTGGTTCTGTAAGTGCACTGTGCGCAACTTTAGGAGTGAGCCTAGGTGCTATGGTGGCCAATTTAAGTGCCGATAAAAGGGGTTGGGAAGAACGCACCAAAGAATTTTCTAATTGGGCAGAGAGAGGTCAAATTTTGAAAGATGAATTGCTCAATTTAATTGATGAGGACACCAATGCTTTTAATGGCATTATGAATGCACTACAATTACCTAAAGCTACGGATGAAGAAAAAGAAATCAGAAAAAATGCACTAGAGAATGCTTCTATATACGCAACTGAGGTGCCATTAAGAACCATGAAAGTAGCCTATCAATGTATCCCTGTTTTAAAATACATGGTGGAGCAAGGCAATCCTAATAGTATTACCGATGCTGGAGTGGGTTTACTGTGTATTAAAACTGCAGTACGTGGTGCTTATTTTAATGTGATGGTAAATGCCAAAGGTTTGGCTACAAAAGATGTTGCGGGTAAAATGGCGGAGGAGGCAAAAACTTTGTTACAAAAAAACCACTCTGAAATAGATGCTATTTTGGCAAAAGTAGAATCTGCAATTGCCTTTTAAACCTCAAGTTTACCTTTTCTTAACTTCCATTTAACACAAGCCTTTTCTACTATCATTTTTATTTATACACTCATCCAATTTACTGTAATTGAACATCAACTGTTTTTAACCAATAGCGGTCTATATTTGCACCCTAAATTTAATGAAAATTCTTTTTAAATACCTTAAGCAAAATCTTAAATACGTCATATTAGCACTCTTTCTGGCCACCATTAATCAGTGCTTTTCGTTACTCGACCCACAAATTGTTGGTAGAATAGTGGATGAAGTCATTAACCAAAAAAATAATTTAACCTATGAGCAATTCCTGAAACATGCCCTATTTCTAGTTGGCCTATCTATAGGTGTTTCAATGGTTTCTAGAATCGCTAAAAACTTTCAGGATTATTACACCAATGTGATTGTTCAGAAATTGGGTGCGCAAATTTTTGCCGATGGTTTAAAACACTCTTTAGAACTTCCTTTTCAAACTTTTGAAGACCAAAGAAGTGGTGAAACACTCTCCATATTGCAAAAGGTAAGAACGGATTCTGAGCGTTTGATTACTTCTTTTATTGGCATTTTATTTACTTCCGTGGTGGGCATCGTTTTCGTGATGATTTTCACCATCAGCGTAAGTTTAAAAGTGAGTTTAGTTTATGTAGCTGCCATTCTTGTCATAGGATTTATAAGTTCTGTATTGAGCCGCAAAATAAAATCCATGCAGAAAAAAATTGTTGGCGAAACAACGGCTTTGGCGGGCAGTACTACGGAGAGTTTGCGCAATATTGAATTGGTAAAAAGTTTAGGCTTGGCGAACCAAGAAATAGAGCGTTTGAATAACACCACTTTTAAAATATTGGGCCTCGAACTCAAAAAAGTAAAATACATACGCAGTTTGAATTTTTTACAAGGCACTGCGGTACAACTCACCCGCAGCAGTATGGTAATTATTTTACTACTCCTAATTTTTCAAAATACTTTAACCGCTGGTCAATATTTTACATTCTTATTCTATTCCTTCTTTCTTTTTAATCCGCTACAAGAACTTGGTAATATCATTTTAATTCACAGAGAAGCAGAAGTATCCTTAGATAATTTTAAACGGTTAATGGACACGCCAATTGAGTTCAAACCTAGTAAACCGTTAATGTTAAAAAGTTTGGAAAATTTCGAATTTCAGAACGTAACCTTTCAACATCAAAGTGCTAAAAATCCTGCGTTGGTAAATGTAAATTTTAAAGTAAATAAAGGTGAAACAATTGCTTTTGTTGGCCCATCTGGCTCGGGTAAAACTACTTTGGTAAAGCTTTTAGTAGGTTTATATCAACCCAAAGAAGGACAATTGTTGTATGACAATATAGATGGAAAAGATATTGATTTAAACGAATTAAGAGAGCAAATAGGATTTGTTACCCAGGATACGCAATTATTTTCGGGCACCATTCGCGAAAATTTATTATTCGTAAATCCAAAAGCTACTGATGAGGAAATATTGGATGTATTGCACAAAGCCAGTTGTCAAAAATTATTAGAAAGAGCGGAAAATGGCATAAATACTGTCATTGGAGAGGGTGGTGTAAAAGTGAGTGGTGGCGAAAAACAACGTTTATCCATTGCGCGAGCTTTGTTGCGTAAACCCAATTTATTGGTATTTGATGAAGCTACATCTGCTTTAGATAGCTTAACCGAAGAGGAAATAACCCAAACCATTCGCGGCATTAACCTCGATCATAAGGCCATTACCATATTGATTGCCCATCGCCTAAGCACTATTATGCATGCAGACAAGATATATGTATTGGAACATGGCCATATCATTGAATCTGGTAAACACCAAGACCTGCTGGAAGAAAAGGGTCTATACTATGCCATGTGGAGACAACAGATTGGTGAAAGAAAAATCTAATACTACTAATTGAAAAGGAGTATTTCAAAAGCAAAACTCCTCATTACTTTATTATCATCAAAAAAGCCCAATCAATTTTATTGATTGGGCTTTCATTTTAAGGCATTTACTTTAGGTAAAAGATGCCCGAATTAGGTTTAATGTTTGTAAATTGTAATGCTTGAATCCATAGCAATTACTTTGCCTCTATGGATATAAGTTACCTGATCAACACTAACATTTGGATCATCTTTGTGACAAACATCATCTGTATTTACTTTTGACTTTTTAACAATAAAGTTAGATAAGGTATCAGCTCCAGTATCCCACTTAAAAATTAAGGTACTGTTATTAAAATAAGAACTGTAATTATCGTAAGAACCGCTTTGCGCTCTATCAGTAATATGTTCCTTATCGCTGTGTGCTGAGTAGGACCAAAGTATTTTTTCGAGTCTGAAATTATCAATGTTCATAACATTTGCATTATCAATTCTGCTAACTTGGATACCGTTGATTTCTTGTGGTGCAAAACCAATAAAAGTAATTGGAATGAAAACAGATTCCCCTTGTTGAACGATGGCTTGATTGCATGATTTATCTTTTTTGCAACCGGTAACAAAGATCATTGCACTAAAAATAAGAACACAAGTTCCGATGGTAATGCCTTTAAATTGGGTGTTTCTGATAGTTTGAAAAAGCTTAATTGAGCTCATAGTATATGTATTGTGTAATTATTTAATAAGGTTATTCTGCTTCGGCTTCCACTGCTTCTACTTGTGGCACCATGCGTTTAAGTAAATTTTCTATTCCTGCTTTTAAAGTGAAGGTAGAGGAAGGGCAACCACTGCAACTGCCTTTCATAACAACTGTTACTACACCTTCTTTAAAAGATTTAAAAGTAATTGCACCACCATCCATTTCAACAGCTGGTTTCACGTGGTCATCCAATAATTTTTTAATTTTGGATTCTATCTCACTTTCTTCATCAATTGTCAGTGTTTTATGTAAACTTATAATTTCCTTGCCGCTCTCAATATAATTTTTAATAAACTCGCGCATCGGTGTGATGTAATCACTCCATGCCACATCTGGCAACTTGGTTACTGAAACAAAATTATTCATAATGAACACGCCATTTGCGAACGGATATTCCTTAAAAAGCGCTACAGCCAATGGAGAATTACCTTCTGCCTTGTCTATGGTTCTGTAATCTGCACTGTCATTCGGCAATATCATTTTACTAACAACAAATTTCATACTGTCCGGATTAGGAGTGGCTTCGGCATATATGGTGATAAAATCGCTCATGTGGTACTTATTTTAATCTAACTGCAAAATTACGTGTATTTTCTTAATATTGTTATCATTGACAACTATGTTGATATAATTTTTACCACAACAAGGCCAATGCCTGGGTGGATTGTCCTTTTTTTAGTAATTCCTTGGCCTCTGCAAAGGCGTCTTTACCAGCATATTCCAATTTAATATTGGCGAGCATTTCCGCATCTGGAGCATGCTCCACATTGCCTAACATACCCAAATCATTGCCCGTTAAATGATGACTTAAACGGATGTGTTCTGGCAAAGCATCAACACCAATTCCACAAGTAGTGAGTGGCTTGGTAACTTCAAACAATGCATCGCCATTGGCTCGGCAATACCAATTTCCGCCCATTCTTGCCACAAGGTCAATTTTGGTTTGATCTATCGCTCCTTCTGCATTTAAACATTGCTCGTTGATATGCATTTTTACAACTTTGCAAATAATCAAATTACCTGCACCTCCACCATCCCCTAATTCTATGACTTGCAATACTTCACATTCCATTTGCACCGGACTTTCAGCCACTCGTGCAGGCTTTACCAAATCGGAGGCAAGCGGTGTAAAACCCGTTTTTGTAAACTCATCAACTCCTTTGGCATAAGGCGAACTAGCCAAACTCATTTGGTGCACCATTTCATAGGTTACCACATTAATAACCACTTGAGGAACCTCCTTCACATTTTCATATGTGTGTTTATTGGCTCCTGTTCTGCCGCTTCGGGCAGGAGAAAAAACCGCAATAGGAGGATTGGCACTGAAGACATTAAAAAAACTGAAAGGGGCTAAATTTCTATTACCATCCTTATCTACAGTACTGGCAAAGCATATAGGACGAGGACCTACACTGCCTAAAAGGTATTGGTGAATTTGATGAACAGAAACCTCTGAAGGAGTAATGGATAACATGCCGCAAAAGTAATTATTTATAAGGTTCTCAAAACCATTTTTTAAGAACTTTTCGTATGCGAAGCAAAAAAAATCTCAACTATCTGATTTAGTTAAAAAACAATGACTCCAATGAAGCCAACAAAAATTATCCCTATTTAATGTGCATTCTTTGAGCAAAAGCATCCTTATAATTTTTGCCAAGTGGAATGCTCTTATTGCCTATCTGAACTTCATGAGCACCTATAGATTTGACCTTATCTGTAGCCACTATATAACTTCTATGAACCCTTGCAAATTTATCGGCTGGTAAACTGGTCTCCATGTTCTTCATGGTTTGTAAAGTTACTATTCTGCGGTCTTCCGCAATAAATATTTTCACGTAATCAGCAAATGCTTCTACGTACCAAATATCATCGTAATTAATTTTTACCATTTTAGAATCCGCCTTTACAAACATATGACCGACATTCATTTCAGCATGTGGCTGTTCAGTGTTATGCTTAAAGGTAAAATATTCTTCGGCACGCTCAACCGATTTTTTGAACCTATCAAACGAAACTGGTTTTAAAAGGTAATCGAGGGCATCTAATGTAAAAGCATCCACAGCATACTCAGCATAAGCGGTCGTAAAAACAACCAAAATACCACTGTTCTGTAGGGACTTCATGAAATCGATACCACTAATTTCTGGCATGTGTATATCGCAGAAAATTAAATCTGGTTTTTCATGCTGAATGGCCTCAGCCGCCTCTAGAGCATTAGCACATTTTGCAATTAATTTTAAATTGGGACATTTTTTAACATGGGCCTCTATGATTTCCAAGGCAAGTGGTTCGTCATCTACTGCGATACATTTTAAGATATTATTCATGCGGTTTGTAATATTAGGGTTATGGTGTATGTTTCTAATTCGTCAGCGATTTTAAGTTGATGTTTGCCGGGGTACAAAATATTCAGACGGGTTTGCACATTTTTCAGACCAATGCCTCCAACTTTATTTTTTTCGAGGTTATTCAACGATCTGGGTTTGTTATTTGTGACTGAAAAAGCGATCGTTTTGGATGCATCGTCTATGGTGTATTCAATCTTTATAAAAGAAGCACCAAGTGTTGGATTAGCCCCATGTTTAAAAGCATTTTCTATGAAATTGATAAATAAGAAAGGTTCTATTAGCTTGCCAAATGTGCTGCCGTTTACTTTCAAATCTATCGTGGTGCGGTCGCCTAATCGAAATTTCTCTAGCTCAATATAATCTCTTACAAATTGTATATCATCCTCTATAGGCACCTTTTGTTTCTGACTATCGTATAATCCAAAGCGGAGAATATTAGATAATTTCAAGACTGCCTCTGGCGCTAAATCAGACTGCTTTAATGTTAATGCGTATAAATTATTGAGGTTATTAAATAAAAAATGAGGGTTGATTTGAGATTTTAAAAATCGCAATTCGTTTTCAATATTGAGCTTTTGTAAATCTTTGTTGGATTGTTCCTTGATGTACCAATTGCGAAATATTTTGATAGATGCAGTTAACAACACTGTAAAGAAAATAAACATGAAATTGGTAACAAAAAAACTAAACCCCCAAATAGACTGAACGCTGTCATTGATAAGAGGAATGTATCTGAAAGTGGCAATAGCCAACGGAAAACAAACCAATAGAATAGAAAGAGAAAGGCTGAAAAGAAAAGACAAATATTTGCGCTTAAACAGAAACCATTCTATCAGATAATAATTATTGAAATAAGAAACGAGGATATGAAAAAAAATAAAAATGGTAGCATTCAGAAAATCTTGTTTCCACGAAACCCCAGAACGCAATAGTAAAGACCAAAAAATAATGTACAATAACCAAAAAATGAGATGGTAAATCTTGTATCTGGTAATCACAGAAATGAGTTCGGAAAAAAAACGATTAACCACCTTGGTTTATGGGTTTTTAAAAAATCTAAGGATATCTCTGGCCCAATCAATAACCTTATTTCCGCTACCTAGGTAATTAGCACCGCTTACTATTTCTTCCGCAGCATTTGGGGTTACTTGTTTAAAATACTGATTGGTCATCTTGTACGAAACTACATTCGCCATGATTAACAAAGCGACTAAACTCCATGAAAACCATTTTTTTTGCGGTAAATCTCCAATGCTCATTTTTTATCTATATATTTCTTCGGCAATTTTCAATTCAAATGTAATCTGCAATTTTCTATTTTAATAAAAAATCTTTGATTAATTCTTGTTGAAATGCTTTTGCCTGGTTGATGAACAATAAACTATCTGCTTTTGCACCCTTGTATTCATAACATTTTTTAGAGTCGTTATCGAATAAAGCTTGCTGCGTATTACTCACTCTTCCGAAACCATTGTTGTAATGGTATTGAGCAAATCCTTTGGGATCAGTACTGTTGGTTTGCCAATAAAATTGATTGGCAAATAAGCCCATTTGCGTAAGCAACAATTGCGGAATGATGGTTTGTGAAACAATTGTTTTTATTTTTGAACCTCTGAGGCTTTTATTCAATGCACCACCTGTTAAAATTAATGGAATATGGTATTTTTCTGGCCCAAAATAATGGACACCTTTTAAGCCTATATCGTGTCCATGATCCGCCACCAGAACTATAAGTGTGCGATCATACCAACTTTGCTTTTTGCAATTTTCAACAAAATCAAATACACATTTATCGGCATACTCAATGGAATTCTTTAACCCATACCACTCGTCTTTTTTCAAATTTTTATCCTGATAAGGCACATCAAAAGGTTCATGGCTACTTAAACTCATAATGGTAGCAAAAAAAGGTGACTTAACATTTGAGAATTCGTCAATAACTTTGGCATACAAATACTCATCATGCGCGCCCCATTTGCTGGTAAGTTCAGAAGATTTAAAACTTTGCTTGTCTATGATCGCATCAAATTGTTGGACCAACAAAAATGCTTTCATCGAAGCAAATTCCGCATCACCTCCATAAAAAAAATAGTTTTTATACCCCTCTAATTTCAACGATTTGCTGATGCTTGGCAATTTTAATATCTTATCTGGAAATACAATTATACTGGATGAAGGTTGAGCTGGGTAGCCACTTATCACTGTTACCAAACCTTTCTCTGTTCTATCTCCGCTGGCATAGCAGCGCACAAAACTTAAATTTTGATTGCCAATACTGTCCAGAAAAGGGGTATGATTATTATTACCAGTGAAGAATTTACTGGCATTGGCTGTAAAGCTCTCCAACATCACAATGATGATATTAGGTCGACTGGTATTCAATAAATGAAGCGTATCAGGCTGTGAAATCAATTGATCTTTAAATAAATTATTGGCATCGCGTTCACTCAAATAATTCAAATTCTTACCATAAATTTGATCAGAATTAGTAAACACAAAATATACAGCATTCCATAAACTATTAATAGCTGCGGCATTTTCAATAGACTTGTCGGAATAAATAGCCGAACTCTGACTAATGGTAGCAATGCCTATTCCACCTCTGATAAGGATAAAGTTCAAACTCATCATTGTTAACAACAGTATTAAATAAATACCTTTAAAGTTTAACTCCGACTTTAAGACCTTCAAATTGAGTTGATAAATTTTAAAAATAACAGCAATGAGTATAATTGCAAACAAGAGTGTTTTCAACCAATTAGTGGCACCTGCAGAAAGTGCCATTTCTAACGGATGAGAAATATAAACCAATACCTGACTGTTAAATTTATTGCCCCATTTTTGAAACAATTCAGGATCGGCCAAGGTAATTAAAACGATAATTATCAATATCATCATCATCATTACCTTTTGCAACAAAAGGAATGGACGTTTTAATAATATTTCAAAAATACCCACCAATAAAAACACAGAAATACAATAGGCACTTGCAGAAAAATCAAGCCTAAGTCCGTGAAAAGTGGTTTTGCCCCAAGTGACCCAGAAACCATTGGGCAATGCATCCAAATTATAAATCAAAAAATAAAGTCGACCAATTTGAAAAATCAAAAAGAATAGTAACAGCAGTTGAAAATACTTGATTGCTAATTGAAAGGCTCCTCTCATCCATGCAAAAATAAGAGCTTCTTATAAAATACCATCATGTCAATTATCTGGTACAAAATATTTAATTTATAATGCAGATCATTAGCGTCCTAATATAATTAGAACATTTTCAGCTGATTGAGATCTGGTTCTTGTTCGTATTGGATTGAAGCATCCTGAAACAGTTGATTTATCGAGGTTTTATTGAGTAGGGTTAAGCTTAAAATTTGTAATATTTG
>JANXMZ010000056.1 GCA_025354385.1 Bacteroidota bacterium
TGATTAAACGTTTTAAATTATTTCTACCTTTTTTTATTCCGCTGCGCTTCATGAGAGAAGTTCATTGCCAAAAAAGGTAGCCAACTAAGCCGAAGGCGCTCTCACGAGCATAGCGAGTAAAAAAGCTAGTCGCAGCAACCAACCTTCTTTTTCTAAGGAAAAAGATTTTTTAAGATTTGTTTTTTTTACCTCTGCGGGTGATTTCTGTTCGTTCCTCACAGAACTTCCCTTGAGGCACCAAAAAAAACTACATCTCAAAAAACCGGCCGGTTCATGCGACGTCCCTCAAACATAGAACTTTGTTATGATGTCAAATATGTTACTCTTAAAATAAATAATATTTAGCCATTTTTGAAGTAGTTGCATGATTCAAATAAATTTGCCAAAGAAACAATGTAATTTACGAAATACTTGCATATTAAATGATCATGTTTACCAGTATAAAAAATACAATGATTTAAAATTTGGTTATTACAAAGTTAGTAAGGATTGACTAATTATAAATGCTGAAATAGCGACTGTTATTGTCAAAAGAAGATCACCTCTATCTGGTTTGGGTATAAATTCAGTTAAACCTTTTATAGTTGAGATTGTCAAAGTGAAGTATGAAGAATTATTATACTAATTTTTTGGATAGTTTGAATAAATACTGTTATTCAGTTTTACTATAATTGATACGTGCGTTTATTTCCATAAATTTGCACCCTTAAAAATCAAGCATTTAAAATAGTTTTTCAACTGTGTTCACTTATTAACGTTACTGTAAAATGATTTCAAAAAATAATTTCTTCTTCTTTTTCCTCCTGTTTGGGCTATTTGCCTGTGGTAATAGCAATGAAAATAAGGCTGATAAAAAGAAGGGCATTGGTCCAGTTACCATAGATGTTTCTGTTGCAAAAAAAGTAGCCTATTCTAATTCGATAGAAGCCAATGGTACTGTGGTGGCCAATGAATTTGTGGAGTTGAAGCCAGAAATTAACGGACGCATCGTGCTGTTGAATATTCAAGAAGGTAAGCAGGTTGCTGAAGGTACTCTGCTTGTAAAATTGTTTGATGATGATTTGCAAGCCCAGCTCAAAAAATCGCAATTACAATTGGGTATCGCTAAAAAAACTGAGCAAAGATTAAAAACATTATTAGAGGTGAATGGTCTTAACCAATCGGAGTATGATGCAGCTCTTACTCAGGTCAATAATCTGCAAGCCGATATTGATTATACCAATGCACAAATTAGAAAAACAGAAATACGCGCACCTTTTAGCGGTACTATTGGTTTGCGAGCAGTTAGCAAAGGAGCGTATGTTACCCAGCAAAATATTGTGGCAACTTTGCAACAAACTATTACACTCAAAATAGATTTTGTGTTGCCAGAATCCTATTCAGGTCTTGTTAAAACAGGCTCAGATGTTGAAATTATTTCCGATAATAAAACCAATTACAAAGCAAAAGTAATTGCCACGGAACCACAAGTAAATACAGCAACTCGTAATATAAAAGTACGTGCCATGGTGATAGGCGCAACAGCAGGCCTGCAGCCGGGAGCTTTTGTTAAAGTGAGTATGGACAATGGCAAAGATAAACAAGCCATTTTGGTGCCAACCAATTGTGTAATTCCCGATACTAGAAACAAGAAAATTGTACTCATAAAAAATGGTAAAGCTCAGTTTAGTATTGTAGAAACCGGTTATAGAGGTGAAGATAAAATTGAAATTGTGAGTGGGGTTGAGGCAGGAGATACATTTGCTATCAACGGTATATTATTTTTAAAGCCGGATGCGCCTGTAATGATCCGAAATGTTAAACCTTAGTATTTGAGTGAAGCATGAACATTTCAGAATTTAGTATTAAGCGGCCGGTGTTTGCAATGGTTTGCAGCATTCTCATTCTTGTATTTGGTGGGGTGGCTTATAAGTTTTTAAGTTTAAGAGAATACCCTGCGATAGATCCTCCCAATATTACGGTTAGAACTTCGTACACAGGTGCTAACTCGGATATTATAGAAAGTCAGATTACAGAGCCAATTGAAAAAGCCGTCAATGGAATTCAAGGCATACGCACCATTACATCTTCTAGCAATCAAGGGAGCAGTGTTGTTACGGTTGAATTTAATTTGGATGTTAATTTGGATAATGCGGCCAGCGATGTAAGAGATAAAGTGAGTCAGGCACTGCGCCAATTACCTGCCGATATTGATGCTCCTCCTGTTATTAGCAAGGCAGATGCCAGTGGCGATGTTATCATAATACTCTCTGTTCAGAGCAAAGAAAAAAGTATCATAGAACTCAGCGATTTTGCAGAGAATGTTTTGCAAGAAAAATTGCAGACCATTCCGGATGTTAGTGGAGTCAATGTATTTGGCTTGCGCAAATATGCCATGCGTTTAAATTATTGGCCCGATAAAATGAATGCATACGGCATTACTGTGGCCGATATAAAAAGTACTTTAGACAAAGAAAATATAGAATTACCAGGTGGAAAAGTAGCGGGGAATAATACCGAATTGGTTGTAAAAACGGTTGGGCGATTAACGACTGAAAATGATTTCAGACAATTGATTTTAAAAGAAACTGCAGATGGTATTATTCGTTTGGGAGATGTGGCTGAAGTGCGCTTGGGTAGCGAGGTGGAAGAGGTTGGATTTAGACTAAATGGCATTAATGCGGTAGCTTGTGGTATTGCCCCGCAACCAGGTGCTAATTTTATAAAAATATCGGATGAATTTTATAAAAGACTTGATCAGATTAAAAAACAAAAGGGCTTTGAAGACATAGAGTTTACGGTGGTGTTAGACAATACTAAGAATGTGCGAAGAGCGTTAGAGGAAGTTGAAGAAACCTTGATTATTTCGTTGGTGCTCGTGGTACTTGTAGTGTATTTATTTTTTAGAAATTGGAGCATCGCTTTCCGCCCATTGATAGATATTCCAGTTTCCTTGGTAGGTGCTTTCTTTATCATGTACATTGCAGGCTTTAGTATCAATGTACTTACTTTATTAGGTATTGTTTTAGCTACAGGGTTGGTGGTGGATGATGGAATTGTAGTAACGGAAAATATTTTCAGAAAATTGGAAGGCGGTATGCCTATTAAGCAAGCTGCAAGAGAAGGCTCACGCGAAATTTTCTTCGCCGTTATTTCTACTTCCATTACATTGGCGGTTGTATTCCTGCCTATAATTTTTATTCAAGGTTTTGTAGGTAGTTTGTTCAAAGAATTTGGTATAGTAGTGGCTGGTGCGGTTATTATTTCTGCATTTGTATCCTTAACCTTAACACCTGTTCTGAATGTATTAATGAACCGCAAAAATAGCAAGCCTTCATGGTTTTATGTCAAATCGGAACCGTTTTTTGAAGGATTAGAAAATGGGTATAAGCGATTATTGACGAGTTTTATGAAGATTCGTTGGATGGCTTGGTTGATTGTAGTGGCATGCATGGGTATTATATATCTAATATATGGACGCCTGCAAACGGAGCTAGCCCCGTTGGAAGATAAAAGTCAGTTTAGGTTTAATATTACGGCTCCAGAAGGAACTTCATTCGATTACATGGACAATTACGTTTCGCAATTAGGCGACTATTTTTATGATAGTATTCCGGAGCGAGAATTTGTATTTGCAAGTACCAATAATTCATTTGTTGGCAATGGTGCCGTTAATAGTGCCTTTGGAAGGGTGGTAATTTCGAATCCAGCTGAGCGTAAAAGAACGCAAGATGAAATTGTAAATAAAACGAATGCAGCCCTCAGTGCATTTAACGATGGCAGGGTGTTTTTAATACAGGAACAAACCATTAGTGTTGGTTTTGGATCTCGTGGTGCTTTGCCAGTGCAATATGTTTTACAAAATTTAGACTTCAAAAAAATAAAAGAAGTATTGCCTAAATTTTTGGCAGAGGCGAGAAAGAATCCAATTTTTCAAGCGGTAGATGTGAATTTGAAATTCAATAAACCAGAATTGCAAGTAAGCATAGATAGAATTAAGGCGAAGGATTTGGGATTAAGTGTTCAAGACGTGGCGCAAACCTTACAAGCTTCTTTGAGTGGAGGCCGAATGGGTTATTTTTTAATGAATGGCAAGCAATATCAGATTGTCGGTCAGATGAACCGCGATAGTCGAGATGAGCCTTCCGATCTTGATAAATTATATGTGCGAAACAGCAGAGGTGAAAATATTCAATTGAGCAACGTTGTAAATGTTGTTGAAAGCAGCAATCCTCCTCAATTATATCACTACAATCGTTTTAAGTCTGCTACGGTTTCTGCTTCGTTAGCACCCGGAAAAACAACAGGTGATGGGGTGAAGGCCATGCAGGATATCGGCAATCAATTATTAGATGAAAGTTTTACTACCAGCTTAAGTGGTCCTTCCAGAGATTATGCAGAAAGTTCTTCGAACACATCTTTTGCATTTTTACTCGCTTTGGTTTTAATTTTCTTAGTGCTCTCTGCTCAATTCGAGAGTTTTATAGATCCTTGGACCATTATGATTACGGTGCCTCTTGCATTAGCTGGCGCTTTGTTATCACTCTGGATTACGGGCAATACCATCAATATATTCTCGCAAATTGGCATGATTATGCTGATAGGACTGGTTACAAAAAATGGTATTTTGATTGTTGAGTTTTCCAATAAAAAAAGAGAAGAAGGCATGGCCAAAATGGAAGCCTTAATAGAAGCCTCTGTTCAACGCATGCGTCCAATTTTAATGACCAGTTTGGCTACTGCATTAGGTGCTTTGCCAATTGCACTTTCTTTAGGGGCAGCCTCTACGAGCAGAATTTCTTTAGGGGTTGTTATTGTTGGAGGTATTATTTTTTCACTAATGTTAACCTTGTTTGTTATTCCTGCCGTGTATTCCTATCTGTCTAAAAACAATAAATATGAGAACCATGAAGATTAAATTGCTTTTTATTTTTATAGTTAGTCATACCGTTCTTGTGGCGCAACAGGGCATGAGTTTAAGCGAAGCCATAAAGACCGCTTTGGCCAATAATTTGCAATTACAGATTGCCCGAAATGACGCACAGGTAGCACATAATAATAATATTCCTGGTAATGCAGGTATGTTGCCAACGGTGACTTTTAATGCTAGCGATAATCCTTCTTTAACCAATATCAACCAGAAGTATGCCAATGGTACAAGTATTGAAAAAAAGAATGTTTTTAACAATGGCCTAAGTGCCAATATTCTTGGTACCTACACGCTTTTTGATGGACAAAAAATGTATGCGACCAAACACAAATTGGAGGCTTTGGATATGGTAGGATTTAACTTATTAAAATCACAGATTCAAACCACCATTAGTAAGGTCATCATTAGTTATAGCAATATTATTCGCCAGCAACAATATTTGGAAGTGGTGAAACAGTTAAATGAATTGAGTAACCAACGGCTCGAGATTGTGAAGGCCCGGCAAGTAGCGGGTTTAGCAAATAATACAGATTTGTATTTGGCCCAACTTGACTTGGAAACTCGTAAACAAAGTTTACTATCTCAGGAAGCAATTATAAAAAACGCCTTCACAGATTTGAATGTAATTTTAAGTTTAAAGGCAGATAGCATTTACAAAGTAGAAGCATTTGTTTTGCGCGGAGCACCCTTGTTGAAAAGCGAACTCGATTCCATGATTAAGCAAAATCCAGATTTAATGTTGGCACAAAACCAATTGGATATAGCAGAGCAAACTCAGAAGGAAATTGCTGCGGCACGTTTGCCATTGATAAAATTAACAGGAGCTTATAATTATAACTTAACCCAAAGTCAGGCTGGATTTACTTTGTTGAACCAAAGCAATGGCCCACAGGCAGGTTTAAGTTTATCGGTACCTTTGTTTACTGGAAGTGTTAATGCGCATAATTATACCAATGCCCAATTAAATGTTCAAAGCAGTGAATGGCGACAGCAATCTACCATGCAAATCATACAGGGCAGTTATGTTCAGGCATGGCAAAATTACAACACAACGTTATTGCAATTACAATCGGATGAGGTGGCCATTGCAACGGCTAAAAGTTATATGGATTTAATGCAGCAGCGGTTCAAAAATGGACAAAACACTGTCATAGAATTAAAAGAAGCGCAGCGCAGTTATGAGGAAACCTATTACCGTTATATCAACAATCAATACATTGCAAAATTGGCAGAAACACAATTGTTAGGACTTACTGGACAGTTGGCGAATTAGGGCTGTTAATAGTACTTTTCATAGTTGTAAACTTATAGGTGAATTTAATATGGTGTACCTAGAAAATGAAATAAAACAATGGCCATAAAAAAGTGATTTTTGCTAGCTTAATTTAATGGAAAAATAGTCAAAAATACTGTCATCCATAGCGAGGTTCAAAATATTCAATTCTAATTTACTGCCACTTTTCTGCCCTCCATTTTGCTTGCTCTTCCTTGTTTAAAAAGGTCCATGTTAGCAATCGCCCTGTTTTCTGACCTTGTGTCATTTCAATGGTGTGTACATGGCTCGCCTTCGCTTTTTTAAGAGCAGCATACATGGCCGGTAAACGCTCCTTTTTAGAAACCAATGTCGAAAACCAAAAGCAATTCTTAGCCAATAACGCACTCTCTTTAATCATTTGATGAATGAAAGTAGTCTCTCCGCCTTCGCACCATAGCTCTTTGTTTTGTCCACCAAAATTTAATCGGCTATGTTCTTTCTTATTCAATCCCAAATTTTTCCATTTGCGTTCTGAGCCTTGCATGGCCTCCTCTGCCGAAGCGTGAAAGGGTGGATTGCACATTGTTAAATCAAATTGCTCACCTTTTTGAACCATGTTTTTAAAAATATTTTTGGACGATAATTGCAGCCGGCAAATTATATGTCCATTTAAATTGTTATTGTTTTCTACAATTTCTCTGGCATTTCGTATAGCTTTTGCATCAATGTCTGAACCCACAAAATCCCAACCGTAAATAGCATGTCCCAATATTGGATAAATGCAATTAGCCCCCATGCCGATGTCTAAAACTTTTATGCCTTCACCAATCGGAACAATGCCATGATTGCTTTCTGCTAAAACATCGGCCAAATAGTGTACAGCATCTGCTCTTCCTGGTATTGGTGGACATAAATAATTTTCTGGCAGGTCCCAATATTCAATGTTGTAAAATTGTTTGAGTAAGGCCTTGTTTAATATTTTAACCGATAATGCATCCGCAAAATTGATGGTGGCATTGCCTATAGGACTTAAAATAATAGAGGATTTTAATTCAGGACAAACTTTTGTTAATGCATCAAAATCGTACCGCGCACGATGGAGATTGCGGGGGTGTAAATCAGTTTTAATTGCAGGTATAAGAGGGGCTTTTTTAGCCAATTTTTTTAATGATTAGAAAGTTAATATTTTTCCTTCTGCCCTCAATCGTTTTTTGGCCGTTTCCCAGTCGGGCAATGCGTTGGCTTCTATACTCAGGGTTATTATTTTGTTAGACAATTTAGCACTTTGTTTCATGGCCTCTAAATGCGCACCACTGCGGGCAAAAGCCTGCATATCTTCTTTGTTATTCCAGAGAGATAGGGTGTAATGTGATGTCCAAAATCCAGTCGATTTATATTGTACCACTGGGGTATTTTTCATCTGCTTAATAATTTGCAACGCATTGTACGAAAGCGCAAAAAATTTAAGAGGGTTTTTCAATTCAATAAGTGTAATAACAACTGTCATATGTTTTAGTAATTGCGGTAAAATAACTTTGTTGTAGTGAGACCAAGTATAATATTTAAATGATTATTGTTGCATAATGAGTAACTTTTCTTGCATTTGTTTCAACTCAAGTTGAAGTTGAGTCTTTAGGACTTTTAAAGTTTCAACCTGTTTGGCAGCATCTTCCGCCTCTTTTCTTTTTTGCTCTGCCTCTTGTTTATTATCTGCAATTTTACCCGATTGTTTTTCTGTTTTCCCTATCAAATTTTCTTTTTTGCGCTGCAGTTGTTTTATCTCTTTTAATCTCCCTGCTTCATCAAAGCCAATCAGTTTGGCTTCGTTTGCTTTTACAAAAATACTATCATCATTGATAAGCCCTGTTAGTACTGCCTGCTTGGCTTTATTATTGGTAATATTAAGGCGTTCATCTGCAATTTTGCTATTGAGTTTTTCTTTTTCTTTTAGTGCTTTTTTTAGTGCTTTTTTGTCTTCTCCGGCCAATGTTAATTTTGTTTTATTCAATTCCAAATCAACTTCACATTGCAAAATTGTTTCTTCTGATTTGGCATTCGCTTTTGCAAGCTTTTTAAAAGATTTTCGATTATCGCTGAGCGTTTTATTTTTTATTTCATTTTCCGATTTTATTTGCATCAATGGGAATGCATTAAACTCTTTTTGTTTGCGCACTATCAGGGTGTCTGTTTCGGCAATAAGACGTTTGTTCTCCTGTAATTTGCTCTCAGTTTTGGCAACTTGTTTGTCATCTTTATTGGCGCCAGACGTATTATTTTTAATAAAATTTTCAGCCGATTTTAAGTCATCAATTACGCGTTCCAATTGGGCCTCTTTTAATTTGATATGCTTTTTTAGGGTGTCAATTTTAATTTGTTTCTGAAATTGTTTTAATTTCAATTTTAAATCCATCCCTAATTGATTCATCCCCATGCTTTCGCGTGAATTGATGGTGCTTTTAACAAAGCCAGTGCCCAACTCAGCAAAAAGGATTAAGGTTGTATCTAAGGCATTAAAACGGGCATATATATCTATTGCCTTGTCGGAAATAGCGGGCAATAATACATTATCGAAATACAATTCGCCAAAAGAAATTATACTAGCATTGGCCTTTGGATCTTTATCTGCAATGGTTTTGGTAAGTACATCGAATGCAATGCTTTGATCGCAACTATCCAAGGGAATCAGAAATCCATTCTGAGAGCCTTTGCTCATGGTGCAATTCAATTCTTTGAATTGGGCCTGTGTGTTCAGTGTAATAAATACAAAAACAAGGAGAATAAATTTGTTCATTTTAAAGGTGTGTTGATGG
This sequence comes from Bacteroidota bacterium, assembly GCA_025354385.1. Lineage (GTDB taxonomy): Bacteria > Bacteroidota > Bacteroidia > NS11-12g > UBA955 > JABMMZ01. The sequence goes on from JANXMZ010000056.1 coordinate 8,975, forward strand.
TGGCAAATTTACTCAAAAAAGAGCTATGGCCGAATATTACTTATCCAGCATGACACGAATCATAAAGAAAAGAAGGTTTAAATTATTTCTGGTCGAAATCAACAAATACTTCTTCGCTGGTTGGGTGCGACTGGCAGGTAAGGATATACCCTTTTTCTACCTCGTCTTCTTCTAATGCAAAGTTCATGTCCATATCTACGGTGCCTTTGGTAACCTTAGCGCGACAAGTGCAACATACACCGCCTTTACACGCAAAAGGCAAATCGGCTCCAGCTTTTAGTGCAGCATCTAAAATGGTGTCGCCCCCAAACGCCAATTCCATGTTGTGGGTAATGCCATCAATTTTTACAGATACTTTTGCCTTCTTTACACCATCGACTGCTTTTTCTACCACCTTGTTTTCGTGTTTCACAGCCGCTTGGGTAGGGGTTGTAAATAATTCAAAATGGATGTGTTTGCTGTCAATGCCTTTGGCAATAGCAGTGTCTTTAACGGCCATAATCATGTCCTCTGGCCCACAAACAAATAGTTCATCAATATTGCCAGTTTCAATTAATTTATTGTTTAAAAATTCAGCGCACTTATCCGCATTTATTCTACCATTCAAAATTGGAACATCTACACTCTCTCGGCTTAACACATGGAAAACTTGAAATTGGCCAATATGCCTATTTTTTATGGCTTCTATTTCTTCTAAAAAAATAATGCTGTGGGTGTTTTTATTGCCATATACCAAAGTAAATGTACTTTGAGGTTCGGTAGCTAAAGTGGTTTTTATGATACTCAATATGGGGGTAATGCCACTGCCAGCAGCAAAGGCCACATAGTGTTTTTTGTTCGTTTGATTTAGCTCTGTATAAAAATGACCAGTAGGGGTCATTACATCTATACTATCACCAGCATTTAAATTTTTGTTGGCATACGTGGAGAATAAACCATTTTCTACTTGCTTAATGGCCACGCGCAACTCCCCATCCAAAGGACTGCTACAAACGGAGTATGATCGCCTAACATCTTCCCCATCAAAATTTCTACGCAAGGTAATCGATTGACCTTGTTTGTAGCTGTAGTCAGTACTTAAATCGGCAGGAATTTCGAAAGCTACTGATACACAATCAGCAGTTTCTCTTCTGACATCTTTTATTTTGAGGGAGTGGAATTTAGGTGTAGACATTTTCTTTAAAGGGTGCAAATTTAATTGATTTATTTGAAATAGGTGCATTGTGAAAAGCAAGTGTTTTTAAAGAACTGATAACTATCACATTCGAGTATAAGCCCCCCTTCGATAAACTCAGGGGGACGAAATACTCTTCGATAAACTCAGGGGGACGAAATACTCAGGGGGACGATAAACTCAGGGGGACAGGTAGTTGGGGCTTGAGAGGATAGTTTGGGAAAGGTTAGAATTTGTGACTTCGACTTTATTTTTATAGGCTGTAGGCAATATGCTATTCGCAGTTTTGTTTTTTTTGAGAAATGTATTAGTTAGTTGATAACATACCGAACGGTATGTTTTTATGCTGGCTTTAAAGCTCCGTAGGAGTGGCATATCGGTAACCCTAAAGCGCAGCTTTAGGGAGATGAGATCTTAGCGAAACTTGGTTTAGCGGTTTACTTGCACACAGGCAAATAAGGTGACAAACCATTCGTAAGCCTTCGGCCTCTTAAAACCACTTCTTTCTTCTGAAATAAATCATCATGCCGGTAACAGCAATTGCTACAATGATCCAAAAGCCTAAATAGCCATAACGGTAATTAATTTCAGGGAAATATTTAAAGTTCATTCCATATACCCCAGCCAAAAAACTCAAAGGCATAAAAATAGTACTGATAATGGTTAATACTTTCATTACCTGGTTAAGTTTATTACTGCTGGTAGTGAAATAAATATTCATCAAATCTGTCAATAAACTTCTGTGGTTTTCTATGGTATCATAGGCTTGATAGGTATGGTCGTATACATCGCGGAAATAATTGATGTTGCGGGTTTCAATTAAATCTGTGCTACCAGCTTCCAGTTTATTCAAGGCTTCGCGCATGGGTAAAATATGTTTATTAAGCAACATGATTTCCTTTTTAATAGCCTGAATTTTAAAGGTGGTTTTGCCATTGGGATAATACATGGTTTCCTCTTCTACATCTTCCACCTTATCGCTAATGCGATCTATCATTACGAAATACTGATCAACGGCGGCATCTAAAATTTTATACATCAGGTAATCGGCCTTGCGCTGGCGTATGGTGCCTTTGCTGGTGCGGATGCGGTGCTTAATTTCATCAAACAAGGGGCTAGGGGTTTCTTGAAACGTCAATAAAAAATTATGACCTAGTATTAAACTAATTTGTTCAGTTTCAATCTCGGAGGCATCTTTGGGTACAAAAATATTTTTAAAGGTAACAAATAAATATTGTTCAAACTCTTCAATCTTAGTGCGCTGTTGGGTGTTTAATATATCTTCTTGAATGAGGGGGTGGATTTTAAAAGATTCGCAAACCTCCTGCACCAATTCGGCTTGGTGTATGCCGGTAACAGAAATCCAAGTAACCGTATTTTGCGATTTGTAATGTTCGCATTGGGCCACCTGTTGAAGGATATGTTCTTCTAAAAGCGTTTCATCGTAATTGATAACATCCAAGGTTACTTCGCCAGTTCTTTCTTTACCCACATATACCATGGTTTCTGGTGGTAAACCCGACTTAGCAGAAAGGGTATTCAATGTTTTTTTGCGCAGAGGAATTTTAAATTTAGGCATAGGCTAGAAGAGGAAACAAATGTAAAATAAAATTTTGAGTGAAATTCTTTATTCTAAATCTAAAGTGATCAATATGTTTTCTTTTACCTTCTCAATCAATGCCGAAGGTAAATGTCCAATCTTTTTAATTAATCGGGTATTATCTATTGCTCTAATTTGATCTATCATTATATCGCAGTTTTCATTTAAGTTGGCCATACCTTTTTTCAAATGAACTCTTAAAATATCTGCATTTTTTTCAATACTTGTAGTAATTGGACAGATAATAGTTGAAGGATGCGGGATTTTATTTAAAAGGTCAGTTTGAATAACCAAAACAGGTCTTGTTTTGCCTGGTTCAGTACCTATTTGAGGATTTAAATCAGCAATCCAAATCTCATATTGTTTAATCGACATAGTCTATCCTTTCGAACTCTTTTAACACAATCATGGATTCTTTTTTTACCAAATTAGAATCATTTTTAAGCCTCTTTTCTAGTAATTGTCTGCGTTGAATTTTATTGTAATATTCAAGAGCTTCGTTGATATATCGGTTTCTAGGAATCTTTATTCTAGAGAGTATCTTTTCAGTCTCTCCGAAAATTGAGTCGTCTATTTTTAATGATACAGTTTTCATAAATCAAAATATAATATCACAAAAGTAATTCATTTTAGTATATTAAAAAAGTATATTTTGTTTAGGTATAATTAATAACTTTTAAGTACGTGCAAAGAATAATGAAAATTTATTCTGCACGAATAATTGTTCAAAAAAGTTTTAGGCCTTTATTCATTTAACATGTCCAATTCTTTCTGAATATTTTGTTGGGCTTGAGTTTCAAACTTATCATAAAAAAAATCTGTTTTAAAGCGTCTTTCCATTGATAAAAAATGTTGTAAGACTTTTTTGCGACCGGGATTATAAACAGAGTCAGGATAAATGGTATATTCTTTTCTTATGTTTTTGAAGTAGGCGGAATAGGTTTCCCAAGTTTGACCCAAGATAGAAAGGTCGGCATCTGTAAAGTAATTAGTGTCACTGTCGGTCGACTCTACATGCGACTTTGTTGCGAGGATTTGTGCTTTGCACAATGTAATTAAACCAGAGGAAACCGAGAGTTTTTTCAACCTGTTTTCTGCTAGTTCAGCACTTTTTTCTTCGTTATCCGTTTGTGTTGAATCGTAAATAATATCGTGATAGTACAAGGTCAATAAATAACAGTCCCAATGATTGATTTTCTCTTTTATTTCGAGTGAAATAGTAAGGAGATTTTCAAGATGCTGAAGGGTATGGTAATATCTTTTGTTATTTGTATAGTTTTTTTCTATCTCTAGCCATAGTTCATGAATTAGACTGGAATTATCAGTATATTTGGTTAAAAGTTCTATGTAGGTTTCTTTTAGCAAGTGAGGTGCATTAATGGTGTTGAGATTAATTATTGCACTTAATGTAGAAGTGCTAGAATATTTTATAGTTTATAATCAATTGAATAAACCTCGTCCTTATCCAAATTTGGGTCGAGATTGACACTAAATTCATTGTTTTGTTTATTGCGTTTTATCATGCCCGAAATATGTAAAACCTCTCCTCCCTCATCTAATTTTTGAAAATAAAATCCAAATGGCAAAAATATTTCAATATCTCCCAATGCAGGTTCTACCTTTACAATATTTACAAATAGTTCATTCTTGTCATATTTTACCACACCTTTGTCATTCAACATTGGTTTGATTTCTTCGTATTTTTTTTCTTTAAGAAGGTTGACGATTTTATTTACCAAAAACATTTTTTTGTTTACCATTTCTAATTGATTAACAGGAAATGTAAATTCTCTTTCCTTTCCATCTTTTAAAATTATTGATATTCTAATCTCATTGTAATTCGACTTTTCTTCTTTTAAATTTTTATAAAATATATAGGCAATATTTGAAGCAGGCAAGCCGATTTTTCGACTGTATTCTTCAAGCACATCGCTTTTACTCATTTCCAGTTTAAAATATTTTGTGGCGTTTGTAGATTTTCCAATTTCAGTTTCTGACTCTCTACCAATAGAGTATTTACAATAGCCGCCATAATAATCTAAGATTTCTTTAACACCAATGTCTTCATTATCGGTAATGCTTACCAAGGCTGAAAGTTTTTTTTCTCCTTTATGGCTATTTATACAAGATGAAATTCCAAATAGTAATAAAATTATAATTGTTATTTTTTTCATTGTGGATTCGACAAACTTAATCAATCACGTCAATAATAAAAAATTAGGTAGAACTAATCTACTGAGAAGCAATCATTTTTAAAATGCTGAATTAAATTAAAAATCGAACATATAGTTGTTTTATAATCGAACAATTCTTATTTTTGTATTTTAATCCATTAAATAAATTATTATGCGTTTAAAATTATCTCAAAAACAGATAGGGCATCGGTTAACAGAATTGCGGAAATTGAAAGGCTTATCGCAGGATGACTTGGCTAAAAGTGTCAAACTTTCGCGCTCTTCATTAGCACAAATTGAATTGGGCAACCGAGGACTTGATATACTCGAACTACAAAAATTAGCCATGGTTTTGGAATTTTCTTTGGATGATTTTATGTCAAAAGATTTCGATGCCAATGTCAATTTTGATGTGAAAGAGGAGGCTCCAAATCTTGAAACCGAAGAGCGTGTTTCGGTGCCAACTTTACAAGTTAAAAAGATCAAAAATATTTTACTTTATATCCTCGAACGCTGTTCTGGTAAACCCAATGTAGGAGAAACCGTTTTATACAAACTGTTGTACTTTTCTGATTTTAATTATTACGAATTGTACGAAGAGCATTTAACGGGTGCCAAATACAGAAAATTACCTTTCGGCCCTGTGCCTCAAAGATTAGATAGTATCATACAACAGATGATAGAAAAGGGGCAGCTACAACGTGTAAAAACAGAGTACCATGGCTATGCCCAGTCGCGTTATTTGCCTTTAGAAAAGCCCGATTTAAGGGTCCTTAAAGCCAGCGAAACCGAAGTGATAGACAAAGTCATTAATCAAATGAGTGATTGGTCGGCCGCAGCCATTAGCGATTACTCACACAAAGATCTGCCTTGGGAGGTGACAGAAGAGGGCAAGGAAATAAGTTATGAATTGGCTTTTTACAGAGAACTACCGTATTCGGTGAGGGTGTATAATGAGCGTTTGAAAAGTTTAATGTCGGATTATAGATAAGCTCTCAAAGCAATAATCTTTCTCACTTGTTGTGCTACTATACCTCTACACTTAATTTAAGATGTCCACCCAAACCTTGACTTATAATCCGCATCAATGTTGAAAGTCGAATGTCGCTTGCATTGTTTTCAATTCTTGAAATATAAGTCTTGGTCGTGCCACATTTATCGGCTAGTTCGGCTTGTGTTAAGCCTTGTTCTTTTCGCATTTCTTGGAGCATCACACCCAGTTTGAAAGCTTCAAATCCTTCTTCGAATGCCTCACGCTTTTTAGTTCCCTGTTTTCCATATTGTGCTTCAATATGCTCTGATAGTGATGTTAGATTTTTGTTTTTACTTTTCATCGAAATATTGTTTTTTAAGTTTCTCCGCTAATTCTAATTCGTTAGTTGGCGTCTTTTGAGATTTTTTATGAAATCCATTCATAAGTATAATGAGTTGTCCTTTGTCAAAGAAGCTGAATACGCGATATATTTCGGTACCGACTTCAACTCTCACTTCGTATAATCCATTACTTCCAGTCAAGTGCCTAAATTACTTTTCTGGAACTCGCTCAATGGTCTCAATAAGCATTAAAGTCCAGTTAAATTTCTTTTTAACTTAAGGCTTTAATTTTTCAAAGAAGTCGAGATAGTAATTTTTATAATAGAATACCTGTCTGATTTTCTTTTCGCTCACATGGCAAAGTTAGCTAAATAGGTAACAATATTCAAATTAATTATTCGATTATTTCAGAATAATTGACTGGGAAACACGCTTAACTATGGATAGAAGGTCAATAGAATCAATGAACAAGTTCAAGAATAAGCTTAAAAAAGGGATGCTTTATTTTGGTAGAATCATTTTTATTTCTATTGGTTTTCAATCCCCCTTCTTCAATACCTCATCGGTAAAGTGTTGCTTGTGTTTGGGCTGCGAAAATTTGTCGGTATTAAAAGCTTTTGAATGGCCTTTGGGTATGGAGAGGGATGTCCATTGTTCATTGCACAACATTTTCCCTATGAATACAATTTGACCCACATGGTAAGGATAATGGGCCAATTGTCGGTTGATGGCCTCTAACACTGTATGACCTTGATTGCGAATGAAAATTTCTTTCATCAAATCGGCTTCGGTGAGCGTATGGAGTGTTCCCAAAAAACAATCCCACCCTTCATTCCATTTGGCCAACAGCTCTGCCCTAGTAGTTATGTCATTCTTAAATTCTGCCTCTCTGTTGCGCCATTCTTTTTCTCCATCTGTGGTTAAAAAATCGGTCCAGCGCGAAAGCATATTGCCCCACAGATGTTTCACAATGGTAGCAATGCTATTGCTATCGGCATTGTACTGCTCGAACAATTGGGCATCGCTCAGTTGCGCAAAGGTTTTTTCGCCCAGTAGTTTGTAATATTCAAATTGTTTTTTTACAGATTCTAGATAATCGCTGTTGATGTTGGATGAGTTTTGCATTAGGTGTAAGATTAAAGGGGTCATACAAAGTTGTGTCATTTACTTTGTATTCTTGTTGCTTCGGTCGACCAATTACTTGCGCTAAAAGTTCAATTTTATTTTGAATAAGCGCGAGGCGAAACCCCGAATTTCTTTTTAAACTCGTTGCTAAAAGCAGATAAGGTTTCGTAGCCCAAGGCTGTATATATTTCAGAAGGTTTTTTGTTTTGTTTTAGCATCGCCAAGGCGCTTTGCATCCTATGGTGGATGAAATATTTTTGTGGCGAAGTTTTAAAGACTTCTAAAAATTTTCTTTTGAAGGTTGAAACACTCATGTGGCATAGGAAGGCAAGTGCTTCTATGCTCAGGTGATTGTCCAAATTGTTATTCACCACTGTTATCAGAGGAAGATGATGATTTCTTTTCTGTATGTTTTTAATGATTGGAGACAATTGCGCATGGTGGTGTTTGTAGACATAAAGCAATAGTTCGGTCAGTTTTATTTTTAAAAGTTGTGGGTCGCTCAACTCTTTTTCTAGCAGGTCCAACGATTGCTCAAAATGGCTTAAGTAGGCGTTCTTTTTAATTTTGATGCTTGTGGCCACCACCTCTTTTTTAGTTAATTTCAATCCATTATTTTGTATAAAATCTAAAAAGAATTGATCAGAAAAAAACAGGAGTACACTTTTGTAGGGTTGGTCTTTGGTCGTTTTTTCGGTCATTAATACGCGACCAGTAGGCAGTATAAAAAGCGAGTGCTGGTCGATTGCTTCAGTACTTACTGAATGTGTTATTGTTTTTTTCCCTGCTTGCAAAAAACAAATGAGGTTTTGTTGTAAGATGATTTTATTATGGGTACTCGATTGTTGTGTGGAATAAAAATGAATGCAACAATCGCTAGGTTGGCCTTTGATAAAAACGCTTGGTAAGCTATAGATGGGTTCGTTGGCTGCCATGGGTTTTTAATCTATTCCAATTGTTGATTGAAGGAATGGTTATTCAACAAATTTAAATTAAGAGGGTGAGATAAAAAAGAGAGTGTTTTCAGCAAAGTAAGCATCTACAACAATAGTATGAACATGTTTAATGAACAGCCGCTTATTTTATATATTCTACATCCTTTAACTTTATTACTCTATTTTTATATTTAACTTTTCTTATTTTGTATTTCAATTGACTTTGTAAAATGACAGCAGCACGTGCTGAGTTCCTATCTATTTCTTTAATTACTTCCCAATAATAAATATACAATGAATCTGATCTCAATTCGCATTTTCCTTCATAACTGCCAATAGGTGCGCCAAGCCATTTATAGACATTAATCTCAATACTTTCCTTGTTTTCCTTTGTTTGGATTATTTCCTCATTTGTATTGTGTGATTTTAAAATGCCCCTTCCTCCTAAAGAAATATATTTAAAAGTAAAGTTTAAATCATCCAAATCTAGCTCATGATGCACCTCTTTTGATTTGGTAAATGAAGTTGTGTCATTTGCAATGACCAATTCTGATGTATCGGGTTTATCATGAGCAACATTGATAGAACTTTGATTACAGCTTAGTATTGTTAATCCAATAAGAATTGCAAATGTAATTGTGTGGTAGTTATTTCTAATTGCGGTCATAATTTAGGGTTGCCAATTAATTCAATATATGTACAAAATAGGGTCCAATTCCAAACTTATTTAGTTGATATTGCGATAATAAGTAGCGAATTCTATCTAACAAACATAGCCATTCCTTTCTTCAAAAAAATAGTTTACTATACTTAATTGATAATCTAACATATCAATAGGCTACTTCAACTTCTCCGAATAATTTAATTGAAGATAGTTTTTAAACACCTCCAATTGCCCTGCATTGATAAGTTCTCTAATTGACAATTGAAGCTTCTTGTTTTTTATAGTGACTATTAGATTGATAGTGTTTTTAAAGGAAATGAAAAGCAAGTACAGGCCTATGCAGGTTGGGAAAAGAGGAACTAATAATTCTTGAATATAAATTCGACCGCCTTTGGGTTGATTGAAAAATTCTAATAAGCCAAGGCTGTAATAAATAGCAAAAATAATGAAGGCAATGCCTAGTATTATCAATACTTTCCAGTTTTTATACTCCTTGCCAGGTTTCAATTCTAATGATTCAATTTGATGGCTATTATACGACTCATAGTTAAATCGATTTCTTAGTAAATAAAGTCCTTCGTTATTGATGGTAAATTGATTGGTTTGAAAGGTATAAGGTTTTTTCATTTAGCTACTTGCGATACTTTTAATAATTATAAAATTTGCATTAATCAGTTATAATTTTGCTTATTTGTCGCCAAATATTTCTTCTAAAACTTTTCTAAGATAATTAATATAAGGCTGAGAAGTAGCAGCTAAAAGATCCATGTAGAATAAGCCATGTTTTTTCATGTTTGCTCCATAAAGTTTTGAATGGATTATTTGGTGATGTTTTTCATCAACCTTAACTATATTATTCCGGTATGGATTACCCTCCTTATATTTTCTGTCAATGTCTACAGCACTGAATCCGGTTAAGGGATAGCAGGGAGGATGAAAAAATGGATTACCTAAAATGCCAAGGTTTAATACCTCAGGTGTGCCTGAGTGTTGATGGATAAGCACTAGATTAAAAGCGCGAGGAAAGATTGGAGTTCCTTTTCTCAATTCATATTGGACGTCTATTTCGTGGTATTCAAAACCAAACGAAATATCCTTACTTAACTCTAAAACATGTCGCTTGTGTGTTTTGGAGGAAAGCTCCTTAGAGAATTTGAATTCTGAAAAATATAATTTTAGTAAATCCTCAAGATAATTCAACCAAGCTTTTTTATTATATAAAGAGTCTCTTTTTTTCTCGTACTTGGATAATAGCTCTGATTCAAATACGACATCATTAAAGATGTTTAATGCCTTGAATGGTTCGTATTTTTCTTGATTAACTTCATGCATATAAAACGCTTCTTCACATGCATAATCCAAATCATCTCTCAAGTGCCGGTATTGCCAGAATTTATCTGTACCCCATTCTGTTATTTCCGGAAACCTTGAAGTAAAAGGGAAATAAATAACATTGTCACTAAAGTTATTTTCATTACGACCCATTGCTTTAATATTTAGCTGATCAATATCTGCTATTGAGTTGCTCATAAAGGCTAAACACTCCGATAAATTTAATTCATAAGGAGGTTCTTTTTTGAGCATGTTCTCAAAAGAAACCCGTGAATAGGTATCAAAATTGTTAGTCAAATATTCAATACTTGATTTTAGAAAATCAGGAAATGCATTGATTAACCTAGGTCTGAGTTGCGATATAATGTTTTCGTTAATCTTCATTACTGGAAATTGAAGTGGGTCTTATTTTAAATGCCCTTGTGCAATTTAATTATTATTGACAAAAACTACGTCATGAGTTTTAATTTTACTTCTCCAAATACCTTTTCAAAGCTATTTCATCCTTAAGATTCACCAATTTTAATTGATTCCAATCCATCAATAATAAATTCTATTGATGAGCTATGGATATAAATTAAAGATTAGGGCTAGGATAATTTAATGAGTGATTGAAACGGTATTTACAGTAGTAATTTTTTATGTAGAAAAAGTGAGTAAGGTAACAATATTTGGATAAACCTTTTACAACTAGCAACTGTGTAATATTGGGAAACAAGTAGATATAAAAATAGTAATACTAATTAAATATTTGAGAATTATCTTTATTAGAAGTAATAACCCTATATAATTGAAAATTACTTTAATTATTTTTAAAATAATATCTTTTTGCAATTCCAGTGATATTCATTCTGTATTTTACCATTTCCATACTCGAATTGAAATGGCTAGCAATTTCTTCATTCGACATTTGTCTTTTAGCAGCCCATAAAAGACAAGGTGTCGCCAACTGTAAAGTTGCACCCAAACACTTGGCTTCTTCTTCTTGTATTGAATTATAACTTCTTAGTCCAATTGGCAATTCAAAGTCATGTTCTTTTTTCTCGTGAACATGATCACAAATTATATGAGCTAACTCATGCATTAAATCACTTTGTTGTCTAGCCTCAGAATGGAAAGGGTTGTGAATAATTATTTGACTGCCAGATGAGGCAGTCATTGTCAATGCACTCCATTCGCATTTTTGCCCATTTTCCCCTTTAAGTAAGTTTATATATTCTTCTGAATTTATAAATTCTATTGCTTTGTAAACTCCTATCTTAAGATATTCTGCAAGTCGAAAAGCACAGAGGGCATCGCAAGGATGGATATTTAATTTTTCCCTATATTCCTTTGCCAATTTTTCTGTATTGGCTTTGAATCCCCGCTTAAGTATATTTTTCGTTGCCAATGAATGCTTATTTTGATTTATATGCCATATCTATCATTTGAATTAACATGTTAACTGTATCCTTTTTTAATTCCTTATCAGCTCTCAAGTGGGCTAAGACTTGCTCTTTATTTGAAATGGGCTTAGACTTCTTACTACCAATTATAAAATTGTCTGTTGTTACTTCAAGCCATTTGCAGATTTTTATAAAAGTGTCTACATCTGGTATTTTGCCCTGCTCTATACGTGATATTGTTGCGGCACTTACGTCTCCTATTTCAATAGCGATTGCTCTCAAACCCTTTTCGCCCCGCTTATTTTTAAGCATTGAAGCTAAAAGCTCGGTGTTTAATGTTGATTCCATGTTAATAAAATTTATTAATTAAACGTTGTTGCATTTGTGAAACAAATAAAAATAAACGTATCTTTGCTGAAACAAAACCGAATTTGTGTATCGTTCATGCAACAAAGGTATATTTTAAAATCGAATTGTAAAATGTAAATATAAAAAGTAATTAACAATAGTCAAACAATATGAATCATAAAAATCTAAGTTTAATTGTAGGCAGGATAAAGAAGGTATTTCAAATTTACTATTCTATAGTCGAGGTATTTAAAAACAAAGTAAATATGAATTGTAATATAAAGAGAAAGTTAATTTCTGTATTTTTGGAATCGGTTGTAACCAAGAATGAAATAAATTGTATTTTTGATATGGAAACTCAATTAGAGAATAATAAGTCAACCCTTGATCCAATAAAGTATATATGTTTTGCCTATTGTGATTTTAAAAAATTAATTAAATGTAACATAATATGAAAAAATTCTACCTTTATCTAAATAAAGTTGACATTGTGAAAAATAACGGAAATATTTTTACAATTTACTTTAATGAAAACAGTGGCAAGGTTTATTACCGCCACAAAATTGGAACTGTATCTCAAGTAAAACATCCGGGGATTTTTCTTGGAGTGGATGCGTATGGAACAGGATACTTTTTGCATAACCATTATCATTTTGGAAAAGCACATATTACGACGCAATCTGAATTTGCAAATGGAAAACCATTATACATATACAATGATAAATGTTCAAACACCCCACTGAAAGTAATTGAAATTGGATTGAATGAAATTTTAAGAGGTGAAACCTATAAACCGATTACCTATAACTGTCAAACTTATACAAATACAGCTTGCCATAACAAACGAAAAAGTGCTGATGTAGAGAAATGGGTTGGTGGAATTTTGTTTGGTGGAATTGCATTGTTTATTTTGGGAGCAGCATTTGCTGGTGGAAAAGGAAAATAATTTAAGATAGAATAAAATATTAAAAAATGAAAGAAAATAATAAATCAGTTTTAAATCTGACCATAAATGGGAAAAATTACGAATGGAAGCAAGAGTATATCACTGGTGCTGAAATCAGAAAACTCGACAATATTCCATTGGAAGATGAAATTTTCCTAGCTATTAAAAAGCCATGGGAAGATGAACCAATTCATGATGAAAAGCAGATAAATCTTGCACGTCCAGAAATTGAACATTTTTATTCAAAGGACAAGAATTTTAAAGTTACTTTAATTGTAAATGGCAGACCGAAACCTTGGACAGAAAAAATTATAACATTTGAAGAAGTCGTTGTTTTAGCTTTTGGAAACTATGATCCAAATCCTGAGAAGGTTTATACTGTTGTATATGATAAGGGGCCACATGAAAATTCTGAGGGTTCAATGGTAAGAGGTTCAAAGGTGTACGTAAAAGATAAAATGATTTTCAATGTTACAGCAACAGATAAATCTTAGTCCTGATCTAAAGCAACTTAGAGATGAAGGATTTGAGATAGAAGTTAAACATGGGCAACTTATTGTTCATCATATCCCTTATGTTAATAGCAATAGAGAAGTTAAATTTGGGAAGTTAATCACACCGCTTACATTGAACAATAATATCACCTTAAAACCAGATAATCACGTTATCAATTTTATGGGAGAATATCCTTGTAATAATGACGGGTCTATTATTACAGCTATTCAACATTCTGGTCAACTAAATCAACAAGTTTTTGATGGAATTGTTATTAATTTTTCCTTTTCAAATAAACCATTAAATGGGTATGGTAATTATTATGATAAGGTAACTCGTTACGCAGAAATTATTTCAGCCCCTGCAATTTCAATTGATAGAACAGTAACTGCTAAAACATTTAAGGTAATAGTTGAAAATGATGAGGAATCAGTTTTCAATTATATTGATTCGAATTCAAGTAGAGCAAATATTGTTCAACTTAATTCTAAATTCAATGAACAAAAGGTTGCAATTATAGGATTAGGTGGAACAGGTTCATATTTATTAGATTTTGTAGCTAAAACTCCTGTAAAAGAAATATTTCTTTTTGATTCTGATGAATTTCTGCAACATAATGCATTCCGCGCACCAGGTGCAGCCTCAATTGAAACATTAAATAGGCGCTTAAAAAAAGTTGATTATTATTATGAGGTCTATTCTCAAATGCGCAAGGGAATAATGCCATTTTCGGAAAAGATAACGGAGAAAAATATTGAAATGTTAAAAGGATTATCATGTGTATTCATTTGCATTGATAGTAATAGTGCAAGAACATTTATTATTTCAAATTTAAAATCCTTTGGTGTTACATTTATTGATGTGGGTCTTGGTGTAAATTTAGTTGATGAAAATTTAATCGGTCAACTTAGGGTTACTGTTGGAACTCCTGAAAAGTTTGACCATATTCCAAATAGGATTGGTTCTGTTTCAATGGAAGACAATGAGTATGCTAGTAATATTCAGATCGCTGACTTAAATGCTTTGAATGCATTAATGGCTGTTATAAAGTGGAAAAAATTGAGTGGATTCTATCAAGATTTGAAAGGTGAATTTAATTCAACTTTTACTATCAATACTTCGCAATTAATTAATGAAGATTTTATTAATAATAATTAAAATATGAGTAAAGGTACAGACTTGTCACACATATACAATTTAAGAAATAAATTTACAATTATTGGACTTACGGGCCAAATAGGTTCAGGTTGTTCAGAGGTAGCTGAACAACTATCCCGTGGCTTTAATAATAAGGATTTTGAAACCTTAAGAGAAGTAGGAGGTATAGACGTTAAAACCTCAGAGATAAAACATAATTCCTATAGAAAATATCGGATTGTATATAATTACGCTAAAGATAATTTTAAAGGATATACAAGGATTAATTATAAAGATATACTTATATTATTTTTGCTTCAAAATTCTTTTGATACTTTTATTGAATTTTTAAAATCTAATGAGCTTCAAAATGAATTAGAAACCGAGATAATCTTTGATGATGAAGGAAGGAAGTTAGAAGCAATAGTACCTATTGCAAATTTTGATGACGAAGTGAATGTTTTATTAGAGTTGAAAATTAAATTTGAAACCTTGTCAGAAAAGTACAAGTTGATTGAAAATGACTTGACCGAATTATATCATTTTTATTATAATTCAGATTTTCTTTCTTTATGTGATGAGATTCACACTAAATTAAGAAGAAATTCACGAGTAAAGCGTAACAAGCTTCTGCAAGTAATTTCTACAAACTTAAGAAAATCGGGAAATCCATATAAATTTTCAGAACCAACTGTAGATAATATTTTTACGATTGTTGAACTAATAAATAGGATTATTAAAAGTCATAGAAAAGCATATACTATAGAAATGGAAGAACGAACTCAAATAGTTATAGATGATTTGAGAAATCCTATTGAAATAATGTACTTCAAGCAGAGATTTGCAGCGTTTTATACAATGGCAATAAATAGAGAAGAAGGTTCAAGTGAGATAGAAGATTCAAAACAATATGAACTTTATCAAAAGTATAAATCCCCTGATTCTTATGATAAAGCTAAACTCTTATTTAAACAAGAATATAATGGTTCTAAAAATCATGAATTTTATAAAGCAAATATATCAGCATGTATTCAACAAGCAGATATTCACATTTCATTTTTAAAAAAGGAAGAGGCAACTGAAAAAAACAATGATATTCTAGAACAAAACTCTTTAAATAATAAAACAATTGACAGTACTACTCCATTCTTTAGTTGGAAGATGCAACTTCTAAAATATGTTTCTTTAATTAGCCATCCAGGATTAGTAGCACCATCACCAGAGGAAAGATGTATGCAAATGGCATATACTGCTAAACATAATTCAGGATGCATATCAAGACATGTAGGAGCCGCCATAACTGATGAAAATTATTCAATTAAGGCTATCGGTTGGAATAATACCCCTTCGGGTCAAGTACCATGCGCCCTAAGAAATGCAGAAGACTTATTGGATACCAAAAATGATAAAATTTCTTTTACAGATTATGAGAAAACAAATAGTGCGTTTTATACAGCTCTAGGTAATAATTTTCGAAATCAAATAAAAGAAAACAAGGAAATTTTAAAAGGAAGAAATGTTTGTTTTTGTTTTAAAGATGTGAAGAATTCATGTTCAGAAGGAAAGAATCAAGTACATACTCGTTCATTACATGCTGAAGAAAATGCTTTTTTACAATTAGCAAAGTATCCAGGGGGGGGAATTGAAAATGGCAAATTATTTACAACTGCTAGTCCATGCGAATTATGTGCAAAAAAAGCATATCAACTTGGAATTAAAGTGATTTATTACATAGATCCTTATCCAGGAATTTCGGATTTACATATTTTATCTGTAGGTAGTAAACCTATTAAACCAAGGTTGTTTAATGGGGCAATTGGTAATGCATATCACTGGTTATACGACCCAATGATGCCTTACAAAGATGAAATGACATTGTTGTTGGGAAATAAATTTAAAGATTTTGCTAGCCAACAAAAGGATAAAGCTGATAAATATGAGAGAGAGAATATAGAACTTAAAAAGCAATTAAAAGAATTAAAAGAGAGGCTTCAATAGTTAGGAATATATAAATGAAAGAAGTTACTTACAAATTTGTTGAATTCATACCTGATAAAATTGAAGAAGGTATTTTGTATATTTCAATAGAATATTGCACTGCAATACATAAGTGTATTTGTGGTTGCGGTAATGAAGTGGTAACTCCACTTACACCTACCGACTGGGAATTGATTTTTGATGGTAAAACAGTTTCGTTAAGTCCATCAATTGGAAATTGGAGTTTTGATTGTAAATCACACTATTTTATTTCACGAAATAAAATTCGTCATGCAAGGCGATGGAGGGATTGGGAAATTGAGGAAGGAAGAAAAGAAGATTCAGAAAACAAGGAAAAGTATTTTGGTAAAAAGAAAAAATAATTATTTGTCAAGATATTTCAATAAACTCATTTCTCAATAAAGTTTTGATATTTTATTATAGATGATCAAAAATTTTTTATAGTCCTGGCTTGTTGTATATATTGACATTTGCCTCAAAAAAAGTTGGTGGTAGTGAAATAAGTGAAAATTGTCTAAAAACAATGAACTTAAAGTGTCAATAAATTTCATGATGTAAAGATAAAAACTGAGTTTATTTCATTCAATTTAGTCAAAGTAACTAATTAGCAAGTTAATCATAATGATGAGTTTTTAGACAGTCTGAAGTTTCGGGGCTTGGAATGGCGGGGAGTTTTAGCACCAAACTTTATTCGGAGAACTGAACTTCCGGCTTGCACTAAACAGTCTGCGAAGCACGGACCCCCCGCCATCGTAAGGGTTCGTGCTACTGTTGATGGGTAGATGTCTGTTCGTGTTAGGATTTCTATTTTACCTTGACAACTACCTTTCCTTTTGCTCTTCCTGCTTCAACATAAGCCATTGCGTCATTAGTTTGCTCAAATGGAAACACTTTGTCCATAACGGGTATAATGATGCCAGAATTTATTAGTGAAGTAATTTCTGTCAACTGATTTCCGTCTGCTCTCATAAAAAGAAATGAATAGTTTACGCCAAGTCGTTTTGCTTTTATTTTAATTCCTGAACTTAGTATTTTCATAATTAACTTTAAAAACCAAGGCATGCCAAGTTGTATTGCAAAGTCCACATCTGGTGGGCCAGAAATAGAAATAATTTTTCCATTTGGTTTTAATATTCTCAGCGATTTTTCAAGCGTCTTTGTGTCCTGACTGTTCAACACCACATCGTAATCTTTTAGTATATTTTCAAAATCATCTTTCTTGTAATCAATTACAATGTCAGCGCCCAAATTTTTCACCAAATCAAAATTTGCTGAACTTGCTGTTGTAGCTACGATTGCACCCAAATATTTAGCCAACTGAATTGCGAATGTGCCTACACCTCCCGAACCTGCCTGAATAAAAATTTTTTGTCCCGCTTTAAGATTTGCCTTTTCAACTAATGCTTGCCATGCAGTTAATCCAACCAACGGAATAGAAGCGGCTTCTTCCATTGAAATATTTTTTGGTTTTAGAGCAACATCATTTTCATTGATGGAAAGATATTCAGCAAAAGAGCCAATACGAAAATCGGCTGGTCGCGAATACACTTCGTCACCAATTTTAAACTTGCTGACTTTTGAACCAACTTTAGTTACCACTCCTGCAACATCATGTCCATTTGTAAAAGGTGTTTTGTATGGAAGAAATATTTTGAATTCACCATCTCTGATTTTTGAATCCAAAAGATTTACGCCTGCAGCATGAACTTGAACTAATATTTCATTTTCCTTTACTACTGGTTCTGCAATATTTGTCAGTTGCAATTTTTCTTTTTTGCCGTAGCGTTTTACTTGAAATGCTTTCATCTTTTATATATTTATTTGGTTAAAAATGGTATTGCTTTTTTTAGAAACTCATTGTGATATTGAAATATGCCACCATGCCCTGAGTTAGGATAAATTACAATTTCCGAATTTGGAAATCGCTTTGCCATGTCGTAAGAATTTGGAGTTGGAACCATTCTGTCAACCTCGCCATTGGCAATCAGTATTGGCAATTTAAATTGAGACAAGTCAGCAGGTTTATGATGTCCCCATGTTGCAATGGCTTTAAGCTGATTTTTTAAAACACTAAGTTTTACTTTCTCATCACGGTTTTCTGTTCTTTCCTTTAATCGTTTCAAAAAATCTCTTGCAGCTTGTTTACCTACTTTGTTTTGCGTGAAGAATAAATAAAATTTAGGGTCACGGAATGTGATAAGCCCTTTTAAAATATCCTTATAAGTTAAGCCAACAACATCACTTATCCCTTTTCCACCTCTTGGACCTGTTCCTGCAAGAATTGCTTTGCGAACCAACTTCGGCTCTAATAAAAGCAATTCCTGAGTTATAAAACCTCCCATTGAAAAAGCCACAATATCAATTTGTGTGTATCCCAGTGCTTGAATAAAAGTAATCGCATCTTTTGCCATTTCAGGAATACTTGTTCCCTGCACTCCGGTTGTTGCACCAACGCCTCTGTAATTAAAAGAAATTATTTGGCGGTTTGCGGCAATGGCATCCATTATTCTTGGGTCGCAATTATCAAGGTTTGCCGTTAAGTGGTTGAAATAAATAACTGGTATATCACCTTGCTTTCCATAAGAACGGTAGGCGAATTTTATTCCGTTGGCTTCTACATATTTAGTGGGGACAGTTGCGTAAGAGTAGTTTGAATTTGTTGTCATTTTGTTTTTTGTTTATATATTTGCTTGCAATTTGCAAGTGCAAACATACAACAATACTTGCAATATGCAAGTATTATTTAAATGTAATTTTATGAACAAGAATCAAAAAAGGTCAGATTGCCCCATAAGTAGTTCTCTTGATATATGGGGAGATAAGTGGTCGCTGTTGATTGTCAGAGACCTGATGGATAGCAGACAATGCACCTACGGTGATTTTTTAAAGTCGCCTGAAAAAATTGCAACAAACATTTTAGCTTCAAGATTGCAGTCGTTAGAGGAGTTTGAGATAATTGAAAAGACCGAACATCCCGACAGTAAAAGAAAAATGTTTTACAAACTTACACCCAAAGGAGTTAACATGGTTCCAATTATGATTGAGATAACAGCTTGGGCTGATAAGTATTCAACTATTCCAAAAGAACGAAAAGCTATGTTGAAAGAATACAAAAAAGATAAAGAAGGTTTTATCAAAACTGCTATTAAAGAACTGAAAAAAGTTTAGTCGGAATATTTTACTTCGAAGCGAAATAAAGCGTTGGAGAAGTGGCTCTTGACTGGTCCTAAAAAAAGTTGCTTTCAGCGTTGGCTTGTGCGTTTTTTAAGATTGTATTTTTTGTGCGTTGGCTATCCTTTGTCTTGAACTTTATTTGTTGCGAAATACCCTCGTAAACATCATAAATTGTTTAACTCCATTGTTTAAATACAGCTTACTGTTAATTACGTTTTGTTTTGTAACTAAGTGCTACTACTCCGCTTGAAAATGTTTTGGTCTCTACGAGTTCCAATTCCATTTTTTCTTTTATGTTTTTAAATAGTGGATTTCCTTGTCCTATTAAAATTGGATTGACAAAAAGAAGGAACTCGTCAATTAGCCCTAAATTAAGAAGAGAAAGAGATGCGGTCGGACTTCCAAAAATTAAAATATCTTTTCCATCTTGCTGTTTTAACTCATTAATTTTATCGGAAATATTTTCGCTGATGACTTTTGTGTTGATGAGTCCAGTTTCGTTCATTGTCTTTGATAAGACAACTTTTGAAATTTTGCTGTACCATGCCGCATGTTCAATGGTGTGTTTTGTTGCGTTAGGTTGCTCACCTGCTTTTGGCCAATAACTTTCCATCAATTCATAAGTTACTCGCCCGTAAAATGCGGTGCTAACGTTGTCTGTAATTGCAGCAACAAAGTCAAGAATATCCTCGTCCAATTTTGCCCAGTTCAATTCTCCGTTAGGTCCTGCTACAAAACCGTCAAGTGTTGTATGCATAAAAAATTTTAATTTTCTCATTGTTGTTCTATTTTAATTGTTTGTTATTTATTTCGATTTGATTTTAGACTTTGTCACTTTTTATAGCCAACGCTTAACTGCTTCATCAGTGTCTGTAGGTAAGGAATTAAAAATAATTTTAGCCTTTGGAGCTGATGCATGAACTAAATTGATGATTTGTTCAAATAAAATGAAGTTTGCTTTCATACTTCTTATTCCGTTTCCAATAACTACTCCGTCATAGTTTTTTTCTTTTAACTGTTTTGTAAGACTGTTAAAATCAGTAGCACCTGAATCAATAAGAAAAAATTCTGCATCATAACCAATAGAAATCAGTTTCTCCAATGTTGCCTTAGTTCCTTGCTCAATTATCTCAATTGTAAGTCACTTTGGAAGTTCAGGATTTGTGAAATCCAATGTATGTGGGTTCATCCCAATTATTAATATGTTTTTCATTTTAATTACCTCTTGTTGTTGAATAATATTATTATTTTTTTGAACTGTGCATGATGCAGTAAAAAATGCGATCCAAATGGAGGAGCATATTATTACTGTGTGTCTTTTTATTTCCTTATACTTCTTTTTATTTCTCATATACATTTACCTTGTGCCGAAAAATGTAGGAAACAATGAGTAGGATAATGCCAATTGTAGGAATTAGAATATTTCCAAAACCATCTACTAGGATAATAGAATAGGTTGCCGATAATAAATTAATGCCTAAACCTGCATATGCCCATTCTTTTATTTTGTCAAACTTTGGAATTAATATTGTAATCGCTCCAAGTGCTATGGCAACGCCAATAAAAGGTAGTAGATATAAAGGGTAGCCTAAATGTTCGCAGACTTTTTTTGCTTCTTCAATCATTAAAATATCAGGAATAGCACCTAAACCCATAAACAAAGCAAATAGGGCTGTGGATGTCCAGTATACTATTTTAGTTTTTTTCATTGCGATTATCTTTTTACCAATATTTTAATGTAGCTGTCAAGGCGATTTAAAGTTTGCTTACCACCTTCAATAGCGTTTACTTGCCTATTTAATTCTTCAATAATTTCTTTTGATTTAAATATTGATTTCATTGTCAATAATGTTTTTCCATCAATCTCTTCAAATGATATTGAAACTGTAAAATTGTAATCTTCGCTACGATCGCCAGAATGTTT
Organism: Bacteroidota bacterium; assembly: GCA_025354385.1. Taxonomy (GTDB): domain Bacteria; phylum Bacteroidota; class Bacteroidia; order NS11-12g; family UBA955; genus JABMMZ01. The sequence goes on from JANXMZ010000056.1 coordinate 30,700, forward strand.
ATAGGATAACAGGGAAGGTCTTTTCACTTCTACATACTCAATTTTGTTATCCCAATCTCGTCCCATACCGTGCATAATAAAATCCCATGTTTTTCCCGATACTACATTCATGGATGTTGTAGTTAGCGAAAATCCATTTGGCCCCCACCATTCTTTTATATGCATTGGATTAGTCCATACTTCCCAAACTAGATCTCTTGGGGCATCAAGAATTCTCGTATGTATAAGAATGTTGTCTTCTTGTTTAAATGAATTGAATTCTTCCATATTGTTATTATTTCTTTTTTTGAATTTTAGCCAAGTAATTTTCCAATGAATCAAATTTATTGTCCCAATATTGTTGATATTGACTAACCCAGTCTGAAACCTCTTTCATTTTTTTAGGATTGAAATGATAATAGATTTCTCGTCCCGTTTGAGTTTGGCTCAACAATTCACATTCTGTCAAAATTTGAATATGTTTTGAAATTGTTTGTCTTGTCGAATTAAAATTTTCGGCAATTGCACCGGGTGTCATTGCTTGTAAAGCCACCAAGCCCAGTATTGCTCTACGAGTAGGGTCGGCTATTGCTTGAAATACATCTCTACGAATTTCCATTTTGCGAAGCTATTTGACTGCAAATATAATGCAGTTATTTAACTGCACAATTTTTTTTCATTTTTTTTTCATTTTTTTTGAGAAGTCAACAAATTGAAGTAATTTTTCTGTCTGTTGGGGTCGTACTACAATTACCGCTAACGTTAGTTAGTCTAAATATTCAATTTAAAACTCAAAAATAGCTCATTTAAATGACTTATCAGGCAGCTATTTTTTGAATTGATAACGACTGATAGAAAAAATACCATTCAGTATGTTTTGTTAATGGATATTAATTTGGGTATTCATTTTGTCCCTCAATAAATTTCATGATTCAAAGATAAAAACTGATTTTATTTCATTCAATTTTAGTCAAAGCAACTAATTGAAAAGTTAACCATAATAATGAGTTTTTAGAAATTTTGCAGATTTGGATGGGCGGGATTTCTACCACAAATGTTGATACGGAGCACAAAACTTTCGGCTACAACAAAACTGTCTTTGGAACACGAACTGAAAGTCAGCGAAGCTAAACCCCGCCTTACGGGTAGGTGCTGTTATGCCTTCGTGCTTCTTCGGTCATGTCGTAAACGGTTGGATATGTTCGCTATGTTTTTTCAAATTCCATGTGAATAGTCCACCGCAGTCGTCAAGTTTAGTGCAACTTGAACACTCGGGTAAGTAGTCGTTTTTCCAGTCTGAAATTGATTTTCTGGCGAATTTCCAAAGTCGTTCGGGTAATACACAAAGTGGAGTATTGTAAATAGAAACATGCATTCCTTGTCCTGCAAGAAATTCAACAGCTTCTCCCAATTCTTCTTGATAGTCGTATGGGTCTATCCATAATTTGTCAATGTTGTGAGGAGTATAACCTACATATTCAAGTCCCATAAAAGTAACGTGTTCTACGAAAGGCAAATTCTTATAAATGTATTTCGCAAGTCTTGTCAAACGTGGGATTGATTGTTTATGTAAAACAATTCTAACTTCAAGTCTTTGATTATATCTTGCAAGGTTATGTAAACCTAAAATTGTTTGATTGAAAGCATTTTCTGCTTGAACAATATAGTCGTGAACTTGATAATAGTCTGCGTAAACAGGAATACCTAACATTAAGCGTTTGTAATCTAATTCGCCAAGTCTTTCCGCCATGTGGTTCCAAGCGAATGAACGACCATTTGTCAAAAGGTGAATTTCTGTATCGGGTAATTCTGTTTTTATTTGAGAAAGTAAATCAAAAAAGAGGTCGCCCATTAAAGTGGGTTCTCCACCTGAAATGCCTAATTCAAAACAGTCTTTAGGGATTAATGGAATTAGTTTTTTGTGAATTTCATAATGTAACGGAATGTCGTTTTTGTCTCTTGGAGGTTGAGAACACATTAAACAATTACTGTTGCACCTTTCGGTTGCTAATAATGTATTATGAACTGAATTTACTCTATAAAGTGTATTTATATTTCCATCGTTTCCAACTGAAACTATATCTCCATCTGTTAAATGGTCAAGTGTTGGGATTTTAAAAACAACTTTTTCGCCATTATGAATTTTATATTCTTCTTGTTTTGATAAAACGCCAATAAAGTTATTATGTGGTAAAGCTGTAATTTCTCCGTCTGCTAATAAAAATGTGTTTTCGTCCAATTGGCTTAGGTCTCGTGTAACCTTTCCAACCAAGTGCGTTTCTATATTTATAGGTTTCCCTTTAGTTCGTAATATCATAATCTAATGGGTTGCGGTTTTTGCCCAGCGTTCAAAAATCTTTTTTATTCTCACATCGCTTTCCATCAATTCAATTAGGTATCGAATTATTTCCATGTTCTTTTGGCAAAAATCGCTTGTGGGTCTGTAACCATACATGTCGCCTTGTGTTGCATGATTGTGAACAGGGTCTGCACCGCAATATTGTTGAAAGGCACATTCTGAACAACCAGTTAAGCCTTCATTTGCCCAAATTTGAGAAATTTCTTGTGCTTTCTTACCAAAAAATAAATCGTTGTATGTGTCATCTAATGTTCCAAGTTTGAAAGTAAAATCTTTCTGCTCTGCTAACATTCTACTTTCATCAGTAGCGTAAACAGCACCATCATAATTAAAAACAATTACACCATTTATTAAACCTGCGGGAGATTGTAAATCAACAAAGCCGACATTAAAAGGCGTAAGTATTTTTGTTAGAAAAATTCGTGCTAAATCTTCTGTGAAGTAATGACCCTTAAAATTATAATCCAAAATTCTATCGAGGGCTTTTTTGTAGAATGTAAGAAATTTATCGGTTTCATATTTTGACTTATCAGTTCTTAGGGCGAAGCCGTAAGGACTGATATTTCTTAAAAAAATTCCTTGAAAACCTAAATTAAAATACTCATCTACAATTTCAATTGGATAGTCTAACGAAAGTTTTGTGGTTGTCATAAGGGCTGAAACTTGGTCGTGTCCAAGAATTTTTCTTGAAAGTTCAATTCCCTTAACGGCTAATTCGTAACTGCTGGCATGGGGTTTATGTCTATTCTTGTCGTGAACGTATTGAGGTCCATCTAAAGAAGTTGAAATAAGTATTTTATGTTCTTTGCAATATTCTAAAATTTCTTCTGTAACAATTGCAAGGTTGGTGCAAATAACTTTTGTCAACCCTTTCCCTAATTCAATTGCTATTTTTTCCGCTTTTTCAACTGCATATTTTATATTGTCAAAAGCTAATAGTGCTTCTCCACCTTGAAACTCCATTGTTACATGAGAGTTAGGAGATTTAAACATTATATCAATTCCTTTGTCAATATTAGCTATTGACATATCGTACAAGTCTCTGTTTTGAGTAACACGAGATACTTGACAATAATGACATGTATGTTCGCACCTTAAAGAGATAACGAAAATGTGAAGTCCAGTAAAGTAATTTAGAAATAGTTTTTTTGTTCTGTATCGAGTTGCAAGTACATCAATTAATGGCGGAATGGCTTGTTCTGAAATGAAAAAATTTGCAATTAAGTCACCGTAAAGTTCTGCATCAATTTCTTTGTTGATTTGTCGTTTTACAATTTTTTCAAATGTTCCATTTGGTAAAATCAAATAGTCGCCTACTTCATTTACAATAATTTCTTTTTCGGCTGTGACCCTATGGAAACGGAAAGGAAGTAAAAAATATTGAGTGCTTTCCTTTAAATCGAAGGTCTCAAAATCTTTAAATTTTCGTGATTTTCTATCAACTTTATTTGCTTCCATTTATTTTCTTCTCTAAAATTGCAGTAAATGAAATGCTTTTATTGAGTCTATTGTCTGAATTGCATACATTGTTTTTGTAAAAAATAATTTTAAATCCACTCAGAAATGCTTCTAGTTCAGTTTTACTAGGTAATTCAAAATAATTACCTCCCCTACATGATGGTGTTTCTACATAAATTTTAGCACCTACCTTTATTGATAATTTAACTTTATGAAGGAAAGTAAAATCATAGAAATGCGAAATACAAATAAAATCTGCTGAAGAAAGTGTAATCGGAGTATTTTTTGTAACATCTAAGATACTCGTTGTGATATTAAATACTTGGTATACTGATTTATAATTTTCAATTTCATCAAGATATTTTTGAGAAATATCCACCCCATAAACATGCTCAAAATGTAATGCTAACAGGAATATGTTTCTGCCATTTCCAGAAGGCATATCCATACAAATTTTTTTCTTAAATCCCTCTTGTGTTTTTAAATAATTTTTAAGGATTTTTGAGGTGTATTGATAGTTTGGGTCAAAGTAATGTTCTTTTAGCATTTAACTTAAATTTGGATTAAAACCAACAGGGTCTGAAACTTCTCCTGGGGGTAGTTCATCAAATTCTCCATTTGAAAATGCCTTAGCGATTAACAAATCTCTTACATTTTGTGTTTCTTTTGTAACTATATCACGCAAGTTGAAATCAACCAAATCTCTTTCAAGTTTCAAAAGCAAGTTTTCTAACTCGTCTGAAGAAAGTTGTGTTGTAGAGATTGGTTTTACAGAAACTCGGTAAGTATTGCTGTCTGCAAAAGACAAATTCGCATGGAACTTGTCGCCATACCAATAAAGGCATTTAAAAATGCTGTCTTTTGAATACAATGAGGTATCTGCAAAAACAATTATTTCATTGTCTTTGATTTTATTCTGAAATTGCATAACAGAATAATTTAGGCGAACATTGCTCCTGACCTGTGAGAGTAGTGAGAACTGTGAGAACTGTGAGAACTGTGAGAAGAGTGTGAGCTGTGTTGAGCAACGAAAACACTGTTCTCTGGATTATTTGGATTTAATTTCAAAACTGGCATAGGTTTAACCTTTCCAATTTCTTTAACTTGTATGGTCTTGCTTTCAAGATTGTCAAGTTGTGCAGGCATTGAAGCATTTGCTTGAACTCCTGTCAAAGCGGATAAAGCTGCTCCGAAAATTGCGGCTGCCTTCTTAGTCAAGTTGGCAAGTCCATTTTTGTTGTTGCTGTCCATATTTGTTGATTTAACCTTTCAAAGATAATAAATATCTATGTAGTTGTTCTTTTTTTGTCGTGTTTTTTTCGGTCGTTTTTTGGTCGCAATAGCATGAGGCATACTAGTTTATAAGGATACCCTTTGCAACCATATCCATCAATATTGGGTCGTCTTCGTGCCTATTTTTAAATTTATCTTCCATTCCTCTAATTTCTAGTACGCTGGCAAATAAGCATAATATATTATACTTAAAAAAGCGTAAAACTACGTATGGGAAAATGGACAGTGGGGGAAGGTATTGGTAGGTAAGGGTTGTAAGGCTTTTAGAAAATTGAAAATAATTGAAAAAAGTTTTTTAAGCCCTGTTTCAGTCTTTAATCAAGACATTTTAAAAATGACCTAATACCAATTGGGTATTCATTAACAACAAAAAAAATCTACTTTTGTATATCTAATTAGTCGACCCTCAAAAAGTCATTTTGAAAAATATTGAATTAAATTCATTTTTCTACTTCGATTTAGAGGCCCAATAATTACACATATGAGTATGGCGATGTAATCTAATGCCGCAAAAAGTCCTCCCAACTTCCGAC
>JANXMZ010000081.1 GCA_025354385.1 Bacteroidota bacterium
TGAGCTGATTATATTTTTTCGTCATGTCGTAATGCGAAAATATGTTTTCAGCTCTAACCCTTCGGGATTTCGTTTCGCTACGCTTCACTTCATCCCGAAGGGTTAGAAACCCAGTTGCACTTATTAGTTGAACTTACAAATCAATATAAAATGAAAAAAATTATTTTTATGATTGCGCTTACTGGCTCTTTTCTGAGTCTGCAATCACAAGCATTTGAAATCGGTAAGTCTTACGTTTCTTTGGGGTATGGTGTTGGTAATTTCACACAATCGCTCATCAAGGCAGCAGTTTCGGGTACAGATACAAAATACAGTTCTTTTGGTCCGGCATTTCTAAAGTATGAATATGGTATTTCTGATAAAGTGGGTATTGGCGTTAACGTTGCTTATTTATCGGCATCCGTTTCTGCTACCGATAATTATACAGATGCCAATAACAAAACAATTTACTACACAGATAAAGTGCAGTTCAACACAACCAGTATATTAGGTAGGGTCAATTTTCACTTTGGAGAAAATGAAAAAATTGATCCTTATTTTGGATTCGGAATGGGATACAGAAATGCTAAGTGGACCTATTCATCCTCTGATCCCAATGCACCGCAAAATGGGAATATCAAGAACCTTTCTCCATTTGGAATGGAAATTACTTTTGGTTGCAGATTTCTTTTAATGGAAAATTTGGGCATATATACAGAGGTTGGTATGGCAAAGGCAGTTGCACAATTTGGAGTTTGCGGAAAGTTCTAAAAGTAATCTTATAAATTTTGCATTAGGCCTGATAGAAAAAATATCAGGCCTTTTTCATTAAAAAAGGGTAACTTTGCAGAACAATAACACGCAATGAGCGACCCAATTAAACATGAATGTGGTGTAGCTTTCATAAGGCTTTTAAAACCTTTAGAATACTTTACAGAAAAATACGGAACTCCTCTTTATGGCTTGAAGAAATTACAACTCTTAATGGCCAAACAAATTAATCGCGGCCAAGATGGAGCCGGAATGGGCATCATCAAACTCGATCCACAGTTTGGTCAGCGATATTTAGCAAGAAAGAGATCCAATTCTAAAAATGCTGTTGCTGATATTTTTGAAGAAGTTAATAAAACCTTAAAATCGCTTGATAAATCCAATTTGAACAATGCCTTGTATTTAAAGGAGCATTTTCCGTATGCAGGTGAATTGATGTTAGGGCATTTGAGATATGGTACACATGGCGGTAACAATTTAGAAAATCTCCATCCGTTTTTAAGACAAAACAATTGGATGTGCAGAAATCTTGTGCTTGCGGGCAATTATAATTTAACGAATGTAGATGAATTATTTACACAATTGATTGAATTAGGACAGCAGCCTAAGGAAATAAGTGACAACGTTACGATGTTGGAAAAAATCGGTCATTTTTTGGACGAAGAAAATGAAAGATTGTTTAAAATTTTCAAAGATCAGGGTTTTAGCAATTTTGATATCACCGAAAAAATAAAGGAAAATTTATCAGTAGAGAATATCCTTAAAAACGCTTTTAAACGCACAGATGGAGGTTATAATATGGTAGGTATGATTGGTCATGGTGCTGCTTTTGTAATGCGCGACCCGAATGGTATCCGCCCTTCTTTTTGGTATGCCAATGATGAAATGTTGATAGTGGCCAGTGAAAGACCAGCCATTGCAACAACTTTTAATGTGCCGTATCAAAAAATAAATGAAGTAACGCCTGGTTGTGCTTTAATCATCAACAAGGATGGCACTTACAATGAAACAAGAATATTAGAGCAGAAGGAAAAAAGATCTTGTTCATTTGAACGCATCTATTTCTCCAGAGGCAATGATGCCGATATCTACAATGAACGCAAAGCCCTGGGTAAGCTATTGGCGCCAATGGTTATTGAAAAATTAGACAACGATATTGACAATACTGTGTTTTCTTATATTCCCAATACAGCCTCTACCTCTTTCTACGGCATATTGGATGGCATTAATGATTGGCTTAAAAATAGAAGAACAGAGCAATTGATGGCAGAGAAAGATGCACTTACGCCAGAGCGCATTAAGGAAATACTGACCTATAGAATACGAAACGAAAAAATTTTAGTGAAGGATGCCAAGATGCGCACATTTATTACCAATGATGCGGATAGAGAAGATTTGGTTGGGCACGCATACGATGTTACCTATGGCATTATTAAGCCAAATGTAGATACCTTGGTAATCATAGATGATTCTATTGTGAGAGGCACCACACTAAAGACCAGTATTCTTAAAATTCTAGGAAGATTGGAGCCAAAGAAAATCATTGTTGTTTCGAGCGCACCTCAAATATTGTATCCCGATTGTTATGGTATTGATATGAGCAGACTGAAAGATTTTGTGGCTTTCAGAGCTTTGCTAGAGTTACTGAAGGATAATAATTTGGAACACAAATTAACGGAGGTATATGAATTATGCAAATTGGAAATGCAAAAACCCGTTGAAGAAATGGTCAACCAAGTTAACCAATTATACAATATGTTTACCCAAGTTCAGATTTCGGATAAGATTGCTGAAATTGTTACACCAGAAGACTTTAAACCAAAAGTAGAGATTATTTATCAAACCGTAGAAAATATGCACAAGGCCATTCCTAATCACAGTGGCGACTGGTATTTTACGGGTAATTTTCCAACTCAAGGAGGTGTAAAAATTGCCAATAGGGCCTTTATTTATTTCATGGAAAAAAATACGGCAAGAGCGTATTAAATTTCGCTTCGAAACTTGTCACCTGGTCCCATGGGTTTTTAAATAAAAAACACACTTTTATAATGAAGAACGGGAGGCCACTATATAATATCATTAAAGTATAGAAAACGACAATATTATTTTGTTTGCGCTTTATTCATAAAGTTGTGATCTTGGCAAATAACTTATGTGGAAATTTTTAAAACCAATTGTATGAGGTCACAAACTTTCATCCGAGAATTTATTAATAAAAAAGAATTATTATGTAACATGCTATTTTATTTGTGTAAGAGTATCGCATTATTAAAAGGGTAATTTTGCTGAAGTTGAATATAATATAGCGTTTTAAAATTTATCAATGTACTAATTATCCTTTTTAATTACTGTTTATTTAATTACTTTAAGATGGCCATTACCTATTAAATGTTTCAGCTCAAAGTGAGGGTTGATATCGGGAATTTAATTTTTTTATAAATACAAATTTCCGTTAATGTTAAACCAAAAGGAATAATAATGAAAATATCTGATTGATTCTTAATGGCATATCTTTTTTTAAAAGAATAATCATATTCTGATAATGTAAGTTCAACTAATAAGTGCAACTGGGTTTCTAACCCTTCGGGATGAAGTGAAGCGTAGCGAAACGAAATCCCGAAGGGTTAGAGCTGAAAACATATTTTCGCATTACGACATGACGAAAAAATATAATCAGCTCACC
>JANXMZ010000083.1 GCA_025354385.1 Bacteroidota bacterium
TGCGGTCTAATTTTGAGATAATTTGAGAAAACAGGTTTACATTTGTCATTGAAAGAAAGGGTGATGTTTTTTGTAGAACCTCAAAGGTAATCTTTGAGGAAAAAACTTCCCTTTCTTTTTTTATCGTTTAGGACGCTATTGGTTTTGAATCAATATTTGTGTCAATTTTATTCATTAGTAATTTTATATATTTATTAATAGATACTTACATGATAATATTTATTATTGGACCTTTGATATGCAAAACAAATCTAATAAATTAACTTCAATTATAAACTGAAAAATTGTTTTTTGCTATTTTAGCTATTATTTGGGGGGTATATACCCCAAATAATGAGGTATTTACCCCCATTTTTAGATGAATTTTTATTCTAACGTTGTATAATTTTTAAATTAATGATTAACAATAAATCACCCCCTCGTTAAATTTCAAACAGATTTAAATTGAAATTTTAGAAACATTGCTGTAAAAGGATTCAGTCTAAATAAATCCTCAAAATTTAATCAAAAAAATAATGAAAATATTAGTTTTAAAAAAGTGTTTAATTATTGTCATAGTTTCTTTATGTACTACGCTATATGGACAAACAAATGTTTCTATGACAAGTAGTAGGTCAATAACATCTTGTGGAAATTCTGTCCAAATTTATGATGCAGCAAATGTATTATTAGCTACATCGGTATGTCTTTATAGTGGTAGCACAGCAAATATACTTTGTTTGACAGGTGTTCCAAGCTACTTAATTATAGATGAGTGCGGTACCGGATGTTCTTTTAGAGTAAATTTTACGGGTGTTCCAACATCCTGTGGAATTTGCACTTGTAATTGTAGTATAGGCTCGCCAACTGTTACGGCAAATTATACCCCGCCAATAGGAACTCCATCATGTCTCAATCCTTATCTGCTCTCAGTCGTAATAAATTAAATCAATATTTACACTGAATAAAAGCATGTGCAATTGACTTTTGCACATGCTTTTTAAATTTATTAGTTTCCGGTTTTTCAAGTGAATGATGTTTAAATTCTTTAAATTAACTGATATCAGTATTGAATTCAAATTTATTGTATATTTGAACAATATAAGTGACTCAATTATTTATAAGTAACTGTCAATTATGCATAATTTATTAAGAATTATTTTCATACTAATTATTGCAATCTCTCAACCCATGCTTTTTGCACAAAAAGAGGCGAATAATTGGTATTTTGGATATGGAGCAGGTGTCACTTTTAGCAATGGTAATGCAAGAGGCATCACCAATGGCAGCCTTTATACAGGAGAGGGATGTGCTAGTTTCAGTAATAAAAACGGGGAGTTGTTGTTTTACACAGATGGTGTTTATGTGTATGATTCTTCGCATCAAATGATGAACAATGGGGCCAATCTCAAAGGCAATTTTTCTACTACCCAATCGACAGTAATAGTACCTAAGCCTGGTTCAGCTAATATTTTCTATATTTTTACTTCTGATTGTGCTGATAATGCTTTCTCAAAAAATGGGTTGCAATATTCTGAGGTAGATATGACCTTAAATGGTGGTAAAGGCGATGTAACAAATAATAAGAATGTTCAATTGTTAAGTTATACAAGTGAAAAGTTATGTGCTACAAGAAACCTTAATGATACTGATTATTGGGTTTGTACAACAAAAAACAATGATACACTTTATGCTTTTAAAGTAACTGCTTTAGGGGTAAGTAAGATTCCAGTGAAGAGTGTTTTTAGTCGCAATATTTCAAATTTTTCGGGTATTTATGGTTACATGAAAATATCGAACAATGGAAGATATTTGGCTGCTGCCTATAATGATTCCATTTACCTATGTCAATTTGATAATGGCACAGGTAAAATAAACAAAACGCAAGGGCTTAATATAGTTGCCTATGGATTCGAATTTTCGTACAGTGATAAATTTCTCTATGCCAGTGCCCGTGCATTCCCATTCGGAGTCTATCAATATAATTTGCAAAGTGGAAATCAATTTGTGATATTAGGTTCGAAAACAAAAATTAGTAATATCAATACTCAATATTCCGGGGCATTGCAAATTGGTCCAGATGCCAGAATCTATTGTGTCATGTTGGATAGTCTGTATATAGATGTCATTAAATTTCCAGATTCATTGGGTGCTAAAGCAACATACATTCACAATGCCGTTTATTTAGATGGTAAAATTAGTAAACTAGGTTTACCAAATTTTGTACAATCATTTTTTTATCACAAATTCAACTACAGCAGAGCCTGCATAAAGGATACTACATATTTTACATTAGGTGGGGTGGGCCAAGATTCTGTTAAGTGGGATTTTGGGGATATAGGTTCAGGTGCCAATAATGCCTCTAAGAAGCTTGCTAATATCTATCATCAATATCAAAAAACAGGCACATACAAGGTGAAATTGATTTCATACTTTCCCAAAAACAAGATTGACACAACTATCCGGATTTTAAGGGTAATTGACTCAAAGCCATTTATTGGGAGGGATACTGTATTCTGCCAAGCAAATATTAATTTGCTTTTAAAACCTCAGAAAGATTATTTGTCTTATAAATGGGCCAATTCTAAAATAATAACAGAATCTTTTTTTATTAATAATGCAGGTAACTATCGCCTCGAGACACTTGATACAAATGGATGCGTTGGCGCTGATACCATAATAGTTTCAGTTAAAAATGTAATTGCAAAATTCAATCTCATCGATTCGCAAATTTGTCAAAATGAAAAGCTGTTGTTAAATGATGCGAGTACATTTAAAAATGATAAACGACAAAATATCACTTGGAAATTAAGCGACAGTAGCATTTATTCAGATACTTTGGTCAATAAATCATTTAAGAAGGAGGGGAAATATCAGATAAAACTTATTGCTTCCAACCTATTTAATTGTAAGGACTCTATAACTAAAGAAATACTGATACTTCCCGATGTCAAGGCAGCATTTCTTATCAATGATTCGATTCAATGTTTAACCAACAATGAATTCAATTTTAGAAATACAACAACAATTGGATATTTTGGGAACTATCACTTTAAGTGGAGTTTTGGTGATTCTACATATAGTCAACAAAAACAAATCTTATTTAAACAATACGCAAAAGATAGCAATTACAATGTGAAATTAGTGGTTGATGTTAATGGAAGTTGTTTTGATTCCATTGCCAAACAAATCATGGTAAGTCCAATGCCAAAGTCCGACTTTAATGTTTCAAAATGGAAACAGTGTTTCAAAAACAATAGTACCGACTTTGTTAATACTTCATCAATTAAACAAGATTCTTTGAAATTCAATTGGAGCTTTGGAGATGGCACGTATTCAACTACCAAAAATAATATTGCAAAAAAATATAATTCTGCAGATAGTTTTCAGGTTGCCTTGATTGCGATTTCGAGTTATGGATGTAAAGATTCTATCAACAAGATGATAGAAATTAAGCCTGTAACTACAGCTGAGTTCAAGGTGAATAAGGATACGCAATGCTTCAAAGATCAAACGTATTTGTTGAAGAGCGTCGATACCAGTTTTTTACCATCTGTCTATTGGTTTGGCAATGGCGATAGTTTAATTACGAGTAATGTATTCCTACCATCTTATCGTTTCAACAAAATTGGTTCTTTTTTAATGACAAGGGTTACAACCAATTCATTCAATTGCATGGATACCTTTGTTAAACAAGTTACTGTATTGGAATCGCCTAAGGCCGCCTATATTATTATAGATAGCTTGCCTTGTTTGAGTCAGTACAAATTAAATTTACTGCCCACTTCATTGAGTTTGAATCAATCAAATTTAAATCATGCAATTCTTTGGGGAGATGGATTACAAAGCAATGGCAGAGGGAATACAAGTATAATACATACGTATGCCAAGGACAGTACTTATCAGGTAAGGCTTGTTAGTTCGATTGGTGGGTGTTCCGATACCTTTGCCAAGTCAATTCAAATTTCACTTCTTCAAGATTTACAACTTTCCATCAAAGGCAATTGCCTAGGCGATACAAGTATTGCCAAAGTGAGCAGCACTTTATTTAAGCCTGCTACTAAATATAACTGGTGGTTGAATGCAAGTTTGCAAAACAATCAAGACAGTGTATTTAAAATTACTTGGCCTGCAGTGGGCACTTACCAAGTAAAAGTGAGCACTGCCAATGGCACTTGCAAGGGCATCGATTCTGTAAATGTAACAATCGTTCATCAACCCAAGGCCGACTTTACCTATTTAAAATTAACACCTAACTCAACAGGTTTTCCCTTCCGTTTTGTCGACCAGTCGCAACAAGCCACTACTTGGACTTGGTTTACCAACAATAGTAAATTCTCTCAAATTCAAAATCCCGACTATACCTTTGGTGATACGGGTTATTACAAAGTAAAATTGAGGGTATCGAATAATCAAATTTGTTTTGATAGTTCTGAAAAAATTATTCCTGTATTTGCGCGCACCCAGTTTTATTTTCCGAATGCCTTCAGTCCGAATGGCAATGGCGTTAATGATGGCTTTGGACTAAGTCCATCCCAATATTACTTAGTAAAAAACTATCACCTAGAAATTTACAACCGCTGGGGTGAGCGCATCTTCCAAACCGACGATGTAAAAGAGCACTGGCTAGTTCCCTCACCACAAAACGAACGCCAACCACAACAAGGCATCTACCTCTTCAAAGTCCTCATCACCGATATTTTCGATGTCAAACAAGAAATTACCGGAGCGGTGGAAGTACTGAGGTGATGCAAGGCACTAGGGTGTAATAAATAAATTATCTCTTGTAAAAAGTTGGCAGATGATTGCTCGTATGAGGTTTTTTGCAATAGTGGTTTATGCCCCACACTTCTTCCTATAGCTGTCGGAAAAGCTCAGTGCGACTAATTGAAATAATAACTTACCAAATTCGTAGCCCTTTTTTTACGAAGTAAAAAAACGCTTATGTGCTCTTAAAAAAAAGTATAGTTACGTCTATTACTATAAAATAATTTCTCAAGCCCTTTTTTCAATTAGACATAAAAAAACTTATGCTCCTTATGTGGTAAAAAGAAAGCCTAGATTGTAAGCACCCACCTTTAACATATACACCCATCTTTTTGCCAGCTGCCAATAGCCAACTGCCAACTGGTTCTACATTCTTTCTGGACACTCAATCCCCATCAACCCTAAAGCGACCTTCAAAGTATCAGCCGTTTTATTCGCCATTTGTAATCTGAATTTTCTAATCTCTACCTCTGCCTCTTTTAAGAAACTCACATCGTTGTACACACGGTTAAACGCCCTAGCAACAGTCAATGCAAAAGTCCCTATCGCAGCAGGGTTATAATCTCTGGCCGCATCAAGTATCGTTTTTTCAAACAAGCTCAGTTGTTTTATTAATTCCAGTTCGCTGTCTTTGGCTTCTGTTATGGTGTAATTGTCTGTTAATTCGTTGGCCGCAGCGGCTCGCATCATGCTGCGTATGCGCGCATAGGTGTATTGCACAAAAGGACCAGTATCCCCTTGAAAATCGATGGACTCTTGCGGATTGAAGAGCATGCGTTTTTGCGGGTCGACTTTCAGCATAAAGAATTTCAGAGCCCCCATGCCTAAAGTGTTATAGAGTGAAATTTTATCTGCATCGGCCATGCCATCGGTCTTGCCCATTTCTTCGGTTTTATCCTTGGCAGTTTGCACCATTTCGGCCATTAAATCGTCGGCATCAACTACAGTGCCTTCGCGGCTTTTCATTTTACCACTCGGTAAATCCACCATGCCATAACTTAAATGGTAGAGGCCATTGGCCCAAGTTTTACCCAGTTTTTGTAAGATTAAAAACAGCACTTTAAAATGGTAGTCTTGTTCGTTGCCTACCACATAAATACTTTTATCGCAATTGAATTGTTCGTATTTCAATTGGGCGGTACCAATGTCTTGAGTGATGTATACCGAGGTGCCATCGGCTCTTAAAACTATTTTCTCATCTAAGCCATCGGCTGTTAAATCAATCCACACACTGCCATCTGGTTTTTTATAAAATACATTTTTTTCTAAGCCTTCGTTGACTATGTCTTTGCCAAGGAGATAAGTATTGCTTTCGTAATAAAATTGATCGAAGCTTACACCGAGTTGTTCATAGGTACTATCGAAACCTGCATATACCCATTCGTTCATGGTTTTCCATAGGCCTATGGTGTCGGCATCGCCAGCTTCCCATTGGCGCAACATGTTTTGAGCGGCCAACATCAAAGGGGCTTCTTTCTCTGCTTTTTCTTTTGTGAGGCCTTGGGCTTCTAGTTCTGCAATTTGTTGTTTGTAGTGTTTGTCGAATTCAACATAGTATTTGCCAACTAAATGGTCGCCTTTTATACCAGTTGATTCGGGGGTTTCGCCATTGCCGAATAATTGCCAAGCCAACATGCTTTTGCAAATATGAATGCCACGGTCGTTAATTAAATTCACTTTGGTAACTTGGTAACCGCTATAGGCTAATATTTGTGAGACACTGTAACCCAAGAGGTTGTTGCGTATATGGCCCAAGTGCAAAGGTTTGTTGGTGTTTGGCGATGAGTATTCCACCATTACCTTGCCCGTGTTTTTGTTTTGAATATTGGTGCTATAATTGGCAATCACATTCAACCAATAGTCGGTCGATAGTTCTATATTTAAGAAGCCTTTTACCACATTGTAATGGGCGATTTCAGGGATGCTATTTTTAATCAACTCACCAATTTCATTAGCGGTTTGTTCAGGATTTTTTTTTGAAATTTTTAAAAAGGGGAACACCACAAAGGTAAAGTCGCCTCTAAAGTCAGGGTTGGTCGTTTCTAGTTTGATAGTGTCCATCCCCACTTCGGTGCCGTAACACGAGAGTATGACTTTTTGTAAACCCGATTTAATAAGCGATTCCATTTGCATGGCGCAAAGATATTTACTTCGCACGAAAAAATGCACTAAGAATTTGCAGCCTTTTATGGCAACACATTCATCTGTGCTTTCAAAGAATCTTTGAGCGACTTGCTGAATATTTCGCGACCCATGCTTGGGGTTTTGATTTTCATTTCTCTGAAATTGGTTTCATCTAAGTTGGTAAACGTATTACTTTGATCGATGTCTAAGGCTGTTTTTACTAAGATGGTTTGGGTTTCGGGATAATAAAAATAATCGAAGAACTGTTCGTTTTCTGGTGTTATTTGGGTAAAGTTTTTGCCGTCTAAATCAGAAACGTACAACATAATGGCATCGGCCGAATTGTATTTTTTATCCTTGTTCACATCGCGTTTTACGATTCTAAAAAAAATCATAGGGCGAACAAATTCTTTGTGAATGGCAAAAGAGAGGATGTGCAAAGTGTCGGAAAATAGGGGGCGCGACTGGCCTGTATTTTTATCATAGAATAAAATATTGCGAATGTCGAAATCGTTTTCGCTGGTGTTAATGTATTCATTGCTGGAAGAGCGGTCGATTTTATTGTCGTAAGAATTTTGTACAAAGGCAAGCGCACCATTCACACTGTTAGTGGTGCTTGTTTTATCATGTCGTTCTTCCACCGGTGCTTCTTTAATGGCGGGATTGTAATTGGCACCTACTGGAAAAATAATCAGGTTTGGAAAACCATAGTCAACTGGGTTGCCTATTACAAGCGACATTTTTGCTGGGGTTGCCGAGGCAGGTGGTGGAACTTTGGATTTGCGTTTACAAGCGGTAAAAGCAGTTAAGACCACTAAACTATAAATGAAGTATTTCATAAGAATCAAATTTATAAAGGTCAACCATACCTCGTTGTAAAATTCGACTAAAGTGGCCTTTTAACCTTCAATTAAATTACTTAAGTTTTGATTAATTAGTTTTTAAGGATAACAAATAGGATCTCCTTTTATCATCTATTGAAAGTTACCGAAGGATTGATTTTAATGGTCCTTTTTTTGAAATAAATGGAGGATTGTCTTCAGTCATTCGCAAGCAGTCGGATACCACTGTTTGTATTAATACTTTATTTTGTACTTTTGCTTGCTGTACAAGCGTTACAATGATCATCGCCCAACCTAATTTAAGAACAGTCAATGTCATGCGCTACATTGCTCCCCTGCGTGAGGGTGGTTCCTTGCCTGCTTTGGCCGAGGCAGATGATGGTTTTAAATACGTGTTGAAATTCAGGGGTTCAGGACATGGTCCAAAAGCCTTGATTGCTGATTTAATCGGTGGCGAAATTGCCCGTATTTTGGGTTTGCGAATTCCAGAATTGGTATTGGCCAACCTCGATGAAGCATTCGGGCAAACCGAGGCCGATGAAGAAATACAGGATTTATTGCAAGGCAGTCAAGGTTTAAATTTGGCTTTGCATTTTTTATCAGGTGCTATTACTTTCGATCCTGTTGTCACAACGGTTTCTGCTTTGCTGGCCTCGCAAATTGTATGGTTAGATGCTTTTATAATGAATGTAGACCGCACCTTTAGAAACACCAATATGTTGATGTGGGGCAAAGAACTTTGGTTAATCGACCATGGGGCCAGTTTGTATTTTCACCATTCGTGGGTAGATTGGGAGAACCAAGCCAAAAGTCCTTTTAAACTTGTTAAAGACCACGTATTATTACCGCAAGCAGCCTTGTTAGAAAATGTAAATACCTCCTTTAAAGAAATATTAACGGATGATCAATTGAAGAACATTGTGGCTTTAATCCCCGATGATTGGCTTCAATGGGAAGGGGTTGAAGAAACGCCTGAAGCCATTCGCGAGGTGTATGCATCTTTTTTGATCACTCGACTTCGCCATTCAGAAACCTTTGTAAAAGAAGCTCAAAATGCCAGATAAACATTTATACGAATATGCAGTCATTCGTGTTCTGCCTGCAGTTGAACGCGAAGAGTTTTTGAACGTGGGTATTATTTTGTTTTCGAAAAAAGCGAAGTTTATAAAAGTACATTATGTCATTAATCAGAAAAAGTTGAGCTTGTTTTCTGAAAGTTTAGATATTGAGCAATTGCAAATGAATCTGCAATCATTGGAGAAAATTGCCAATGGAGATAAAGAGGGAGGTCCGGTGGCGCAATTAGATATTCCCTCGCGTTTTAGATGGTTAACGGCTGTGCGCAGTTCCTGTATACAAGTGTCGCGTCCACATCCAGGTTTGTGCGAAGATTTAGAAAAAACTGCTCAGCGTTTATTTGAAGAAATGGTGTTGTAAATACCAACATTATTTCGCCACTGATTCACAGATTAAATATGGAGACCAATTAATCCCACAGATGTAATTTTAATTATTAAAATTGAGTGACTATTTACCCTTGTCCCGCAGGGACAAAATATCTGTAACGTAAATGTCACAAAATGTATCTATATCCCGCAGGGATTATACTGCTATCATCTGCGAATCTATGGCATATTAACTATAAACAGGAACACAAAAAAAGCGCCCGAACCTAATCGAGCGCTTCTTAATTTTATATGAATAAAATACTACTTTTAAATTTTAGTAACTAGTGTTTTGAGTGTTGAAGTTACTCCAAACATCCGTCCAATCGTTAGAGCCAAATGCACCTCTGAAAGAACCAGTAGTAGTAAACCATGAAGTTAATTTAGCATCTGTATAAGTTGCACCACTTTGAGTGATACCAGTGAATAAAGCTAGGTTAGGGTTTTGAGGGTAAGTACCACCGCTAACACCTGCAACTGTATTGAAACCCATAATTAATGTTGGCTCAATACCTGCATCAGCTAAGGCTTTAGAGTAGGTTAAGCTACCAGCAGTTGCTTGTGGATTATTACCTGTAAATACTTGATTGTTTTTAGTTGTTTTCCAATAAGTGGCAACACCAGCATCGCTTGCAGATCCGTTAAAGAACGGACGAATAGCTTTTCCTTTAGCACCTGGGCAAACCAAGATATTGTTATCTAATACACCAGCACCACTTACATAGTTAGCTAAAGTGCCATCTAAATTTAAACCAATTGGGTAACCAACAATAACAGAGTTGAAAATGGATTGCTCGCAATTTCTTCTCAAGTGCATTGCATGTAAATAGTTGCCACTAAAAGTTGTTTTTGCAGAGTCGTATATTGGACCTAACAAAGTAACGTTAGAAAACACAGCAGCAGTTTTTGGAGTTGCAGCGTCGCCAGAAGCATCATTGTCACACTCGAAACCGTTTGAGCCAGATTGGTCTGCATTGAAAGGATCCACAATACCAACTGCATATTGAATTTTACCACTGAAACCGAAATCGGTATCAAATTGGTCATCCCAACCTGCGAAGGCCACTAAATGTGAGCAATTCACAGTTCCACCAAACCACTCATAAGAGTCATCTCCACCATAAGAAACTTGAACATAATCAATGGTAGTTCCATTACCAACTGCACCAAAAGTTAAACCATTGGTTTCGTTGTTAGGGGTTAAAGCAATACCAGCATACTCAATACGAACATATCTTATTATACCGCTATTGTCATTGTCATTTGCAGAACTTTGAAAAGTACCATAGTTAACCGCAGGTGTAATACCTTCGATAGCAGGAGAGTTTTGATTGCAATTGGCTTTGCCTAATAATAAAACACCACCCCAATCGCCTTGCTCTCTTGCACCTTTATCTTGGTTACTTGTGAAAATAATTGGATTTGAAGCTGTGCCATCTGCAATTAATTTTCCACCTGGCTTAACAACCAAAGTTCCTTTGGTGCTTTTTTGTCCGAATAATTTAGTGCCAGCAGGAATGGTTACCGTTGCACCTGATTCTACAAATACAGTTCCTACGATTAAATATTTTTTGGAAGCATCTAAAGACTGTGTGGCCAATGAACCTGTTAGCTGGGTGTATTTAACACTTGTGTCAGGTTTTTCAACGTAAACAATACGGTCAACATATTCTGTCTTTTTTTTGCAAGAAGAGAATGTAAATAAGGCTGCTGCAGCCAACATACCGATTGTAAATAATTTAAATTTCATACTATTTTTTTTGTTTGATTTGATAGTGCAAAGGTTGGTTTGTTGTGTTACGTTTACATTAATTACCCTTTAAATAATGTTTATTGTTTGCGTTTTTGTGTTAATCCTGTATTACCCTTTTAAATGAACACCAAAAAGAACTTACTCCAAATAAAATTTTATCAGAAATTCTATTGTGGATGTCTTTAAACAAAAAACCACCAACGCTAAAGTCAGTGGTTTGGTATAGGAAGATCTGTGGCCCTTACTTTATTTTGAAAGACAAACTAAAGTTAAACATCTGGCCTCTCCTGTATTCCAACAAGGCGTGGTCGGTTTTTTCCTTGTGGTATTCTATTTTGCCATCTCCATTTGTATCTTGCCATAAGCGATGTTTAAAGTTCAGAATATCCCCTATGCCAAATTTGAAGGTTAATTTTTTATTCAACTCTTTGCTCATGGTTAAGTCAATGGCTTGGCGCGGCATCTCGTACACAGTAGGAAAAACATTGTTACCAACATAAGCAATGCGTTTTCCGAAAATATTGTAAGCCAAATTAAGATTAAATCCTTTTTTTTCGTTGTTGTAAAAAAGTGCCGCATTTATAATGTAAGGAGATTGTCCTTGTAATGGTCGAGTGCGCGCCTGACTTAATGTTGAATCGCTTCCTAAATTTACTTGGCTATATATGAAGGATGTATTTAATACAATGGATAAGTTTTTAAGATATTTATTCTGAGTGACATTGTCGAGAGATTTCCTGACTTCCAATTCAGTTCCAAAATTGGTAGCTTGTTTCGCATTTCTTAAAGTGTATTGCTGACTTAAACCAACGGGTTGAACATAGTTTTCTATTGGATTCTTAAAGTTTTTATAAAACACGCCTAAGCTCACCGTTTCCGAACTGGTAGGGTATATTTCATAACGCATGTCTGCATTGTCTATGGTGGCCGATTTTAAATTGGGATTACCTACAATGTTCACATCGTATACGAAATCATAGTATACAAAGGGTGCCAATTCTCTAAACTCGGGTCTGTTTAATGTTCTGCTATAGGCCAGGCGCACCAAACTTTTTTCAGTTAAATAGTAAGACATGTTTACAGAAGGCAGGAAATTGCGATTGTTTAATTTAACAACCACTGTATCGGATTGTGTGGCGCTGTTTAAAGATTGATTGAACTGTTCTGCTCTCACACCAAATGAAATATTGAGTTTATTCAATGGAATGGTGGCACCAATATAAGCCGCTCCTAAATTGTTTTGTGCAATGTATTTATCGTTGGGGTTTGTGCCTTCAGAAGGTCGCCAGCCAGCGGTGCTGTTCATGTTAGCAGGGCTAAAAATTTGATCAATAGGTTGTTTTAAAAATGCATCTTTTAAAGAGCCATTACCATTGTATACATAGCCAAACCAACGTGCTGCAAAATCTCTTGATTTGCTCTCAAGATAAACGCCTGTTCTGATAATGATATTTTTGGCGGAGTCGAAAGGATTCTTAAAGTTTTTTTCGTAATTAATGGTCCCAGAAACGGTATGCTCATTCAAATTGGAATAAAATCTTGCGGCATCAAATAAGCTAGAACTTGGGGGGTCTATCATGGTATATTCGCCTGTAGAGCCTTCCGTTCTGTAGGTTCTAAATCTTCTATAATCTGGCTCATTTCTTTTTATTTTACTATAACCACCTGTCAAAGAAATCTTATCACCCATGTCGTTCAATTTATGATTCAGTTCTAATTGACCAGAATAGATACTTCTGCTGGTATAATGAAAACCGTAGTTTTTAAATTCGGTGTTCGGTCGTTCGGTTGGGTTAACACCTGTTCTGATAGTTGTTTCGTTTTCGCCCAACTGATTGTACATGTTTTTTAGACTGATGGAAGTGTTTTTATTCAGATTCAAAATCCAATTGCTCAACACACTTATTTTGGATTCAATTGAATAATTTTCATCTCTGTAATTAAACATTTGTCTAACATAATTAATTTGATCATTTTGATACCTGTAACGGTGCATGGTTGCATATTGGTAATTCGTAGAATAACCAACATTATTGATGGTGAATAAATGGGCTTTACTGCCAAATTTAAAATTCTTGCCAAAACTTACACTGGCTCCAAAATCCATTGGCGCTGTGGTAGAATTTAATTGGTAATTGTTAGAGAGGTCTTTGCCATAAATTAATGCTAAACTATTGGGAACACCTGCCAAAGTCTTTGGAAAATTAGAGGGTAAGGCACGGTTACCATTGTCGAAACCAAAATAGTCCGTAACACCGCCAATATTATTGTTTTGATGATTTAAAAAAGTAGTATTAACGCGGTATCCAAATCCAATATTGACATTGATAAAATCTTTTTCAACGTTGTTTTTTGTGTACAATTTGATAACACCACCTGCAAAATCACCTGCCAATTCTGCGGCACCTGATTTAAAAATTAGAATTTTATCTAACATACTAGAAGGTACCAAGTCAAATGAAAAGGCACGTTTATCAACTTCCGTACTAGGGGCGTTTATGTTGTTTATTTGAACGCTGTTGTAACGTTGACTTAATCCTCTGAGCATAATGAATCTGTTTTCCATGAGAGTTACACCGGGCACACGGGCAGCCGCTTTGGCGGCATCATTGTCTTGCGTTTTTGCAATTTGCTCAGATGAGATAGCTGTAACAACCGACTCAGCTTTTTTAACTTCCTGTAGAACCGCTTTTTCAGTATTTGTTTTTCTAGCGGCTTTTACTTTGAACCCTGTAATCACTTTCGCATCGTTTTTTAAATTAACAATGCCAATATTAGTGGTATTAGATTCTGTAATCACTATGTCCTTTATAGTAACGTTGAAATATCCCACATGAGATAATAAAATAGAATACGTGCCCGGTGCAAGATTTGAAATGGTGAATACGCCCAATTTATCTGTAGTCGTTCCATTGTTTGTTCCTTTTATCATGACATTGACACCGCTAAAAAGTACTTTTTTTGTAGAGTCGAAAACAGTTCCAGTAACTGCGCCTGTCTGAGAAAATAATGGAAATGAAGAAATAATTAGTAGACTTAATAATACACTAGATTTTAGGTGATTCATCATGGTGCAAAGGTCCTTTTGCATTGTTAATTTTATCTTAATTAAAAATGATAATTAGGTTATCATGTAAATGCTAAAGTTAAATTAAAGTCAAGTAAAAGTATTTAGATTGTTAAACTTAATAAGTTCAATTCATTTTTAAATTGGCAAATTCAAATCATTTTAATAAAAGATAACAATTTAGTAATATTGGAATCACCTAACCTTAATTGTGGAACTGCAATTTTGTATCATCAAAAAAGTAATTGTAATAATGATTCTTTTGTTAATTGTTCAAGTAGGAACCACAGCAGCTAACACAGATGGTTTGTGTTTGGTAACTGTTACTGATGCAAACAATGAAAAATTATCCGGAGCAAGTATTGAGATTGTGGGTTCTGCTAAAGTATACTACACCAATATTAACGGATTTTGTTACATCCCTAAATCAGTATTAAATGGTGCTTCTAAAATTACCATTAATTGTATCTCATACAAAACGGCTCAGGTGAATCCTGAAGACCTGCATTCCAAAATTATTTTAAAAAGTCGCTAATTTTCATTGTAGTTCGCTTTTTTTTTCCTAGCTTTGTTAAGAAATTGTTAAGTCACTATGAAAAAATTATTAATAATAACCGCAATTGTCTTTATGTCAGCAGGTTATGTTGGCGCGCAAGGCAATGACATCACCATGAATGCAGCAGGTAGATACGTAACTGCTTCTGGTGAGTATTTTAATGGCAACTTGGAAACCTTTTACATGGGTGGTCAGTTGGAGAGTGTTTACGAATGCACAGATGGTGTAAAAGATGGTAAAATTACCGTGTATTACGCTTCGGGTGTCACTAAAGAATCGGGTTCATTTAACAATGGTGTTAAATCCGGTGAGTGGATGGAGTACAGTCAAGATGGTAAAATTACCTCAATCGCTTTTTACAAAAACGATATCAAACACGGTACTTGGAAAGTATGGGATGCCAAAGGTGTTTTGCGTTCAGAGATGCACTATCACAATGGTAAAAGAACAGGTACATGGAAATCATTCGATGAGAATGGTAAACTAACCGAAAGCGTTACGTATTAAAAAATAATAAATCTTTATTGAAAGGACCTCGCCATTATGAGGTCTTTTTTTATGCCTTAAAATTTCCTTATTGCTTTGTTAAGGTCATTTAAAAATTTCTGATAGAATGAATGACCTATAAAATTCGATATAAATAGCCCCTCCACCAACCAATATCTTCAACTTTCTTTCTATCTTCGCCAATAATTTAATGGGTAATTTTATAGAGATATTTTTTATGGTATTATTATCGGCAGTCAAGTATTTATTTGCTGTTTTGCCGCTATTGGCGGGTTCATCGCGCGCATGGTATTGGGATATGCTGATTGTTAGTTCTGGAGGAACCATTGGCGTTTTGGTATTTACCTATTTAGGCGCCATCATTTCAAAATATTTATCCCAATATCATTTTTTTAAATTCAAACATGGCCGCCTCAAAAAATTAATTCACATCAAAAATAGTTATGGTTTAATTGGTATTGCATTTTTAAGCCCTGTTCTTATTAGTATACCTGTTGGCTGCATTATCAGTGCTTCTTTTGAACACGACAAGCATAAAATTATGCGTTGGCAATTGATGTCTGTTTTTTTCTGGAGCATTTTATTATTTGGATTGAAAGGCATATTTAATATCGATATAAGCAAAACGCTATAAGATGGCAGAAATTGGAAAATTATATTTGGTTCCTACACCCGTCGGAAATTTAAAAGACATTACTTTGCGTGCACTGGAAATTTTAAAAGAAACCGATATAGTATTGGCAGAAGATACTCGCAATACAGGCATGCTGTTAAAGCATTACGAAATTAGCAAACCCATGCAAAGTTATCATGCGCACAACGAACATGATAAATACAAAGACGTTTTAAACCAATTGATGGCTGGAAAAAATATGGCCTTGGTAACCGATGCAGGTACACCTGGTATCAGCGATCCTGGATTTTTAATTGTTCGCGAATGCTATAAAAATAATATTAAAGTGGAATGCCTTCCGGGTGCTACTGCCTTTGTGCCTGCGCTTGTAAAAAGTGGTTTGCCTTGCGACCGTTTTGTTTTCGAAGGATTTATGCCTGTGAAGAAAGGTCGTAAAACCCGTTTTGAATTATTGCAATCAGAAACCCGTACCATGATATTTTATGAGAGCCCCTATAAGCTACCCACTTTTTTAAAAGACAGTGCTCTTTATTTTGGTAGCGATAGGCCAGTGTCTGTCTCAAGAGAGATTAGTAAATTGTTTGAAGAAACTGTCAACGGCACAATTGAAGAAGTAATCAAACATTTTGAAACCAAAGCACCCAAAGGTGAATTTGTAATTGTAATGGAAGGAAAGAAAGATGCTTAAGCAAAAGAAAATAATTTTGAGTTTGGTAAGTGGATTTTTGTTGGCTTTAGGTTGGCCACCATTGCCCACCGCATTTTTGCTCATGTTAGGGCTGTTGCCTTTGTTGATTATTCACCAACAATATTTAGGTAACAGCAGGCCGCATTTTAAATTGTGGCGATGGGCCTATTTATCGATGCTTATATTTAATTCTAGCACTACGTGGTGGGTTTGGAATGCGAGTCCCAGCGGTTGTATCATGATGTTATTGGCCAATTCGTTGATCATGAGTTTGCCATTTTTGCTATTTTCTTTTACCAATAAATTGTTGCCTAAAACAGGGCATTGGTCTTTGGTGTTTTATTACATGGCCATAGAATATGTGCATTTTAATTGGAGTGCCAGTTGGCCTTGGTTAACTTTGGGCAAAGGTTTGGCTGCCTTTCCATTCTTCATACAATGGTATGAGTTTACCGGTGAGATGGGTGGCACCTTTTTAATTTTAATTTTCAATGTTTGGTTCTTCAAAATAATAGTCAACCAAGTTGTCCAAAAAATTTGGCAACCTATTTTGGGATTGATTCTTATCTATGTTTTTTCGATTTTGTTGATGCAAAGAAGTGAATTAAAACCTGACAGTGCTAAAGCAATTGAATGTGTTATTTCGCAACCTAACATCAATCCTTATACAGAAAAATTTAGTGATGGCGAAAATTACATTGATGCCCAAGAACAATTGCGATTGGGATTAGACGTTGCCAAACCTTTTATTACTCCCCAAACTACCTTATTGGTATTGCCAGAAACGGCCATTACTGGCTGGAATCAAGAGAGTGAATTGAATCAATCGAGTTTGTTGAAACCAGTGAGACAGATGACGGATAGCACTGGTCTTACTATTTTATCGGGAGCAGAAACAGTAGACATGTATAGAACAGCCAAAAAACCAACCCTTACAGCCCGGTACGATAGCTTTTCGAATGTTTGGTGGGATTGTTATAATACCGCCTTGCTGTTTCAAAATAACAAAGTAGATAGTATCTATCATAAGTCGCGACTGGTGCCAGGGGTAGAGAAAATGCCTTTTGAATTTTTAGAGCAACTCAGTATTAATTTGGGAGGCACTTCGGGCAGTTTAGGCGTCAGCAAAATACCCATCAATTTTGTGGTGACTAAGCATTTAAAAATAGCACCGCTTATTTGTTATGAATCTGTTTTTGGCGATTATGCAGCCGAGTTTGTGCGCGATAGTGCTAATGCATTGGCAGTAATTACCAATGATGGTTGGTGGGGCAATACGCCCGGATTTAAACAGCATTTATTGTTTGGTGCTATACGTTGTATTGAAACCCGTAAAGAGATGTTGCGCAGTGCCAATACTGGTGTGTCCGCAAAAATAGATGTATTTGGAAACATCAGTCATGCCACCAAATACAACGAAAGAATTGCTTTTAAATGCAGCATTGTACCAAATGATATTCATACTTTTTATGTGCGCAATGGCAATTTAATTGGCAAATTATCTTGTTGGATTGCAGGTATTTTTTTGAGTATTTCTGTTGTTATTGCATTTAGAAAAAACAAATTGCCATTGGTCAGTAATCCTGATTAAGATTAATTTTATCTAAAATTAATTTCTGTTGTTTTACTAAGTGTATTTACTCAAGAATGGCTATATTGTTAAGATTTGTACATTATTTTTTTGTAAATTCATATAAATGAAATGATAAAAACCTACTTTTGCGCCACTCACAATAAAACAAAAAAATAGGAGTTATCTTACATTATGCTAAAAGAAAAAAATGCTTGTCAAGTAAATCAAATGTCAAGCTTTAAAACAAAACTATTCGGTAAAATTTTATTCGCTTTATTTTTTACATTAACACTTTTCAATGTTAAAGCGCAAACCTCCATTAAATTCAGTGTTTACTTTGATGTGAACCAATCTAAAATTAAAACCAAAGATTATTTGGTGTTAGATTCAGTGGTTCAAATTTTAAAAACAAAAACCAATATCAAACGCATCCAAATCAATGGTTATGCCGATACCACTGGTGGTGCCGAAGCCAACTTAGAATTGTCTAACAACCGAACCGATACAGTGGCGGGTTATATTTTAAGTAAGAACTTAATGATGTACAAAAGTCGCGTAGCCACTGCGAGTTTAGGTGAAAAAGTATCTGGCAAAGAAACCGACTTAGAGCAAATGCGCAGAGTGGACATAGTAATTATGATGGCCCGTGCCGATCGCGATACCATTATTCGTGCCGGTTGTGTTACCGCTATGATACCTGCTAACACCTTCGAAGGGTTTAACAATGACGAATTAATTTTTAAATTAGAATGCATCAGCAATGCGGCCGATGTAAAAAAATACAATTTAACATTTAAAGATGCCGACGGCAATCAATTGTTGAGCAATGGCATTGTAAAGTTAACGGCTATGTACAAAAACAAACCTGTTAAAGCCATTAAGCCCATTACTGTAAATATTCCGAAAGTAAACAACGAAGACGGTTATTTGGCTTACCAAGGGGTTGAAGATAAAACCAAGAGCATCACTTGGAAATTAACCGACGAGAAAGTCATTAACCTTGGGTATAAACAGGCCCCGAATGGCGATGCTTGCGATTTACAATCGTTCAATATCAAAGAGGTGAACCGTTTTTACAATGCCGCTAAAGTGCGACCAGCATGTTACTGTGCAGCCGATCCATTTGGTGGATTGCAAACCCCTAACAAATCGAACCCAATGGCCAAGTTCGGTCCTGCTGGCAACATCGTTTTAGTAAGTGAAAGCAGCTTTAAAAAAGTAGCGGCCGATAAAGCTTATGTGCAAGTGGTAGATGACAAGAGCAAAGAAGAGTACATGGATTTTTGCAACAGTTTCTTATATCCAGGTATTAGCGATATACCACAAATACCAAAATTCGAAAGAGAAGTCGTAAAATTCATCGACCTAAATGTGTCTCAAAAAAATGACTCAGCCGATATCATCATGTCGAAAAAAGACATGGTTTTAATCATGGTGCCTAAAAGTCAGTTACCTGTTCACAAAGGCAAAAGATATGCGATATTGCCAGCAGATACTAAAAAAGATAATTTCTTTAACTGGACCAAAAAGATTGTGTTTGCCGATTCTTGTCGTGGTTTAGCCAATTGCGATTACGTTATTTTTGAAGTGCCTTTCACAGGCTTTTACACCGTCTTAGAATTAACCCCAATTGCAGGCAAAGGCAATGCAGATCCTATTGATGATGGAGAGAAAGCACCACCATCGAAAAATGTAAAAATAAAATGTAAAAAATTCAATGGTGTGAATGTTATTTATGGACAGAAAGATGATGGGGTAACCGCTTCGGCCAAGTTCTTAAAAAACAAAGGCAAGAACACCTTATTAGAACCTAGCATTCCTAAAAAAGAAAAGAAAAACTACAAGCAACATGTATTCTTAGCGTATGTAATCAAAGATGGCAAACGCTATGCATGGATAGGCAAAGGCGGTCAGTTAAAAACTGGCTTCTTAAGCGGCAATTGGAAAACCCCGACATTGGTATACGTACCCGATGAAGAGTGGGAAGCCTTTGTAAGAAAAGCCTGCGAGTAATTCTCGTATTTAATCAAAAAAAACCTGTAAGCAAAACTTGCAGGTTTTTTTTTTGATTAGTTCAGTAAGCGTTATTCGATATTAAGGACAAGTTAATTGTTAATAGTTATTTGTTATTAAGGGAAATACCTGCACTCTCCAATAACCCAATAACCAATAATTTATTTTAACACCTCCACAGCACCAGATATTTCTTGTTGCAGATTGTAAATATCTGTAATAAGAACTTTAAATAAATAAACTCCTTGCATAACATTGCCAGTCCAATGGTTATAGACATCATTGGTTTCAAAAATTTTTGCACCCCAACGGTTGTATATTTCCAAATGGTATTTTCTCACAAACGCAGATTGATTGGGATTCAAACCAAAATCATCATTGGTGTTGTTGCCATTAGGACTAAATGCATTAGGGAAATAAAAAGCTAGGCGATTAAATACAGGAATTAATTGAATAGCCGTGTCATAACAAATATTATTGTTGGAAGCAATCAAAATAATTTTTTTGATACCGGTATCAGAATAGGTGTATGAAGGGTTCATTAAGTGCGAAGTATCAAATGCACTGAAACGCCAAACAAATTGATTGGATTTTTTACTTTCATTAAAAAATTGATAAGGTAACCCATTGTTATTTTCAATCATGCGTTTAAATAAAAAAGCGGCCATGGGTTTTTCATTTACAATTATTAGCGCTTTAAAACCACTGCTACAATTATTTTCAGACACTACTTTTAGCTCCAAATAATAACGACCAGTGTCAGGGTAAATATATTTAAAGTTAATATCATGGCTTTTTAATAAGCTATTTACAGTCCATTCTTGCTCCTTCACTTTTAAATTGTTTAATACTTTGTATTGATAAGTGACAGTATCACCAAAACAATTGTACAATGAAATAGGGTTAGGTGTAACCTTTATAATTTCATAAATCTCAATTATTTTGCTCGTGGTATCATAGCAATTTCCAAGGGCAGCACTTACTGCTATTGTTTTCTT
This sequence comes from Bacteroidota bacterium, assembly GCA_025354385.1. GTDB lineage: Bacteria > Bacteroidota > Bacteroidia > NS11-12g > UBA955 > JABMMZ01. The sequence continues at coordinate 20,947 of JANXMZ010000083.1, forward strand.
TCCAGCTAAAGAATTGATGCCATAATTGTGATAATAGGATTTGTTTTGGACAATGGTATCCACCATTAAATCGCCCCAAGCAATTTGGTGTTTCATGTTGATAGGGTTTGACTGAATGCTTATTTCAAATTGAGCATCAGTTGCGCATTTGGCAGTGTCCTTTAGCGCAAAGCTAATTTGTGGCGAAGCTAAAACAGTGATGAATGAATCAAAAGTATCTAGACAATTATTTATTGTCATGCTAATATTGCGCACCTTGTAAATACCAGGTAAAGCATAATGATGTTTCAGTATTTCTTGCAGCTTGTTGTTGGCAAAAGAGGAATCTCCCAATTGCCAATTATTGATAACTACACTGGTATCCTTTACTTTGAATTCGAATACATTTTGTTTGACACATTGTTGATTGTTGTTAATACTAAAATTAGCGGAAGGGTTTTTAAAAATCTTTATGGAAGTATCTATTTGAGCTTTGCAACCCTTTTTGCTTTCACCAATTAAGGAAACATTAAAAAAACCGCTATTTAAATAATGGTGCGTAATAGAAAATCCGCTGTCTAAAAAAGTACTATCAGCATCGCCCCAATATAAGCTATAGCGCACACTATCAGAATAGGTATGGCCGTTGTTTAAAATATTAAATTGATTGCCAACAAAACATTGCTGGACGTTTGAAACTTGCCACTTGGGCAATGGCAGTATATATGCACTGGCATAAAAAGTATCAGACCCAAAACAGCCAGCATTGTTTGTATCGCTAACTATGCCTATATAATCGCCAGCAGGCAAATCTATATTTATTAACTTTGCAGTTGTATTTGTTGGAGGAGGTTTCCCATTGTTATTTAAACGCACCCAACTTAAACTACCGTTTTTGAAATCTTTAGTACTATCTTGAATGATAAGTTTTAAGGGGGAACAACCAAGATAATAAGGCTGTTGATTTTTAATTATATTGGAGGCTTTTTTAGCCTGGTTGTTGATGTGCATTTCAATAGCCACAGCAGGCAAATAATTTAAGGTTGCTGAATCGTTAATGGTTGCAAAATTGGGGCATTCTTTGTTGCCAATTTTTATTTGCCAATAAGCTTTATAAGGAGTTGTATTTTCGTAAAAAGTATGACCAATAGTATTGGAGTTTTTTTGAGTTCCTAAATAAAAAGTATCTATGGAATTTTGCCATATATAATTGGCAATAGTTGCATTTACAAAACTATCACGCAAAGTAAGTTTAGCCTGACTACACAAGTTACTTGAAGTTTTATTTAATCCGTATAGCTTAGGCACAAGTGCCACAGTAACACTATCGCCTGCCATAGTATTACTATTACACCCTGGGTTAGCGGCCTTCATTAAAAAATAATAAGTTCCACTGCTTTTATAATGGTGTTTCAAAATGTATTGGTCTTTTAAAGGGGTCTTAACAACAGCACTATCCCCATCGCCATAATACACAGTAAGCGCTTTAAAGCTGGTGTCTACTGCTAAGTTAAACTGCACGGTATCCTTACAAGGATTGCCTTGTACATTGGTGTTAAAAAATAATTTTTTATAAGGTTGGTAAATGGAAGGGAATTCATAGAGACTTATAAAAGAATCTTTTAAATACAAACGAAAATTGCTATTAGAACCATATAGATTAGGATTTTCAATTCTTGATAAACATGGGCGAAAAAAATTGCCCGCCATACCATAAATTTTACCATCCGGCCCAAGTTGCATTCCAAGCATATAGTCGTTATTTAAAAAACTATAAACTTTCACCTTCGATTTTGTATACCTATTCACTTGAATTAAAATATTTTTAGTGTAGTCACTAGAACAGCTAGAAAAATATATAAAGGTATCATTTGCTGCAATTTCAGCATAGTAAAAGTTAGAGATATTATAGGTTAGTCCATTATTGGTGATAGGGGATAATGGAATGTCAGAAAAATTCACTAAAACTTCAGGGTTAGTTAGCTGTCCTGAACTTTTATTAAAACTGTACATAATACTGCATCCTGTTTTTGTAGTAGCACTATCAATTCCTGTTGATATTAAATTTTTGCCATCGTGGGTCATTTTGAAATGACCGCCAATGTTCGCATAGTTTGCATATCTGCTATTGCTATTGGCATAAAAGGGTTGATATTCATTTCCGCTAAAAATAGAATTACTTTTAATTGGAACAGTGTTCAATCCTGTATCAGTTAATAAATAGGAAATGCACATAGTACTGCTCTTCCCATATAGAATCCAAATATCTCGATTGTTAGAATGCGTAGTATATGTTAAATTATAACGAGATGCAGCATTGCTATCCAATAAAATATTTTTTTTAATAACTTCAGAGTTGCCGTTGTTGGTATCTAAATCTATTATCGCGTAACAAAGGGCAGAGGTTATTTTTTTTACCGCGCCAATATAGAAATAATATAAGTAACGTTTGGAATTAGGCATCGGTATTAATAGTCCCTTGGAGATATAACCTCCCTCAAAGGTTCCATTCTTTAAAGGGTGATGGTTTTTATTCCAAAGTTGAAGTGAACTACCATAAATCTGTAATTGTCCATTGCAATCAGAATATGAAGTGCTAGATATTGATGCGGAGGATAGAGGATTGTTGAGATAATGGGTGCTATCCCAAGCAATTGCTGAACTAGTAAGACTTACTGGGTTGGTGTTGAAATTAATCGCCTTATGGTAAAATACTGCCCACATATTAGAATGCTGGGCATTCATTATGAAAAAGACCAAAAGACAACCCATTAATATAAGCTGTCTTTTGGCGTTCTGCAATATTTTAAAAAACAAAAACAAAATTAAATTCTATTTACCTTTTTACTATTTTAAAGTTTAAAATGGTTGCTGTGTTGTTAATTCTTAGGATATATAAACCAGTTGGGATATTCGAAATATCTAAATTCACTGAATTTAAGGTGCATTGTTCTTGAATTAATTTCATAAAAATCTGTTTAAAAGTATAACAAATATAGGGAACTAATATTCAGTTATGTATCTATTGAAAATTAAATTCTGATTAATTTTAAATCCTCGGAACGGCAGCGTTTACATAAAGCAACATGTATTCTTAGCGTATGTTATCAAAGATGACAAACGCTATGCATGGATAGGCAAAGGCAGTCAGTTAAAAACTGGCTTCTTAAGCGGCAATTGGAAAACCCCAAGCTTGGTATACGTACCCGATGAGGAGTGGGAAGCCTTCGTAAGAAAAGCCTGCGAGTAATTCTGTTAATCTAGCAAAATGTAAAATCCCCAAGCTTTCAAACTGGGGGATTTTATTTTATTGATAATTGTTCAAATTTTATTTTAACTGTCCGCAATTTTAAGCACGCTGTAGAACTTGGTGTGTTATTTTAGAAAAATACTGTAGGTTTGTATAGTAATGGTCAGACTATTTTTATTACTTACACTCTTTGTTTCTGTTTCCGTTTTCTGTCAAACCACGGTGGTAAAAGGCAAAGTTACAGATGCTATAACAGGCGAACCCCTGACAGGTGTCAACGTTTCCATCGATTCCACCAACCAAGGAGCCTCCACCAATTTTGAAGGCAATTTTATTTTAAAAGCCAGTGGTATTGGGGATAGCATATTGTTTACCTATGTGGGATATGCAAGGTTAATGGTTAAAATTAATGTAGGCGAAACCCAAACCTTGAATGTAAAACTGAGTCCCGAAATAAAAATATTTAAAGGAGTAACAGTCTCCAGCAAAGTCAATAAATCCATTCGCATTATTCAAAAAGCACAAGATGCGAAAAGTAAACACAACATTGAAAATTTGAATTCTTATGAATGCGAGAATTTTACAAAAATTCAAATTGCTGTGAATAATGTTTCCCAACAAAACAAAAATTTTAAACTCATGAAAAGTGTTGAAGGTATTTTTGACACCATTAGTTCATTGAGCGAGGACCAAGGAAAAAAGGTATTACCAATTTTTCTTTCAGAGAATTTGAGTGAATTTTATTACAATAAAAATCCCAATTTAAGCAAGGAGGTTATCTTAGCCTCAAGGGTTAAAGGTGTAGGGGTAGAGGACGGTTCTTTTCTGTCACAATTGCTCGGGTCTACTTTTCAACAATACAATTTCAACGATAATATTTTACCAATTCTTCAAAAGAATTTTATTTCGCCCATAAGTAAATCCTCCTTGTTGTATTATAATTTTAAATTGGCCGGTTCGGAATACCCTTATGGCAGCAATCGCAAAATTTATCAAATAGAAGTAACGCCTAAAAATCCGTTGGATCTTGTATTTACAGGTTATATTTGGATTGAAGATAGTTCATTTGCTTTGCGAAGATTGACATTAAGTATAACCAATAAAGCGAATCTGAATTTTGTTGAGAAACTAAAAATTACACAAGAATATGAACCAACAGAATCGGGGGCTTATATACCTGTAAAAAATCGTGTATTAATAGACATAGCGGAACTTTCTAAAAACTCTCCGGGCATGGTAGCCGTGTTCTCTAGCTCGTCCGAAAAAATAGTAACCAACAAAGAAAGAAACCCCAAATTTTTTGATTTTCATATTTCTATGAACGAAGATGCCACTATGAAAACAGATGAGTTTTGGGATAGCATGCGGCACGAGGAACTTACTATTGATGAGAAAAGAGCCCTTGCAAAAATTGATACTGTTACCAATATTAAAATTGTAAAATCGTATGTAGAGGTCATCAATATCTTATTCAATGGGTATAAAAAAATAGGCAAGTTGGATTTCGGTCCATACGCCTTGTTATATGGCTTCAATGCTTTGGAGGGCAATAAAATAAGATTAGGCGCCCGCACCAATTTTTCGTTTAGCAAAAAAATGACCTTGAGTGGTTATGTGGCCTATGGCTTGCAAGATGCGGTGGGTCAACAATGGAAATACAAAGGGCAGGCAGAATTTATTTTAAATAGGAAACATTGGTCGACAGTGGGTGCTTCGTATAGAAAAGATGTGGAGCAAATAGGCGTTTCGGATGATTATTATGGTGCGAGTAATTTGTATACGGCGGTTTCCGTTTTTGGTGCCAGCCAATTAAACAGGGCTAAGGAAACAAAAATATGGGGCACCAGTGAATTTATGCGCGGGTGGAATGCTAAATTGGTTTTTCTGCATAAGGAGTATCAATTTGAGCAAGTCAAGAAATTTAATTTTGTATATGGCGAAAATCTTTCAGATACGTCCATCAAATCTAGCAACTTTACGAATGCCGCTATCACCATGGGGTTGCGCTGGGCACCTAAGGAGTATTATTTGCAAAACGACAACGAAAGGGTGCGTCAATCAAAGCCAGGATCCTTGGCGCTATCTGTTAATTACACGCGTGGTATCAAAGGTTTGTTTGGCAGCAGATTTGATTATAATAGGGTAACAGCGACGATAGAGAAAGGCTTAAGTTTTGGTTATTGGGGTCGTACAGATTTTACCCTATCGGGCACCAAAATATTCGAGCGTTTACCTTATCCTTTGTTAGAAGTGCACCGAGGTAATCAATCTTTTTTTTACAGCACCACTTCGTACAACCTCATGAATTTTTTTGAATTCGTTACCGATCGCAGTGCTTTTTTTAAAGCAGAGCATCATTTCAATGGGGCACTGTTAAACAGGATTCCATTGATGAAGAAATTAAAATGGAGAGAGTTTGTAGAGGGGCGTGCGGTAATGGGTAGCATCAGTCCTAGGAATACATCCTTTTATCCTAGCTATGGAAATGATGGGCATCCTGTAAGCACATTAAACAATCAAATTAACAAAGAACCTTATGTTGAAGTGGCCTATGGATTAGAAAATATATTTAAAATATTGCAGGTGGCAGCTATACACCGTCTCACACACCTCAGCAACCCGGGAGCAAGAAGATTCGGAATTAAATTTGGATTCAGTGTTTCATTTTAAATACTTATGAAAGTACTCATCGTTATTCCTTCGCGTTATGGCTCAAGTAGATTTGAAGGCAAACCTTTAATTGATATACATGGTAAATCTTTGGTACAGCGCACCTATTTACAAGCTGCAAAAGCCAATATAGATGCGAGGGTGGTAGTGGCAACAGACGACGAAAGGATATACAACCATGTGCAAACTTTTGGGGAATGCGTATACACTGCAGCGCATCATATTAGTGGCACCGACCGTTGTTTTGAAGTGGCAGAAAAATTAAATGAAGACTTCGAAATACTGATTAATTTGCAAGGGGATGAACCTTTTATTTTACCCAAACAAATAGAAGCTCTTGCGGATGCATTTTTAGACCCTAGTATTCATATTGCCACATTAAAGAAAGGCATAAGGACTTCCGAAGATTTGTTTAATTCCAACATGGTAAAGGTGGTATGTGGGGCGAATGAGGAAGGTATTTATTTCTCGCGCCAGGCTATACCGCATTTGCGTGGCGTTGCGCCAGATGAATGGGTCAATCATTTCAACTATTTTAGGCATGTGGGCATGTATGCATTTAAGAAGGAAATCATCATAGATTTGAAAGCATTGTCTCCCGGAAAATTGGAGGTGGCAGAAAGTCTTGAACAATTGCGTTGGTTGGAAAATGGCTATAAAATAAAAGTTTTAACAACAGATTTTGTAAGCCCAGCCATTGATACACCTGCTGATTTGGTATCTGTTGAAAATTTCTTGAAAAGCAACCCTGAATTGATTTAATTAAAAGTAGTACCTTTGCTACCCGATTAGTTGGTTCATCTGTGAGCTGATTTTTATTGCATTTTGTATTAAAAATGAGGGTCGGCAGCTAAATAATCATTCAAAATTAGATGGAACAAAAGTGTAAATATATATTCGTAACAGGCGGAGTTACGTCATCGTTGGGTAAGGGAATTATTTCTTCGTCATTGGCAAAATTACTTCAAGCCCGCGGCTATAGAGTAACCATTCAAAAATTCGATCCCTATATTAATGTGGATCCTGGAACCTTGAATCCATATGAACATGGCGAATGTTATGTGACGGATGATGGAGCGGAAACAGATTTGGACTTGGGCCATTATGAACGTTTTTTAAATGTGCCTACTTCTCAAGCCAATAATGTTACTACTGGTAGAATTTACCAAACTGTAATTGAAAATGAAAGAAGAGGGGACTATTTGGGCAAAACTGTGCAAGTAGTGCCGCATATTACCGATGAGATAAAAAGAAGAATGAAATTACTGGGTGATTCTGGTAAATTTGATATTGTATTGACAGAGATAGGAGGTACAGTGGGTGATATTGAATCATTGCCATTTGTGGAAGCTGTTCGTCAGTTATTATGGGAAATGGGCGAAGACAATGCCATTGTTATTCATTTAACCTTGGTGCCTTATTTAAAGGCTGCTGGTGAGTTGAAAACCAAACCAACGCAACACTCCGTTAGATTCTTATTAGAGAGTGGTGTAAAACCAGATATTTTAGTGTGCCGCACCGAGCATCATTTGAATACAGATATTAGAAGAAAAATTGCTTTGTTCTGTAATGTAAATGTGAACGCAGTAATCGAATCGATTGATGTGGATACCATTTACGATGTGCCTTTGGTGATGTTAAAAGAGAAATTAGATAAAGTTGTTTTATCTAAATTGAAATTAGCAGCCAAACAAGAGCCAGAATTGGTGCAATGGAAAGAGTTTTTACAACATGTAAAACACCCTAAAAACGAAGTAAATATTGCCTTAGTAGGTAAATATGTTGAGTTGCCCGATGCATATAAATCTATCAACGAAGCCTTCATACATGCAGGTGCAGCCAATGAGTGTGCAGTGAATGTAAAATATTTTCACAGTGAATTATTAACCGACGAAAATGTAGCCGACAAATTAAGAAATTTTGATGGTGTTTTAGTAGCACCTGGTTTTGGCAGTCGCGGTATAGATGGCAAATTAGTAGCTATTAAATATGTGAGAGAAAACAATATTCCATTCTTTGGTATATGTTTAGGAATGCAATGCAGTGTGATAGAGTTTGCCAGAAATGTACTGGGTTATAAAGATGCTCACAGTTCAGAAATGAACGATGAAACCAAGCATCCAGTAATCGATATGATGGCATCACAAAAAACCATTTCTCAAAAAGGAGGCACCATGCGTTTAGGTGCTTACGATTGTGTATTGACTAAAGGTAGCAGTGTGTCGCGCGCCTATGGTAAAACCAAAATTAGCGAGCGTCACCGTCACCGTTTTGAGTTTAACAACAAGTATACAGCAGCTTTCGAAAAAGCGGGCATGATGATAACAGGCACCAATCCTGAAACAGGCCTAGCCGAGATTGTAGAGATTCCAACACATCCATATTTCATAGGTGTTCAGTTCCATCCAGAGTTAAAGAGCACAGTAGAAAATCCACATCCTTTGTTTGTGAAGTTCATTAAGAAAGCGATGACAGTGAAGTCTTAGGCAGACGGCATCCTTCAACAAGCTCAGGATGACAAGGTAGTAGAGCAATTTGGTGCTTAAGATGGTTTGTTGTTTTTTTTGAGGTATTGCTTTTTTGGTGATTTTTTATAGGCAGGTTTTAGGTTTGATTTACTAGTTCTTTGGCGGAGAAAGAGGGATTCGAACCCTCTAAAGATGTTTGGCAATTTAAATTTCAAATTCAAATGAGAAATTATTTGCATTTGTTTTTTATTCGTATAAATGCATTTCAGTGCAGGGCTTTATAAACCAAATGATTTAATTTTATTTTAAAAAAAATGTACCCCTATTTTTTTAATTCCACTCAGACTACAGTTTGCAGTATATTCAATTTGGGATATAGTTATGGGTTTAATGGCAAAGAGAAGGATAATGAAATTAATGTGAGTGGTGGAGATTATGATTTTGGCGAGAGAATATTTGATGGTAGGTTAGGAAGGTGGTTAAGCATAGATCCACTTTTCTCAAACTACAGTTCATTAACACCGTATAATTTTTCAAATAATTCCCCTAATCTATTTTTAGACCCAGATGGAAGAACGATTACTATTTATTACAAAAACAGCAAAGGGATATTTAGGTTGTTTGAAAAGCAAAAAGAGATAATTTATGATCCTAATGTGCCTTATACAGGAAATAATGAATTTGTAAAAAGCGTCTATGATTCTTATAATTTTATTAGAGAAAATAATGCAGATGATAAAGGTGTAATATTAGGATTATGCAAATCCACAACTAATTTCAGAATTGAAAAAGCAAGATTTTCAAAATTTGATTATATGACAAATACAATCTATTGGTCTGCAAAAGGATTAGATGTAGGATGGGGTGAACAGAAAGAAGGCAGTTATCGATATTCTACACATGGATACCAATCTGCAGCGACAGGATTATTCCATGAAACTGCACATGCGTTTAATTTTTTGACTAAGTACAAATTAAATATTAAACTATATGAGCAAGCACGTAAACAATATACGGAAAATGACAACGATTATGCATATGACGATCCAGAGGAAAAAGATGTAATAGATAATTATGAAACACCTTTAATTCTTAAGTTAAATGCAGGCCCAAGCAAGGATAATCCTGAGACCATAAGAAACAACCATGAAGGTGGTCAAGTTGCATTTAAGGAAGTAACTTCAATTAAAAAAGACAACTCAAAAAAGGATAAAGTCAAAAAAACTGAAAAAGCAAATGGTGGTTAATTACATTTGTTGTAAAATTAAATAATGTAAATATATGTAAGTTCAACTAATAAGTGCAACTGGGTTTCTAACCCTTCGGGATGAAGTGAAGCGTAGCGAAACGAAATCCCGAAGGGTTAGAGCTGAAAACATATTTTCGCATTACGACATGACGAAAAAATATAATCAGCTCACC
>JANXMZ010000022.1 GCA_025354385.1 Bacteroidota bacterium
GGGTACAGGACCGAAGTTGAACAATACGTTTTATGCGGTGGTGAATGGGGAGAAATCGTTCCACATAGAAGTGTTCAACCGTTGGGGTGAGTTGCTGTGGGAGACCGATAACAAGTATGAAACATGGAATGGTAAATACCGTGAGGCCGATTGCCAACAAGATGTATATGCTTGGGTGGTAAGGGTAACAGCATTTGATGGACAGTCTTATAACTATGAGGGTACTGTGAGCTTATTGCGATAATTCATCGGCTTTTTTCTTTCAAATTTATTCCGATTATAATGTAGTTTCGACCTTATCTTTGTTGAAGGTTTATGATGCAAAACATTCCATTGGCAGAAAGGGTAAGACCCAAAATTTTAGATGAATATATTGGTCAAGAGCATTTGGTAGGAGCGGGTGCACCACTTCGTAAATTATTAGAGAATGGGCACATGCCAAGTATTTTATTTTGGGGGCCACCAGGTGTAGGAAAAACCACATTGGCCAGAATTATTGGTGAAACTTTGCGATTGCCGTATGTGCAATTGAGCGCCATTAGTGCTGGTGTGAACGATGTTAGAAAAATAATAGCAGATGCAAAAGAGCAGGGCAAAATATTATTATTTTTAGATGAAATACATAGATTCAATAAAAGTCAACAGGACGCATTGTTGGGCGCTGTGGAAGCTGGTTTTATACTATTGATTGGTGCCACAACAGAGAATCCTTCTTTTGAAGTGAACAATGCACTGCTTTCTCGTTCGCAGGTTTATATTCTAAAAGAACTTACAAAACAAAATTTACTAGACATGGCAAAAAATGCCATTGCTAACGATGATTATTTGAAAAGTAAGGAGGTTAGCATTGGAGAGGAGAGTGCATTGCTACAATACAGTGGAGGTGATGGAAGAAAATTACTCAATATCATTGAAATGGTAGCATCGCAGCAATCAACTCCAGTAAAAATTACAGATGAATTGGTGAAACATGCCATTCAGAATCCTGCAATAGTTTATGATAAAGCAGGAGAGGAGCATTACAATGTTATTTCGGCATTTATAAAAAGCATGCGTGGCAGCGATCCCAATGCAGCAGTGTATTATTTAGCAAGAATGATTGCAGGAGGGGAGAATCCTGAATTCATAGCAAGAAGGATGCTAATTTTGGCCTCGGAGGATATTGGGAATGCCAATCCTACGGCCTTGGTGCTAGCAACAAATACACTAACCGCCATTCAAAGTATTGGAATGCCAGAGGGCCGAATTATTCTTTCGCAATGTGCTATTTATTTGGCTTGCAGTGCAAAAAGTAATGCTTCTTATATGGCCATAGAACAGGCTTTGGCCATTGTTCAAAAAACGGGTGCTCAATCAGTTCCTTTGCATTTAAGAAATGCTCCTACCAAATTAATGAAAGAAATTAATTATGGGAAGGATTATGAATACGCACATGCTCACGTTGGTAATTTTGTAGAGCAGGAATTTTTACCAGATACTTTAAAGTCTACTCAATTTTATAATCCTGGAACTAATCCAAGAGAAAATGAGATGCGGGAATTTTTGAAAAAAAGATGGAAAGAAAAGTATGGTTATTAATAACTAAATAAAAATGAAAACCATCAAATTGTGGTTTTTTGAATATCAACTGACTATACCGAAAACTAGGATCTGGCCTCTTCTACCCATGCTTTACCCCATTCTTCAATTTCCTTCTCCGACCAAAGGGAAGGGTAAAAAATACGTTTTTGAAAACGCGGAGGTAAATATTTTTGCCAATTTGTACCTCCAGTGGCTGCAATAGTTTCTGGGTCGCGTTGTAAATATTTAACGGCCGTTTTATAATGGGCCAATGGCCAATTTACATTCACATTTAAATCGAAAAAACGCAATTGCTTTTGTATGTCAGTATCATTAATAAATAATTGACTTGCAATGCTGCCAATGGTTTTACCTTTCATATGGCTTGCTATCTCAATTAATTCTGCATCGTATTGCTCTTCAAATTGCTGTAGTGTATAGGTTTTTTTGCCCGAACCTAATTCGGTTGCACCTGTTTTCCAATAAATGTAAGGATACATTTCTTCGATGGTATTGGCCACTGTATATTTATTTCTGTAATCGGGATGCACTAAGTGCTTGAATTCTGTAGCATACAATTCAATGGTGCGATATTGTGCGCTTTGAAAACCGCTGGCAGGCAGCAAGGCCATTCTGAATTTTAGAAATTGAGCTTGTTCCATGCCTTGTCCCATCACATCAAAAGAATCTGTTAGATTTTTGAAATATCTGTTGATACGTTTCAAGCGCATTTCAAATTCTGCCTTATGTTCGAAAGTTTTAATATTATCTGTTACCTGTTCGCACTCATCCAGTATTAATCGAAAATACAATTCTGTAATTTGATGATACATAATGAAAATGCGTTCATCTTTATATTTTGTTTTGGGTTTTTGCAAACTCAATAAGGTGTCCAAATGAATGTATTCCCAATATGGTACATAATCACTTACCAATAGACCTTCGAGGTAGGATGCAACATCCTGACCGGTTCTTTGGTATTTTTCGGTTAATTGTTCTACTAATTTTTCAATGTTAGGATCCATAAGATTAATTTAAAAAGGAGAAATGAATAAACTAAATGCTTTGTATTTGGTGTCTTTTTCTGAGAGAATAGGGTCTTTTACCTGCCATTGAATACCTAGTTCTTTATCATCCCAAGCAATGCCTCCTTCGGTTTCTGGATGATAAGTATCAGTGCATTTATATGCAAATATTGTATTGTCTTCTAAGGTCGCAAATCCATGTGCAAATCCCGGTGGAATCCATAACATCAGAAAGTTGTCTTCTGTTAAATCTACAGAGTAATGTTGGCCATAAGTTGTGGAACTTTTTCTAATATCCAAAACCACATCTTGCACTGCTCCTTTAATTACGCGAACTAATTTGCCTTGGGCATGTGGTGGTGCTTGGAAATGAAGTCCCCTTAAAATATTTTTACCTGATAGAGATTGGTTATCTTGAGTAAATGGCACTGTAATCCCTACTTTATTAAAATTATCTTGGTTAAAGCTCTCGTAAAAATATCCACGAGGGTCTTTGAAAACACGTGGTTTTAGTAATAATAAATCTTTAAATCCTGTTTCTATAATTTCCATATAATGGGCAAAAATAAGTGGCATTGGGCGGATTAAAAAACCGATTCATATAAATACTATGCAACCATAACAATAATATGCATGGTTTTGGGTTATTTTGCGTACACCTCATGAAAGCAAAAAAAAGTAATATTTTTAAAATTCTAATTGGCTTTTCTCTCCTTATTGTAATTGCTATAAGCGCGGGTTATTATTTTTATAAATCCAGTGCAGTTAAAATGGATGAACCTTATTTTTTTATTTTAAATGAAGGGGATAATGTTGAGACTTTAAGCAAGAGACTTGAGAATGAATGTGGGTTGAAATTTCCATCTGTTTTTAAATTGATCGCAAAAAGAATGAATCTCGAAAATTGGATGAAGAGAGGGCGTTATGAAGTTCAACCTGATATGACTTTGATAGACTTGGTAAGAAAATTTAGAGAAGGAAAAAGTAAGACCGTTAATTTCACTATCAAGGAATTGGGTAGTATGGATAACTTTGTAAAGTATTGCGGTGAACGGTTGGAGCCTGATGAGGTTGATTTTGAAATGTACCTCAATGACCCACTGGTTTTAGCAAAGTTAGGATTTGACAAAGTAACTATTTATGCTTTGCCAATTCCAGATACTTATAATTTATTTTGGCATACGGCACCCGATGAATTATGCGCTAGGTTGAAGAAAGAATATGAATTGTATTGGAATGCAGAACGCACCGCCAGGACGGAAGAGATTGGACTAACCCCCATCGAAGTGGCAACATTGGCAAGCATTGTTAACAAAGAAACCAATAAGACTGATGAAATGCCAATGGTGGCAGGTATGTACATTAACAGGTTGAAAATTGAAATGCCATTGCAGGCAGATCCAACTGTGAAATTTGCTTTAAATCAACCTGAATTAAAACGCATTTTAAATATACATCTTAATGTTGAATCGCCTTATAATACTTACAAAAATAAGGGACTTCCACCAGGCCCCATTTGCATTCCTTCTAAAAAGGCAATAGAGGCTGTTTTGAATTATACGAAGCATGCGTTTTTATTCATGTGTGCTAGAGAAGATTTTAGTGGTTATCATAATTTTTCCGTCAACTATGTTGACCATTTAAAAAATGCAAGAAAATATCAGAAGGCATTGGATGAAAGAGGGATTCAATGAAGGGAGCCATGCAACACAGAGGTATACTGATCACAAAAATATTAGTTTAACAACCTTTGCTATTTTACTATTTATTTCTGTACTGTTCTGTACAAATAATAAGCAACACCGATAAAGATAAAATTAGGTATCCATACTGCAAGCATTGGCGTAATAAGACCTGATTGGCCATAGGTGTTAAAATATTGTATCACGAATAGGTAAATGAAGCTAAGAAGGATACCTACTCCAAGATTTAATCCAACCCCTCCTCTGGATTTTTTGCTCGAAACGCAAACCCCAATAACAGTTAAGATAAACGTAGCAAATGGCGAGGCATATCTTCTGTATTTATCTGTGATATAAAACTCAACATTAGGTGCCCCTCTGGCCTGTTCCTTTTTTATGAAAGCGTTCAACTCATTCAAATCAAAGGCTTGCACATCATCACTGTGTCTAAAAAAATCTGCTGGGTTAAACTCAATGATAGTATCTAAAAATTTGCCTGATGTTATTTTTTCTTGGTTATTTGGCAAGTAATCGCGAATCATATAATCCTCCAATCGCCATTTTTGCAATTTGCGATTCCAATTAATTTTACGGCCATATAATTTACTTTTCAATAAATTATTCTCATAATATTCCAAAGCAACACCTCCTCCTGAACTATCAGCATAACCAAAATATTCTACAAAAAAATAGGTATTCGGTTTTATTTGTCGGTGCACTTGGTTGGTATAATCATCCTTAATATCTCTTACATATTTATTCTCAAAATTGATTCTTATTTTATCTGAATGTGGAATAACGTAAGCATTTAATACAAAAGACAAAACCGCTAAAATAGCCGCAACTATGATATAAGGACGAAGAAAACGGTTGTAGCTAATGCCAGAAGAAAGTGTGGCCACTATTTCGCTGCGAGAGGCCAGTTTTGAAGTGAAAAATATAACAGATATGAAAATAAAAACAGGGCTGAAGAGATTTAAGAAGAAAGGCACATAATTCACATAATATTTAAATATTATATCAGATAATGGCGCTTGTTTACTTAAGAAATCATCGAGTTTCTCCGAAATATCGAACACAATGATAATGATAATGAACAAGGAGAGGGTCACCACAAAAGTAGTCAAGAATTTTTTGATGATGTACCAATCGAGTTTTTTAATCATTTTAATTGAATTACAACTTCTGTTTCAATTTTTGTACCATACTGTTTTTCCATGTGCTAAAGGTATCATTTAATATATGTTCGCGCGCTTCTTTTACTAACCACAAATAAAATGAAAGATTGTGAAGGCTAGCAAGTTGAGGTCCTAACATTTCGCCTGCCATGAACAAGTGACGCATATAAGCTTTACTATAATCTGGTAAATGCAACTCGTCAAATGGAGAAAAATCATTCTCCCATTTCTTATTTTTTATATTGATAATTCCATCTTTGGTAAATATGGTGCCATTGCGACCATTCCGAGTCGGCATTACACAATCAAACATATCTACTCCCAAGGCAATGCATTCTAAAATATTATCTGGAGTACCCACACCCATTAAATAGCGGGGCTTATCTTTTGGTAAAATATTACACACCAAATCGGTGGTTTCGTACATCATTTCGTGAGGTTCGCCAACACTTAAACCGCCAATAGCATTGCCAAGACAGTCTTTTTTAGCAATGAATTCTGCACTTTGCTGTCTTAAATCCTTGTAAATACTCCCTTGTAAAATGGGAAACAAAGCCTGCTCATAACCGTAAAGTCCAGTGGTTTTTCTCATTTGCTCAATACAGCGGTCGAGCCATCGGTGGGTAAGGTGCATGCTCTTTTCCGCATATTGATATGTACTTGGATAAGGCGGGCATTCATCAAACGCCATAATTATATCGGCTCCAATATTTCTTTGAATATCTATCACATTTTCTGGGGTAAACAAATGCCTACTGCCATCTATATGCGATTGAAATTTTGCCCCTTCTTCGGTTAATTTTCGTTTAGCAGCAAGACTGTATACTTGGTAACCACCACTGTCTGTTAAGATAGGTTTTTGCCAATTCATGAATTGGTGTAAACCTCCTGCCTCATTAATAATTTTAATACCAGGTCGCATGTATAGATGATAGGTATTGCCTAAAATAATTTGGGCTTTTATTTCATCGTTCAACTGCTTTTGGTTAATGGCTTTTACAGTGCCTACAGTGCCAACGGGCATAAAAATAGGTGTTTGAATAATGCCGTGATCAGTATGTAACTCAGCAGCTCTGGCCTTACTGTGTTGCTCTGTATGCTTAAGGTCGAAGTGCATTTATTGAAAATGAAAAGATATTTGAAACAAACGTGCCTGAATTCTATCAATAGATGAGGTATAAATATAAGGATCGGCACTTAGCACATTGGTAATACTATTGCTCATTTTTATTTCAGTGGATATTAAAGCATACAAACCAAAATGCTCAAACCCAAATCCAAAGTCATAATACAAGACTCTTTTTTTGAAGGGTACCAGAGCGCGGTTTGGACTTCTTACAGCATCTTCGTTGCTCTGAAAATCATATGCTAACTTTAATCCACCTACTAAATAAAAGCGATTATTCTGATGGCGCACAGTATGGTATTTAAACAATAAGCAATTATCCAAGGCTACTGTTTCAGTCTTAGCAGTTTCTACTCTATCGCTGAAAGTGTATACAAAGTTACGTTGACTGAATTCAATTTGCGGCAGATATCGGAAGGTTACATATTTTCCCAATCGCACATCCATTATGCCGCCAAATCCAAAGCCTGAAAAGCCTTGAGGGCGAATGGTTCGAACAGAATCGCGTTGATAAAAATCTGCAGCGGTTACCACTTTTGCTTTTCCGAAATTTGGAACCACAGAAAATCCAAAGTGCACTTTTCTTAAATCATACAAAGCGTTGTGCTCCCTGCCTTGGCCATAGCTATTGACAATAGAGAATAAAACTACTGCAATAAAAATTACTTTATACCGGTGTATATACTGCAAATTCCGAACGTTAATGGTTTTGAGGTTGTGTTTTTAAATCCAAGGGAGATTAGTTTTGATGTGAAAGCTTCGCCATCTGGAAAATGCTTGACAGACTCTGGTAAGTATGTATAGGCGCTGTTATTTTTGGAAATATAACGTCCCCAGAATGGTAATATTGTATTGAAATAGAAATTATACAAATTTCTGACAGGGAATTTTTTGGGTTTGCTAAATTCCAACACTACCAACTTTGCTCCTGGTTTTAAAACTCTGTAAATTTCCGAAAGTCCTTGATTTAAATTTTCGAAATTGCGAACACCGAACCCAACCGTGCAGGCATCGAAGGTATTATCATTAAATAATATTTTTTCGCTATCTCCTTTTAATAATTCAATTTTATTGGTTTGTTGATTGGCGGTAATCTTAGTTCTTCCAACACTTAACATGCCTTCACTTAAATCTACCCCTGTAATTTTATCTGGATTCAAGGAAAGGGCTTCTATCGCCAAATCGGCAGTTCCAGTAGCCATGTCGAGTATTTGTTTTGGTTGCGATGCCTTTAATTCGCTGATTGCCTTTTTTCTCCAGCCTTTATCAATGCCTAAAGAGAGGAAATGGTTTAAGAAATCATAGCGTTTGGAAATGCTGTCGAACATCTCTTCTACCTGTTGTTTTTTGCTGGTATCTGAAGATTGTATGGGTTTAACGGTACTCAATGGATTATTTAAATTACTTTTGCGTTTAAATGCAGGTGCAAAGATAAGCACTTCGTTTAGATTAATAAAAAATGAAAAAAGCGGAATTTAAGGGCTCATATCCCGATTATAAAGTATTGCCAAAGCCCGATTTAGCGGAGTTTGCATTTATCGGTAGAAGTAATGTAGGGAAAAGTTCTCTCATCAATATGTTGTGCAATCAAAAGGATTTGGCCAAAACATCTTCCAAGCCAGGAAAGACCCAGCACATTGTTCAGTTTTTGGTAGATGGTAAGTGGTATTTAGTAGATTTGCCAGGTTATGGTTATGCCAAAATTTCCAAAGATTTAAGAAATCAATTTGGTGATATGATACAAACCTATTTGATGAACCGCGAGGTAATGAATTGTGTTTTTGTATTGATTGACAGTCGCCTGCCACCACAAAAAATTGATATAGAATTCATAGAGTGGTTGGGTGTTTCTGCTATTCCTTTTTGTATTGCGTTTACTAAAACAGATAAGCTGAAACCTAAAGAACTTGAAAATAATATTGCCGCCTATAAAGCCAAGTTGCTTGAAAATTGGGAGGAATTACCTGAAATTTTCATTACCTCCGCTAATGATAAATTA
Organism: Bacteroidota bacterium; assembly: GCA_025354385.1. Taxonomy (GTDB): domain Bacteria; phylum Bacteroidota; class Bacteroidia; order NS11-12g; family UBA955; genus JABMMZ01. The sequence continues at coordinate 8,571 of JANXMZ010000022.1, forward strand.
GGGCGTGATGAAATTCTAAATTTCATAGATGGGGTTATCAAAACCATCAATTCTCGAGAGCGCGATTTCTAAATTTGTTTTTTATTAATCCGTTTATTACTAGCGGTTCTGAGAATAATCACCTGTTTAAATTTATAATTATCAAATTAAGCTATATTTTTGCCCCACCCTTTTAATCAATGCCCAAAATAGATTTCAATAATACCACCGTTGCATTTGCCCATAAAACCAATAACGATTTAAAAAAGGCCTGGTGGTTATTCAATAGTTTTAAATATCCTTTCATCGTCAATACTGGGCCTAAATTGGCCGATATAGCTTTCTCCTTGCACTTGCCAATTAAAGGCATTATAAAACAAACGGTATTTGCACAGTTTTGTGGAGGCGAAAATATTCAGGAATGCAATGCAGCCATTCGCAATCTAAATCAATCGCATATTGGTACAATACTCGACTATTCTGTTGAGGGAGAAGAAAATGAAACAGTTTTTGATGCTACTTGTAACGAAATTATTGCAACCATAGAAATGGCTGCGGGCAATGCTGCTATTCCATTCTCTGTTTTTAAAACTACGGGTATTGGTCGCTTCTATTTACTAGCTAAAGTAAATGCCCACAAAGCTTTAAACGCATTAGAGGCAGATGAATTCAATCGTGTTAAAAGTCGTTTTGAAAAAATTTGCCAAGCAGCTTTCGATTCAAATGTGAGGTTGTTTGTAGATGCTGAAGAAACTTGGATTCAAACCACCATTGATGATTTAACATATGGAATGATGCGCAAGTATAACCATACCAATGCGATCATATACAATACCATTCAGTGTTACAGAAAAGACAGAGTTGCTCATGTAGAATCGGTTATTAAAAATATGGATTGCAAATTGGGCTTTAAATTGGTGCGCGGTGCCTATATGGAAAAAGAGCGTGAAAGAGCCAGAAACACAGGATATCCAAGTCCAATACAAGAAACTAAAGAAGGCACCGATGCGGAATTTAATGAGGTAATGACCCTTTGCGTGAATCATATTGATAAAGTCTCTATTTGTGCAGGTACACACAATGAGGAGAGTTCGCAATTGTTAGTAGATTTGATGGAAACCAGGGGGATAGCCGCGAATGACGAGCGATTGTATTTTGCACAATTATTAGGCATGAGCGATCATATTAGTTATAATCTGGCCAATGCTGGTTACCGTGTTGCCAAATACGTACCTTATGGTCCAGTAAAGGCAGTATTGCCCTATCTAAGTAGGAGAGCCAAAGAAAACAGTTCAGTAAAAGGGCAGGTGGGGCGCGAATTGCGTTTAATCACAGAAGAGCTAACACGCAGAGGAAAAAAATAAATTTCCAAATGCCACGAATTGTCTTAGATTTACGTCTTAAATGAAAACCTTCATTTAAATGACAACTGCTAAACTTTTTATTCTTTTTTTAATAGGTACCTTTTCTTTAATTGAATTGCGTGCGACAGAAATATTAGGCGGTACTATTCGTTATGAGTTCACAGGGAATCAAAAGTACAAAGTTATAGGAGTAGTAAATCGCAATTGCAGCAGTACTCCTTTATCGATTCCTGTTTTTAAAATATACGCAGGTAGTTTGTCCTATACCTTAACAGCTAGTAGAACGCTTATTGAAGATATAACACCTCGATGTTCTAAGTCAACATCTCCTTGCAATCCCGCCAATACAACTGCTAAGGATGGCGTAGAACAACATACTTTCGAAGCAACAGTTGATTTTAGTGCAGCTCCTTATAATCAATTTTATACCAAGGGGCAATGTGAGGTTGTATTTAGTATGGAAACTTGTTGTCGAAGTTTTAATTTAACAACTGTAACAGCTAATCAATTTTACATAGAGGCCATGTTAAATTTATGTGTGTTGGGAAATAGTTTGAGTAATTCTACATCTAAAGTTAAGACTGAAACATCACTCAAAATGTGTTGTAATGTACCCTATGCATATAATCTAAGTTATAGCGACCCTGATATTGATTCAGTAGTTTATTCATTGCAAACGCCTAAAAAAAGTAAGGATAGTTTTGAGCAATTTGTAAGTCCTTTTACTGTCGATATTCCATTGACACCATTTTGTGTGCCTTCGGGTGTTAGTTGTACTCCATTGCCCAATGCCAAACCACCTAGAGGCATTTGGTTTGATGCAACTACAGGTGATATGATTTTAACGCCCTCCAATTGCAACGAACATGCGATAGTAAGTATAAAGGCTTGTGAGTATAGAAAAATTAATGGTGTAAGTGTATTGGTTGGATTTACAAGTACTGAGATAAATGTGGAAGTAGTTATTTGTAGTGATAATAATCCACCAACAATTCCAACAAACAATAAGCAAACAGTATGCGAAGGCAATAAATTGTGTTTTACCATTCAATCAAAAGATGTGAGGACTCTAAAACAAACGACCGACGATACCACTCAACTTACATGGAACAATGGCATACCCAATGCAACTTTTACTATTGTTGATCCAACAGCAAGAGAGAAAGAGGCTCAGTTTTGTTGGCAAACCAAACTAGGCGATGCTCGCGATAATCCTTATCAATTTACTGTAACGGCTACCGATGATTTTTGTCCCAACCCCGCGAAAGTCAATAAAGGCTTCATCATAACGGTAAAACCAAGGGCTAAGATGCACGCAAAATATACCAAAATGGCAGGTAATAAATTGGTATTCGAAGGGGTGAATAGTTCTAACGGTCCATACAATTATGAATGGACCATTGCCGATACTTTATACAAAACGTTTAAGCAAAAAGATTCGTTCACATTTAAAGATACGGGTACTTATCGTATAAAAATTTTGGTGAATAATATGCCCCTTAATTGCCCAACTATTTATTATGATACAGTGCACATGGATGGTACAATAACGACAGGCATACATTCGTTAAATAACATTCGTGCAAGCGTTTATCCCAACCCTTCCAACCAAACCATTACTATTGATTTGCCAAGTAACCATGGTGTAAGTCAAATGAAAATTTGGGGTAGTGATGGCAAATTAATATACGCTGGGGAGTTTTCCAATACACTCAATATTGGGGCATACGCCCAAGGTGTTTATTTTTTAGAGTTGATAGGCGAAGCACAACATCAATTTTTGAAAATTATTAAGTCTTAAAATGAGAATTAAAGTTATGTGTAATAGAGTACTAATTTTTATATTTTTTTTATGCATTAATTCTAATATTTATGCAACAGATATTATTGGAGGTAGTTTGCGATACGAAGCACTTGGGAAGCAAAAATATAAATTAATCGGTACTATCAATAGAGACTGCTCTGGTGAGCCTTTGGATGTGTTTTACTTTCGGATTTTCTCAAAAGATTTAGATTTAAATTTGGTTGCAACAAGGGTGGCGATAAAAGATATTACCAATTATTGCAAAGGAAAATCGACACCTTGCAGTCCCCAAAATACAAAGAATGGAGATGGTCAGGAGCAACATGTTTTTGAAACGATTATCGACTTTAGTAAGGCGCCTTATAACGATTTTTATAACTCTAATAATTGCGAAGTTAATTTTGCAATGGAAGCATGTTGCAGAACAAACAAAGTTACCACCATGTCTACTGCTGGCAATTTTTATTTAGATGCGATGCTCAATCTTTGTAATTTAGGGAAGGATGCAGAAAATTCAACGTCTACGGTAGTGCCAGCAACCTTTAGTGAATTATGTACAAACCTTCCATTTACATACAATTACGGCTATTTTGAGAAGGATTTAGATTCGTTGTTACACACTTGCGAGATACCTATAAAGGGAATTGGATTTGATGAGAAATACAGCGGTTCATTTAGTTCTAATTTTCCATTATCTCCATATTGTTTGCCGCCAGGAATTATCAATTGTAAACCATTGACAAATGCAAAACCTCCAAGAGGATTTTATTTTGAATCAAATACAGGAGACATGATTTTTACACCAACTTCAGGTGGAGAAAAGGCACTTATAAAAATCAAGACAAGTGAATACAGATTAATAGATGGACTTATAAAAAATGTTGGGTACTCAACCATGGAGATTTACGTTAAAATGGTTGCTTGTTCAGATAATAATCCACCAACAATTCCAACTCGAAAGAAATACTCGGTTTGCGAAGGTGATAATTTATGTTTTACTATTCAGTGTAGGGATACCCGAACTATAAATGCTACAATTGATGACACAACCTATTTGACTTGGAATAAAGGAATACCAAGCACAAATTGTAAATGGACTATCAATGACTCAACTGCGAGAGAAAAGAGTGCGCTGTTTTGTTGGCAAACACAGTTGGGAGATGCCAAACCATACGAGTATCAATTTAGTGTTTATGTAACAGATAGTAATTGCAACATTCCTTTAGGGACAGCGCAGGCTTTCTTAATTAACGTTGAACCAAGAGCTAAAGTAAACAGACAATATATTAAAATGGCAGGTAACAAATTGTATTTCAATTTACCAGATACTATTAACGGAGGCTATAGTTTCGATTGGACGATAAGAGATAGCGCAAATACTGGTGCTAGGTTGTACCGCAGCTATAAAAGAAATGATACATTTACTTTTGCCGATACTGGAAAATATTATGTGACCCTAGTTATTAATAGTATGTCATTGAATTGTCCTACCACTTATTTGGATACTGTTTATATGGATGGTTCAATAACTCCACCTCCTTTGAATTTATACGCCTACAGTCTCACTCAAGCGCGTGTTTATCCAAATCCATCAAAACAAAGTATTACTATCGATTTGCCAACGAACCATGGTATCAGCAATATGAAATTGTGGGGTAGTGATGGGCGTTTGATTTACCATGGCGAGTATTTTAATACACTCGATATTAGCAACTATGCCAAAGGTGTTTATTTTTTAGAGTTGATAGGCGAAGCACAACATCAATTTTTGAAAATTATTAAGTCTTAAAATTATTCTTTTAAATCTAAACTTATACTATATTCGTTTTAATATTCAAGATATGAAGCAGTATAATTCATTAGTAAAAGTATTGGTGGTAATAGTCTTTGAAATGCTTTCGAAAACAGGCTACAGTCAACATATCAAAGCTAACTTTACATTTCAACTGGATTCTTCGGGTTGCAGTGCATTTAAATTTACCAATACCTCAACTGGAACCATTACAAGTTCAACTTGGAATTTTGGCGATGCTTCTATGTCCACTGAAATGAACCCAATGCACACCTACACAATTGGTATAGGTACTCAAAGGTTTCAGGTTAGGTTGCAAGTTATATGCATTGATACTGTTAATTCGATTTTTGAAAATGATACCATCACTAAGACCGTTACCATTACTACTTGCGACACCTGTCATATTGTTGCTTCAATTGAATTAGAAGGTGATTCGAGTAAAGCGTATACAGGAACTTTGTATAATAATTCGACTGGAACGATAAATAAAGAACTATGGGATTTTGGAGATAATTCAATATCACATTTACATACTCCCACCCATTTATATGCTAATCCAGGTGTCTATACAATTACATATATAGCTTATGATACATTGAATGGTTGTAACCGAAATACGAGCGTTACTTTCACCATCGATTCTATGGGTTATGTTAAACGCAAAGCATTTTTGTTGACTGTTGTTGATGGGAAGCAATTAGGAATTACGAATATGCATGTTTCGGCTGCAAGTGTTTATCCAAATCCTAGTACAGGTCTCATTTATATTCGAACAACTAATAATCAATTAATTTCAAAAATGAACCTACTGAGCAGTGATGGTAAATTAATTTATACAGGTGAATTCGCGAATAATCTTGATATGAGTTCTTTTTCGAAAGGCATTTATTTTTTAGAGTTGATAGGTGAGAAGCAACATCAGTATTTGAAAGTGATTAAGTCGTAACGACTCGCTAAAAAATTTTCTTTCAACAATTTGAACATTTCTTTGTTGTAATAAGAATGAGTACAAGTGCCCCCTCAATTGCAACCCTTGGTGAACTTAAAAAAAGCGGTTGGAAAAGCAGAACTGTTAAACAGGAAATGCGCGAGAATTTGGTAAATGGTTTACAAAATGGTTCTGCTATTTTTAGTGAAATAAAGGGTTATGATCAAACTGTTTTACCTCAGTTGCAAACCGCTATTTTATCCAAACATCATTATATTTTATTAGGATTAAGAGGTCAGGCCAAAACAAGAATTGCACGATTGTGTGTTAACCTACTTGATGAATGGATGCCAATAGTTGCTGGTAGCGAAATAATGGATGATCCCTATCATCCGCTCTCTAAATTTGCGAATGATTTAGTTGCAGAACATGGCGATAAAACACCCGTGGAATGGGTGCACAGGAATACCCGTTTTACTGAAAAATTAGCTACTCCAGATGTATCTGTAGCAGATTTAATTGGCGATGTAGATCCTATTAAAGCGGCCACTCAAAAATTAACCTATGCCGATGAGCGTGTTATTCACTTTGGACTGGTGCCTCGCAGTAATAGATGTTTATTTGTTATTAATGAATTGCCAGATTTACAACCCCGCATTCAAGTAGCCTTGTTTAATATTTTGCAAGAAGGCGATATACAAATCAGAGGTTTTAAATTGCGATTGCCAATTGATGTGCAATTTATTTTTACAGCCAATCCAGAGGATTATACCAACCGCGGTAGCATTGTAACACCGCTTAAAGATAGGATTGGTAGTCAGATTTTAACCCATTATCCTAAAACCATTGAATTGGGTAAAGCCATAACTGCTCAAGAGGCCAAAATTTCTTTGGAACAACGCGAAATGGTGGGCATCTCAGATTTGTTATTAACCCTCATTGAACAAATAGCATTTGAAGCACGCGAGAGTGAATTAATCGACAAGAAAAGTGGTGTGTCGGCCCGTTTGACCATCTCGGCTTTAGAGAATTTATATAGCACTGCCGAGCGCAGAGCCTTGATAAATGGCGATGATACTACCGTTGCTCGAATAAACGATTTGTACAACATTATACAATCTATTACCGGTAAAGTAGAGTTGGTATACGAAGGCGAGCTCGAAGGTGTTGCCAATGTTGCCAATACTTTAATTGGTAAAGCCATTCGCAACATGTTTACTCAAACTTTCCCCGATCCTGTAAAATCAAAAAAATCTAAGAAGGGCAATCCTTATAAAGATATTCTAGATTGGTTTGCCGATGGCAATATGCTCGACCTTAAAGCGGATTATAGCAACAGGCAATATGCAGAAACATTGAATGCCGTAACAGGGTTAAAAGAGTTCGTGAAAGGTGCCGTTAAAACAGCCGATGCCAAAGAATTATTACTGTTAATGGAATTTGTTTTGTTTGGTTTGGTTGAATTTTCTCAAATCTCCAAACACAATACTGAAAATGGATTGCAACTGAAAGATACTCTAAACGGTATGTTCAACGTGATGCGCGATGGTGATGTGGATGAGGGTGGGTACTATGAGGAAAGATAGCCAATTTGATAATTTGATGATTCGATAATTTGATAATGTTTTTAAGCAAAAATGAAACATCGTTTTACATTTAATGATGCTGTTAAATCTGTGGGATAAAAATTAGTTTCATCTCCCAATAGCTATCGGTATTTGCGTCGCCATTGCCCCAGCAAAAGTGTTTACTTGATGTGGTTTACTTGGTACTTGCTTTCCTTTTTTTACTCGAATTATTCAATACCTTCGCTCTCTATTTATTAGCATGGGAACCATCTTATCAGAAACCACCGAAACCATTAATTACCTATCGGCCCACCAAGTGGGGAATAAAAACAATGGTGAAGATATCTTTGCCTCACGCGCCTGTATCGATATCAGTGATGAGCGTTTGCAAGAACTATTACTAAAATATTTTTTAAGCCCATTTACCTCCCAAGAGTATTACCATTTTACATTCACTAACATGGATTTTAAACTCAATCCATTGTACATCTACGCAACCGCTATTTTCGAAGGTGTCAGCGATTTTCATTTAAACACCATCAATATTGCCAAACATTTGTATGAAATGTCTAACCATCCTTCTATCAAGTCGGGCGACTTATTTGTGGCACATTTTAGCAACTTGTTTATTGGTGGCGAAACAGCAGATGCCATCGGTATTTTCAAGTCGGAAAATCGCCAACCATTTTTGAAAATCGATCAGAAAAAATCACAGTTTTTGTTGGAATATGAAGATGGTATTAACATCGACAAACTAGACAAAGGCTGTTTAATTTTAAATGTAGAAAAAGAAGCGGGTTATAAAGTTTGCATTGTCGATAAATCGAATAAAGGAGGCGAGGCTCAGTTTTGGAAAGATAGTTTCCTGATGTTGCGCACGCGCAATGATGATTTTCATCAAACCAAAGATTTTTTAAACATTGCCAAGACCTATGTTACAAAGCAATATGGAGAAGATTTTGAAGCCAATAAGACAGATCAAATTGAGATATTAAACCGCTCGATAGAATACTTTAAAAATCACGATAATTTTGCCAAAGCAGAATTTGAGCAAGAAGTTTTTCAACATCCCCAAGTGATAGAATCTTTTCGAAAATACGATGAGGGTTACAGAGCAGACAATGATATTGATTTGGCAGATACCTTCGAAATTTCAGACCAAGCTGTAAAAAAGCAAGCCCGTATTTTTAAAAGTGTTTTAAAGTTGGATAAAAATTTCCATATCTATATTCACGGCAATAAGGAAATGATAGAACAAGGGGTGGATCCTGATGGTAGGAAGTTTTACAAAATCTATTACAAAAACGAGGCTTAGGGTTTACCACAAAGTACAATTGAAACCGCATAAAACCATTTTAACACATAAGTCACAAAAGTTTTTTTCTTTGCCTTCGACTTTAATTTTGGGTACGACTACGGTAGCTATTTCATTTATTACTTTTTAAAAGATCATATAAGTTATTTTTTACCATGTAAAAAATCGGTGGCTCTATCCTGCGGTTCTAAAGTTAAAAGAGAATTAAATTGATAACACTCTTTACAAATAGTTTTGGGTTTATACTTGCCATATTAGTGCTCCCTTATGTGCGTTTGAGGACTTCTTTAGAAAGCAAATTACGCTTAAGCTTAATTAGCAAAGAAATGAATCGAAGTAACAAACTATCTCACTTCTTCTTTTGTGACTTATGTGGTAAAAAACTTTGCGTCTTTATACTTCGTAGCTGCTTCACGGTGTGTTAAAAATTCCCTTTGTTGTTGAGTGTTCCTTAAAATGTCTTGATGTTTATTTAACTTCGCCCCCAACTTTTTAATCTTATGCCAGAATTTATTCTCGTTAACCCGCAGATAGCCCCTTACGTGGCCCATATTCAACTCAATCGTCCTAAAGAATTAAACGCACTGAACCTTGAGCTCATGCTCGAAATTAAAGAGGCCCTCATTCAACTAGATGCCGATGAAAATGTGAGAGCCATTGTGTTAAGTGGCAACGATCGTGCCTTTGCAGCTGGTGCCGATATTAAGCAAATGGCTGGTAGAACGGCAGTAGATATGCTTAAAATCGATCAGTTTACCACTTGGGACAGTATTCGCAAAACCAAAAAACCTTTGATAGCTGCGGTAAGTGGATTTGCCTTGGGTGGTGGCTGCGAACTGATGATGATTTGCGACATGGTAATTGCCAGCGAGACGGCCCAGTTTGGTCAGCCGGAAATTAGCATTGGTGTAATGCCAGGTGCTGGTGGTACCCAACGTTTAACCCGTGCAGTAGGCAAGGTAAAAGCCATGGAAATGGTGTTGACGGGTCAATTTATATCGGCCGAAGAGGGCTTGAAATATGGCCTGGTAAATAAAGTAGTGCCAGTTGAGCATTACTTAAATGAAGCGGTAAAATTGGCAGGTAAAATTGCCGAGAAATCGCCAATAGCAGTGCAGATGGCTAAAGAGAGTGTTCTAAAAGCTTTCGAAATGCCCTTGCAAGAAGCCTTGTTTTTTGAGCGAAAAAATTTCTATATGCTATTTGCCACCGAAGACCAAAAAGAGGGAATGGCCGCCTTTGTCGAAAAAAGAAAAGCTGTTTTCAAAGGGAAATAAGCTTTGCATAATTGTTTGTTTATCAGTTTTCTAGTTTATGGCACTTGTTGTTAATGCCCTTACTACAAGGGGCTTCATAAGTTCGATTCCTATTTATTAATTTCGAAAAAAAATTGCTATCTTCGCATTTTTATGGCTTATCGCTGGACCCCGTCTCCCAAACTGAATGACCGTAAGGTTGAAGCACTTGCCACAAGCATCAATGTTTCTAATAAAATTGCCACCCTACTAATGCAAAGAGGGGTAGAAACTTACGATGAAGCCAAACAGTTTTTTAGACCCCAGTTAACCGATTTACACGATCCTTTTTTAATGAAGGACATGGACCATGCCATTGCACGCATTCAATCGGCCTTGGCCAATAAGGAGCGCATTTTAATTTATGGCGATTATGATGTCGATGGCACCACAGCCGTGTCAACAGTGTTTTCGTTTTTTAGAAGACTAACTTCGAATATTGAATTTTATATCCCCGACCGTTACAAAGAAGGGTATGGCATTTCTAAAATTGGTATCGATTATGCAGTATCTACCGATGTAAAACTCATTATAGCCCTCGATTGTGGCACCCGTTCGGTTGAACTAATTGCCTATGCAAAAGAACATGGCATCGATTTTATTGTATGCGATCACCATTTGCCTGGTAGCGAAATACCAAAAGCTGTGGCCCTATTGAATCCCAAAAGAAAAGACTGCGAATACCCATACAAAGAATTATCAGGTTGTGGCATTGGTTTTAAACTCATTCAAGCATATGCCCAATTAACAGATATGCCTTTCGAGGATATTACCAAGTACCTCGATTTAGTTGCAGTAAGTACCTGCAGCGACATTGTAGACATGCGTGGCGAAAACCGCGTATTAGTATACTTCGGCTTAAAACGTTTGAACGAAGATCCATGTGTTGGTTTGCAAGCCTTGTTGCAGAGCTATCAATTGAAAGATAATTATGAAGTGTCGGACATAGTGTTCGGTATCGGTCCTAGAATCAATGCTGCTGGTAGAATTGGCGATGCCAAATCATCGGTGAATTTATTAATTGAGCAAGACTTTCACCAAGCACTTAAATTTTCGAAAACACTCAATGATAATAACAGCGACCGCAAAGATTTAGATACCGATATTACCCGCGAAGCCTTAGAGATTTTAGAAGGTAGTGCCCACCATCAAAAGCGAAGCAGTACCGTGTTGTTTAGCGAAAAATGGCACAAAGGCGTGATAGGAATCGTGGCCTCCCGCTTAATAGAAACCTATTATAAACCAACCATTATTTTTAGCGAGGTAAATGGTATGTTAACAGGCTCGGCACGCAGTGTTAAAGACTTTGATGTGCACGAAGCCATTGGCGAATGTGGCGATTTGGTAGAGCAGTATGGTGGTCATAAATACGCTGCTGGCCTCACCATAAAAAAAGAAAACTTTGATAAGTTTGCCGACACCTTCGATCATATTGTGGGACTCAAAACCAACGGAGATTTGAATTTATTAACCCCAGAAATTGCTTACGATTTAGAACTCGATTTCAGTGATATCACCCCTAAATTTTATAATTTAATTCAACAGTTAAAACCACATGGTCCGGGCAATATGTCGCCTATCTTTAGAACCAATAATATCAAGGATAGCGGCAGTAGCAGAATCGTAAAAGAGAAGCACTTGAAATTAGGGGCTATTCAAAAGGGCATAAAGTTTGATGGTATAGGTTTTGGAATGAGCGATGTTTACGAAATAATTAGTAAAAACAAACCATTTGATGCCTGTTATTCTATAGAGTTAAACGAGTATCAAGGACAAACCAGTTTACAATTAAGAGTAAGAGATATCCGTCCTGTATAAATCAAAATATGATACTGCGATCAGATAATTTAATCAAGCAATACAAGCAAAAGAAAGTTGTTAATGATGTTTCAATCTATGTGCAACAAGGTGAGATTGTAGGGTTGTTAGGGCCCAATGGCGCTGGTAAAACTACTACGTTTTACATGACCGTAGGTTTAGTAAAACCCGACCATGGCAATATTTTTTTAGACAATGATGATATCACCCGTTTGCCCATGTACAAAAGGGCGCAAAGAGGGGTGGGCTACTTGCCGCAAGAGGCATCGGTGTACCGCGATTTATCTGTAGAAGACAATATCAAAGCGGTATTAGAATTGACTAAGTTAAGCAAGGTTGAACAAACTGCTAAGCTCGAAAGTTTATTAGAAGAGTTTGGTTTGAACCGTGTGCGCAAAAACATGGGAAAGGTATTGAGTGGTGGTGAACGCAGAAGAACAGAGATAGCAAGGGCTTTGGCCACCGACCCAAAATTTATATTATTAGATGAACCATTTGCTGGGGTGGATCCCATTGCGGTAGAAGACATTCAACGCATTATTTATAAATTGAAAAGCAAGAACATCGGCATTTTAATTACCGACCACAATGTGCAGGAAACACTGAGCATTACCGATAGAGCTTACTTGTTATTCGAAGGTAAATTGTTAAAGCAAGGTACAGCCGAAGAATTGGCGGAAGATGAGTTGGTAAGAAAAGTATATTTAGGAAGAAACTTTATTTTGCGCAGGTCGGATGACTTGGCAGAAAGCAATTAATACACCATGAAATTTTTGATTTTTGGATTGGGCAATATTGGTCCCGAATACAACCATACCCGTCACAATATTGGCTTCGAAGTGATAGATGCAATAGCAGAATCATTGGGTGTGCAATTCACCTTGGCCAAGGCAGCCATGGTAGCAGAAGGTAGAATTAAGAATAAAGAAATCGTTTTAATAAAGCCAACCACCTTTATGAATTTAAGTGGTAAGGCTGTGCAACATTATACCACTTTGTATAAAACACTTTTAGAAAATATCATCGTAGTGACAGATGATTTGGCATTAGAAACAGGCACCATACGCATACGCACCAAGGGCAGCCATGGTGGACACAATGGTTTGCGAAATATCGAAGAAACCATGCTTACGCAACAGTATCCGCGCTTGCGTTTTGGCATTGGTAATAATTTTCACAAGGCCAAACAAATTGATTTTGTATTGGGTAAATGGAACACCGATGAACAAATTTTAGTGAACGAAAAAATCATCAAGGCCAAAGAGGCCATTCAAATGTTTGTATTAGAAGGCGCAGGCAGAGCCATGACTTTTTACAATGGTTGAGTATATTTTCGAAGAGCATTTTAAAGTGCGCGATTACGAATTAGATTTACAAGGCATCGTGAACAATGCAGTGTATCAAAATTATTTAGAGCATACCCGACATGAGTTTTTAAATGCAAAAGGATTGAACTTTCAAGCACTGCATGAACAGGGTTACGATGCAGTGGTCATTCGTTCGGAAGTCGATTATAAAAAACCATTGCGCAGTGGCGATGCCTTTGTTGTTAAAATAGGCATGGAAAGAGAAGGTCGGTTGAAGATGGTGTTCCATCAGCAGATATTACGCACAGTCGATCAACAAGTGATGGTGAATGCTAAAATTTTCGCAGCTTGTATTTTCAACGGGCGACCTGTAGAGCCTTTGTTTATTTTCGAAAAACTAGGGATCTAAGCGAAGCTTAGTTATAGGCAGTAGGCAGCCCTTCGATAAGCTTAGGGTGACTTGCAGTTGGTAGTTTTTGCTTGCGATGGAAGTTGTGGTTTAGAGGAGGTTATTAACTTCGATTAGCATTTGTTTTTTATAGGCAGAAAGGCAGGTTCTTAATTACATACTGGTTGGTATGTTTTTATAGACGCATGTTGTTATTGCGATTAATTTCATAATTTAGGTAATGCCATTTTCTGGATATTGTTTTATCTTTGTATAGCTGATGCGTACTAAAATGGATTCAAAAACTGAGTTTAAGGGGGTCGATTCCCTTATGATATACTGGGTAAACACGAATTCAATACTTTTGATTATTTTTACGACTTAATTAGTGATAAGGTGAATAAGGTATATTATCAACTGGGTGAATTAGATCAGTTGCTGCAGGGAAGAGGAAAATATCATAAAGATTTAATTAATATTTAACCAGCTTTACAATTGAAAAATTCAATAACATATATATTTATACTACTTTTTTTTAATATCTCTTGTATTCATATTTCAGTACTACATCAAAAACCTAAATGGTTTTCAAAATACTTTTTTTTAAAAAATACTACTAATGATACTCTTATTTTTTCGTATTACTCATTTACTACGTATAATATATATCTTGATCCCAATCATACTGATAGTTGTGTTAAACATATTGGAAATAATGTTTTTCAGTATTTATTTGACAGTTTAAATTTGTCAAAACGTAATAGTAATATAATTTTCAACCGTTGTCAAAATAACTACGTAGAGATAAAAGTTCCACCCCATAATACTCCAATCTGTTTCGGACAAAAAGGCCCAGATGGGATGGACTTTGATTTAATCATTGGAGAAGGTAAAATTTCAATAAGAAATAAACAACTCAATTTTATTGATATTTTGAATAATCGCAAATTTGAAAAAATGGCGAAATTAAAAATGTTGATTATTGATTCTTCCATATTGCAAATGCCGAATAATCCAACTATTTTTTTCAAGTCTAATTTGAGTATTTATACAATAGTTGGCAATAATACAGTTATGGAACGAGTCGGTTCAAAAAATAAAATATGGTGGGTAAGTTATTACAATCAAGGCAGAATTGATTCTTTGTGTCATTCGAAGAAAATGATAACAAAAAAATGCAACTAATGAATTTCAATTTTTTTTTTTAGCAACATGTTATTTAAATTGCATAATCATTAGCGTCCTAATGACAAAAATAAGTATTCTTTAAGAATATTGGTATTAAAGGATTTTCATCGATTATAGAGTTCAAACGATTTCAATTGACCAAAAGGTTAAATTGAAGCATGAATTCAGGGAAATATGTTTTTGC
>JANXMZ010000023.1 GCA_025354385.1 Bacteroidota bacterium
AGACATTAAGCAGTTGCTGCATATTAAATCCTTTATTGGAACCAGCCAGAATGCTGTGCTTATTCAAATTTGGACTGCATTGATAACTATCTTGATATTAAAAGCGCTTAAGGCTATGGCAAAATACAAGTGGCACTTATCAAACCTGGTTGCTTTTATTAGACTTAACATCTTCGTTAAAATTAATCTACAACAATGGATAGACAAGCCTTTTGAAGACAACAACGGACCACCTCTAATACAGATACAGGGGGTTCTTTTCTGAAAACAGTATTATTCTGGTAAAAGTTTATTGATAATCTGAAACTTATGTTCTTGTCCAAAATTGTTTAGGACAGGATTGTTTAAAAACCATAAGGTGTTAGAATAAACTTTATTATATATGTTTGAAAAGATGAAATTTAAGTTATTATTTTATTTTTTGGTTTTATAGGCAAAGGGTCTTTACCTATCCTTACATATGAATTCCAAATAAAAATATATATAAAAGCGCCATTTGGCCTGATGCATCAGGATACTATATTTAATTACCTGCCACCATCAGCTATCATTTGGATTATATCCTCATGACCGCAGAAATGGATAGTTTAACTGGCAATGGGTTTTATTTTAAACCTGTGGAAAGTAAGTCCAGTATGAGTGAAATGGCCATTTATTGTTTGATAACTTATATGTTTGCTTATTGTTATTCTCCTTGGTCCGAGCGCGCATATGGCGGCAAGTCTTACATTGATTTTTACCCGTTAGATTGACCGCTTTTATTAATGATGTTCCTAAAAAAAGAGGAATGTTAAAAATTATTTTTTTAAATTTAATTGACTTCTTTGTAGCATTTAACCTACTTTTTATTTGTGAGTATGATGGTTTTTGGCACGGGTTAAAATGGGATTACAGCCATATATTAACCATATTTGAAGTAAATTACCTCAATAATGTGATAGTGCCTTTAGTAGAATATTTTCTACCATCAAACCCTATGTAATTGCAATAGTACATATAAACATCTTGTGGTTGGTCTTTGCCTTTGTATGTGCCATCCCAGTTCGCATTAAGGCTATTGCCAACAAATAATTTTTCACCCCAACGATTGAATATACTGATTTCAACACTTTTTAAAGCACCACCTTTCATAATGAAAGTATTGTTGAAATCATCGCCATTTGGTGAGAATGCATTTGGAATGAAAAGAGTAGGATCAAAGTCAAAACAAACATCATTGCTCCAGGTAACAGAATCGGAACCAATTTTTGTAGCTTTGATTCGATAGCATTGTGTGTAGTATTCTAAACCGTTACTATAAGCCATGTTGAAAGTGCTTACGTTGGATTCGTATAATTGATAATCACCAGAGTTTTTAAGCAAGCGGTATACATCATAGCGAATATTTGCATTGCCCCATCCAATGTAAGGTGTAAAATTCATCTGAACATCATAACCATTTACTTTTTTACCACTCAACAATATATTGGTGTGTACTTTAGTATAAAGGGCTTTGCCACATAAATCAAATCCCTTCACACGGTATTCCCATGCGTTGAAATCAGTATTAATATTAGTATGGTTAAAAGTTACCTGATTACCCGCAATTGTGCCAACGTTAACAAATGGATCGGCAGTGCCGGCACTTCTTCGTTCTATGTAAATGGAGGTATTATAGCGTGGCGCATTTCTTAATTCCCAAAACACATCTATACCATTGTCGGCAGCAGGTGGGGGATTTACGGTAATGTAATTGAGGTAGACAGAAGGATTGTCATAAAAAATATTTTGCCTTACTGAATCACCTAAACATCCATATTGCGAAATTTCTAGCACTTTGATGCTGTTCAGTTGCTGACCGGCCCAATTGATAGTAATAGTATTGGTAGTAGAGTTAGGAGATGGTATGCCACCATTTACAACCCAATGATAAATTGAATTTGGCAGTCCACTAACACTGTAAACAAAATTAGTGCTATTAGGATAACAAATAATACTATCGCCAATAATAGGCGTTGTAGTAGGTTTAGGATGTACAATTAATACAGTATCAATAGGCACACCAACGCATCCAAATTCGGTCGTTTCAATTACCTTAAAATTAAAAGAACCAAACTTGCTGTAGGCATATAAAATACTATTGGTACCTTGACCCAGAATACCAGAAGTGTCGCTGTTGATAGCCCACAGATAAGTAGATTTATTGAGGCCGCTTACAAAATAGGTGCCTACACCAGAAAGCTGGCAAACTTCAAAATCACCATTAATATAATCTGCAACTGGATAAGGATGAATATTGATAACTCTACTGGTTGGATTGCTGACACAAGGAATGCCGTTCACAGAATCATAACTGCTTTCATAAACACTTAAACTGCCTGAACCACTGGTGCCCCAATTCACTTTAATACTATTGCTTAATTGACCAGAAATAATAACACCACCAGTTATGCTCCAATTGTATTGAGAATTATTGGTATATGGCACTGAGTAAATTTCATTTTTAGTAAATTCGCAAATGGAAGTATCTCCTGTAATAGCGCCACTGATAAGTTTGTAGGTTTTATCCACTGACAAGTAAACTGTATCACCTGGACATCCAAATCGATTAATTTCAATTACTTTTACTTGTCCTAACCCAACGGCACCCCAATTTACCTTAATGGAATTGCCTGTTTGACTGGCAATGGTGCCACCTGCTACGAACCATTTATAAGTACTATTAACATCTTTTACAATAACGGAATAATCAATTCTGTTAGCGTGAGGACAAATGGTTTTAGGTCCAATAATACCCGTTGTTGCAGGTTTGGAAACCCAAACATTTAAAGTAGCTGTATCGCTAGGGCAATTATTTTGATTGTATTGTACCAATTTGGCATATCCATTACCTGGAAGACTCCATGTGAGAGAAATATTATTGGTAGTAGATGAGCCGGTTATAATTGCGTTTTGCACCCACCATTGGTAGGTATAACCTGCAGTTGCAGCAGTTGTATATATTTTTTTGGTGCCCGGACAGACAGTATCCACCGCCAACAATATAGGCGCAGGAGGCGCAGCAATGAGGGTCACGGGAAGATTGTATTTTGGACCCTTGCAACCATACCGCGAAACAGGTTCCACTTCAATATTACCAGAAGGTGCATTTTTGTTCCAACTGATAGTAAGAGTATTGCCAGATTTATTTTGGAGCGTACCATTGGTTACCACTACATTATAGGTTATTCCTACAAGTTCGGGTGCAGTATTGGCCGTTGGGGCTATCGTATAAATATTATTTTTGGAACCCTGACAAATAGGGGAAGGACCAGAGACGGTGACTTTTCCGGTAAATGGTTTTACGGTTATGTAAAAATTTACCAAGGAATATTTTGAAGGACAGCCATCATCTACCACTTGAACGGCAAATAGATAAGGGTCAGTAGCAGCTTGGTCGCAATCTGTTTGCCAGCAAAACTGAGAAGTTACAGTACTTTTTGCTACGGCATCTACAAAAGTGGCTTTTGTGCCTTTGAAACCATTGGCACCAGTTAATAAATCGCCAATGCCTCGCATGCTAATAGTGTTGTTTTCCTTATCCTTACTAACCACATCGAAACACAATTTATCGCCTGCATAAACAGAATATATTTTTGTGGCATTGGTGATATATGGCCTCGTATTGGGGTTGCAATTGATGACAATGATTTGTAAATCGAGACGCGTAATGCTCAATGGTTTAAGAATACCTCTTCGATATTCATAAACATCTATGGCTGTAGCAAAATTGCCCACTTTCCTGGAAAGAAAAGTTGTAACACCATTCTTGGAATTAATAGTTGAAATGCCATTGTTGCCAAATGGTTGCGAACTGCTATAACCAGGGGTATAATCTACAATATCATCTGGTTTTTGGTAAACAGAAGAGCAAGGGGTATTGTCGCCGTACCATGGGGTTGCCAATTTATAAACCAGTGAATCACCATCCGGATCTATTGCGTAATTATTTATTTCCGTCGTATCATTGATACATATGTAAGGTACAGGTACATCGGTAAAAAAGGGGGTACTGTTTACCAAATAAGTAGAAGGAATAATGGCTTGATAGGTTTGTCCGATATTAGGAGTACCATTGCTACCATTCATCAAATTTACTTGGGTGTTTCTACAACATACTTGGTAAAGTAATTTATACCCAAATTGATTATGAGCTAATGTGATCGGCCCTCTATAGACCGCTTTTTCCAAACAGACATTCGCCAATTCCGGACAATCAGTTCTACCAACGGGCTTAACCGACTCGAGCGAGGTACGCACAAAATTCTCGGTCCTTACATAACTGCCATTGTCTCCACGGTAAATACACAAATCAATGTCTTTGGCAAGTGGTATACTGCCCTGTTTACAGTCTCTGTAGGCTGTAATGGTTACCATATATCGCGCGCTAACGCCATTGGCGCCCAAATATTCATAACTAATGAATCCTCCAACAAGGTGCGTTGCTCCCGCCTTTGTTGAAAAAAGAAGTAAAAAACACCATATCAGAGGGGAACAGAGACGTTTCATGAAAGTTTTATCAAAAATAATCAAAAATCTTTAAATTTTCTACATTTATAAACTATAGACGTATTTATTACTGCAAAAGTTGTGCAATATTTTTTATTCTATCTTAAAATCTATTAATTTGCATTAACACTAGCATGAATTTTTTTAAACCAGATTGTTTGCATTTTAAGGGTGATGTGCCTTGTAATCCCCATAAACTGCATGGTTACCACTGCGAAACTTGCCCTGCCTACACCCCCATCGGCAAAAGAATTTTAATTATTAAATTGGGTGCCATAGGAGATGTTATTCGTACCACACCTTTGGTTACCAAATACAAAGCACTTTATCCAGATTGCAAAATTACTTGGTTAACCATGACCCCTGCCATTCTCCCTAAAGGCCAAATTGATGAAATATTAAAATTCGATTATGCCTCTGCTATGTATTTGCAACATGCCGAATTTGATATTGCTATTAATTTAGACAAAGAAAAAGAAGCTTCTGCTTTGCTCCTAACAGTAAATGCAAAGGAAAAATATGGTTATGTGCTGAAGGATAATGTTTCGCAACCAATGAATGAATTGGCCAATCATAAATTTCACACAGGTTTATTTGATGATGTGAGCAAAGCCAATACCATGAATTATTGCCAAGAAATATTTAAGCTGTGTGATTTGGAATATAATGGCGAACCCTATTTGTTGGATAATCATGCCGATAAGGGTTTTACTTGGCCACAAATTGACACCACTAAAAAAGTAATTGGTTTAAATACGGGTTGTGGCGACCGTTGGACAACGCGCCTTTGGCCTAAGACCTACTTTGCAGATTTGGCGAAACAATTGGTGAAAGCAGGATTTGAAGTATTGTTGTTAGGTGGTGAACAGGAGGATGCTCGCAACAAAGAGATTCAATCATTATCTGGAGCCAAATATTTGGGCTATTACCCCTTACCTCAATTTATTAATTTAATAGATCAATGCAATTTGGTGGTAACACAAGTAACTATGGGCATGCACTTAACATTGGGTCTGCAGAAAAAAATAGTGCTTATGAACAATATCTTTAATCCAAATGAATTCGATTTGTTCGGTAATGGCGAGATTGTAGAGCCGGATAAAACGTGTCAGTGCTTCTATCGCGGCCAATGCGTTAACGGAGAAAGTTGCATGAAAGACTTGCCTGTAGAGAAGGTACTTAGTGCTGTTCATCGAACCATCAGTATTTAATAACAATTAATTTACCAACTTGCCCAAACATGTTGTAAATTTGTACTTCGTTTTTATCATTATAAAAGAAGTAATAAAGCGTGAATAAACACTCTTCACTCGATTTAAAACTGGCAGGAATTAAGGCCAATATTCCCGGATATCAAGTGGCTTGGCAAATCAATAAAAGTTTTGATATGCAACTCACCATGAATGAAGATTGGGTCATTGATACAGAAACAACTCAGCCAAGCGAACATTTGCATTTCTTTCAGGAATTTGAAGATGTAGAATTGAAATGGTATTTAGTTCAAAATAGAGGAAGCGCTGGTGTTTTATACAATAGTAAACCACTTTTTGATTACTTTTTGCTTTGCGCAGGTGATGATATCTATGGTTATTTTGAAAGAGCAGTAGAAGCCATTCAGAAAGCAAAAAAAATAGATGGCATTTTTCCACTCCAATTTTCCATGATTAAATCGCATGAAAATTTTTTAATGAATATGAACGTTAAAAACAATAAAAAATATTTAGAATCTCTCCATGTATAAGACGAATTTCAACAAAACAAAAATTATTGCAACCATTGGTCCTGCAACTGCTTCAAAAGAAAATTTAAAACAAATCATATTGGCCGGTGTAGATGTTTGCCGACTCAATTTTTCTCATGGTACCTACGAAGATCACCAGCAAGTGCTGAACAATGTCCGCGAAATCAACGAAGAAATAAATTCTGATATCTGCATTCTACAGGATTTGCAAGGTCCTAAGTTAAGGGTTGGTATAATGGAAAATGATGGTGTTATGCTTAAGGAAGGATTGGAAACCATTATTACTTCCGAAGAGGTAATTGGCACAGCAGAAAGAATTGGTATTCGTTATGCCAATCTAACCAAGGATGTAAAACCCGGTGAATCTATTTTGCTTGATGATGGTAAATTGGAATTAAGAATTGATGCGATTATCAATGATACTGATGTTAAAGTTACCATTATTGAGGGAGGAATTTTGAAATCAAAAAAAGGGTTCAATTTACCTCATACAGATGTTTCATTTCCAAGTTTAACACCAAAAGACATAGCTGATTTAGAATTTGGATTGGCCAATGATGTGGAGTGGATAGGTCTCTCCTTTGTGCGCAAAGCAGAAGATATTTTAGACCTGAAAAAGAGAATTGCAGATGCAGGTAAAAATTCATTGGTAGTGGCTAAAATTGAAAAACCAGAGGCGGTAAAAAATATTGATTCAATCATTGAAGTAACCGATGCGATCATGATTGCTCGGGGCGATTTGGGTGTAGAAATGCCTTTGCAAGATTTGCCAATTATTCAAAAAAATATCATTGAAAAATGTTTGATTGCAGGTAAGCCAGTAATTGTGGCTACGCAAATGATGGAGACTATGATTACCAATCCTACTCCTACAAGAGCAGAGGTAACAGATGTTGCCAATGCGGTAATAGATGGAGCAGATGCTGTTATGTTAAGTGCAGAAACCAGTGTTGGAAGCTATCCTATTAAAGTGGTAGAGACCATGGAAAAAATTATTAAAGATGTTGAGAAAGACAGAAGGGTCTATTTCAAAGGTGTTAAACCAACAGCAGAAAGTGATACATTTATTTCGGATGAAATATGCTTTACAGCGGTGCGTATGAGCGATCATTTAAAGGCAAAAGCCATAGTGGGTATGACCCGCTCAGGTTATTCTGCAATAGAAATTTCATCCTTTAGACCACGTGCGGATATTTATATTTTTACCAGTCATAAACCTTTGTTAAAGGTTATGAATTTGGTATGGGGTATCCGTGGATTTTATTACAATAAGTATGAAAGTACCGATCAAACTTTTAGTGATGTAATTGATATTTTAAAAGCTGAAAAATTAGTTGAGGTAGGAGACAGAGTAATACACACAGCCAGTATGCCAATTAAAAATAAATCAATGGCCAACAGTATTAAAATTAGTGTTGTGGATTAAGCAATTCATGCGTTTTATAACTTTTATATTATTTGCATTAGTCGGTATTAAACTGTTTGCACAACCACAGGTATTAACGGAGCAACAGTTGGGAAATCAGCGTGTTTGGAATGCCCGTTTAAGTAGTGATGAAGTCTTAAAAAAAGCTTTTGCTGCCGTAAATTTACAATACCCTCCAAAGTTTGTTTATTGGCGGGCTTTTAAGAAAGAGCAACAATTGGAGTTATGGGCTGCAGATAGCATGCACCATAGGTATAAGTTGGTTAAAACTTATTACATTGTGCGCCTGTCTGGCTCTTTGGGTCCTAAAAGATTTGAAGGCGATTATCAAGTACCAGAAGGGTATTACAATATCAGTCAGTACAACCCTTACAGTAATTTTTATTTATCATTTAAAGTGTCCTATCCCAATAAAAGTGATAGTATTTTAGGAAAAAAGGGCAATTATGGTGGCGAAATATTTGTGCATGGCGATAGCCTTACCATTGGTTGTATGCCTATGAGCAACGATGTAATTAAGGAGTTATATTGGTGTAATGTGCAAGCCCAAGGCAATCGAGATACCAATTACCACATACCCTTTCATATTTATCCTTGCAGAATGAATGCTGCCAATTGGTATTATTTAAAAAGTACTTATAAGTTTGATCCACCGCGCATAGATTTTTGGAAAAATCTTCAGGATGGGTATAATTATTTTGAAATAATGCGCATGCCGCCTGTATTAAAAGTGGATGAAAAAGGCAAATACCTTGTTAGATATAAGCGTTAGTGTAATTAGTTGCTTTACTCGAAATAACTAAGCGTGGTAAATCCTCCAGCCCTCAGATATTCATCTTTTTTCATTAGGTGCAAATCGCTTTGCATCATATCATTTACCAATTCTTGTAAGGAGTGTTTGGCCACCCAGCCTAACTTATCTTTTGCTTTTTGAGCATCACCAATTAATAAATCTACTTCGGTAGGGCGGAAATATTTAGCATCAACATTAATCACTTCTTTTCCAATAGTAAGTGCACTTAGATTTAAGCCCATAGCTTGCACTTTCTCAATATCAATAGAAGCAATAATGCCTTTTTCATTGGCATCTTTTCCCTCAAATACTAAAGTAATACCGAGATAGGCAAATGCCATACGGGCAAACTCGCGAATCTCTGTAGTTTTGCCAGTCGCTATTACAAAGTCTTCCGGTTTTTCCTGTTGCAAAATAAGATACATGGCTTCAATATAATCTTTTGCATGACCCCAGTCGCGCTTACTGTTCATATTGCCCAGGTACAATTTATCTTGTAATCCCAAAGCAATTTTTGCAGCAGCCCTTGTAATTTTTCGTGTCACAAAAGTTTCCCCGCGAATTGGTGATTCGTGATTGAAAAGAATACCATTGCAAGCATACATGTCATAAGCTTCGCGGTAATTAACCGTAATCCAATAAGCGTACATTTTTGCAACTGCGTAGGGCGAGCGTGGATAGAAAGGTGTAGTTTCACTTTGCGGAACTGCTTGAACCAAACCGTATAATTCAGAAGTAGAGGCTTGATAGATTCTTGTTTTATTAATGAGTCCACAAATGCGAATGGCTTCTAATAATCTTAAAGTACCAATTCCATCTGCATTGGCCGTATATTCTGGGGTCTCAAAACTCACATGCACATGACTCATGGCAGCTAGGTTATAAATTTCATCTGGTTGAATTTCTTGAATCAAACGAATCAGATTAGTGCTATCTGTTAAATCACCAAAATGCAATTTCAAATTAGCATTCAAAACATGAGGATCTTGGTACAAATGGTCGATTCTATCAGTATTAAAAAGAGAACTTCTGCGTTTCAATCCGTGAACCATGTAGCCCCTTTTCAAAAGAAATTCAGCTAAATAGGCGCCATCCTGACCGGTTATTCCTGTTATTAGAGCAACTTTCATTAAAAATATTGTTTATTTGCGTAAAAAGGCAAAAATAGGAAAATTTTGATTGCAATTTATACTCCATATCTATCTAATCGAACAAAATATGTTTTAGAGTACATTTTTAAACAACAATTTGGTTGTGATTATGATGTATTTGAAAATGTAGATCAAGCGACAGAAAAGCACATTATTAAAATAAATTATAGCAGTGTACCATGCGATGGTTGGATTCAAATTCTTCCTCATGGAATATTAGAACGTAAAGGGTTAAGTTTTTATAACATTCAATTTACACTCATAAATGAGATGACTGTCATATTTGGAAATGCTTGTGATATTGGATTTGATATCTTTGGGGCCATTTTTTATTGTTTAGTAAGGTATGAAGAATACTGCTGTTTAGAATATGATAAACACGATCGGTATTCTTATAAAAACTCAATTTTTTACCACCATCAATATTTGCAAACACCATTGGTGGATTTGTGGGTGGCTTTTTTTGAAAGTTATTTAAAAGAAATATCTTTTAATGAATTGCGATTTAAAGAAAAAGAAGAGAATAGATTAGTTCCAACTATTGATGTAGATTCGGTATTTTCATATAAGGGAAAGAAGTTGGTCCGTCAACTGGGTGGTTTAAGTAAAGATATCTTGGGTGGTAAATGGCCTCAAATAAATAGGCGAATGGGTGTTTTGATTAACAAAGCACAGGATCCTTTTGATAATTTTGATTATCAATTTGAAACCTTAAAAAGGGTTGGTTTAAAAGCTAATTATTTTATTCAGGTTGGCGATAATGGTCCCTACGATAAAAATATTAGCCCTCATAACAAAGCTTTTCAAAAATTAATAAAAAGAATCGTGAGTGAAGGTCATGAAGTTGGTTTGCACCCCAGTTATCAATCATTTTGTGAAGATGAAATTATTCAAAAAGAAAAGCAAATTTTGGAGAATATCATTGAACGTCCTATTTTTCAGAGTCGTCAACATTATTTGAGATTTGCATTGCCTAGTACCTATATTTCATTAATAAAATTAGGAATAAAAAGGGAATTTTCAATGGGATATTCAGAAGTGCCGGGATACAGAGCCAATACAGCTAATCCATTTTACTGGTATGATATTGAAATGGAAACTATTACTGAATTGGAGATTGTGCCATTTAGTATGATGGATGTAGCCTTTAAAGAATTTATGCATTTGACTATGGAAGACACATTGCAATATTCAGCCAAAATGATTGGACAATTAGAAAAAGTAAAAGGTGATTTTAACTTTATATTTCACAATGAATCTCTAAGCGACTATGGGGGTTGGAAGGGATGGAGAACCGTTTTTGAATCTTGGTTAAGCAATGGAAATAAGACATATTAAACACCGCGATATTGATTTTGTAAAATGGGATAAAACCATTGACAATAGCATTGCGCCTTTAATATATGCCTATTCGTGGTATTTAGAGAACATGGCCAATGGTCAATGGGATGCCCTGGTGGTGGGCGATTACGAAGCAGTATTTCCAATGCCTTGGAGGAAAAAATTTGGATTAAAATATATTTATCAGCCTTTTTTTACACAGCAATTGGGTGTTTTTGCAAAACAAGGAATCACATGCACTACAAAGGATTTTGTAGAAGCTATCCCGAAGCAATTTTTTTTGGTAAATATGCAATTAAATATGCATTATGGGACCTTGCCCAATATCAAATTAAGGAATAATTATCAATTGAATCTCGATAATCAATATGCAATTTTGAAAAATAATTACGTAAGTGATGTTTCAAAAAATGTCAGAAAAATTGAGCGTCAGCAGATAGGATATATTTGGGACATTCCGTTTGAAATAGTGGTGCAACTTAATAGAAATGCTTGGGGCGAAAAAAATCCGATGATAACAGAACGGCATTATAAGCTTTTATTAAATAATTGCCATTTGGCTCATGATATGGGAGCCTTAATAACTTTGGGTGCTATCAAAAATGAGATTTGGGTGGGTGCTGTTTTATTTTTTAAAACGCCCAGTTACTTATTTTATTTGAGTGGAGGTGCCACAGAAGAAGGTAAAAAATGTGGTATTATGAATGGTTTAATAGATCTAATAATTAATAAGTTTGCAAATAAAAAAATAACATTAGATTTTGAGGGAAGTGAGATAAAGGGGGTGGCTTATTTCTATAGCAAATTTGGCAGTGAGCTAAAACCTTACATGCACTACAAAAAATTCAACTGGCTCTAAACTCCATTCAGAATCCAGCTTTAATTTTGACATTGTGTTAAAAGAATTTTATCAACTTCTTTTTTTAACCAAAGCGTATTACATAAAAAAACAATATTTTCGCAATACAATACTATCACAATATGGCCTCCAAAGACCCTGATTTCGGCTCCTTACATGAATTTCTAATTCATTCTGCAAATGTCATTCATACGCCTGAACATCCATTTTTATTTGAGAAAAAGGAAGGCAAATATGAAAGTATCACCTATAAGGAAACATTTATTGAAATAGAAAAATGGGCGGCTTATCTATATTCCATCGGCATTAGAAGAGGGGATAAAGTTGCCATTATTCTAGAAAATTGTCCTGAATTTGTTTTTTATGATCAGGCGTTACATAAATTAGGTGCAGTTAATGTTTCAATTTTCCCGACACTTACAGCGGAGGAAACCCAATTTATTCTTAACGACAGTGATAGTAAAGCATTATTGTTAGGAACACCTTTTCTTCTGAAAAAATTTCAAAAAATCGAACAAAAATGTCCTGGTATTCAGCAGGTGTTTTTGGCATTCGAATACAAAGTACCTACAGAAAAGTTTTTGTTATTGACAAGTATTAAGGAGCAAGGTGCAAAACTATGGCCCCAATTCAAAAGTGAAATTGAAGCCATATTGCCAACCATTCAACATGGCGATTTATCTGCATTGATATATACTAGTGGTACTACAGGGGTGCCAAAGGGTGCTATGTTAAGTCATTATAATTTCATGAGCAATTGTTATGATGCTTTAGAGTTATGTTCTAGTATTAATAAGGAAGATCGCTTTTTATCATTTCTTCCGTTAAGCCATGTTTATGAGAGAATGGCAGGTTATTATTTGCCAACCTATATTGGCGCCCAAATTGCGTATACTGAAAGCATTGAAAAGATATCGCAAAATTTTCAAGAAGTACATCCTACAATTATGACCTGTGTGCCTCGCTTACTGGAGCGCCTCGAAGGTAGAATACGCAGCAATGCCATAGATAAGGGTGGTATTGCAACCAAAATATTCTTTTGGAGTCTAAAGATTGGGGAAAAATACAGATTGAAATTAGAAGCCAAACAATTTGTTGGCCCGCTTTTAAAAATCAAACACATGGTGGCAGAAAAATTGGTGTTCAGCAAGATCAAGGAAAAGCTTGGTGGCCGATTGAAATTATTGGTTTCCGGAGGTGGAGCTTTGCCTCAACATGTGGGAGAATTTTTTGGCAATATTGGCATCCGATGTCAACAAGGTTATGGTCTTACCGAAACTTCTCCATTTGTTTCTGTAAATGAATTTGAGCGTCAAGTGCATGGTACCAGTGGCAGGGTGGCGCCAAGGCAGCAGGTGGCCATTCAAAATGCAGAGACGAAAGAAATAATTACCATACAAACATATGATAGTTTTCAACCCGATTTTGAAAGTGCAGAGGGTGAAATACTTTGCAAAGGTCCGAATATTATGCAAGGGTATTATAACAATCCTGAAGAGACGGCCATTGTGATGGATAATGAGGGTTGGTTTCATACCGGTGATATTGGAAAGTTTGAAAAGGGATATTTAAAAATTACAGATAGATTAAAAAACATGCTGAAAACCAGCTTGGGTAAAAATATATATCCAACTCCTTTAGAGAACACGTATTTACAAAGTGAGCGCATCGAACAAATATTTATTATTGGGGATAAGCGCGAATATATAACGGCCATTATTGTTCCTAAGGAAGATCATTTGAAGAAATTCTTTGGCTTAAATGATTCTTTTTTCAACGATGAAAATCCAATTGCTGAAGAAGAGAATATTAAAAATTGGATTGAAGAGGATATTAAAAAGTTATCACTTCATGTCGCTAATTATAGCAGAATCAGAGATTTTGTAATTAAGCGAACGCCCTTCTCTGTAGAGAGTGGCGAACTTACTGTAACACTAAAGCAGAAGCGTAAATTGATTGAGGATAAATATAAAGTTTGGATTGAAAAATTATATGCCAAATCTGCTTAATTTTGTTTCAACTAATTCGATTTAAAACCATTAAATGCCGTCTCATCTTTACAGTATAATTGCCCCATTGAGTTTTGTACTCTTTTCGTTTTTATACCTAAAAGCGGCCAAGTATTTTAAGATTTATGACCATCCAGTAGGTCGGAGTTCACATATCAAGCAAACCATTACTGGCTTTGGTTTATTTGTACTTTTTGGTTTAATGGTATATTGTATTGCGTTTCCCTATACTTTAAAAAGTTTTTTCATCATAGGTTTATTGATGATGTGCACCATCAGTTTTATTGATGATTTGATATTCGTTAAACATTTTGTGCGTCTTATATTTCAAATTTTTGCCCTCACATTATTAGCCATAGAATTACCCTTTGATTATATTTCTGCAGATAAGTGGCCCATTATAATTGCCTGTGTTATTTTTGGAATAGGTGTGTTGAATGCTTTCAACTTTATGGATGGTATAAACGGCATGCTGGGTTTGAATAGTTTGGTAATACTCTTAAGTTTTTGGTGGCTCAACAATCACTCAGTTGATTTAGAGGGCAAAGAAATTCAATTTGCAAATCCTAACTTTATTTACACCATGATTTCAGGCGTCATTGCTTTTATGTTTTTCAATTTCAGAACCAAGGCAAAAGTATTTGCAGGCGATGTGGGTAGTATTGGTATCAGCTTTGTTATATTTTATCTCATGTTAAGTTTGATATTTAAAACAGGTAATTACGCTTACTTTTTATTATTTTCTGTTCTTGGAATGGATGCAGGCCTTACAGTAATCTATAAATTAATTTTGCGCGAAAATATATTTGTACCACACCGCGATTTTTTATTTAAAAAACTAGTGCACGTTGGCAAAGAAAAACATCTTAAAATATCTGCAATCTACGCAGGTGTGCAGGCCTTAATTTCAATTATCATTATTGCCTTGCCATTGCAAAGAAAACTCTCCGCACAACTCAGCATACTCTTTATTGGCGCTGTAGTGCTTTGCGCTCTTTATATTTCGGTTAGAAATAAATACACAAAGCAGCGCATTATCCGCATCAGAGAAATTGAGGAAACTGAGTAGGATTTGCTTCATGCATCATCCCATAAATGGAGATAAAAATATCTTCGGCATTTGGTTTGGAGAAATAATCACCATCTGTTCCGTAAGCAGGACGGTGGACCTTCGCACTAATGGTTAATGGTTGTGCATCTAAATATTTATACCCTTCTTGCTCTTCCATTACTTTTTGCATCATGTAGGCAGTAGCTCCTCCAGGAACATCTTCATCTATAAAAATAATTCTATTAGTTTTCTTTAAAGATTTTACAATTTCATGGTTAATATCAAATGGTAATAAGGTTTGCACATCTATTAATTCGCAACTAATACCCACATTTTCTAATTTTTTCATGGCATCTTGTATGACTCTTAAAGTACTACCATAACTCACAATGGTAACATCAGATCCTTCATTAATGATTTCAGGTTGACCTAATGGAACCGTAAATTCACCAACGTTGGATGGCATTTTTTCTTTTAATCGGTATCCGTTCAAACATTCTATCACCAAGGCAGGTTCATCTGCTTTCAACAATAAATTATACATACCTGCGGCTTGGGTCATGTTTCGCGGCACACATACATGCATACCTCTTACAGCATTAATGATCATGCCCATTGGAGAACCGCTATGCCATATACCCTCCAAGCGGTGACCTCTGGTTCTAATAATGATGGGTGTCTTTTGTCCACCTTTGGTTCTGTATTGCAAGGTTGCAATATCATCGCTCATAATTTGCAAGGCGTATAACAAATAATCTAAGTATTGTATTTCGGCAATCGGACGCAAGCCACGCATGGCCGTGCCTATACCTTGGCCAATGATACTCAATTCTCTGATACCTGTATCACTTACTCGCATTTCGCCATATTTTTCCTGCATTCCAGCAAAACCTTGATTCACATCTCCAATGGCACCAACGTCTTCACCAAAAGCAAATACTCGGGGGTCGCGCCCCAAAGCTGCATCAAAGCAAGCCAATACCACTTCTCTGCCATCTACCATTTTGCTGTCGTTATATTCTGGTTTTATTTCCGGAATAGCCAAAGCATTATGAGCAGACGCACTGTGAAGTGTGGATGAATAGCGTTCGAAATTAATAGTAAGGAAATTTTTGTAATAAACTTTTAGATTTTCTCGCTCCGTACTTTCCCTGCCAATGGTAGCAATTAACACTTTATTAATGGCGATTCCAATGTCTTTGCGAATAGGGTCTTTTGTGGCTTTTAATTCTTTTATAGCCTCTTCTGCTGCAGAATTTTGAAAGGTGCCAAGCAATTCTATCACATCGCTGACATCTTTTTTCATTGGGGCTAAATAGCTCTCCCAAGCGAGTTTACGGCATTCATTAACATGATTAAGCGCATTACCTTCTATTATGTCTAACTCTTCTGCATTGGCAATTTTTTTCTCTTCTATCCATTCGCGCATTTTGGCAATACAATCATAATCTGCTTCCCATTGCAATCTTTTTTCGCTTTTATATCTTTCGTGAGAACCAGAAGTACTGTGACCTTGAGGCTGTGTTACTTCATTGATATGGATTAAAACTGGGCGGTGATTAGTTCTGCAATTTTCTATAGCGTCTTTGTATACCTGGCATAACTCAGCATAATCCCAGCCTTTGGCGTTATAAATATCAACACCATCTCCGTTTTCATCGCTATTAAAACCACTTAGAATAGCGCTGATATTTTCTTTGGTAGTTTGGTATTTTGCAGGAACAGAAATGCCATAACCATCGTCCCAAACACTCATGGCCATTGGTACTTGTAATACACCTGCGGCATTTATTACTTCCCAAAAACCACCTTCGCTGGTGCTGGCATTGCCAATAGTTCCAAAAGCCACCTCATCTCCTCGATTAGAAAAATTGGTGTATTGGTGCAAGTCTGAGTTTTGTTTATATAACTTGGAGGCTAAGGCAAGACCTAACAAGCGCGGCATTTGACCTGCTGTAGGAGATATATCGGATGAAGAATTATAGCGGTCTGTTTGTGGCAACCAATTGCCATCATCATCTAAAAAGCGAGAACCAAAGTGTCCGTTCATGCTGCGACCTGCACTATTCGGTTCTGCATCTATATCCGTATGCGCATACAGCTGAGCAAAGAATTGCTGAATGGTATTCATGCCAGTGGCAAACATGAAAGTTTGGTCGCGGTAATAACCACTTCTATAATCGCCATGTTTAAATACTTTGGCCATGGCCAATTGAGCTACCTCCTTACCATCTCCAAAAATACCGAATTTAGCTTTTCCCGTTAGTACCTCTTTTCTACCAATCAAGCTGGCCTGTCTGCTTTCGCAAGCCAATCGGTAATCATTAAGGACTTCGGTTTTAAAAGCTTCAAAATTAATTGGTTCTTTGTCTTTCGCCATGTTTATAGACATTTTGCAAAAATAAGGATTAAACGGAAGATTTAAAACAAGCGTGAGGGGCTAAAAACAAAAGATTTTTTGAGATTTAAAAGTTCAAATTGAATTTAAAATTAAATTTTGTGTTAGCATAACTTGTACAACAAAATAAGTTTAATTTAACTTTTGGAAAGCAAAATATTAAGTTGATTTCACTTAATAATATCTCTGGATAACTGTTTTCTGATTTTCAAAAACCTATAGAGTAATATCCCTAAACAACAACCTACTACATCTGCTATGAAATCGAATGCATCACCTGTTCGCGTAGCCGTAAAATAATGCTGAATCAATTCGATGAGCAAACCATAGGATGCAGTAATAACAAATGACCAAATAGCAATTTTTTTGAATGAAACAGAAGATTTGAAATACCTTGAAAATCCCCATAAAATAAAAAACAATTGAAGGGTAAATAAAAATGTATGACCCAGTTTATCAATTGGAATAAAACCAAAGAGAGGGGCGGAAGGTAGGCCAGGGTGTGTGAGAACACAAAGCGTATAAATAAAAATTGCCCACAAAATTGAGGGCAATTGATATTTTATTGAACCAATTATTTTATTCAAATAATTGAAATTATTTTAGTGACCGATAAGTGCTTTATAGGCAGTTACATCTAAAAGTTCACCTAAATGAGCTTCATCAGCAATTTTGATTTTCACCATCCAACCACCGTTGTAAGGATCACTGTTTACTAATTCTGGTTGTGACTCTAAATCTGCATTTACTTCCATGATTTCGCCACCAATAGGCATGAACAAATCACTTACTGTTTTAACAGCTTCTACTGTTCCAAAAGTAGCTTCTTTAGCAAGGGTTTGACCTTTGGTTTCAATTTCTACGAATACAATATCGCCTAATTCGCTTTGGGCAAAATCTGTTATACCAACAGTTGCAACGTCACCATCTACACTGATCCACTCATGGTCTTTGGTGTATTTTAAATTCTCTGGAAAATTCATCTTTATTATATTTTTATTTTTTTTTACTTTTTTGTTTGCTACATATTTTAAATACTTAGCGAGGTCCGATAACTATGTTAAGAATCAATCCCAAACATGACTAAGGAGCAGACTTATTTTATCTTTCAATACATTTCTATGGGCTATTAAATCCACAAAACCATGTTCCAATAAAAACTCAGAACTTTGGAATCCTTTAGGCAAATCCTTACCAATGGTTTCTTTAATTACGCGCGGTCCTGCAAATCCAATAAGGGCTTCTGGTTCTGCAATGTTAAAATCGCCAAGCATGGCAAAAGAAGCAGTAATACCACCAGTAGTGGGGTCGGTTAAAATAGAAATATAGGGAATCTTATCTTGCGCTAACAAGGCTAATTTAGCAGATGTTTTGGCCATTTGCATAAGTGAAAAGGCTGCTTCCATCATACGGGCACCACCACTCTTACTAATAATGATCATGGGGTGTTTGTTCTCGCGGGCATAATCAATAGCACGCGCTATTTTTTCTCCTACTACACTCCCCATGGATCCGCCAATAAAGTTAAAATCCATACAAGCCACTACAATCTTTCTTCCATTGGATTTTCCGACTGCTGTTCTTACAGCATCTTTCAATCCGCTTTTAGAAATGCTCTCGAGAATTCTGCTCTTATAAGGTTTAGTATCTGTAAATTCAAGCGGGTCACCCGAAACAATATTGGGATCTAGCTCCTTAAATTTATTGTCGTCAAACAGAATTTCGAAATATTCTTTCGAACCTATTTTATAGTGATAATCGCAGGAAGGACAAACGTACTTGCTCTCAATTAAATCTTTGTGAGGGGTTATATTTTTACACCTAGGACACTTGTCCCAAAGACCATCTGGTGTGGCTTTTTTCTCCTTTGTTTTGGTAGTTATACCCTCAGAAACACGTTTGAACCAACTCATTTATGATACAAGATTAAGAGAAAGAAATGGATTAAGCAATAGTTATTTCTTTTTCCAAATACACGTCTTGAACGGCATTCAATAGAGCAATACCCTCGTTCATTGGCTTTTGGAAAGCTTTTCTGCCGCTAATTAAACCTTGGCCACCAGCACGTTTATTAATTACGGCTGTTGTTACTGCTTCGGCTAAATCTGTAGCACCTTTGCTTTCACCTCCGCTATTAATTAATCCTGCTCTTCCCATATAGCAATTGGCAACTTGGTATCTGCACAAATCAATTGGGTGATCAGTGCTTAATTCACTGTACACTTTAGGGTGAGTTTTGCCGAAGTTTACAGCGTTATATCCACCGTTATTGGTTGGTAATTTTTGTTTTATAATATCTGCTTGAATGGTTACACCTAAATGGTTGGCCTGACCAGTTAAGTCAGCTGCAGCATGGTAATCGATGCCATCTTTTTTGAAACCATTGTTTCTTAAATAACACCAAAGGATAGTAGCCATGCCTAACTCGTGCGCTCTTTCAAATGCTTTAGCTACCTCCACAATCTGACGGCCAGACTCTGGTGAACCAAAGTAAATAGTGGCACCAACGGCAGTAGCACCAAGATTCCAAGCATCCTCTACACTGCCAAACATGATTTGATCAAATTTGTTGGGATAGGTTAAAAATTCATTGTGATTAATTTTAACAATGAAAGGAATTTTATGGGCATACTTTCTGCTACAAGCAGCCAATACACCATAGGTAGAAGCAACTGCGTTACAACCACCTTCAATCGCCAACTTTACAATATTTTCAGGGTCAAAAAATATAGGATTAGGAGCAAAAGAAGCACCTGCACTGTGCTCAATACCTTGATCTACTGGCAAGATGCTCATGTAACCTGAACCTGCTAAACGACCATGGTCGTACAAGGCACTTAAACTTCTTAATACTTGAGGGGTGCGATTAGTTTGTGAAAAAATGCGGTTTACAAAGTCGCCACCGGGCAAGTGTAATAAATCTTTGCTAATGGTTTTAGATTCATGATTTAAAAGGTTATCGGCATCAGCGCCTAATAGTTCCTGTATATTTGATATGCTCATAATTTTATTAACGGCTGCAAAAGTACACTTTTTTTAAAAAAAGACAAAAATGGATTTGTTTAAGCTAGAAAACATGTGATAAATAATTGATAGGGAAGAACTTGAACAAGATTTAACAACAAAAAACCCCGGCAATTTGGCCGGGGTTTTTTGTTATAGTACAAATTAAATTTATTGTTTAATGAGTTTTGATTGCATCGAGCGGCCATCTGCAGTTTGACACTGAATGGTATAAATACCTGCTACTATTTGATCCATGGAAATACTCAAATTATTAGTGCTGTTATTGATGTTGACCACTTTAACAGTTTTGCCAGTGATATCGCGAATGGTAATAATATCGCCTGAATTAAAGCTAAAACCTGTTATACTTAAAGCATCACTCACAGGATTAGGATAAAAATTCCAAGTATTGTCGCTGTCAAATCCATTGATGCTTGCAGATGCCATACTGCCTCGTTTAATGCTTACAACAATTGTTTTACAGAAGGTATCGGTACAATTTTTACTCGAATCGTAAGCCACCAAGCATACAGTATACGAACCAGCGTTTGCATATGTGTGAGAGTTATTTTTATCATTAGAAACGCTGTTATCCCCAAACAACCATTTGTAATAAACACCACCAGTAGAAAGATTCACAAATCTAACAATACCTCCTAATTTTAACGTATCAGAGAATTCTGCATTCATTTGGCTTTTGCAACAAACGCTTACAGTGACTGTTTTGCAAATCAATGTATCGCATTTTTTACAAGTGTCAATCACTTTCATACAAACAGTATAAGTACCGCTTTTCGCATATTCGTGTTTTACGGTTTTACCATTGGCGGTTATTTTATCTCCAAAGTCCCAAGAGTATTTGTGACAAGGATTGGTGTAAATATTGTTGTTCTCTATTACCTTGTAGCCATCAAAATAGAAGGTTGAACAAGTGGCATTGGTTTGAGACCATCCGGTTGGGAATATACATTTGCTTGAACAAGATTTTAATGTAAATGTTTTGCAAATGGTATCGCGGCAAGTTGGTTCGCTGCCGTTGTTTTGATATCCTAATACATAAAGACAAATAGTATAGGTACCACTAGGTAAGCTCGATTCGAAAACTGCGTTCTGACCTTGTTTAATGGTCGAAATATTTTCGCCTTTTATGGTGTAATAATAGCCTACTTTATCTTTGCTATTGCTACCACCGAATAAGAATATTCTGTTGCAAACAATAGAATCTCTGTAGAATCCTTCGATGTTGCATGGCGCATTAATAGTAACTACTTTGCAGATAACTACTTTGCAACCAGTTTTTGGATTGTAAATAGTAACACAAACTTTATGAGTACCTGTAGAAAGTGTCAATTTAAAGTCGCGACCTTTTTTAACATCGTTGTCTATGGTCCACTCGTAAATCAAGTTTTGCTCATTGGCAGTGGCTATGAAGGTTACCAACCCTTTATCACCAATAGTATAAGTGAAATCGCCTTTTAATTCGCAAGGATTCGTTTTGATAACTATTTGCTTGCAGATTTTTGATTCGCAAGAATCGTAAGCTTTTTTGTCTTGGTTATACACTTTGCATTTGGCGTAAAGGCATATTTCGTAAGTGCCTTTTTTATATTTTACAAATGGATCACCATTGTTAGAATAGGTGCCATCGCCCAATTTCCAATAATAGGATGCCGTGCCATTGCATGGAAATACTGGTTTAAATTTAACACCATCGTTGCTTATAGTAGCTACAAAATCCAATTTGCATTCCATTTTTGGTTTGGGTACTTCTATGGTTTTGCAAACGATAACTTTACAACCTGTTTTAGGATTATAAATGGTAACACATACTTTGTGTAAGCCAGGAGCAAGCGTCATGTAGAAGTCGCGACCCTTTTTAGAAGAATTATCAATGGTCCATTCGTAAATAAGATTTTTTTCGTTAGCAGAGGCCTCAAAAACAACCAAACCTTTATCACCAATTTTATAGCTGAAATCACCTTTCAATTCACACGGGTTTTCTTTAACCACTATTTTTTTGCATATTTTAGCTTCGCATGAATCGTAACGTTTGTTAATTTGATCGTAGGTATAACATTTGGCAGTTAAACATACTTCGTAAGTACCTTTAGCGTATTTTACAAAAGGATCGCCAGTGTTGCCATAGGTGCCATTGCCAAATTTCCATGAATAGAAAGCTTTGCCGCTGCATGGGAAATTCGGTTTGAATTTAACCCCATCTTTGGTAATGTCTGCTGTAAAATCTACACTGCAAGTATTTATGCCATCTACTTTAATTTCTTTGCATATAAGGGTGTCGCATTTTAAGCAGGTGTCATAAAGTTTCATACAAACCGTGTATGCGCCATTTTTAGACACATTAAAAGTAGTGCTATTGGCTTTTACGTAAGCTCCCCCGGCGATAGACCAGAATTCCTGCACGCATGGATAATTGGCAATATTTAGGCCAACAGCAATACTTCCACCTTTTACGGTAACGCTCCAATTGGTGCTCATTTTGTACCATTGGCAAGTTTTAATACCATCTACTTTAATTTCTTTGCAGATTGTTGTATCGCACTTATTGCAGGTATCATACAATTTCATGCAGATTTTGTAGATCCCGTTTTTTTGTACCGTATATGAAGTGTAGTAACCTTTTACATTTGTACCGCCAGCCAAGGACCAAAATTCTTGAATGCATGGGTAATTGGATAGATTGAGTCCAACGGTAATGGTGCCGCCTTTAACAGCATAGCTCCAGTTGGTATTCATTTTATACCAGTCGCATTTGGCACTAGCAGTGCCAGCAACAGATAGAAATAATAGTAGAATAAGTAATTTGGTGTAAATAGATTTAGCCATAATTATAATGTTTTAGTGACTATTAGTCGATAAATTTGGAATAGGTTGCATCACTTGAATAAATATTTTTAAGATTGTACCCAATTGGCCCTGTCGGAAGGAGAGAACTGCCAAGGGGCACCATTGTTTTCTAAATTGCTCAGCATGCTATTCAGGTCAGCAGGAGCAGCACTGAGTTCCATTACTTGATATTGGCGCATTTGCATAATAATATCTACAGGACTTATGTTCACTGGGCAAGCCTCTGCACAAGCATTGCAAGAGGTACAAGCCCATAACTCTTCTGCCGTTGTGCGGTGGTGCAGGCTTTTGCCATCGTGGTAATTGAGGGTTGCTTTATTGGCATCCATGGCAGTTCCCAATTCCTCTAGGCGGTCGCGGGTATCCATCATTACTTTACGGGGCGATAATAATTTGCCAGTTATATTGGCTGGGCATACACTGGTACAGCGGCCACACTCTGTACAACTGTAGGCATCCATCAAGTTTTTCCAAGTTAGGTCGCCCACATCCTTAGCGCCAAAACCCGCGGGAGCTTCATAGTTTTCAGGAGGTGCTGCATTAGGGTCTAGCATCAACTTTACCTCTGTAGTAACACTTTCCATATTGTCAATTTGGCCTTTTGGATTTAGGTTGCTGTAATAGGTATTTGGGAAAGCCATGAAAATATGCAGGTGTTTGCTAAAGGGTACGTAGTTTAAGAATAATAAAATACCAATCCAGTGAATCCACCAGCAAACCAGCATAACAATATGAGCAGTATGCTCGTTAAGGCCGCTAAACAATGGTTTGAACCAACTGCTTACCGGCATAGATCCCTGCAAACTAACGTCGGCAGCATTCATTAATAGCAAGGCGGTCATTAAAACAAGCTCAATAATTAAAATGGCATTGGCATCAAAAATAGGCCAGCCTTTCATTTCTGTACCAGAAAAACGTTTGAGTTTGGTAACATTTCTGCGGGATAGGAATACGATACAGGCTAGCATGACACCCAGAGCAAGTAATTCAAAAAAGCCAATGGCGATGGTGTATAAACCACCTAGAAGCGGCTCGAATAGGCGATGGGTACCTAGGATTCCATCTAATAAAATTTCTAAAACTTCGATGTTAATAAGCACAAACCCCACGTAAATGAGGATGTGGAAAAAACCAGCTACGGGCCTCACCACCATTTTACTTTGGCCAAGAGCCACAAGGGTCATGGTTTTAATTCTCAACCCTTTTTGATCGTTTCTGTTTAAGGGTTTACCGAGATTGATATTGCGGCTAATTTTTTTAATACTTTTGACAAAGTAGAAAACACCAATAGCAGTGAGGATTAAAAAGGCAATTTGCGACAGCATAAGAATGAAATTTGTTTCAATATTAAAACAAAAGGAGAAAAAATGTTTGAAAAGCGAAAAAAATTTATATTTTTGCACTCCCAATTTCTGAGGTACCTTAGCTCAGTTGGTAGAGCAAAGGACTGAAAATCCTTGTGTCCGCGGTTCGATTCCGCGAGGTACCACGAAAATTAAAACCGCCCTAAAGGCGGTTTTTTTATTTTCGTGTGTTCCGAAGCGTGTCATGAGCATTGCGAATGGCTCTGCTACGGGGCCACTTTTCGTCATGGATTTACATAACAGGGTGAGACCCGAAATGTTAGATCTGGCAAACCACAAAAATATGAATTGATAAAGTGTGCGACTGAATGAAAGATAATAAAAATCCGATATTCAATCTTATTATTTCATTTGAAGTCCTCTTCGCTTTAGTCCGAATCGCGTAGTAATTATAAGTTGTTTTTTGAAGACATAAACAATTAAAAACATTAACTAATGATATTGGTGTAATTAAACCTCTTTTCTACCCTTTTGCCGATGGTTTAATCAATAGAACTAGATCTTCATATACTGCTGGTAACGGAATGGATAGCGCCCTTATTATCCAAAGGAAAGCCAACTAAAATGTAGCCAAGTTTGATATTAATTAAGATGATATTTGGTATAATTATGCCAATTACCCTAACGCAGTTTATTGTTGGGCAAGAGATGTGGGACTTATTAAAATATTTAATAAAACAGAAAACTTCTCCTATGAGCTAATCGACTATAAAATTATTAAATAAAATGAATTAGTATATTTTAAATCCGTTCTAAAAAGAGGGGGAGCCTACAAATTAATTAAAGCGCCCATGTATAGTAAAGCAGAAAAACAAACCGGGCAGGAGGCAATATGTTTTATAGTTTTAGTTTTTTAAAAATCAATAGATCCTGTGCAATAATTCTTCTTCATCCGAAAAGCAGGTTCAACAAATTAACAACACTCATAGAAAGCCACTCTTTTTTTAAACTATGAAGAGAGAATTATTGCACAAAAACTGGGTCAAACAAAATATAAAAATTTTGATAAAAAAAGCGTAAATCTACGTTTTCAAAAGTGGACACTTTTGTAAGTATTTGAATATAAAATTATTACAAAATTTAAGTGTTAAAATTATTTTCCACATAAAAAATAATTAAATTGCATTTGATGAGTGTTAGCAAGAGGTTTGGGGTTTTATTGAGATTTGTAAAATTTTCGTATTTTTTTTGATTGAGTAGGCATCTAAAGCCCACCTTATACTAAACCGCTAACAAGATAAATAAAATGTTGTATATTTGCCTATGCGAATACTACAATTAAAACCACACCTAACAACCTCAGAACTTTCAGTTAAATTAGACCTCTTTCATAAGTCATTTTAGTTGAAAATTATAGATT
The DNA here is from genome assembly GCA_025354385.1 of Bacteroidota bacterium. GTDB lineage: Bacteria > Bacteroidota > Bacteroidia > NS11-12g > UBA955 > JABMMZ01. The sequence continues at coordinate 25,892 of JANXMZ010000023.1, forward strand.
CCACAAATGATTTGCATTCTCATCTTATGCTTCTTCCTTCGGTTCCTGTAGCGTTCAGCCATAATGCGAAATACTTTTATTTTTCCAATGACATGTT
>JANXMZ010000032.1 GCA_025354385.1 Bacteroidota bacterium
GCCTGTGTCCGTTTTCCTTGATAGTGCAAAAATGGGGAATATCAAAACATGTTAAATAATAACCTAAAAATAAACAGCCTAAAAAATGTCCATTAGAAGTAATCGTCTTAAAAATAGCCTAAAAAATGTCCATTACTCCGATAATTGCTTACCGGAGCAGATAAACGAACCGTTTCTAAAGGGCATAAATTCCTTTGACTAGTTATGTTTATTTTTTGCAATAAGGTTCTTGGATTCTCGTCCAAAATAGTGGAATCTGAATTTTTATTCGTTCAATGGTTGGTATGGGTATACCATAAAAAAAGCGCTGTAAAAATTACAGCACTTTTTAGTAATGATGGACTGTTTTTTAAATCAATTCGAAAGAGAACGTGTTTTTCACTTCATCGCCATCTTTTAATTCTACTTTATAGCGCCCTTTTTTAAATTTAGGTTCTTGTTTAAAGTCCTTTTTTATCTTTTTCTGGGTGCCATCAAAGCTAATATCTTCTTTAATGGTATAAACATCTTTGCTATCTCTTAAGGTACCATTGTCATTGCTCAATACAATACCATCTGGATCAATCACCCTAACACTGTAGGTTTTCTCAACCATTTTTTCCGTCAATTGATTGCCTAATACATCAAAGGTGATTACAAGCTTCTCTACCTTTTTGGCTTTGTATATTGGCATATCAATTCCCTTTTTGTTATACATTGGAGTAACAATAACTGGGCCTACATTTGGCTCTGCCGCAATGGTTACCTTATCTGTTAATTTTTGATTTGATGAATTTAATGCATTAATTTTTTCTTCTTTGGCTGCCAGCTGTGCACGGTAATCTTCGTTCTCCATCAGTAAAGTTTGAACCTTAGTTTTAAATTCACCATTCTCTATCACGATTCTTTCTAAACTGTCTTTAAGCGCTCTTAATTTTTTAGGGCTGCCACCTGAGCCACCAATTTGCGCGCGCAACGAAGCAATTTTTTGTTCTTTTAACGCTAGTACTTGTTTTAAACTATCGTTTTCGCTTTGATAAAGTGAAATCTCTAATCTTAAACTGGCAACACTGGCTTCTTCATCATGTAATATTGTATACAATGAATCTTTTAACAAATTCATTTGATTGAGAGAATCAATATTGCTGGCTGCCATTGCCGAAGCCTTTTGTTCTTTGTCCCATAGCATATAATTAAATACGCCCGAACCGCCCAAGAGTAAGCCAAGAATAATTAATAAAATGGTTTTGCCATTACTTTTCGGCTGCTGTGGATCCATGTTTTGTTCTTCCATAATAGTGCTATAGTGTGTTGTGTTGAAGCAAATTTAACAATTCTATAGCACTTATACCAATTTGGTTAATACGCAATCGCTTTTTAGTTAGAATTCCAGTAGGATAATGTTCGATAAACAATGCGTTGTTTATTTTTTGAGTGGAATAACCAAGCAGCCAATTGATGTGATTTCTTTTCTTAAAAGACTGCAATTCCTTTGGGGTTTCACCATAATTTAAGGTTACCACATTCACCTTATCTGCATACTTTAATTGAATTTCACGCAGGGCTGCAGAATCTTTCTCAAAACCTGGCTCGCCTGTTCGCCAAACATAAATATAGGTTGGCTTTTTTCGGAATTTGCGAATGGACATTTTCTTCTTATCACTTTCCGTAGTGCGAAATTTAAACTTCTTTATTTTTTTGCCAACCACCAATGCATTGCTAATTTTGGCATTTGAATCTAAACTTACCGATAAAAAGGCTCCTAATGCATCGATGCTATCAACATCAAAATGATGGCCATTTTTTTCAAAAAAAGTTGTTCCCTTTTTGCTATCTATTGGCACTTTAATATCTAGAAGGGTTGTATTTTGGTAATCTCCAATGACAATTACATCTATGCCAGGTTCGTTATAAACACCGTTACAATTAATATCTTTCAATGCTATTCTAAAACTATCATTTCCACTTAAATAATCCCCTGCCTTTACATTCAATCTTTCTTCTTTGAATGAATAAAACGAGCCAGCAAAATTTTTAGAGCCACTCCCCACTTTGTAATATTCATCTAGCATTCCTAAATATTTGGAATTGTAGGTAAATGGAAATCTGCTTATGCGAACTGTAAATTTTGCAGCCGGCACTTTTGGATTATTAAAGGTAATATCTTTATAAACCGTGTTGTACAAATACGTTTCCGGTGGACCATCATCTGTTAAGTCCAAATTGAAATTTTTATCAATATATAGTAAACAAGGTTTACTACCTCTGTCGTTATTTGTTAATACAGCAAAAACATAACCTGGCAAATTGGTGTTACCTGCCAAAGCTCCAAAATAAAAATAGGCATAACTGGTATCCTTTACTCCGGTTAAATCGGGCATTTTAACATTGAAAGTATGGGGTTTATCTTTACTCAAAATACCATTCTGCAAAGGATCTTCGAAAGGTTGTCCGCCATATCGATATACCGCAACAATAGCTTGCATCTTCTTGGCCTTCTCATCGAAAGCAAAATCATTCAGAATAACACGTCTAGTTTGAGCAGATAAATGAGAACTTATAAAAGTAAAACCTGCGATGAATAAAAAATAATGAAATTTCAATTAGTCGTTTCTTCTTAAAAAAATAGAAATAAAATAAATAAGATTGGCAAGCGCTCCTAATGCCGCTACAACATAAGTTAAGGCGGCCCACTTTAATGAGTCTTGCGCGCCATCGTATTCGCCCGAGGTAACAATGCCTTTGTTTTGCATCCAAGCCAAGGCTCTTCTGCTGGCGTCAAATTCTACTGGCAAAGTAATTAAGGCAAATAATGTGATAAATAAATTAGCGGCAATAAGCACGATTAATAGTGTTTGACCTAACATATTACCATTGTAAAATAGGAACCCACCTGCCACCAACATGATCATATTTGCAAAATTCATAACCGTAGAACTAATGTTTACGATTGGCACCAATTTGCTTCTTAATCCCAACCAGGCATAGGCTTCCGCATGTTGCACAGCATGTCCGCATTCGTGCGCTGCCACTGCCGCAGCTGCTGCATTTCTTTGGTTATAAACTGCCTCACTTAGATTGACAGTTTTTGTAAGCGGGTTATAATGGTCTGTTAACTCCCCTTGCACCGCAGTAACTTTTACGTCATGGATACCAAAGTCGGTTAACATACGCGTAGCGATTTCAGCACCACTCATGTTATTATGCAAACGCATGGTGGAATAATAAGCAAACTTTTTTTTGAGCCTATTGCTTACCCATAAACTAACAAGCATCGCAACAAATCCGATGATCAGAAATCCTATCATAATTTTTTAGTGTCTAATAATTTTAATAATAACAATAACAATGCCTATTAAAAACATAAGGATTGAGATTCTATTAATACCGTGCATCATCTTGAGATAACTCTTATCTTCCTGCCCAAACTCAGGTTGTTTTTTAAATGTGATGTAACTCCAAATTTTTTTAAACATTGCTATAGTATTTATAGAATAAACAAATTTTATTCCGAATTGTTGTCTGACTTTATGACACAGTGCATAATTATACCATTCTTTGATATTTTTAATGCAGAACCAATTAATTTTAAAAATTACCACTCATTTATTTAATAAAAACACTTGATAATTAAGGAATATAAGTTCAGAATTCTTTTGCTCAAATTTATTGTTAATTTAAAAAGTTCCCTTAATATTACTGCCTATTTATGAGGCTAATTTTACTTATCTTCTTTTGTATCACAATGCATGTAGCGATGTCCCAAAGCATCAAAGGTTTAATTAAAGATGCCAAGGGAGAACCCATTCCTGCGGTAAGCATCAAAATTGACAATACAACTTTCAGAACCACCTCTTCCTACGATGGTTCATTCAGTATTCTCTATTCTGGCACCTACCCTGTTATATTAATTTTTGAACACCTCTCCTATGATGAAACAATTGATACCATTTTATCTGCCAATGAAAAAATCAATGTAATAATGACCGAAAAAGCATACATTGTTGGTGGTGGTAAAATTGTTTCCACCAAAATTAAAGACAAGCGCAAAGAATCCCCCGTAACGGTAGAATCCATGGGTATTGCTGCCATTAAGGAGACCCCAGCTGCTAATTTTTACGAAGGTCTTGGACATTTAAAAGGGGTTGATTTAACCTCCGCCAGTCTCGGCTTTAGAATTATTAATACCCGAGGATTTAATAGCACACGCCCAGTGCGCAGTTTACAATTATTAGATGGTGTAGACAATCAAGCGCCAGGCTTAAACTTTTCTCTGGGTAATTTCGCAGGAGCGCTCGATATAGATTTGGTGCGAGCCGATATTATTGTGGGTGCAAATGGTGCTACTTATGGCCCAAATGCCTTTAATGGCGTTATTAGCATGACCACCAAAGACCCTTTTAGATACAAAGGTTTAACAGTTCAGATAAAACATGGAGAACGCAATTTGTTCGAATCTCAAATACGTTATGCCCATGTTTTTAAAAACAAAAAAGGGAAAGAGAAGGCTGCATTTAAAATAGGCGTTATGTATATGAAAGCATACGATTGGGTAGCCGACAATTACAGTCAAACCAACGGGAGCAATCAAAGCATTAATAACCCAGGGGGATACGATGCTGTTAACCGTTATGGCGACGAGAACCTAACGAGCCAAAGTAATAATTTCACAGGTGGTACTTTTCGATGGGAATATCCAGGGTTAGGGGTATTTCACAGAACCGGTTACAAAGAAATTGATTTGGTAGACTACAATACCCGCAACTTAAAGTTAAATGGCGCCTTTCATTACAAATTCAAAAACAACGTTAAAGCCATTGCTGGTTATAATATGGGTTATGGCACCACTGTATACCAAGGTGACAACCGCTATAGTTTAAAGGATATTGTATTTCAACAATACAAAATTGAATTGGCAAAAGAAAACCATTGGATGCTGCGGGCTTATGCCACGCGCGAGAATGCAGGCCATTCCTACGATGCCGTTTTCACAGCAGTGCTTTTACAAAACCGCGTTAAAACAGATGGGCAGTATCTTTCCGATTATGTAGATGGCTATGCCAATGAGGTATTTCCTTTGCTAAAAAACATTCCAGGTTCGGGCACAGTATACAATCAAATACCTGTTAAATTTGCCGACCGTGCTATTTCGGATAGTTTAATAAGGCTGCAAAGCACACAAGACCTGCTGCGTCAATGGCACCAATTGGCGAGAACCGCGGCCGATGGAGCCAGTATTTTTGGTGCCGATCGTTTAGTGCCTGGCACTGCAGATTTCAATAAAGCATTCCACGAAATAATATCGAACACCTCCTATCTCAATGGTGGCTCTCGGTTCTATGATAAATCTTCCTTGTATCATATCATGGGTGAAAAAAAATTCAAATACAGGAAAGTTGAATTTACCACAGGGGGCAATGTGAGATTGTATACACCCAATTCAAGAGGCACTATTTTTATTGATACAGGTGGTCGAAAAATATTTAACCATGAGTTTGGATCATTCGTTCAAATGGAGCGCAAGTTGGTGAATGAACGTTTAAAAATAACCTTTGCTGCAAGGTTAGATAAGAACCGTAATTTCAATTACCTATTTTCTCCAGCAGCCTCGGCCGTATTGAATTCTAAAAACAAAAAGCACTATTATAGATTCTCATTAACTTCTGCCATTCGCAATCCAACTTTACAAGACCAATACCTTTATTACAATGTAGGCCGAGCCATTTTGCTGGGCAATATTAAAGGGGTAGATAGCTTGGTAGAAATTCCAAGTTTGTTTAATTATTTAAATTCACTTGGTGCTGATAGAAGTTTATTAAAATGGGTCAGTTTAAAACCAGTAGTACCCGAGAAAGTAAAAAGCGTTGAAGTTGGATACAAAGGTGAACCAATTAAAAACGTATTCGTAGATATGAGTTATTTTTACAGTTGGTACAAAGATTTCTTGGGCTTTCGTTTGTTGAGTTCAGCACCCGAACTGGGACTAAGTTCTAAACCATTTCAATTTTACAGAATAGCTGCCAATGCTACTGATATGGTTACAACGCAAGGATTTTCTATTGGCATTAATTCTTTTCTGAATAAAAACTTCAGCGTTTCGGGCAATTACAGTTGGAATAAATTAGATAGGCAAGGTTCAAAAGACCCAATTATTCCAGCATTCAATACACCAGAGCACAAATACAATCTTGGTTTTGGTGGTACAGATATCAATCTTAGAAAACCTGGAAAAGAAAAACCCATCAAACATGAAGGCTTTTGGGACGGTTATGGATTTAATGTGAATTACAAATGGGTGCAAGGCTTTCTATACGAAGGCTCACCACAATTTACAGGCATGGTGCCAACCTACGATATGGTGGATGCTCAAATTAATAAAAAAATAAAAAAGATAGATGCCACCATCAAATTAGGCGCTTCTAATATCTTTAACAATATGAAGTTTCAGGTATATGGCGGACCAAGAATTGGAAGGATGGCTTACATTAGTGTATTATTCGAATTAGACAAATTATAAACACTGCATAAAAATCATAAAAATTAAACCATATTTGACCCAATATTAACAATAAAATAACATGAAAAAAATCTACTTTTTTATTCTTGTATGCGCATTTGCTATCAGTGTGAATGCTCAAACCAACAGATTTAAGCAAGCTGTTTTTACAGATGCTCAAATCAAAGTCGACTCTAATCTAGTTTATGGCACAGCCTTAAACTTCAGCCCCGCGGTAATGGTTTCTTTAAAAATGGATATTTACCATGCCGACCCTTCCTTTGATACCTCTAAATACAGACCGGTTATTATTCTTTTCCATTCAGGCAGTTTCTTACCGCCAAGTATCAATGCTTCCAGCCCAAGTAATGGTGGAGCATACCTAGGAAGCAGAAGAGATAGTGCCATTGTTGAAATGTGCAGACAATTTGCAAAAAGAGGCTGGGTAGCCATTGCCGCCACTCACCGCTTGGGTTGGGTAGCCAATTCACCTAGTTCTAATACCCAAAAAATCACCATCATGAGAGCCGTTTACCGTGCCACTCAAGATAGTAGAACACTAATGCGTTATATGCGCAGAAGCGTAGATTCCATGTCGAATCCTTACCACATCGATGGTAATAAAATTGTGGTTGGTGGGTCTTCCTCAGGAGCTTATGTGGCTTTACATGCCAATAGCTTAGACAATGGCTCAGATATTTTAGCTCCTAATTTATTGGATTCTGTGGGCAATTCAGTCATCGATACGGTTTCTCTAGGCGGATTTAATGCTGGCAATTACCCAAAATACAACTCTCGTCCAAACCTTGTACTGAGCTTGGGTGGCGCTATTGCCGATACATCCATCATGTCTTCTAAAGATGCCCCAATTATCGCTTTTCATGGCGTAAAAGACCCAACAACCCCTTTCAACAGAGGTATTGTTAAGAATGCAGGTACTTTAGCACCGATAACTACTGTAGATGGCTCCAATAGCTTTATACTAGCCGCCAACAACCGCGGTATTAATACGATAGCATTGGGTAAAGCTGGTATAACAGGCACTAAGGCTGGACTATTCCCTTTTATAGGTGCCGGCTTTGAGCCTTATGGTTGGTATAACAAAGCACCGCTATTTGCGCCTAGCAATGCTCGCCCACGTGCTTTAAAATACATAGATACCATTATGAATACATTCAGTCCTATTGCCATTAGTATTTTGGGATTGAATACCAATCAACCTTCTAACATTAAAAACATAGACAAAATGGGATTAATGGTTTATCCTAATCCGGCAAAAGAGTTGCTTAACATTAGCACAAATTCCCTAAACATTGAGAAAGTTGGTTTGATTGATATGACAGGCAAAACTGTTATCAGCCAAGATTCCCAATCTTCTTCAGTATCCATTAATATTTCTGGTCTGTGTAAAGGTATATATACTGTTTTAATTCAGACAGCTGAAGGCAGTGTTTATCAAAAAATCACAATCGAATAAGCATTTATTTGATTGATAAATAGATAATCAAAAAAAATCCCGCTAACCGAATGTGTAAAGCGGGATTTTTTTATGAAACCACTTTTTAGACCCAAAAAAAACCTTGTAAAATGGGGCATTGTCCATTTTTTTTCGCTCAAGTATTTAATATATATCAACTTATAAAATTTTTAATAATGAATCACAAGTATCGAATAACCAAATAATTGCGGAATTTTAGTGTTAAAATACTAGTTTTTGTCATCTACTTTTTAATGATAAAAAATACTAAAACTCCAAAAAAAATTACCCAAAATGGTATATAATACTTAATTTTTTATCATATTTGCCCAACTAAAACTAAGTTGGAAACATTTATTTCATTTTTTATGCCTTCGAGGCTTTGCTTTGATTTAAGCACTTTCGCCAAAACAAGCGTTAACTCAATGTTTTTGAGGAATATACTTCCATATAACAAACATTGCTGTACAACAGGATACAGTGATTCTTTACGATCCCCTTCACATCTCCACTTCAATGTAATTTCCAACACTTTACAATTCAATAATTGCAATTTTAGGTTATCTATAAATCTGATTTTTAAATTTTTAATCTATTTTAATTCTTCATTTTTTTCGCTTAATAAAAAAATGGTTTTAATGCCTTTCACCAACCATCAATTCTCGTATACACATGGAAGAAAGTAACAAGAGACAGATTATTGAAATATGGGTTGAACATCTGAGCACAAACCATTTTGTGACAGATAAAGAAGGGCATTTAATCAATAATATTGATAATAGCCGCTTAGAAGCCATTGAGGTAATTAAGGTAATTATTCGTGATTTTTTGAGCGAAGAAATTACCATTTATGAATTTAAAGCAGCACTTGATATTTTTAACAGACATAATAATCTCTGGAATTTTAGCGCAAAAATGGGGCAAATGTATTTCAACCAGCTCCTAAAATCGAATGAGCAAAACATCGACAAACTGGCTGCTTTATTAAAATCAGTTATCAGTGAACCCAAAGAGATGAAAGATGCTTTGAAGAAGATTGAAGAATTGGAAAAATTTACTAATAGCATTTTTTTGGTTGCAGAAGATAAACGAAAAGTACCTTATCCTGGTTCAGTAGGTTATTTCCTTTCTTATTTTTGGCAAGTACATAACCCTCATAAATGGCCCATTATATATTCTTCTTTAATTAATGGGTACCGTGAAATAGGAATTTGGAAAGATCAAACCACACAGAAATCCAATTATGAATTCTTCTTTAATTTAAATGAAGAAATAAAATCTGTACTAAAGGATTATAGCAAGAGAGAAGTTTCGAATTGGGACATTGAACATACTTTTTGGAATTACAAGATCTCGAATGCCATTGCACCTATTAAAATGCTGACAGAAATGGAAGAGCCAGTGCCCTTTAATTCAAGTGCTCCCTCCCCAGTTCAGGTGGATATTCCTAAAGTTGAGCCCATAAAGGAAAATAAAAAACCAATAATAGCAGTAGAACCTGTTAGTATACCCAAAAATGAGCATATAAAATTTGACATTGAAGACTACCTTATTCCCAAGGTAGCCCGCTTGTTCGAATTAGGCAAACCAGATTCTAGTCTAGATAAAAACTTATTTGAACCCACCGTTGCAGAAGCTTTCAAACAATTGGATTTTGAGACAGTAATACTACCCCAAGGTAATAGAAAAAATCCCTATTGCCTGCTGAAGTTTAGGGAAGAAAATATTGCTTTTATTATAGACACCAAAGCGGATAGTGCTGCCTATTTTAGCATTACAGATGATAGAGCTTTAAAGGAATCTATTAACGACCATTGCGCTGATTTAAAACGCGAAGGATACAAAAAAGTAGGATTCATACTCGTCTGTAGTTCATTTGAATCTAACCATTCCGAGTTCATTAATTATATTAGCTGGAATACCGATATTAAAAAATTACTCTTTATGACCTCGGATGCATTATTGTATCTATTAGCCTATAAAATTAAGGATAAATTAAGGCTTATAAGCCTTGTTGAGAGACTTTCAACTTTAAGTTTAATGGTGAACACGCAAACTATTATCAACGAGTTTGAAAGCTCTTTATAATCCATTTAATTTTTTCTTCATTTAAAACTTTTCACATAGGTATTGTTGCACATTGTTTTGTACTGAAAAAACGAATAGAGACTTCCCAAAAAAAACATAAAAAAAGCAGAATGAATTTCATTCTGCTTTTTTTATTAAAATATTTTAAGATTAAACTCCCACATCGTGGTGAGCACTTTCTTCGATGTAAGGGTGATTGATAGCAATCAAATTCTTTTTGCTCAAAGCAGCTAGTACCCAATAGATAAATACCCCAGCAAATAACAAAGTCATACCAATTTCTAATGCACCAATACCAGCTTGGTGATCTATAGTACCAGGCATTAACATTAAGTACATGTCATTCCAATGTCCAATGATGATACACAAAGCAACGAAGGTCAATACTTTTGGATTGCGTTTGTTATCTCTAGTCATTAATACTAAGAATGGAATTAGGAAGTTCATTACCAAATTAAAGAAGAAATTAATTTTGAATGGCATTTCCCAACGTTTGTAGAAGTAGATAGTTTCTTCTGGAATATTGGCATACCATATCAATAAGAATTGAGACAGCCACAAGTAAGTCCAGAAAATAGAGAAGGCAAACATAAATTTACCCAAATCGTGAACATGCTCATCGCTCACCAATGTCAAGTAACCATTGCGTTTAAGGAATAATACAAACAATGCTATGATAGAAATACAAGTTACCCATCCTGTCGCAAAGTTATAAAGAGAGAACATGGTACTGTACCAATGTGCATCCACACTCATCATCACTACCCAACTGAAAATTGATAAACCAAAACCAAAAAAGATGGTGAAGGCTGCCGAGAAGGTAATGGTTTTCTTAAAAAAAGTTAATCCACCTTCTGAATCTTCTTTATAGGAAAGACCTCTTAATTTTCTTCCAAATAAGAACCAAATCAAAGGAATACCAACAAGAAATCCAACGATTAATTTTGTATTTAAGAACCATGATTTATCTGCCAAAATTGGATCATAACCCTTTGCACCTTTTGCAAGATGTAAGTGTTCGTAATGAACCCAGTGGTAAATATTTTGGCCATCTAATAAGAATACTGCTAATACAATAAGTGCACCTACAGGTAAGAAAGTACTGATGGCCTGAGGAACTCTGATGATTAAAGTAGCCCAACCAGCATTGGCAATAGATTGCAATGCAAAGAAAAATAAACCACATGCAGAAATTAAGAATATCAAATAACCATTCAACAATAGATTAGCATAAACTCTGGTATACCAAGGTTTAGCATGTTCTGCTGGCACTCCATGCAATTGCTCATTGTCTCTGAAAGTATCAATACCATGAATATTTTGAGTACTGGCTTCCATACCTTCAACTTCATGGTGCTCGGTAGCGGCCATTTCATGGTGTTCTGAAGCAGCTGCATCGGTATGATGCTCGGCACCAGCAACCGCAGTTGTATGTTCAGCATCAATGTGATGTGCATCCTTAGGGATTGTAAATATGCCAATGGCCGTTAATATGGCACCAATTAATATTAATGCATAACACAAATTTTTAGTCTTAGATGAAAAAATAAATTTCTCTTGTTTGATATGTATATCGTGTCCGTGGCTCATGTTTAATGCTTGTTATGTGGGGTTGAACTTGACTCTGGTGAATGGTTTGTTGTATTTGCATGCGCAGTATCAACTACAACAGGGGCCGCTGCCTCTGCCTGAATTTCAACTGCTTTGGGCATATTGCCTAAACTGTCCATCATGCTCAATCTTTTTACGTATGATATAATGGCCCAACGGTCTTTAGGGGTCACTGCAGATGCATAACTACCCATGTTATTTTTACCATATGTAATGGTATGATAAATTTTACCTACTGGTAATTCCTTCACGTATTTGTCTTGGTAATTCGCCCAACTCGGTTTTAACGTTGCTTGTTTAGAAGAAACACTTCCGTCGTTACCACCTTTTTCACCGTGACATACAGCACAATAGATACCATATAATCTCTCGCCCTCTGCTTGTTCTTTCAAACTGAGATTAGGCATTTGAAGATTCAAACCAGCAGCTTCATAACCTTCTGGTGTATTGTCGAATGCATACTGATAATCTAATTGGCCAATAGCAACACTGCCTTTAACAGGCTCTCTCATGGTCATGAAATAAGGATTATAACGGTATTTGTTACTATCTGTAAACTGACTCATAGGCTCGTAACCTTTTGAATAATACATATCCGGTGCATACTCATAACCTGTATCATTACCTCCAGACTTCATCCAGCAAGATGAAAGCGAAGTAATAAATGCTGCACTGATAATTATTAATATATTTTGCTTCATTACTTTATTTAAAATTTATTTAGGCGATAACCTGTCCGGAATTGTTAATCATTACATCAGAAAAATCATCATAACCATGATGGGTTCTTTCCTTTACCTCAACTGCTCCGCCATTGAAAAGCATAGCAGACCAATCACTTTTATTAGCCGATGCATCATCAGTAGCAATTGCTACTACTAATCTATCATCTGTTTGTCTGAAATCAATTCTCTCCATTGGCAATTTTCCGTGTAACATTTTATTTCTAATAAAGAATAAAATGGCGGTTCCAAAAGCCGTGAACAAAACAGACAATTCAAATAAAACTGGCATCCAACTTACACCGATTGAAGGTTTGTTTCCAATTACCATCACCCAATCGTAAGCCATTATGTAATATTGTAAGGATGCTGCGCTAATAAATCCTAAGCAACCACAGATAAAAGAACCTATTGGTAAACGGGATCGTTTTAAGCCCATCGCTTTTTCTATACCATGCACAGGGAATGGTGTATAGCAATCCAATATATTGGCTCCTTTTGCATGCACTTTTCCAACAGTATCCAAAAATTTGTCAGGATTTTCAAATATCCCGAACATCACTGTTTTATTTCTATCTAAATATAATTTACTATCTATCATCTATTAATTTTTAAAATGATTACTCTCTATTTTTAAGAATGGCTTTCAATTCAGACATGTTGATTACCGGTAAGAATTTGCTAAACAAGAAGAAACAGGTAAAGAACAATCCGAATGTTCCAAGGAAAATACCTATTTCTACTTTTGTAGGTGAGTACATTACCCAACCTGAAGGTAAATATTCTCTGTGCAAGGAGGTAACGATAATTACGAAACGCTCGAACCACATACCAACATTTACAACAACAGATAACATAAATATAAACCAAGGTGTTGTTCTGGCCCACTTGAACCAAAATACTTGAGGTGCAATTAAGTTACAAGACATCATACTCCAATAAGCCCACCAATATGGTCCAGTTGCTCTATTAATAAAAGCGTATTGCTCGTACTCAACACCAGAGTATGCTGCCACAAAAAACTCTGTAATGTAAGCTAAACCTACCATGGTACCCGTTAACATCACGACTTTACACATGGCCTCTAGGTGACCGATGGTGATATAATCTTGATAGTTCATCACTTTTCTGGCGATTACCAAAAGGGTTAGTACCATACCGAAACCAGAGAAAATAGCACCTGCAACAAAATATGGAGGGAAGATGGTGGTGTGCCAACCTGGTACAACCGAGGTAGCAAAGTCCATGGATACAATGGTGTGAACCGATAATACCAAAGGCGTAGAAATACCTGCTAATATTAAAGATACAACCTCGTATCTGTTCCAAGTTCTAACAGAACCTGTCCATCCCATTGAAAAGAAATTATACCAGAATTTTCTACCAGCCGTTTTGGCTCTGTCTCTTACAGTAGCAATATCTGGAATTAAACCTAAATACCAGAATACTAATGATACAGAGAAATAAGTTGAAATTGCAAACACGTCCCACAACAACGGTGAGTGGAAGTTAACCCAAAGTGAACCGAATGCATTTGGCAAAGGGAATACCCAATATATACCAACCCATAAACGACCCATGTGGAAGAAAGGAAAAATAGCTGCACACATTACCGCAAAAATGGTCATTGCCTCTGCAGATCTGTTGATAGACATTCTCCATTTCTGACGGAATAATAATAAGATTGCTGAAATTAAAGTACCAGCGTGACCAATACCAACCCAAAATACGAAGTTGGTAATATCCCAACCCCATTGTACAGATTTATTTAAACCCCAAGTACCAATACCGGTATATTCTGTAACAAATAGAGTAAGGCCTAATAAGCCAAGGAAAATAACTGAGATGCCAAAGCCAACCGACCATGACATGGAAGGTTTATTTTCTATCGGGCGACAGATTTCAGTAGTTACATCATGAAGGGTCTTATCACCTGTTACTAAATTGGGTCTTATAACTGAATCGTGAATCATTATTGATTAATTATTTTTTTTAAGTTATTATGCTTTGGTTTCTTTTTCTGTATCTCTCACTTTCACAAGATATTTTACCGCAGTTTGAGTATTCAATTCTTCTAGAACTCTGTATGAACGCTCATTCTTAAACAATTTGTGTATTTCGCTATTCTCATCATTCACATCACCGAATACAATTGCACCAGCAGGACAGGCACGTTGACAAGCTGTTTTAATTTCTCCGTCATTGATTTTTCTACGCTCGCGTTTTGCTTTGGTTTTAGTTGCTTGAATGGATTGAACACACATGCTGCATTTTTCCATAACCCCTCTGGTACGAACCGTAACATCAGGATTAATTACCATTTTACCTAAATCATTGTTGAAATGGAAATCAAATTGGTCGTTATCATTGTATCTGAACCAGTTGAATCTTCTTACTTTGTAAGGGCAGTTATTAGCGCAATATTTAGTACCAATGCAACGGTTATAAGTCATTTGATTTAAACCTTCCGTGCTATGGGTAGTTGCCAATACTGGACATACTGTTTCGCATGGGGCTTGACCGCAATGCTGACACATCATTGGTTGATGAACAACCTGCACATTTTCCCAATGATCGTAGTTGGCTTTATCTGCTTTCTTTTTCTCGATAGCATCTATCGCTTCTAAACCTTTTTCTTTTGTAATTTTGTTGCCTTCATAATCCTTTTTCAAGAACAAATCGGCTTCATAATTAATTTTATTAACGTTGCTGAAAGAGAAGTAACGATCGATACGCAACCAATGCATTTCTCTTCTTCTACGCACCTCTGCTCTACCTACTACAGGAACGTTGTTTTCTATATTACAACTTACCACACAAGCGCTACAACCTGTACACGAGTTCAAGTCGATAGACATAGCCCAGTGATGATTTGGAGCACCTTCTTTTTTATAATCTTTGGTTTCCCATAAAGTATATAAATGTGGTGCATTCTTATCGTTGCCCGCTTTAGGATTCTCTTTTATTTCGCCAAAAGTAGTTTCTCTTACCAAATCTCTGCCCTCGATAGAGAAGTGTGTTTGGGTTTGAGCTAATTCGTATTTACCTTCTGCTTTTTCAATTTTAACACCGTTGGTTACATAGTTAAAATTAGAACCATTATAAGTTACAAAAGGAAACGCATTTTTACCTATGGCTTCAAACTCTCCTTTTTCACCAATTTTACCTTTACGGCCATAGCCTAACGCTAAACCAACCGTCATATTACTTTGACCAGGTTGTATGAATACTGGCAAACCGCTTATTTTTTTAGAACCCGCAATAACGTTTACTAAATCACCATTTGCGATGCCACTTTTTTCGGCCAAGGCTTTTGGTAAGGAAACATAATTGTCCCAAGTTACTTTGCTAATAGGATCTGGCGTTTCTTGCAACCAAGGATTATTACTCAAGCTACCATCTTTAATAGCAACATTCTGGTACAACACCAAATCAATGGCATTGGTATCCACTTTCATTTTATCTAAATCGGTAACAATAGCAGATAAATTAGCTGCGAATGCAGGAACAGTAGCCGCTTTTGCTGGCATTTGGTGAACTCCATCATGCAAGGCTTTGTTGAAAGCAGCATCTGTATTGATACCCATCAAAGCCCATTTGGTTTTAATGTATAAATAATAAACAGAAGCTTCTGCTTTTTGAGACAATATGGTTTTATTGGCAAATGGATCCACTAAAGGTTTAGCAGCCAATCCTGCCCATGTCATTAATGACTCTTGTGCTTGACGGGTTTTAAATACCGGAGAAATGGTTGGTTGGGTTAATTGATAAACACCTGCCTTCGGTTCAGCATCATCCCAAGACTCTAAATAATGACTATCAGGAGCAATATATTGGCACTCAATAGCAGTTTCATCAGCAGTAGAAGCAAATGAAACAGAAAGTGAAGCCTTTTTAATTCCAGCAGATATCATTTCTGACATAGGTGAATTGTATACTGGATTGGTATTGTAGAAAATTACAGCTTTGTAGGCACCATTATTCAAATCGGTAGCGAATTGTGCAAAGTCTGCATCAACACCTTTGTACTGATTAGAATGATTGTCTAAATCGATGGTAGTACCATAATTATTCAACAATAGGTTAATACCATTAACGATGCTCTGTATGCGCGCATCGTTTGAACCTGAAACAACTAAACTATTGCCCTTTTCATTCCAAAGTGCTTCTGCAGATTGTTTAATAGCACCGCCTGCTAACTCACCACTTTTAACCATTGGCAACTGAGCAACACCTGCTTTTTGAGCGATGGCATTGTACAAAGAAGTTACATAAATAGCTTCCATTGAAGATTTCATTGGAAAACGATAATCTGCATTAGAACCTGTTAATGAGAGATTACTTTCAAATTGTATGGTCTTTAATATTTTAGATTCTTTATTTAAACCATCTACTTTTCTTCTAGAAGCCCACGCTTTGGTATACTCCACTGGAGAAATCCAAGTACCTAAGAAATCGGCACCGAAACTTACAACCACATTGGCTTTATCAAAATTATAAGAAGGGATAACTTGCTTTCCGAAAGAAGTTAAGTTAGCAGATAAAATACCGCCATAACCAACTGTATCATATGTAATGTGTTTGGTATTGGTATATTTTGCTGAAAAATCTGCGATTACACCTAAAGTAGAAGGGCTATGAATCGTACCACTGATAATTGCGATTCTGCCACCCGCTGCATTGATGGTTTCCAATTGCTTAGTGATATCGCCATCGATAGCAGACCATTCAACATCAGATGCTGTTTTATCTTTAATTTTTTGTGGACCGGCTAATCTTTCAGTATCGTATAAACTTAAGATAGAAGCCTGACCAGTAGAACATAAACCACCACCCGAAACTGGTGAATTGGAATTACCATCTACTTTAATAGGTCGACCTTCTCTGGTTTTTACTGTTACACCACAAGCTGCACTGCAAGCTCCACAAGTTGAATTATAATAATTAGCAACGCCCGGTGTAATTTCTTCTGGTTTTACTAGATAAGGAACTACATTTCTAATTGGAGTTTTGTTACAAGCTGCAAGAGATACAGCTGCAATACTAAATCCGAAGAATTTTAGGAAATCTCTTCTGTTAGCACTTAAGCCTAAGTTATTTTCACTTAATACTTCGTCTAAAGGCAGCGCTTCATTGAATTCATTCTTTTGAGAAGCCAAAAAATCTTTGGTTCTTAATAATTCCTCTTCGCCTTTCCAGTATGTTTGTTTATTCGCCATTTTTGTTATTAGCCTAGTGATTGTATAATAAAATTAATTAATAGTGACATTTTGAACATTCCAACGCACCATTTTGTGCAGCTGTTACATTGATTTTGCCATCCTTTGTGTAATATTTGCTGTAGTTAGAATTTTTATTATTCTTATCAGCTTTGATTTTTTCGTGAAGTTTCTCGTAGTAAGGATTGTTCTCTACATCAATGTTTCTCTCTCTGTGACAGTTGATACACCATCCCATTTGAAGGGTGGCAAATTGTTGAACCACTGGCATTGTTTGAACTGGTCCATGACATGTTTGGCAAGTTAAGCCAACACCTTTTACGTGCATACTATGATTAAAATAAGCATGATCGGGTAGATTGTGAACACGAATCCATTTAATCGGTTTTGGATTAGCACCGAATTGCTGACCGCTTGGTTTTTCAGGATCGTAATCCATAGCAGCATATATTTTTAAAATTTCAGGAGAAATCTGACCGTCATACTTATCTCTGGCCTGCACACCTTTGTGGCAATTCATACAAGTATTTACAGAAGGTACACTAGCTTGCTTTGATTTTTCAACAGTAGTATGGCAATATTTACAATCTATTTTATAATCACCTGCGTGAATTTTATGGGAAAATTTAATTGGTTGCTCAGGCGCATACCCTTGTTGTACCGCAATTTCTGTTGCCCCAAAATTATAACCATACACGGCCAAACACAAAGCAATAACAGTACCCACCAATAATTTAACGATGGTAGGATTGCTTTTCTTTTTAAATTCAGCTAATTTTTTCTGTCCTTCGCTCAGTTCTTTATGCTCGTGATCTTCTGCATTGGAACCTTCCATTTCGCTAATGGTTGATTGTAATTGTTTTTTAGTTCTTCTTAAAATGTACAAAACTAAAACAAGAACAACAATTAAGAATATCAAAATGTAAAGTGTATTGCTACTGAAAAAGCCAGCATCTGTTCCACCAGAAGGCTCAGTGGTTTTAACTTTTACTGGAGCGGTCCATTCTTTAAAATAGGTGATGATGGTTTTGATTTGATCATCGCTTAGATTCTCAAATACGTTCATCGCCGCTTTTCCATTTTCATTGTAAACAGCAATGGCATCCTTATCGCCACTTGCTCTCAATTTTTCGTTGTTCTTAATCCATTTCAACAACCACTCTTCGCTTCTTCTAGTGTGAACTCCTTGCAATGCTGGCCCCACCAATTTGGCGTCCATCGCATGACAGGAAGTACAATTAAGTTTGAAAAGAGATTCACCTTTTGCCGCATCGGCAGATAGTGGTTTGCCAGGGGCTTGGGCAAATAAATTTAAGTTAAGAAAAAGTAAAAATGCTACTACTATTGTTCTTACTTGCATGTTATAATTATTTCGGTTTCTAACCATGAGTTTATGACTGAAAAATGACAATTCTAATGAGACCGCAAATATATCAATGAATATGTCAATGTTAAAAATTTTTATTCACATAAATTTAATTTAGAACTATTCTATATAAATTTATAATTTACTTAATTTCAATAAAATGAAAAATACAAAAAATTCGACTCTGATGATACAAAAAAATAATTATTGAACAATTATTTTTTCAAAATAAGTTTGATTTTTAACAAAGATAGAAACGACATACATCCCTTTAGAAAGTTCGGCAGTATGGTAATTAAGCAATTCGCCTGATTCAATATTTTTTGTATCCACCTGCTCTTCTAATATGTTATAAATAGTAAGGCTGGCATTACTTGTAGGTAGCATTGAAAAACCATTTGTTGTGGAATTAAACTGATAGGGTTTGCTAATAGATTGGATTCCACTTGTTGCTAAATAAGGGGCAAAGGTATAAATAGTACCATTGACAGGTTGAGATTCTATTCCTTTGAAGGTAGAGACATTTATTACCTTAACCAATGTCGGACTCGCCACTGTACCTGAAATTGCTAAATAAGGTGACCCATCAGAATCTCTGAATCCAAAATAATATTCTTTAAAATTAATATCTGTTATGCTAGAAGGTCCAAAGCGAAATTCGATATTATTAGTTGTTTCATATAGCCAAATCTGATCATTAATAATATAATGCTCAGCTGTGTCATAGGGCACCACTTTCAAATTTTTAAATTGAACCTTAACAATTCTGTTAGGAGAGGTACCTGTGATTAAGTATGAAATTTCTGACTCCGCAGGTTTCATATCTATGGTATCATAATAATACTCCTGTCCCATTGAAATGATATCGTTTTTTGCGGCAGTAAATGAAATGGTATTTGGAATAACTTTCAAACTATCGAAAGTCTTGCTAAAAAAAGTAAATGTAAAAGGTAATTTTGTTTTAAAAGTTTGCGTCCAAGCATCCGGTAGGACTGCAGGACTAACCAATTCAGTATAGGTCCCTGAAGACTTAACGAATGTATACTCCAATTGCCCGTAAACAGAGATTTGAAAGAGTACAAACACCATAAGTAAGATTTTTTTCATGTTAATTGTTGATTATTTAGTGCATGCAATGATAATTAATTCTAACAAAACAAAAAATTTCCATTCAATTACAAACAAGAAATTTTGATCAAACCTTAACTATGGCGTTAATATGTATACTTGACCATTTACAGGATGGGGTTTTATTCCATTAAAACTACCTGGATCCAAAACCTCATTTAAGATTGGTGCTATTGCAGTATCTTGTAATGCGATATATTGATTATCATCTCCATTAACCATACCTACTAAAAGTTCGTTCATATCGGAATCACTAATTGAATTAGTTCCGAAATGATATTCAATCTTATTACTTGTTTCATACAACCAAATTTGATTATTAATAGTGTAATCCTTTGTTGAATCAATCAATCTAGCTTTAATATTCTTATATTCAATTTTTAAGATCATATTTGGTGAATTTCCTGTAATTGAATAGGATATTGGCGACATGGAGGGGCTTTCACTCTCTGGATAATAATTGTAAGTGCCATATATTATACAATCTGTTCCTGAATCCGTAAAAGATAATCCTTTAAAATTAATATATATTTTATTAAATGAATGGCTAAAAAAAGAAAAGGTAAATGGCAAATCTACAACTTGCTTCCCATTCCAAGCAGCGTCTGATATATTTATAGATGTTTCACTATCTAAAACGGTATAAACAGAATTGCTATATGTTAAAGTATAATGCAATACATAATTTTTACTTGTAAATGACATTAAGCAAACAAGAATTAGACTTTTAAGAAAAGTTGATATAATCTTCATAATATTTTATTAAGTAATTGTAATTTATTTAATTCTTAACGCACCTCACTGAAATAGCATTCCTTTTATCTTGATTATATTTACCTACCTGCCCTGTAGTACTTGAAATATCATTATACCAATAACCATTTGTATAAAAGTATGCCCAAGAGTTAAAATATAAAAATTGGTTTAAGCCCCAATTATACTGCCCTCCCAATTTAGCATTAAATTTCGAACTTCCTCCATCCAATAAAGCGGCTTGTGTATAATTATTAGGCCATATAGAGGCAAATTCGGTTTCTGTTGGAACGTGCCAACCATTTGGACAAATGCCTTGTGTAGATGTATAAATAGTGCTACCTCTCATTAAATTATCCCATTGATACAAACCTCCATATGTAGAACAATTCGATTGATTATTATCATAACAATATTTAAAAACACTGCCAGTCGAGGGTTGAGTTGTAGAAGTTGAGGTACTTAAATATGTACCATAGTCTAGGTTCTCTGCCAACCAACACAAATTGCTTAAATAAACTGTCTTATATACTTTATTATCCCTAGAATCTGTTATTGGTCCTCCGCACCCGAAAGAAACTTGCATCTCATCAGTGGAAACACATCCATTATAGGAAATAGTCCAAACTAAAGTGTATAATATACCAGTGCTACCAGTAAAAGTTGAATTACGCAAATTAGCATTAGAAAACGAACCACCCGCTCCACTTTTAATTGACCAAACTCCAGTTCCATTAATTGGTTGATTGCCATTTAATGTGGCGGGAGAACTATTCGTATTTATTTGATCAATTCCTGCATTTGACTTAGTAACATTTGAAAGTAAAATATCCTTAACTGCGCTTGTATATGTTACACCATCACACCCAACTATTGAAATAGTATAATAATATCTTACTACAGGATCTAACCCTGGTACAATAATTGAATATCTGTTAAAAAACTTTGTATTCAAGACTAAATCTCTTGTGGCCATTCTTGAATTATTGAAAACTTGAAGCCTATAATCATAAATTCCAGATATTGCTTGCCAATTTGCTTTGAAAGAAGTACAAGTTTTATTCGTCTCAGTTAATATGACTGGAGTACCTTTGTTTCCTGTAGTAAAAACTGTTTTTGCGTTAGAATTATAACAGCCGTCTAAAGCCCCTACAACATAAATTTGCATATAATAAGTTGTGCCAAAATCTAAGGAACTCCCATTGTATGAATAACTCCCATTTCTACTAGTTGGAGAGGAAAATGAACTTTCTATTAAAACCGGTCCATATACAATATTACTGAAATTAGCATTTGTAGCTATTTGAAAATAAGTACCCCCGGTATTATTCAGTGTGGTGTAATTTATAGCAATACTTTTACAATTAGTAATAGTTGTGTTATATATTACTGATTGAACTAAACAAGCAAAAGTTGTATTTATAAAAATGATTAAAAAAACTGTTAAAAAAAAAAGACTTTTTCATACTATCGAAATTATTTATATACAAATAAATAAACAAAAAACAACATTTACAAATAAATAATTATTGCATAACAGTAACAGTACCTTTTTGGGTATAAAATTTATTGTCCCAGCCTTTGTAGGTAACTATCCAAATGTAGACATCGTTGCCAGCAATAGCCCCATTTACCTTGCCATCCCATTGGGTTCCCTTAAAGTCATTTTCCCATACTTTTTGCCCCCATCTGTTGAAAACTTTCATATCAAACACTTTCACAAATGCATGTGACACACCCCAAACATCGTTGAAAGCATCATCGTTTGGAGAAAAAGCATTGGGAACAAATACCATGGGTGGTTGTATTAATCGTATGGTGTTCGACTCGCTGACAGCATTATACCCCATATCACTTCCGTTTTTACCTTCTACTGCTTTTACTTGATAGAAATAAGCACCCCACCACAAGTCCAAATCATCATCATGGTAAGTGCGGTTGATTCCTGTTGAATTGATATATCTAAGCGATCCCGTATCCACTTTGCGCACCATTTCATAATGATTTACACCACCTATCCAATAACGGTATGGGTCCCAACTTAAATCGAAATACAATGGCCCAACCTCGCCTCGCAAAACAATGTTGCAGGCTTCGTTACTTGGCTTGCTCACATGTCCACATTTATCATTTACCCCAATTTTATAGCAATAACTTTTACTAGCAACAACAACATTATTGTCAATATATTCCGTATCACTTAAATTACTAGTGGAATACACTTTTCTATACCCCATGGATACATTGTTAATATTATCTGTTTTGAAAATATCATAACTTCCAAAATCCTCCTCTTTGCTTTGAAACCAGCTAATTTTAACTTTGCTATTGTCTATTACAGTTGCATAATTTAAGTAAGTAGAATCGATAGGGGCATTAAATTCTTTCAAAGTACTAATGGTAACTCCTTGATCGTATCGCTTGTTACAAATATTAACACCTACCATGAAATATGTATAATTGTTCGACTTTGGATCGAGTGGAACCTTATCTAAATATACACCTGCATTATTAGTTTTTATTGTATCCAAAGCCTTTTCTGTACCATTCGGATTTTTTCTGTAAAGTATAACATGCATGAAATATTTATTCTTTTCAAATGCCTTCCAATTTAACTTTAAACTTCCATCGTCTTTAAAGTTCAAACAAAATGATTCTGGCGTTAAAGTAAGCGGAATGTCCCTCACAACGATTTTTATAACTGCTTTGGTACTATCTTGGGTTGGGCAACCTTGGTCGTAAACATTGACATACAATTTTACTGTATCCATACCAGCATGCTGACAACCTGCTTCCCAATGAATTCTGGCAGTTAATTTATTCGCATTTGGATCTTTCGTAAAAGATAATATGGTTGGCAGAGGCTTAGGAAATTTTGGATTATTAAATGGTGTACCAGTTAATCGAACAATTAAAGAATCATCGAAATCGGGGTCGGAGACCACCACATCGAAATCGAGTGTATCTGTTGCCGAAATAGCATAAAAAGAATCTTTTGAAACAGGTTTGCGATTTAAGTTTTCAAAATCAATTTTAAACAGAGCGTTATTACAACCACTCGAATTATTTTTTCTACTCCACACACCAGGGGTTGTTGGCAAAAGGCTCTGTCCCCAACATCCTCCACAGACAGCCTGATAAATAATTCCCTTTTTATCAAACCGACTAGTGCCACCATCTACATGTTCGGCCGATGAAGTATTAACATTACCTATTCCGCCAAAATAAGTTGCAAATAAAAGTTCTCGCAAATTTTTACTAAATACTGCCACATAAAAATCTTGCCCATCGGTTATTTTCTGAATAGCATTCGAGGTAATAGGCATTCTTAAAGTACCTGAACCAGAAAAACCATCAAAATTAAATCCTCCCCAACCACAAATAAAAATACGTTCACATTCATCTACTAAAAAAGCAGTAGGCGAAATATCGGGTTGTGATTTATTAATAGCACCAAATACAGTTTGCATTTCAATTACAGTAAGCTCTTTATTGAACTTGGCTATAAACTGCTTGGCACCTGGATTGGAATACACATTGGCAGACACCCCCACAACACCAGTGGTTTGCCCATAAACAAAAGGTTTTCCATATCTATCTGTTTTTACAAAATAGGACTGATCGTAAGCATTGGTGCCCAACATAGTAGAGGCCATTATATCACCTTTGTCTTTATCCATTCTTATCAAAAACCCATCTGCTCTGCCGCCCATAAAATTTTGGGCCGCACCTCCTACAAGATATCCAAACGAGCCAGAAATTGTACCCCCTGTAACATATAAATCATTATTAATACCGAAGTCTAATCCATAAGCGGCATCATCATCTGTACCACCTAAGAAACTACTCAAAAGTAGTTGACTACAATCAGGATTTAATTTAAAAATACAACCGTCTTGCTTACCGTTGTATGATGGATCAAAAGCATTTACAGTAGGGAAATTAAGTGAGTTGGTTGTTGAAGCTACATAAATATTATCCATAGAATCTAATACAACCTCGCCTCTAAAATCATCAGCATAATTGTATAACAATGGACTGATATTGCCCGAAGGCCTATCGCCGTTCAGACCATCATGACCCACTCCACCAATGAAAGTACCATTCAATAATTGGTCGCCCTTATTGGAGAGTATCACTACAAAAATATCAGCATTACCATTATGCGTCTTATCAAAAGGGATACCCTCCCCCAGGGGAAAATCATCCGACTTGGTAGTGCCCATGATGACCAAATCGCCTTTGCGATTCACTATCATGCTATGGGGCTGTTCATTGTTAAAGGTACCACCAATATAGGTGGCATACATTAGCTTTTTACCATCAGGCGAATATTTTAAAATGCCACAGTCTCTATCTACATAGCCAATTGAATATCTAAAGGGTGAACCTTCATCGGCCCCACCTTGGAAAACCATAGTAAAGGCGCCTGTTGTAGTAGGAAACCCAATGCCAAAAACAGTGCCACCGCTATAACCATAACCCGAATCATCGTAAGTGGCGGTATAACCAAAATTATCGGCAAAGGAGCCGCTGAAAGTGGAAAATACCAAAGCGGGATCTATGATGATGGCCTTTTTAAAATTGTGTTTAGTACCAATATCAAAACTTAAAATATTGTTATTTAAAACATAAGAAGAACTCATGATTTGTTTTTCATCGCCATTCTCCTGATAAACCAAGGGTTTAAGTTCGGTAACTTTATTAATAGAATTAACAATTTCTAAATTGCCATTGTTAAGATAAAGGCTATCCGCTCCAGTATATTTTAGTTGAATAAGGGCTGGATTACCGCCTGCCCGAACAATGAAATTGTATTTTAAGAGACCGGCCTGCTGATACATTTCGAAATCGATGTTGGGGTAAATATTGGCTATAAATACCTGCTGATACATGAGTACATGGCTGGCCCACTGCTTGGGATCATTGCCTATAAAATAATTGGCATAATCTGTGAATGGTACTTTGCCTTGGTATATGGCATTGGAATTACAATTAAGAAACTCCACTTTTACAGCATGGCATTGAAAAGAATCACGGGCAGGATTTTTATGTTGAATTTCACCCAATTTTTGAGCATCATAAAAGAGGTAAGTAATTTGACCTTGGGAAATAAAAAGTTTAGTGCTGTTTAAATCTGCTCTGAATTTGATATGGGAGGCCCATTGACCTTTGTTTTCGGTAAAACGTACTTGTGCCATAATGCTATTAAAGCAAACAACAAAAAGCAATAGCACTATGACAAGGGTTTTAGTTCTCAATCAATTGATTTACGAAGATAATATAAATTATTTATATAGCATTAGACTGCATTTAAGAACATAACGTTGCATTCTTTTAAAAATTTCATCATTTTACTGTCAAATTATTTGGCGCTAAGCGATCATCTCGACAAAAATGATGAAATTCGTAGGTATTAGTTGCTCTATGAAAAAAAATCTACACCTCTTCCTAGTGATTTTCCTTGCTAGCGTTTCCATCCAAGAACTTTCTGCGCAGGTCATAGGATTCAGCGCAACAACAACAAAATGCAAATCATTGACTTTGAGTTGGACAAGCAGTAAGCCCGTTATCATTGTTGGCAAAGAAGGAGGATTACCCGATTTTGTACCAGCGAATAACAATGTGTATTCTGCACATTCTTATTTTAACTTAAAAGGCAACTCTGCACCTACTTTTGGCACTAATAGTTATGTAGTTTATAATCAAACTGGAACGAATTATGTCAATATCGACAGCTTAAAACCTTGCACAACATATTACTTTACCATCTACCAACACGACAACAATGGAGCTTCAATAAAATACGATACAGCTTCGGCAAGAATTAGTGCAACCACCTATTGCTTAAAATTATCTTTTGATATCGTATCGAAAGATAGCTGTGAAGCACATAACCAATTCGAATTTAAAAATACCTCAACGTCTACCATTCCGGGTATATCTTATTTCTGGGACTTTGGGGATGGCAAAACAGACACAGGAAAAGCAATTAGCCATGTTTATAAAAATATTGCCGGTCAAATTAATGTCAAATTAAACGCTTTGAATAGTCAGAATTGCGATAACTACAAACAAGATTATATCCGCATCTATAACAAAAAAGTGAGCAAATTGGATACAAGTAAAATGATCAACCACCAATGCTTAAATGGCAACTATTTTGAAGTTGATGTCACACCAATTACATCTGCCCTTCCAAAATACTTAACCTATAAGTGGAATTTTGGAGACAGCAATTTTTCATTTTTTAAAAAAATGAAATACAGCTATAAAAAGGCAGGCACTTTTTATGTCGAAGTTGAAATCAGAACAAATGTGAATCAAAAGCCAACGAGCTGTAGCGACACGTTGCGATTTGTTGCCATGGTGAAACAAGGTCCCAATGCAAGGGTTGAGATGAAAGACACTGTTCAATGTTTAAATGGTCATTCATTCGCATTTCAAAGCAAGCTATTTTACAAAACCAAGAATAAATGGAAGTTTGGTGATGGCAATTTCGATACTGCTAGCACAAATTTTTATCAATACGCGAACGCCAATACATATTCTGCGGCCCATATGCTTCTTGATTCGAATGGCTGTGCTGATACATTTAATTTTAAATTAAGGCTAGTAAAAACAGCCAACAGTAGCTTCTCTGGCCTCGACACCGCCTATTGTGTTAATGATAGCCTCATCAAATTAATCACCACTTCTCCCTTTGGCAATTTTTATGGGTACCCGGTAAAAAATAATTTTCTAAAAACTAATTCCGTTGGAAATTATCAATTAAAATATGCCATTCGTTTAAAAAATTGCAGCGATTCAACCATCAAAAATGTTAAAATTAAAAACTCTTGCTTTCCGAATTTAGGCGCCAATTTAATTATCAGTGCTGGCCAATCCATTACCCTCGATGCTGGTGCTGCCGATTTTTATCTTTGGAACACCGGGGCTAACACTCAAACCATTCTTGTTGAGGGTTCAAAATTAACTCCTGGCAGCAATTTATTTATTGTTAAGGCATCCAATAAAAATGGCTGTTTTGGCATCGACACCATAGTTGTTGGTCTCGATTACTTTTCAAAAATTAGCGAAATCAAACAGACAACTTTTCATATTTACCCTAACCCAGTGCGTGCTAATTTAAATTTCACCACTAACATTTTGGCCAAGTTCGATTGGATAGTATACAATTTGGAAGGCAAAGTATTGTTACAAGGGAATGAAAGTTCGAATGGGACTGATTTTAGTGCCTTTGAAAGAGGTCTGTATTTTATAACTTTTAGCACGGGCAATCTGAAAGAAACCTACAAAATAAGCAAGGACTAATCTAAGAATTATTTCTCTCTACTGATTACAAATTCCAAAAGCGCTTTTAGACTGTCATTGGCTGCATTCATTGGCATTTCAGCTAAAATATCCAAAGACATTTGCTTGTAATATTCCATGCGCGATTGGGCATAATTAAATCCACCTTTTTCAAGAACAAATTTTATAATTTCTTGCACCGCTGCTTTTTTTTCGCTTTTATTTTTTATTAAATAAATAATATGCTTGCGCTCGTCTTTGGTCGCATTGTTCAACGCATAAATCAAAGGCAAGGTCATTTTCTTTTCTTTGATATCTAAACCTGTTGGTTTACCAACATTGTTATCGCCATAGTCGAAAAGATCATCTTTAATTTGAAACGCAATACCCGTATATTCTCCAAATAAGCGCATGCGCTCTATGATTTCTTTTGGCGCATTTACAGCAGCGGCTCCAATGGCACAACAACTCGCAATTAAGGAAGCTGTTTTCTTGGTGATGATGTCGTAATAAACTTCTTCCGTAATGTCTAATCGCCTAGCCTTTTCTAATTGCAACAATTCACCTTCGCTCATTTTGCGCACACTTTCGCTCACAATTTTAAGCATATCGAAATCATCGTTATCAATCGACAACAGCAAGCCCTTAGCCAATAAATAATCGCCAACTAATACCGCAATCTTATTTTTCCAAAGGGCGTTTAAACTAAAAAAACCTCTGCGTTTATCGCTGCCATCTACCACATCATCATGCACCAAAGTTGCGGTGTGTAACAACTCAATTAAACTAGCTCCTCGGTATGTTCTTTCATTAATATCACCATGCAATTTTGAGCAAAAAAGAACAAACATAGGGCGCACCATTTTACCCTTGCGCTTTACAATGTAATGCATAATGGTGTTCAGTAAAGGCACATGGGTTTTCATGCTTTGACTGAAAGTGGCTTCAAACTGTTTTAGCTCTTCATCAATGGGTTGCTTGATATGATCTATGGAAATGCTCAAATAAAAATTGAAAGGGCGAAAATACATCAAAATATATTCTTAAAACAGTATTAAAAGTTAAAACAAATTTTGGGTTGGCGAAAGGGAATGCCATGTATTTTTTAAGTTTTAAAAAAATATTCTTAAAAATTTTATTTAGAAATCCGGCGGTTAGCATAAAGAGCGATTAATTAATATTAATGCAAAAATGAAAACGAATAACATTCAACCACTTTGTGGGTGGCAAAAAAACTAATTGGTCTATTTTAAAATGTAGACCATTTTAAATACTTTACATATTATCAATGCCTTTAGTCTTATGCTAATAATTGGCTGTAAAAGATTTACATTAGAATTTAAATTCAAATTTACCATGCAAAATACAATCAATGCTACATCCACCTTTATTGCGTTAAGAATTAGTTGCACTTGCTTTTTTTTACTAAATTTGCAGCCCCAAATAAATACGCAAAATGATTACAGTTAACGATTTTAATTTCAACAATGAAAAGGCTTTGATTCGTGTAGACTTCAATGTACCATTGGATGCTGCATTTCAAATTACTGATGATTCCAGAATTTCTGCTACTATACCTACGCTCAAGAAAATACTAAACGATGGCGGTAGCTGCATTTTAATGAGTCACCTTGGCCGCCCGAAAGAAGGGCCAGTTGAAAAATATTCTTTAAAACACATCGTCAACCGTGTTGCCGAATTAACAGGGTCCAAAGTATATTTTGCTGCGGATTGTATTGGCGAAGAAGCAACCACTTTAGCCGCTAACTTAAAAGCAGGTGAAATTTTGCTCTTAGAAAATTTAAGATTTTATAAAGAGGAGGAAAAAGGTGATTTGGCTTTTGCAGAAAAACTTTCTAAACTAGGTACATTTTATGTGAATGATGCTTTTGGAACTGCCCACAGAGCCCATGCATCCACAGCGGTTATTGCTCAGTTTTTTGGCATAAAAAAGTGTTTCGGTTTTGTAATGGCCAATGAAATTGCCAATGCTCAGAAAGTATTGAATAATCCTGCCCGACCATTTACAGCTATTGTTGGTGGCGCTAAGGTTTCCGATAAATTATTAATTATAGAGAATTTAATGAACCTAGCCGATAATATTATTATTGGGGGTGGAATGGCCTATACCTTTGCGAAGGCTATGGGCGGTAAAATTGGCAACTCACTTTGCGAAGATGACAGAATGCCTTTGACACTAGAATTGATTGATAAAGCAAAAGCAAAAGGCATACAATTATTATTGCCTGAAGACAGCATTGCTGCTGACCAATTTAGTAATGATGCCAATACTGCCATAGAAAACAATGATGCTATAACAGATGGCTACATGGGATTGGATATTGGACCGAAAGCAACCTCAGTATTTTGCGATGTTATTAATCAATCTCAATCCGTTTTGTGGAATGGGCCAATGGGTGTTTTTGAAATGAGCAAATTTGAAGCTGGCACCAAAGCCGTTGCCAATGCAGTAGCTGGTGTAACAAAAAATGGCGGATTCAGTTTAATTGGTGGTGGCGATAGCGCTGCAGCCATTCACAAATTCGGACTGGCTAATCAGGTAAGTTACGTATCTACTGGTGGTGGTGCTTTATTGGAATACTTTGAAGGTAAAGAGTTACCAGGGGTTAAAGCCATTACGGGTTAATTCATTATGAAAACCATAATGGCATTATTGTTTGGAGTCATTGTTGTAATTGCGTATTACTTTGACTACAAACACAACAAAGAAAATTACAAAGAGAAGGGAGAAAGTAAACTATACTTAATTGTGATAGGCATCATTATATTGACCTTACTAAAACTTATTTTTTTCTAAAATCTGCTTATCCTAAATATGGGTTGAATACTTTTTCGTGACCAATAAGCGTAACCGCACCATGGCCACTGTATACCTTGGTTTCATCAGGCAACGTTAGCAATTGTTTTTTTATACTATCAATGAGTGTTGCATAGTTGCCACCAAGCAAATCTGTGCGCCCAATGCTTTGATAAAAAAGAGCGTCACCAGAGATCACAAAATTATTCTGCGCACTGTAAAAGCTTAAACTTCCTGGAGAATGGCCTGGGGTAAATAATGCCTTTAAATGATCATTGCCGAGTTTTATTATCTCTCCTTCTTTAATCCAATGTTGAGGCAAAGGAGAATCTGCATAGCGCAATTCATAAACATCTGCAGTAGCTCGCCCAACATTAAGCACAACAGCCTCATCGGCGTGGCATTGCGGTAAAAGATTATATTTTTGGCAACAATAATAATTGCCCAAAATATGATCGACATGGCAATGCGTATTAAGTAATAATTTGGGCGTTAATTGAAGGCTTTCTATAAATGTAGATAGTTGAATTTCTTCGCTGGCATTATACATACCTGGATCAATGATGATACATTCCTTCAATTCATTATACAAAACATAGGTATTTTCTTGAAAGGGATTAAAATTGAATGATTGAACAGATAACATGGCACAAAATTGCCATTAATTTACGGGTAACACAAAATAATTTTAAAGTAACTTAAGTTTTACTCAACATAAATTTCCATACTGTTCACAGCTCCTTCCATTTCTACCCAAGCCACTGTATTAAGACCAATATCAAGAAACATCACAGGCCTATCAGCCCCAGTTTTTTTATCAGCAAAAACCTTCAAACATATGACCCTGTATTTTTTAAGTGCGTATTCACAGGTCAATTGTTTAACATCAAAATCGCCATCTTTGAAAAAATAATCATAAAAATCTTCACCTGTTTCTTTGTTATAGGTAGCAGTTGCTAATGGGAAGCGTGTTTTTTTATAATACTGTAAATATTTATATCCGGGAGCTGAGCAGGCTCCAATAAATACTGAGTCGCCAACCTGAATAGGTCTTGTGCTATCTGCCGAACCAGCAAAAATCGGTTGGGTTAAAAATCCTATAATAATGAGGGTTAAAATATTCTTCATTTGCAGAAAACAATACAATTTATCTGCCAAATTAATAAAAATTTTTGTTTTCATAAAATTATCTTTTAATTAGCATAAATTTTCAAGCGAGATATGGAAGAGAACAGAGATCAAAATAGTATTTTTTCAAAAAGAGTAAAAGCAGGTAAACGCACCTACTTTTTTGATGTGCGCGCTACAAAAAGCAATGATTATTTTTTAACTATTACTGAGAGCACTAGAAAATTTGATGACGGCAATTACGTAAAATCTAAGATTTTTCTTTACAAAGAAGACTTTAATAAATTTCTTGAAGCCTTGAATGAAACCGTTAAACACGTAAAGAGCGAACTTTTACCTGAGTATAATTTTGATGAATTTACCAGAAAAGATCCCGACAATGCGCCTACTTAACGATTCTTATTGTTTTACATAAGACATTACCTTTGCACTGTTTTCTGTTTCTATTTTAAAGTAATATATCCCATTAGCTAATTGTGTAATATCTATTTGGTTGTTTGTTAATTCATACGTAACAATCCTTCCAATAACATCATAACAACTTATCTTTAGTATGGGCGAGTTGGTTTCTATTTGCAAATTGCCATTACCTGGATTGGGAAACAAGACAATATCTTCCATTACATTTACTTTATGATTATTCAAAGTGCCATAACAATATTCATCCATCACCTGTAATGACTTTAAAATATTAAGTCGCCCATTGGTAGCATTTCTGCCTGCTAAATTGGGCACTATATCTACCCCTTCCAAAATAAAACGCCTCATTAATAAATTGGCTTTTTCAGGATCACTTTTAATTAGATCCATCATTTTTTCGCATGCGTAGGCATGCAATAACCCAATGGCACCGGTAACCATAGGGGCAGCAGCAGAGGTACCACTAAATTGATTTGTGTATACTACATTATTCTGAATATTTTGTTTTACATATGCAAAAGTGGTAAATATACTTTGACCGGGCGCGCTCAAATCAACATTCGTTGCACTATAACCGCTCCTAACAAACTGATCATTATAATCGGAAATATTCACCATAATTAAATGCTGGCTTTGGCAAAGCGTAGGCAAATCTCCACTATCGTCTACAGGGCTTAAATCATTGGATGTTGCTCCAGAAGTTAGTATGCCATATTTTCCCAAAGTATCATAAAAACTGCACCACAACGGTGCCTGATTGGCAAATTTTTTATCGACCCCCCAACTTGAATTTGTAGCAACTACGAAAGCCCCTTTTTTCCCATTGGTGGCGTTGTATAATTTGCGTTGATAAAGCACATAACTATAGGCCCGAATAACATCGCTTTGAAAGGCAAAATTAGACCCTGAAATATCGCCTATCTTATTGGAAGTATCATTGATATTGGCATACATAAGTTTAACATTCCACATGATACCACAAACCCCAATTTTATTATTACCCCTGGCACCTATAATGCCCGAAACAGGGGTACCGTGAGAGGCAACATAATAGCCACTATCGCTAATATCGTTATTATTAGCAAGAAAATTCCACCCGTAATGGTCATCGATATAACCATTGCCATCATCGTCCTTTCCATTGCCTGCTGTATCTGCATAATTAATCCAAATATTATCTTTAAAATCTGGATGCTTAATATGCAACCCATCATCTACAATTGCAATCACAATGGTATCGCCTCTCCTATTAATACCTCCGCGAGTTAAATCCCACGACTGAAATGCTTTAATTCTGCTAAGGTGCCATTGGCTGCTTATAAATGAATCGTTGGGTACAGTGCTCCTCAAAAACACGGGACCATCTTCTTGAATCATTTGAATATCTGGCAAATGATATAATGCTTGTTCAGCATCCGAAAAACTAATATTGTTAAGTTGATAGTCAACCTTAAAAATAGTATGCTCTGGATTAAGTGATTCAAATTTCGTAAGACGGTAGCCGCTCAATTCATTTAAAACCTCGACTGAATAAGCTTTGGTAAATGAAATAATGAAAGATTGATGAGAATAAGGCTGTGGTTTGTACGCAAAAACACAAAAAGAAAAAACAAAAAAGTATAAAGCAATAAAACATTTTAACATATTACAAATATACAAAAAATCTCTTAAAACAAAGAGGTATTGCCCTTATTGTGGTGCAGTCGCCCTAAATGTTTATAAGCAGCCTCTGTAACCTCTCGCCCCCTAGCAGTGCGCATTAGATAGCCTTCTTGAATAAGAAATGGTTCATATACTTCCTCTATGGTTCCGGCCTCTTCTCCAACGGCAGTGGCAATAGTATTAATGCCAACTGGCCCTCCCTTAAATTTATCGATAATGGTGCTTAAAATGCGGTTATCCATCTCATCTAAACCATTCACATCTACATTTAAAGCATCTAAAGCAATTTTAGCAATTTCTAAATTGATGGCCCCATTCCCTTTGATTTGTGCAAAGTCTCTGGTTCTGCGCAACAATGCATTGGCAATGCGGGGTGTGCCACGACTTCTTCGTGCAATCTCATAGGCTGCAACATTTTCTATTTTTACTTTTATTATATCAGAGGACCTTATCACAATTTTAGTTAACAAATCAGTATTGTAATACTCCAATCGGTTGGTAATACCAAAACGCGCTCTTAGCGGGGAGGTAAGCAAGCCAGAACGAGTTGTGGCTCCTACCAGAGTAAATGGTGATAGAGTAATTTGTACGGATCGGGCACTTGGTCCGGAATCGAGCAAAATATCTATTTTATAATCCTCCATAGCGGAGTACAAATATTCCTCTACCACCGGACTTAAACGATGAATTTCATCTATAAATAAAACATCTCCAGCCTCCAAATTTGTCAGTAACCCTGCCAAATCGCCTGGCTTTTCGAGCACCGGACCGCTGGTAATTTTGATATTACTCCCCAATTCATTGGCAATAATGTTGGCCAATGTTGTTTTACCCAAACCCGGAGGTCCATGCAATAAGACGTGATCTAACGCCTCGCCCCTTTGAACAGCTGCTTTTACAAACACACGCAAGTTTTCCAATATCTTTTCCTGCCCCGTAAAATCCTCGAAATGGGCCGGTCTTAAAACTTTTTCAATATCCCTGTCCGTCTTGCTTAATTTATCTGCATCCGGATCCAAATTTTCATTTTGCATGTTCAATGCAAATATATTTGCCTTTGGGCAACCTTTGATAATTATTTTTTATCTCCTTTGTAATATTTTAGCATGAAATTTGTAATTAATAAAATGATGATCCAAAAAGTATTATTATCTGTCTTTGTAACCATTAGCGCCACAATGCAATCGCAAACGCTCGAAGAAATTAAATTCAACGAAATTGCGCATGACTTTGGCAAAATCAATGAACAATCTGATGAGGTGATGCATTTGTTTCAATTTAAGAATGTTTCTAAAAACAATGTATTTATTACCAAAGTAGAAACAAGTTGCGGTTGTACTACACCAGAATGGATTAAAGATACCATAAAACCCGGTGCCTTTGGATGGGTAAAGGCCTTTTATAATACAGAAGGTAAAAGTGGCGAGTTTCAAAAATATTTATACGTACACATCAATAGACCTGATTATTTTACAACACTCATTATACGAGGTTCAGTTATTCCAAGACCAAAACCAGATTACGAAAAATCGAAATTTAAACTAGAATATGGCAATCTTGCATTTAGCGAAAATATGGCCAATTTTGGCGTTGTGATGAATACAGAAGTGAAGGAAAAAGTAATTCATGTTTTTAATTACAACGATTATCCAATTCATATTTTATCGATAGATGAAAAACCGGATTTTGCTGACGCTATTTTAAAAGATAGCGTTATTGAGGCAGGCGATTCTATAGACATCATTCTGCGCGTAACAGGCAATAAAATGATTGATATAGGAGATTCCTACAACCGCATTGCATTTGAAACAGATGACCCTGCATTCCCTATTAAGAATCTGTATGTAATGACCCGTTTGAAAGAAGACTTTAGTAAACTTACAAAAAAGGAATTGAAAAACGCTCCAAAATTAAAACTTTCCAAAGGTCCTACCATTGAATTAGGTAAGCATGCCGTGGGTTCTAAGTTTACAGAAAAAGTAATCATTACAAATACTGGTAAAACAGATTTAATTATTCGCAAGGTTACACCTAATTGCAGTTGTATAAAAGTTAATAAAAGTTCTTTTGTAATAAAACCAGGTGCTACCTTCGAATTAATTTTTACTTACGATACCATCAATCAAATTGTAGCGGAGCACAGTAAACATGTGTCTCTTATTTGCAATGACCCATCTAGTCCTGAAATCAATTTTACATTTTTAATCAATATTACCAATTAATTTCTATGAAGAAAATTATTTTAAACATTTCATCAGCTTTTATTTTTGGAATAGCCGGAGCTTTTGTCTTTTTTAAATTTAATGGAGAATCACCGACAGAGAGTAGTTTTAGGCAAGATGCCATGAAAGGCTTATTAGCCAACTATGCTAACAAAATTGGCGATGGAAATTTAAGTTTTGTGTTGGCTTCTAAAATTAGTACACCATGCGTTGTGTTTATTAAAACGACAGCAATGGTTCAGCAAAGAAATCCATTTGGATGGTTTTTTGATGGCTACGACCCATTTGGTAGCATTGGGCAAGTGAGCAGTACTGGTAGCGGTGTTATTGTGCGCAAGGATGGCTACATTGTTACCAACCTCCATGTAGTTAAGGATGCCAATACCATAGAGGTGGTGCTTAACAATAAAAAGAAAAATTATACAGCCAAATTAATTGGCACAGATCCTTCAACAGATTTGGCCTTATTAAAAATAGAAGCCGATAATTTGCCCAATTTAGTCATTGCAAATTCAGATGATTTGCAAGTAGGCGAATGGGTGATTGCTGTTGGTAACCCCTTCAATTTAACATCAACAGTAACTGCTGGAATTGTGAGCGCAAAAGGCCGAAATATTAACATCGTAAACAATCAGTTTCCAATAGAATCTTTTATACAAACAGATGCTGCTATCAATCCTGGCAATAGTGGTGGTGCCTTGGTGAATCTCAATGGCGAATTGGTAGGCATTAATACCGCAATTTTTAGTAAAACTGGCAGCAATACTGGATATGGATTTGCGATACCAAGTAATATTGTTTCAAAAGCAGTTAAAGACCTCATTGATTTTGGAGAAATCCAAAGAGGTTATACAGGTTTAGACGCAGCAGAAATTGACGAGAAAAGCGAGACTGTTAACAAAACAAATGAAGGGGCACTTGTACTTAATGTTTCCGAAGGCGGCCCAGCCCAAAAAGGAGGATTAAAAACAGGGGATATCATTATAAAAGTACAAGATAAACCAATATATAGCAAGGCTACTTTCGATGAACATATTTCTTATTACAGACCTGCCGATAAAATAAAAATATCATACATAAGAAATGGAGAATTAAAAGAAACAACCATTACCTTAACAAATAAAGACGGTGAATTAGCGCTTAACAAGAATAACAATGTTTCTTCAGAAAAACTTGGGGCTAATTTTGCACCGGCTTCAAAAACAGAACTTCAAAAATACAGAATTGCCAATGGTGTTAAAGTAAGCAATATTCATCAAGGGCTCATTGCAAATATGAATATTGAAGATGGCTTTATATTTACAAAGCTCAATGGAAAACTTTGTACAGATGCCAAAGCACTTATTCAGGAATTAGAAAATGTGAATGGGAAAATACAAATTGAGGGTGTTGGAAGTGATGGTGGCACCCGTTATTACAATTTCTATTATTAGAGAAATTAGCTCAATAATTCCTTACATATTAGCACCATTTTGTACTTTGATTTTTAAATTTCGAATTAATTCTTGGAGTCACCGTATAAAATTCTCATCTGAATAAAAACGCCTAAGCTCTTAACCTTATTTTGAGAAATAAGGTCTGCATAAACAACAGCAACAATAACTATCTGATAAGCGTAATAGTGCCTGAATAATCTCTGCTAACGCCATTCCAATCAGTAGAATTTATTTTATAAATATAAACACCCTGCGGTGCCAACTTACCGCCAAAGGTTCCATCCCAAGCGGCATTCATATCCTTAGAAAAATAAACCATTTCGCCCCACTTATTGAATATCTCAACATAAAAATGCTGCATGGCTGGTCCTTTTACCTTAAACTCATTATTTTCATCTGGACCTTTTGCATCTGGTGAAAAAGCATCTGGAATATACAATTGGTTAATAGGATTGAATACAAATATTTTTTCAATTGAATCTTTGCAAGCACCAATACCGCTAATATTTACCAATTTGATAACAAATGTATCTTTATCGGTTTCAGCAACATTGTAATAAAACTCTTTGTTTTGATCAATTGGTTGGTTGTTATAAAACCATCTTGTAGCAAATGGATTTTTACTAGTAGAAATATCTTTTAAAAACAGACGCGGATACTCCCTAGAGATTTTGTAACCTGGATTGGAAATAAAATTACTCACAGGTTTAGAATAAACAATAATAGGATCCAAAATAGCAGATGCCTCACAATCTCCGCTGAATACTTTTGTTTTAATGTTATAAACACCTGCAGCTAATGTGGCATCGATGGCTGTTTCATAATCAAAATCTTCGGCTAATGAATCATTGATATACCAATATTGCTTGCTTAAATTAGCATAAGTAGA
The DNA here is from genome assembly GCA_025354385.1 of Bacteroidota bacterium. Classification (GTDB taxonomy): domain Bacteria; phylum Bacteroidota; class Bacteroidia; order NS11-12g; family UBA955; genus JABMMZ01. Next base: position 38,708 of record JANXMZ010000032.1, read on the forward strand.
TGAAAAATTTGCTGTAGCTGGTTCGCATTGAGAAACCTTGTAGTCAGTAATAATTTTCCCAGTAGGCGCTTGATTAATTTTCACTTCAATGCCTTGAGTAAGATTACCGCAGATGGTATTGGTTTGAAGCGTAAAATCAAATCTCACTTTACCTAACTGAACATCTGCCGTTGAAGGCAAATAGACGGTTGATAATTGATTGATGTTTTTAAATCTACCAGAGCCATTGGTATTCCAATAACCATTTAGACCCACAGCATCTGTTAAGGCGCTTAAAGTTAATTCATCGCCCACACAAACAGCGAACTTATCCCCTTCTATGCTTAATTGAGGTAACCCAATCACCTCAATTTCCATATTGCTTAAGGATTTACAACCATTTAAATTAGTATAGGTGTACGATAATTTATTGATAGTATTTCTAGCTGAAAAAGGTTGAAAAGTATTCTGACTGATAAAATTACCACTCCATTTGCCTCCTGTCGGTTGGGCCTTTAGCAAAATAGGATTTGCATTCTCGCAAATGGACATTTTTGAAGGGTATGGCAATTGAATAGCAGTGGTATCTGTGATTTGAATGGTATAACTTTTAGCATTAAAACAACCGTAAGCATGTTCATTGTATTCTAAAAGAATTTGTCCAGAATATGGTGGTCGTATTTTAAATTGATTGCCTGCTATATTGTTTGGATAATTAGCACTTGTCCAACTTCCAGAAGCATTGCTTGGCAATACAATTGAATTTACATTTGAACAAACCTTATCAGGAACTTTTAAATCTATTGGTTTAGGTTCTATAAGCGCTAGGGTAAAAGTATCCAAATAATAGCAATTGTAATTATCGGTAATGATGCTTGTAAAATTTAAAGATGTGGCTTGAGGTAAAATAATTTTCATATCCCAATTCAAAACATCGTTTTGTGAAATACTTATTTCTGGGCTACTGCTAGCTATTTCTATTTCTATTATTTTGCTTCTATCCGCTTTTATAAATACATCCAAATCTATTGCACTTTTATCATTTGTACAAATAGAATCAGATAGAAATAATCTTTCTAATACAGGATTTATATTCACCATTAAACCAACTTCTGCGTAACAACCATCGTCTTGAACAATTTTGAAATTCAATTTTTTGGCATTAACCGCTTTATAGCTAAAAGGAAACCTTACTTCCGTATTGTCATTAAAAATTTTGTAGGTATTATATGTTTTCAATACTTTAGGTTGAATATCGAGAATAGAATTTTTACAAACATTCAAATTAGCGCCAAGGTTAATTTCCGGATTTTGAAAATTGGCGATGGTTAAAGTATCCTGTTTGTTTAAAGCGCATAAATTTCCAGATGCATCAATATTGATTTTTAGAATATACTTACCTCCAGAAAGCAATTGATAATTAAATCTACTTCCTACCTGCTTTATTAACTCTGCATTATTAATATCGCACAAGGTCCACCTTACCCCTGGATTTTTAATAGTGCTTTCCACTGTTAACTGTCCGCAGTTCTTTACTTTGTATGTATAGTCAAATTTCCTTTTTTCAAGAATATTCAATTGAATGGTTCTAGAAACTCTTCCATTGAAAGGGCAATTATTATCCTTGGCAGAAATTGTAATAAAATGCTTGCCTGTTTTGCCAAGAGAATTGGATAAATTAAGCCTATAATAATTATAAGGGGCGCTACTCAAAACACTCTTATATACCGCTAGTTCAGATAAATCTGTTACTATATCTACTGTCACAGAATCGCTATTGATATTAAATAATTTCAAATCTTCTAATTCAATCTGATAATTAAATACATCACTTTCACACAAAGTGATGAGAAGTTCCTTGTTTCTTATTCTGGGTAAATTATTAGTTGGCGGCACTACCTCTGCATAAATATCTCTGCGCGTTACACCTGCCAGATACATATTGCCATTGTCATCCTCTTTCCATTCCTCGCACTCTACAACTATTACACTTCCCTCGTTTACCACTGTAGGGGTAAATACAACATCGCCAGTATTTCTAGAAACATAAAAACCTTCCGCCAATGGCAACGCATTTGGATTTGCTGGGCAGTTACTTCCAGAATTACAATATACAGAATAAGGTTGGTTACTCGATCTACCTGCGCTGTAAAACAAACTTTGTGCTCTGTTCACCAAAGCTGGTTGTAACTTAAATGAGAGAGAATCATTATCTGGATTACTTATCCCAAGCGAAATCATATGCGTTTGGTTTTGCATTAAAGAAAACACGGGAGGTAAATTAAATTGAGTAGATTGATTCGGTATATTGTCGCATAAATTTAATGAAACGAAATTGAAGAAATTTTGAGCCGCCAATGATGAATTGATAGCAGGATTTCTGGCAGACACTTCAATACTAACATCAAAATTGCATTTATTCTGAAGCAAAAGATTAGTAAAATTAAATTCTCCTTCAAATTCATGCACTTCAAAGCCGTAGTCGGCAACAGAACCAATATTACATTTGCTTAAAACCCCATAACAAGTTGGTGTAATATCTTGAATTTTGGTTCGGGTCATGCTTATTTCCCCTAAAAATTCTGTACCACCAGAATTCAATGCACTGTTGATTTTCAAATCAGGCACCTCGTTACAATTTTTACTATTGTTTCCCCCTCCATTGTTATTGAACTTACATTCGTTACAATCGCGGTAAACTTTTAGAAAAAATTTATATTGGTTTCCCTTTATTTGTTTATAGCTTATTTCTGCACCTAAAATATGAGAGGCCATTAAACCAATATTGGCGCTGGTAAAAACCAGCACCAATAGGATTAATTTAAATTTTAAAAGCCTTTTCATTTATTTTAGTTAGGTCACATCTATCTCAATAATGTTACTGTACCCTCATATCTATATTCTGCTCCATCGTAGGCTGTTACCCTTACCACCCAAGCATATACATCTTGTTGACAATCGGCCTCGCGGTATTTACCATTCCATGTTTCATACTTGTTATCGGTCTCCCACAGCAACTCACCCCAACGGTTGAACACTTCTATGTGGAACGATTTCTCCCCATTCACCACCGCATAAAACGTATTGTTCAACTTCGGTCCTGTACCC
>JANXMZ010000060.1 GCA_025354385.1 Bacteroidota bacterium
CAATTTAAATACATAAAAACAAACAACCTGAAAACGGCCAGTTTACTTATTAATACCGCCTTGTGGATTGTATAGTAACTTATGCAAGAGGTTTATTATGGGAATGGAGATAGTTCAGATTTTGGTATTTCCCAAAAACAAATTACATACAACTACCCAAAACCAGGAAAATACAATGTAAAGTTAAAGGCTTTTTATAAAAGTGGCGCCTGGTCTTGGTACAGCGATAGTGTTGACGTTAGAAGCACTCCCTCGGCTTATTTTACAAATCAAACTTCACAAGGTTGCCAGTATATTGCGTTTCAATTCTTAGACTCAAGTAAATTATTTCAATTACGACAAGACTCACTTGCTAGTCATAGATGGCTGTTCGGAGATTCAAGTTCAATTATTTGGCAGAGTAGTAACAAAGATGAAAGAAGAAATCAAAATCATATTTACAAAAAGGATGGTTTTTATACTGTTAGTTATATTGTCAGTGATGGGTATTGTTCTGATACTTTTAGACGCATAAATGAGGTTAAAATATTGCAAGCACCTCAGCCAGGTATTTTAGCATCACCTATAAATGGATGCGCACCCTTGCGAGTTCAAATTTCAACAAAAAACAAAGATAAAGTTGATAGTATAAAATGGATTTCTAGTAATCATTATTCCTCAACAAAATTTCTCCAAAAATCAACTGAATTTATATTTAATACTCCAGGTAATTTTAAAATTTATCAATCACAATATGGACCTACAGGATGCATAATAAGGGATACAATTTCTATAGAAGTTATGCAGGGGGTTGATACGGCCCTTATACCACAAGTTATAAAAGCAACGGTGACGAGTAATAATGAAGTTTTAATAGCTTGGTATAGCATCTCCAATGCAATAAATTACGAATTATGGAGAAATAATGAGTTAATTACTACATTAACTGATACAATTTACATCGATAAGCAAGTAAATACAGGCATATTCAGTTATAAATACTTTATTAAGGCGTTTGATATTTGCGATAGAAAAACTAAAAATAGTAATAATACACAAACAATTTTACTAAAGTCGAATATTGTAAATGACAACATTTGTGTTTTGCACTGGAATCCTTATTTAAGTTGGCAAAATGGAGTTCAATTCTACCAAATTGTTTATTTAAATAATAATAATCAAATTATTTATAATTCTATGGATAGTTCATATCCAGATAAAGATTTTTTCTTAGATGGATTAACCCAAAAATGTTACAAAATAATAGCAGTTGAAAATAAGGGGAATATGGCTCAAAGCGAAAGCAATGAACTTTGTATTCCTTACCAGCCTATTATTTGGATTCCCTCCGCACTGACAGTAAATGGAGATGGATTAAATGAAACACTAAAATTACATACGTATGGTATAAAATCTTATACAATAACTATTTTTAACAAATGGGGTGGTAAGGTTTACGAATCTTCAAATTTAGAAGATGAATGGCAACCTCAACCAACACAGCAAGGTGTTTATATGTATAGTGTTAAAATTGTTGCAAATGATAAAGAATTTTTTACAACTGGAACAATAACAGTTTTAAGATAAATTGAATGTAAATTCCCCTTAAATTTGCATTGTGAATTTCTCTTCTAAGACAGTCGAAAATGCAGTAGAAGCGCTCTCGGGTTTTCCAGGTGTGGGCAAGCGCAGTGCTTTGCGCATGGTGATGCATTTATTAAAACGACCCAAGGATGAAGCAGAAACGCTGGCTTTGGCGATCAATAAATTAAAAACAGAATTGCAGCAATGTACAGTGTGTTGCAATATTAGCGATGCTGCTATTTGTAATATTTGCAGTGCCCATAACCGCAATCAACAACTTATTTGTGTGGTAGAAGATATGCAAGATGTAATGGCCATAGAAAGCACTGCACAATTCAATGGTTTGTACCATGTATTGGGTGGTTTAATTTCTCCTGTGGATGGTATTGGTCCAGATGCCCTTAACATACAACAATTGGTAAAAAGGGTTGAGGAGTTGGGCTCGGGTGAAGTTATTATAGCTTTAAATGCCAATATAGAAGGCGATACCACCGCGTTTTATGTAGCCCGAAAACTACATGGATTTCCCTTTAAAATAACCACCATTAGCAAAGGTATTGCGGTGGGTGGTGAGTTGGAGTATGCGGATGAGATTACTTTAGGTCGCTCCATTACCAACCGAATTCCTTATGAAGTTTAAATTGACTAAGCCATGATGTTGAATAAAATCATGTATCTCACTGCAATATAATTGATTCAAAAAATAGTTAATTTTACATAATTTTACTTATAAGTTGAAAAAGACATTATACCTTGGGCTCAGTTCAAATTAAATAGATATAATTTTTACAATTACATCTAATTCTTTACTAGACACTTTCCCTTTTTTATGGTGATAACTGCTTTGATTACCTATATTATGATTAAGACTAACCTATCCGTGGATATTTGAATATGATTTTGAAAGTCAGATATAAAGATGGGGGTGTTTCTTACAAATGTACTCGGTTTGCCACACAATTATCTATTTCTCTTCCAATCCCAATATGGGAATTAAGATAACAAGCGCCAAGTTCAACAACCAGTTCTTCCATTAAATAAGCCTCAGAACCAAATGCGTTACTTTCTGTTATTTTTTCCCGATTTAACCTTTTACTGTGTCCAGTAGCATGAACCAGTTCATGAAAAAGGGTCGAATAGTAGCTTTCGCTATCATCAAAATTATTTATCATTGGCATATTAATATAATCCAAACCTGAATGATAGAATGCTTCATCTCCTGCATGACATAACTGCGGTGGGTTCTGCATACCTATAACAATGCTCTCGCAAGTTTCAATAGGGTCATTATTGTTGTCCTCAATAAAAAGAATCATGTTTCCTGGTAATCCTTCTCATTGCTCCACAATAAAAACGCTGTAATATCTAAGGATTAAAGTATATTTAACCTCATTGGTCTGTAAGTCTTTCTTTTCGAATCTTTTCCAAAATATAACCGGAATTGACTTAGAACCCTTTTTCTCTCTTGCACCTAAACCCTGGATTTGTTTAAAGGTTAAGAAGAGATTTCTCTTAAAGCCAAAAGAACATAATATCCATACATTGATACCTTTATAGTACCTTTTTGTTGAAAGATTTTGAGGATGATCAGCATTCGTCGATGGCTGTCTCCAAGGAAAATGATACCTTCTTCAAATGTTGAATGACTTGATTGGTGATTAAAGCGTAAATATCGCTTTTTTGAATTGGTTGTCCCATACTATTTGATTTTAAATTGTAAATGATATTTACTACTACTGTATATCAATCAGGATGAGAAGATAAGGGCGGAAAAATTACGATTTGTTACAAATTTTAGCTAGATAATAAAAGAGGCCATCTGCAAAGCAGACAGCCTCCTATAACTATATGGAAATAATATGATGTCTAATGTTAAATACTACAAATGCTCCGATAATGTAGTAACCCATGAAGAATTTTTTTAAAAATTTATCCCCCAGAACAGTATTAACTGCATAGAATCATCTACAAATTTTCCCCGATGAGGAGAGGCACCAGGTATAAAATTGGTAACGTAGAAATCGTAACCTATTCCAGTGCGAACTTCATTTAGTGGCGGTAAAATTAGCTTTACGCCTGTAATCATGGTCTTTTTTTTCAATTTCGACTTTAAGCTGATCTGATAAAATGGATTCAAATAAAAGTAATTATTCTTTTTGAAATCAATAACTATTGAGTCATTGCCCAAAAAATCAGAACGTTCATACACTTTTGTAACAGTTTTGACTGTGTTTAAAACAGTTCCATTTCCCCAGAGGCCAACACTTAAATTAAGTCCATGGTTCCCAAATTTGAGGATTCTTTTTTCAACAGATAATCCTATACTTACACTCATTGAAATCGCTTTAGAGTTAACAGGTTCGTCAATTTTCCTTGAATAAGTTGTGGTATTGATTCTTCCAATTTTCATCATTTGCCCTGTTATGCCACCGAAGGCATTCAAATTAAATGACTTGTATGAAAAAATCTGTTTTTGAGCGACTGCGGCAATAGAGTATATAGAGTTATTAGTAAACGGATAGCCTTGACCTGTTTGATTCAAGTCAAGACTATGCAGAATTCTTTTATTCAAATGAACCGAAATAAACCGATTACTTGAATCTAATGAAAGTCCATTTAGATTGTTAATACACCAAAGTACTTGGAAAAGAGAAATTAAGGCAAATTTGTACATCTTTAAATTACGGACAATCAATATACTCCATTAAATTATAAGAAACACCCCCATGTTTTACACTATGAGATGCTGACAAAATATGTTTTTTGGTATAAATTCTATGATTGTCACTAATTAGTGGACCAGGATTATACGTGACATCAGCATTATGCTTACTTAACTTATATTCGCTTTTACTTACAGAAAATTCCTGATAACAAGGCCCATACATTAGTGGTGTATGTTCTTGAGTATAATTTCCAGACCATATTGATCCGCTAAGTATAACAGAAACCTCAGCATTGGTTCTTTTCCAATGCTTGTTTGGGTTTCTGCTCAAATGAAATTTCCTATACCTCTTTTCAAAATTTACCGTTTTTGCGCCTACATTTCGACCTAATGGCCCTCCATTCCATTTATACATTTTACATTTGATATAATGATCTGTCGCATAATTTAAATGATCCCATTGATGAACGCCACCACGTTGACAACATCCATCAGGAACGTTTATTGTAGAACATTTAGTGCTTACACAGCCAGAATTGTTATATATTTTAAGGCAAACATCAACCGTAATTGGTTTGTTCCAATTCGTGATAAATTCGGTACTAGTCAGATTATCCAGTTCTCTTAGTGGACTTGCAATCTTCCAGTAATATTTATAACTACCACTTGTTGTCGTTGAATTTACTTTCAACACACCAGCCTTTGAAATATCAAACGTGAAATCAGCTGTTGGAAAACTTGAACAACTTGAACTTGATGCCGTTGTAACAGCAACCTCAAACCAATTAGTCGTAGGTTTACCACATGAACATTCAAAAGTAACTTTTACGATATAATCACCATTAGTTGCGTAAGTATGGTATCTACTATACAGCCCTGTTGTACCGAAAACATCGGGACTACTTCCATCACCCCAATCAATAGTTGCAATTCCCAAACAAGGAGAAGATAATCCTGCAAGGTTGCTTACAACAATTTCGCCCCCTGAGTTTTCATTTATAGTTATATCAACCCAACATTGAGGCTCGTAAGGTCCAGTAATTAAACCCGTACTAGGATCAAGATCGTATTCTGCGCCTGTATATGTAAAAAGGACATTACTTATCGTGGTATCATGAATTTTCCCATACAAATCATTAATATTATACCCTCTTACAAACGCTAATGCCATTGGGTCACCAGATGAAAAGGTAGCCACCCATTCATCTGACATTACTTTATAGACTGTTTCATTAATTTGAACTTCCATAATATCATTTAATACTGTCCTGTAAATAACATCACCAATAAAGTGGTCTTCCGGATCAAATGTCGTTGGATCATAAACATTGGCATCACTTAAGGAGTCAACCAAATCCACAATTTTTTCACGTAAAGAATAATATCCCGAAAATTGATTTTCAAACTTTTCTAATATTGGATCGAAAGAAACTGAGTCTTGTAGGATATCAGGTACCTCATATACGCCGTTAAGAGTAAGCAATTCATCCCGAATATAATCAAAATTCCCCCTGTTAGAGAATACTAGAAATGGGTGAGCTCCTGTGGTTATTGAAATAGAGCTAGTTAGATAACTGAGGGGACACGCATCCACAGGAGCGTAAGGTACTGCTACAGCATTAACATTGCCAATGGCATAATCAGGAGTTAATGTTTCATCATTTTTTTTTTTCTTGCAGGAGTAAAAAAGAGTAATGGAACAGATAATCGTTAGAAAACTTAGGGTTAGAATTTTATTTTTCATTTCATTGATGTCGATTTTCAAATGTAATTGGTAATTTCATAGCAAATTTTATTCTTTTTAGAAGTAATATTTATCTATAAGGCTGATTAGTAGCCAAATATAAATGGCGTCCATTTTTCCATACGTAGTTTTACGTATGAGTTTTACTGAGTTTTTGGGTTGCGAACACTTTATATTCATCGGTTGTTGTCACTAGGATGTGATTTTGTAAAACATAGTTGCGCTTTGAGTCCACGCATGGTGTGAAATTTTTTTTTCAGCGATGAAGGGCGGGCCTGTGCAAGTAGACCAATTGAAATTTTCTTTGCGTGGTGGGCTTTTACTCGCTTCGCTCATGAGACCGCCTTCGGCTTAGTTTGCCTACTTTTTGCCCATACAAAAAGTAGGAAAAGTTAAAGGAAAGGGAATTAAGTTGTTTTATCCTATTTGCTAAGTTTAAATCTAAGTTTGAAGGCTTATTGAAATGCAAATTCATTTGGCCTTTGCATAAGTATACTTTCGAAGTCTATTTGGAGCAATGATGAACCCACTTAGTGTAAAAAAATACTTAACGATATATTATTTGACTTATCCTCTCTATTTCGATAAATTTGCCACTTTCACACTTTGCTAGATTTATCCGTCATCATCGTTAATTACAATGTTAAAGCCTTGCTCGAGCAGACTTTACTTTCGGTATACAAAGCCGTTCAGCAATTGCATGTGGAAATAATTGTTGTAGATAATCATTCAGCCGATGGCTCATGCGAAATGGTAAATGAGCGTTTTCCGAAAGTTATTTTAATTGATAATAAGGATAACCGTGGATTCAGTAGAGCCAATAATCAGGGCATACATATTGCCAATGGTAGGAATATTTTGCTGTTGAATCCAGATACTGTTGTGAGCGAAGAAACCTTTGTAAAAACAGTTGAATTTTTAGATACGCATGCTGAAGCAGGTGCACTCGGTGTGCGCATGATAGATGGAAGAGGAAAGTTTTTGCCCGAATCTAAACGCGGACTGCCAACCCCTGCGGTGGCCTTTTATAAAATGACCGGTCTTGCTAAAATATTCCCCCAATCCAAAATATTTGGTCAATATCATTTAAGTTATTTAAATGAATTTGAAACCCACGAAGCCGATATTTTGAGCGGGGCTTTTATGATGATAAAAAAGGAAGTATTGAATAAAGTGGGGTTGCTCGATGAAACTTTTTTTATGTATGGCGAAGACATAGATTTAAGTTACAGAATTGTAAAAGCTGGGTATAAGAATTATTATTTTGCAGATACCACCATCATTCATTATAAAGGCGAGAGTACCAAAAAGCACAGCATTAATTATGTAAAAATATTTTACCAAGCCATGGCTATTTTTGCACAGAAACATTATAGCAAGCAGCAAGGTTGGTGGTTTACTTTCTGTATTTATGCGGCCATTTATGCTAGAGCATTTGTAGCCTTGATTATTCGTTTTTTTAAATCCATTCAGTTTTTTGCACTCGATTTTGCTTTCATTTTTGCTGGCTATTATGGCCTGATGCGGTATTGGGAAATTTACAATAAATATGTGGTAGGGGGATTTTATCCTCAAGAATACGTGTGTTACCATGTGCCTGCCTATATTCTTTTTTGGCTGGGAGGTGTTTATCTGAGCGGTGGTTATGCCAATCCATTCCGATTGAATAAAACAGCGCGAGGTATTATTGCAGGTTCGATGATATTACTATCGGTTTATGCTTTATTGCCGGAGTATTTGCGTTTTTCAAGAGCATTGATTTTACTTGGATCGGTATGGGCATTGCTCATTACTTTAACCATCCGTTTTGTGTTCCATTTTTTGCGCTATCGTCATTTGGATACCCAAGCCAGTCAGATTTCACAGGTATTAATTGTTGGTGGCATGCAAGAGTGCGAAAGAGTTAAACAAATTTTGGACAATTATCCCATGCGATTTAAGATATTGGGTTTTATTAAACCAGAACACGTTAATGGTGCGGGCGACTGGGTAGGCAATAGCGAAAACTTATCGGTATTGGCGGAGATATACAAAGCCAATGAAATTATTTTTTGCGCTAAAGATGTGAGCAGTGCAGAGATTATGCAAACCATGGGCAATACAGATTTACCAAAGATAAAATTCAAAATTATGCCCGAGTCGGGTGATTATATTATTGGCAGTAATTCAAAAAATACAACTGGTGAATTTTACAGTGTGGATATTACACCAATGTTGAAATTAAAATACATTCAAAAGCGCAAACGTTTATTGGATATCATGCTTTGTTTCAGTTTTCTTTTTTTAAGTCCTTTATTGATTTTAAGATTTTCTTTTTTTAGAAAAATACTGGCGAATTGGGTAGCCTGTTTGAAAGGGGATAAAACATGGGTTGGTTACGATACCTCGGTAGCCGTAGATTTATTACCCAAATTGAAAGATGGCGTTTTTACGGTAACTTCTGCAATAAAAAACAAGGGCATTGAAGCCTCTCTTACAAAAAGTTTAAATTTATTGTACGCCACCCACTATCATATTAGCAAAGACCTAGAGATACTGTTGAAGGCATTCTTTAAAAGTTAAAAGACTTATTGGTCGATGCAAAGCCAGCCTTGGTCTGAACCAATTTTTATTCAACGAAAAGTAACCTGTTTTTAAAGATTGAAATAAAGCATAAGTGATGAATGCATTTAATTTCGAATGCATGAAAATTTCTGATTTAATAGCTAATAGTTTGCGCGAAAGAACCAAATTAATTCAATTGTTTAGTTTTATTGTAATGGGTTGTGTGGCCCTCATTACACTGCGCTTTTTTCTTAATACAGATAGAACATTTTTGTTTTTGTTATGGAATTTCTTTTTGGCTTTGATTCCATTGCTATTGAGTTCTATTTTGTTGCAAATGAACAAGGGTGGTTATTCCACATTTTCAATGATAGGAGTTGGCATTGCATGGATGCTTTTTTTCCCGAATGCACCATATATATTGACAGATTTTATACATATTGCCTACGGCGAACCTTATTGGATGCCTTTGGATATTTTAACCATCAGTTGGTTTTCTATTTCAGCCCTATTAGCAGCATTAATTTCTATGAACGATATCTCCAATATTCTTTTATCCAGATACCACCAGAAACGAGTTTCAATAATGATATTGGGTCTTAGCATGTTGGCAGGTTTTGGCATTTATTTGGGCCGTTATTTAAGGTTCAATAGCTGGGATGTATTGCAAAGACCAAATGTTTTATTTATGCGGGTGAGTGAAAGAATTGTAGATCCCTTTTCGCATCCCAGAACATGGTTAACCACCCTTGGTTTTGGCATGTTACTATATGTGGTGTATCTGGGTGTAAAAGCAATTGGCAAAGAAATGGCAGTTGTGAAAAATACGGAAGTTGATTAATTTCGTGGTATGGCTATCAATGATGCAACCCGCTTAAATATTTATAACAAACTTATTCAGGAGCTCGAAAAAATAAGTCCGCCCATGGTAGCAACTTATAATGCCTCACAAATGACTTGCAGTTTAATTGCTAATAAACCTGTTCCTTATGGGCATGATAAAAGGATTATCCTAGGCATGCATTTCGCTTCAATAGCACAACTCAAGGACAGTGTTGCATTTTATTTTTTCCCTTCCTACATGCACCCCACTATGCAAGAAATGGCGCCAGGGCTATACAAATGTTTGAAAGGTAAAACCTGTTTTCATTTTAGGAAAGAAGAAGACGTGAATGTATTGGAAATGCAAAAAATGTTAGATGAAGGAATGAGGTTATGGGAAAAATACGGGTATATTCAGAACGCATAAATTTGAAGATACATTCAACGGATGGTCCCAATATCCTTGTATTTTAATCGATAGCCTTTTGTGGTCACAAGCTTGTAGTGATAATGGCGGGAGCGATAATGTTTGCCATTGAATGATAAAAGTCCATTGGCAATAGCAGGTGTGCCAGTGGCAATAAAGAGAACCGCAAAAACAGAACCTATGCCAGTTGGATTTTGTTCCAATAAGTAGGCCGCCAATGCCAATTCGGCTGATCCAACAGCAATAGCAAGTGCAGAGTTGATATTATTGAACATGGTTGGCTTGCGCACCATTGTTATAGCATTGATATTAAAAGTATCGGTCACTTCTGTTAAAGAATTGCGAACCACAAAAAGTGAATCGTTAATGATATTGATTTGTCCTCGCAGTTTTCGGTAAGCCGTGTCCTTTACCAAAATTCTTTCACCATTTTTAATGATTCTTGATATTTTAAAAAAGTTGGTCGATTGGCATACAAAGTATTTTCTGATAGTGGTATCTTGGGTTTGAGCCTGGAGATAGATGCCAAAAACTGAACAAATCAACAGTAATAAAAAAGATTTCATTTGGGTAATCAAATCTATTCCATTTTATGCGGAATAAAAAAAAATAAATCATCTGACCGAATTTTCTTAAATTTGGCATCCTTTTTAACGTATACAATACATATGCAAAAAACAATCATCGCCCTATTGCTCTTTGGCTTTATGGGTTTACAAGCACAAACCCGTTATGCTACTTATGGTAAAGAAAAACACGGCACCTATATTTATACAAAAGTAGCCAACGACCCCACCAACAGTCGCTGGTATGTTTTGCCAAATGGGTTGACCGTAATCCTCTCTATCAACAAGGATCAGCCACGCGTGCAAACCTTAATTGCCACCAAAGCAGGTAGTAAAAACGATCCTGCAGATAATACAGGACTGGCACATTACTTAGAGCATCTCTTATTTAAAGGTACAGATAAATATGGTACCCAAGATTATGAAAAGGAAAAGGTATACCTCGATCAGATTGATAATTTATACGAAGTTTACAATAAAACAACCGATGAAGCTAAACGCAAAGTCATTTACCGTCAGATTGATAGTGTGAGTGGTTTAGCTGCCAAGTATAGCATTGCCAATGAGTATGATAAAATATGCCAGTCTATAGGGGCTCAAGGCACCAATGCATTTACAAGTGTGGAGCAAACCGTATATGTCAATGATATTCCCTCCAACATGATTCATCAATGGATTGAACTAGAGGCAGAGCGCTACAGGAATCCAGTATTCAGATTATTTCATACCGAATTAGAAGCTGTATACGAAGAAAAAAATATTTCTTTAGACAATGATGGAGAGGAGGCTTATGAAAAGTTATATGCTAGTTTATTCCGCAACCATCCTTATGGCACCCAAACAACCATTGGTACTGTGGAGCATTTAAAAAATCCTTCTCTTGTAAAAATTAGAAATTATTTTAATACCTATTATGTGCCGAATAATATGGCCATTATTATGGCAGGAGATATAGATCCTGAATGTGTGATTGAAATGATAGACCATCATTTTGGAGCCATGGTAGCCAAACCTGTTCCTGCATTTACATTTAAACCCGAGTATCTAAGAGGTCGACCAGACAGTATCTCTGTTACCGGTCCTGATGCTGCCAACTTAATGATGGCATGGCGCTTTGATGGCGTGAATTCTAAAGAAGCCAAAATGGTGCGAATCATCGATTTGATTTTGAATAACAGCAAGGCTGGTTTAATAGATTTGAATCTTGTAAAAGAACAAAAAGTATTATCTGCTGGTTCATCGCCCGATTTCATGAAAGACTACTCAATACACCTGTTATTTGGCAAACCAAAAGAAGGTCAGACTTTAGAAGAAGTAAGAAATTTATTGCTCGCTCAAGTGGAGAATATTAAAAAGGGCAATTTCGATACCACCCTTTTAAAAGGCATTGTAGCCAATAACAATGTAGATGAAATTAAGAAACTGGAAACCAATTCTGGAATTGCCTACAGTCAATTAGATGCCTTTGTTACCGGCCAACGATGGATGGATGTTTTGAATGTTAATTATGAGTTGAGCAGAATTACCAAGAAAGATATTGTTGAGTTTGCTAATGAATATTATACCAATGGATATTCAATTGTATACAAGCGCACGGGTGAAGATACCAAGCAAGCAAAAATAGAAAAACCTACCATAACAGAGGTAGCTTTAAACCGAGATAAAACCTCGCCTTTTGTAACAGATTTAATTGAAGAGGAAGCGGATACCCTTTATCCTGTTTTCATTAACTTTGAAAAAGACATTGAACGCGGTGTTGTTGGCAATGCCAAATTACTTTATAAAAAGAATGCCGAGAACCAATTGTTCACCTTGTATTATGTGTTAGAAATGGGCCGTTTAAACGATAAAAAATTGCCATTTGCATTGGATTATTTGCAATTCTTAGGAACCGATAAATACACAGCTTCTGAATTAAGCAGTAAGTTTTATCAATTGGCTTGCAATTTTGGTATTTCTGCGGGCGATAAAAGAAGTTATGTTTATTTGAGCGGTCCTCAAGAAAATTTTAAAGAAGCTTTAATTTTATTTGAAGATTTATTGGCCAATGCCAAGCCAGATCAAAAGGCTTTGGATGACTATATTGCCCGTCAATTAAAAAACAGAACAGATGCAAAATTGAATAAACGCGCTATTTCTTCTGCACTTAGTAGTTATGCCTTGTATGGAAAAATAAATCCTCGCACCTATACTTTGAGCAATGCAGAATTGAAAATGTTGAAGGCTGATGAATTGGTAACTGTGATTAAAAATTTAACCAAGCATCCACATCAAATTATGTATTGTGGTCCACAAGATTTGGTTTCATTGCAAACCACTTTACTGGCCAATCATAAAATATCATCTACGCTTATGGTGCCGACAGCACCTTACGTTTTTAAACCATTAACAACCTTAACGAATCAAGTGTATTTTGCCAATTATGAAATGGTACAAGCAGAAGTTAGTTGGCGCCATACAGCAGATATTTTTGACATCAATAAAGCACCTATCATTCGCGCTTATAATGAGTATTTTGGTGGTGGTATGAGCAGTGTGGTATTTCAAGAAATCAGAGAATCCAGAGCATTGGCTTATTCTACTTATTCTGTATACAACCAAGCAGGCGAGAAAGGCAAGAATGACATATTGATTGCTTATGTTGGTACACAAGCCGATAAAATGAACGATGCCATCACCGCCATGAATGAATTGCTAAACAATATGCCAGACAATCCAGAGAGTTTTAATCAAGCCAAACAATCTATTATTAGCAGTATAGAGGCTGAGCGTATTAATAAAACTGATGTTTTCTTTACATATTTGAGTGCATTGGATCAAGGCATCACAGTAGATAGTCGCGAAGCTATTTACAATGCCATTAAAACCATTGAATATAAAGATGTGAAAGCATTCCAAGAAAAAAATGTGAAAGGGCAGAAATGGTTAATAAGTGTGGTAGGTTCGAAAGATAAAATTAAGATGGACGATTTGAAAAAATATGGCGAATTACATATTTTAACATTGGAAGAAATTTTCGGATATTAATACTTATAGACACAGAATAGGGTATGTGCAGTGGATTCATAAGTCTACCACTTATAGAGTAGTTGCCACAGGTGCACAAATAAAATCAAAAATTAGGATAATAAAATCTGTTTAACGTTTGATATTTTTTGAAAGGGTACAGCTTCGCTGTACCCTTTCATTTTGACTTTAGAAAAAAATTATTTATAATTGTTTTACAAAACACTAAAACATGACCGAAAACAAGCTATGTCTGGATTGTGGTAAGCCCATTAATGGTCGCAGCGATAAGAAATTCTGTGATGATGCCTGCCGAAACAATTTCAACAACAAACAACACTCCGATGCCAATGCCTTTGTTAAAAAGGTGAACAATGCCCTGCGTAAAAACAGGCGTATTCTGGAAAGTTTAATTCCTAAAGAGGGGAAAATTACTATAAGTGAAAAGAAACTCAAGGAAGCTGGATTTAATTTCGATTTTCATACGGGCATTTATGAAACCAAAACGGGTACCATTTATCGCTTATGCTATGAATTTGGTTATATGCGAATTGAAGAAAATAGATACATACTGGTTAAAAGAGAAGCTTAACATTTAAAGGTATGAAATGGTTTTTTACCTTAATAATAGCATTTGTAATTCATAACAATATCAATGCGCAAACAGCCAATTCATATAAAATTAAAGGTATGGCAAAAATGGGATTAGATGATTTTGAAGGTGGTATATTGGATTTTAATAAGTCCATTTTATTGGATTCTAATTTTGCTGAAGCCTATTATTATCGGGGTCTTTGCAAAGCAAGTTTAAAAAATTATGAGGATGCAATAATTGACTTCAACAAGGCCGTATTCATAAAGCCAACTTATATTGATGCTATCTTTTCAAAGGGTATGGCTGAGTACGAATTTCAATTGTACAAAAAGGCAATTGAAGATTTTACCAGAGTGATACAATTGGATGCTAAATGGGAAGATGTATATTGCCAAAGGGCCTTTGTGAAATACAGAACAGGCGACTATAAAGGTGCAATTTCCGATTGCGATACAGAAATGTTCAATTATCCTAAGTCACCAAAACCATTTTTTATAAAAGGCCTCACCAAAATTGAACAAGAGGATTTTAAAGGAGCTATTATTGAATTTACAAAAGCTATAAAAATGGAGCCACAATATGTCTATGCATATACCTATAGAAGCGTTGCAGAACTAAGACTGAATAATTATGAAGGTGCTATAGCAGATTGCAACATGGTGATAAGCATCGAACCAGAGAATTCTGAGGCTTACAGGTATTATGGGCAAGCAGAGTTTGGATTAAAACACTATGAGGCAGCTATAGAGAAATATTCAAAGTCAATTGAATTGAATCCCAATAGTTCAAATACCTATTATTTAAGGGCACTTTCTAAAATAGAACTGGGTAATTTTAAAGCGGCCATTGCTGATTTTACAAAGGCAATCGATATAAATCCAATGCTGGCAGAATATTATTATCAGCGGGGATTAATCAAACTCAAAATTTCTGAAAAAGCGGATGCTTGTCAGGATTTCAACATGGCGGAGAAATTAGGATTTGCGGAAGCCGCAAAAACCATCAAGGATACTTGTCATTAATTTTAAAAAGGACTCTTAAACCTTGGGTCATTTAAGAAGGTTGAATCCGTTAAGGTCTTTAAAAATTCAATGATGTCTGTCTTCTGTTGCGCATTTAAGTTGAGCTGCTTATTATGCGAAGCAATATTAATATCGAGATTCGGAGAACTGAATTGCACATTGTCCGAATAAAAATCCAATACTTCTTCTAAAGTGGCGAATCTGCTATCGTGCATATAAGGCGCGGTTACTGCCACATTTCTGAGTGAAGGGATTTTAAATTTACCAATGTCTTCAAAACGACCCGTAATATTGCCAAAACCTTTGTCTGTGTGCACCGCATCCAAACCGTTATTAGACATTGAACCACTGGCGCTGGTAATGCCAAAAAAAGGAATATTGCTATGGCAATGAAAACAATCTGCACCTCCAATTTGTGTAGGTCGCATAAATAAATTGAGTCCTCTTAGGGCCGAAACACTAATGACATTGAGTGTATCTGTCCGGCCCCATAACTTATCAATTGGGGCATTAAATGAGATGAGCGTTACCAAAAATTGTTCGAGCGCCTTGCTAATATGTATGGGTGTAAGTTCGGTAACATTAAATGCTTTTTTAAACTGTGTTTGATAACGAGGTGTGCGTTCCAGTTTTTGAATAAGTGTAAACAAATTCATGTTCATTTCATCGTGCGCTTGAATAGGCAATAATACTTGTTCTCTAATGCTATTAGCTCTGCCATCCCAAAAGAAGCGATGGTTCCACATCAGGTTGTGCAATGGCATGGCATTGCGACCACCCAACTGACCGGTAATACCGACACTTACTTTTCGAGGGTCACTAAATCCCTTGTTTTGACGGTGACAATTTGCACAACTCAAGGTGCTATCACCAGACATAATAGGGTCGTAAAATAACATCCTGCCTAACAATACACCTTCTTCGGTTAAATCATTGTCTATAGGTAAATTCAATGGCGGATACCAAGGCTCGTGCACCAAAACAGTTGGCGTTGGGTTGAATGTATTCGTTCCGTTTTTTAAAGCAATAGGATCCTTCTTACAACTTTTAGATATAAGCATTGCTAAAATTAATCCTATTGAATATAATTTTATTCTCATTGGAAACTTGTAAAATCTAAAACGCTGGTAACATTCTGCATGAATTTATCCATCACTGGATCTGGATCGCCCGAATGCGAAAAATCACCGTCTTTTTTCAAACTGAAATCCACAACGCTACTGAAGTATTTTTCTGTATTCAAACTCATGATGAACTTACTGTTTTTGGTGATGGAATAATTGGTAACAAAACTGTATTTTCTCACATTTTTATCCAATGCAATGTGGAATGAAAATGCTTTTTCGAAACCATTGTTTTTGTAATAACCCTCTATCACATTAAAAATATAACCACCATTCCAACTCCAATACATATCTGTTACGGAAGGATTCAAGGGGTGGGTGAGTCCCCACTGTTGGGGAGCTCCATGGTTAATGGCAGAATCTAATCCTATTTCTAATCTTATTGATTTATAATCTCCTTTCGGCACCTTGGTAATTACAAAACTGTCCAATCCATCTAACATGCTGATATAGCCATAAGCATCGGGTACTTTTACAAATTCACCACTTGTTTTTTCAAGAATAAAATTAGAAAAGATGTATTTCAGTTTGGCAATTTTAACGGTATCGCTTGCATTGCTGATAAAATACGAACCAATGAAAGATGTAAACTTAAACGTTAAATTTACCGTATTAGCAGGTGTCTCAACTTTGGGCTCTGGCGGATTTTTATCTTTACAAGAAAATAAAAATACAGTCATCAACAAGGCAACAAAGGAGGATAGCAATTTCAATTTACAGCTATTGCTTTTGAATATTTTTATATTTGATTTCATTTAAATTTATGATTAATAAAGTACAATTGGAGTAGTTAAAATGCCTGTTGGAGTATTAAAATTAAGGACATAATGACCACGGGCAAGCAAACTTAAATCCAATGTTTCTATGCTGCCTTTTTGTATCAATTGTTCATATTTTTTAGATAATACTTTCTTACCTGTAAATTCAAAAATATCCCAACCAATCAAATCTGAATTGTCTAATGAAATGGTGAGTTCATTGTGGGTTGGATTTGGATACACATTGATGAGTTTGGCAGAATTGTTTTTTGGAAAATGAATAACAGATTTACCGAGTATCCATTCATCGGGATCAAACACTAGTTCTTTAACAATGAATGATAAATTGATTTCAATACTTTCAATCGCTTTATTGATTGGAATTCTCAGCATAGTATCCTTGTAAACCCCTTTCAATAATATAGGTAATGGCGTGTTGTATAATTCAACAGAAGGGTGACTTTGGTACTGGGTAATATCAATGCTTACTTTTCTGCCTTCTTGTTTCCAATTGATATAGTGGGTAGGATAACCTTCGCCAACAATACAATCATTAAAATAATCTGTTAAGTTCATTCCCGAGGCCTGCTCCATATAAAATTGCAAGTCTGCAGATTTTGCAAAAGCATATCCCAACTGAGGAGCGGCCATGTAATTTTTCAATGCTTCAAAAAAGGCCTTGTCGCCAATCAACCACCTCAATTGATTAAGTACCATGGCGCCTTTCTGATAAGTGGTTCTGTATTCAAATAAAGGGCCTGCGCTCGTATCCACTGCCCTAACAGAACCGCCTGTTTGCGACATCACATCGCTTTTAAAAGCTTTTAAAAAATTAATCCATTCGTTGTGTGGTTTTAAAAAATCGTAACACAATAAATTGCAATAGGTGGCAAAACTTTCATTCAGCCATAGGTCTGGCCAAGTGTGGCAGGTAATTTTATCGCCAAACCATTGATGTGCCAATTCATGGGCTATTAAATCGAAACTGAAATTACCAACAAAGCTCATGGTTTGATGCTCCATGCCACCACCAACGGTGAATTGCGCATGTCCATATTTTTCTTTTTCAAAAGGATAGGCACCAAATAAACTATCATAGAGTTTAATAATAGGAATAGTAGCAGGTGTTTTAGATCTTGCATCGGCTTCTGCATATGGAAATACGTAATTCAATATTTCCAATTGTTTGCCACTTTTTAACAAAGCATAATCTGAATAAACACTGTAACGCGAAGCCGAAAAAGCCACTAAATAAGTGGCAATAGGGTAGCGGTGTTTCCAATGGTAAGTATGCACTGTATCGGCAGTGATGATAGATTGTAATAGACCATTAGAGGCCACTTTGTACATGGTATCCACCGTTACCCGCACATCTAAAGAATCTATTTTATCGGATAGATTTTCGCGGCAAGGCCACCAATAATGCGCGCCATAAGGTTCGGAGAGAGTAGCAATAATCTGACCAGAGGCGGTAACATTTCTCGCGAAAGCACGTGTACTTTGGTCGGGACTACCTTGGTAAAAAATGCGGATACTATCCAATGTAAATGCCGGCACTACTTGAGTAAAAGTAATTGTTAAAACATGGCTGGCATCGTGCACGTAAAAAAGTTTTTTTGCACCATGCAAGATACTATCAACATTTAATTCTGTTCTTAAATCAAAATGCAATTGGGAAACTGGAGCAGAAGTTTTAAAATAATAGTTGACATTGCCATTCAAGTAAGCGGTTTTCATATTGGGTTTTAAATACAGAGAGGCATAAACAATATCAATATTCTCTCCACTGGCACGTTTGGCATTGCCGTAATTTCTCAATTTATAATAATGCGCAATTTCACCTTTTGCAATGCTTTCCATTTCTACCTGGGCGGTTAATGTAAAAGTAAGACACGTGAAAATAAACAATGCTGCAAGGACCTTCATAACATAATATCTAACAAAGTTACAAAAAAATGGTGAAATATGGTGGTAAAAATTGATTTTTGCAGTCACATGAATTCGTATCCAACTCTGAAATTAAATCCTGGTAAAGAAAAATCCTTACAGCGTTATCATCCTTGGGTTTTCAGCGGGGCCTTGGCACAAGATATCAAACATACACCAGAAGCCACTTTGGTGAATGTTGCCGACAGCAAGGGCCATTACCTTGGAACAGGCTATGTCCAACATGGCAGTATTGCGGTGCGCATCCTTTCTTTTCAAAATGATGACATCAATCAGGACTTTTGGAATGGGGCCGTTCAAAATAGTTGGAACATGCGTCAGCGTTTGGGATTTACGGATAACAAGAGCACCAATTGTTTTCGCCTGATGCATGGCGAGGGCGATTATATACCCGGGTTGGTCATCGATTATTATGCGGGTACCTGCGTCATTCAATGTCATACCAGTGGTATTTATGCGCATAGGGAATACATTACACAAGCTTTAATCAACGTATTAGGGGGGCAATTAAAGGCAGTGTTCGACAAAAGCTTTGAAACCCTGCACGGTGCTGTTTCCGAAGCGGCCAATGGTTTTTTATTTGGCAAGCAGGAAGATAAGATGGTATTGGAAAATGGGCATCAGTTTAAAGTAGATTTTGCTACAGGGCAGAAGACCGGTTTCTTCATTGATCAGCGCGACAATCGCCAATTGGTAGGTCATTATGCCAAAGGTAAATCTGTATTGAATACCTTTGCTTATACAGGTGGTTTCTCTGTGTATGCCTTAATGAACGGGGCTACCCAAGTAGATTCCATAGATGTTTCTAAAAGTGCTATAGAGTTGTTGAATGAAAACATGACGACTAACGATTCCAATGCTACCAATCATCAAGGCATATCAGCCGATACATTTAATTATTTTAAAACTCTAGAAAAGCAATACGACATTGTCATTCTAGATCCACCTGCTTTTGCCAAAAACAGAGGTGCCAAACACAATGCATTGATGGGTTACAAACGACTGAACATGGAAGGTTTAAAATATGTGGCCAAGGGAGGTTTGTTATTTACATTTAGTTGCTCTCAAGTGGTAGATAGTTTTACTTTTAATCAAACCATTCTGTCGGCAGCCATAGAGAGCAAACGCAGCATAAAAATTTTACATCGCCTCACCCAACCTGCAGATCACCCAGTGAACATTTATCACCCAGAGAGCGAATATCTGAAGGGCTTGGTATTGATGGTAGATTAGTAAATCTTTTACCTATAAAAATTTATTATAAAATTTCAAATTGCGGGATAACTTATCCACTTTGATTTATTTCAATATAAATTATTTTAGATTTGTGAGACGATCAAAAATGATGTTCTAAAAAGAAATAGAACTTTCAATTTGATGATATTACTATGAACACCTTTGAAGAAAATCCCGAACTAAAGCTAGCCCTCGATTATGTTGAATATACCAACAAAAATATTTTTTTAACGGGCAAGGCTGGTACTGGTAAAACCACCTTTCTACACAATTTAAAAAAGCATTCGCCAAAACGCATGGCAGTGGTGGCGCCAACGGGTGTTGCAGCAATCAATGCGGGTGGTGTCACCATCCATTCCTTTTTTCAGTTGCCTTTTGGTCCGCACATACCCGAGTATTTGCAAAAACAATCCACCGCTTTTAATCCCGGAGCGCAACAAAATGCTGGCAATAATAAAAAGTTCAATCGCGAAAAAATAAAATTAATTCAAAGTCTGGATTTATTGGTAATAGATGAAATCAGTATGGTGCGAGCAGATATGTTGGATGCTATTGATGAAGTTTTACGCAGATATAAAAACCATTACCAGCCATTTGGCGGGGTTCAGTTGCTCATGATTGGCGACTTGCACCAATTGTCGCCTGTTATTAAGGATGACGAGTGGTATTTGCTCAAAGATTATTATGAAACTGGTTATTTTTTTAGCAGTAAAGCCTTACAAAAAACGGAGCCTGTAAGCATTGAACTCAAGCACATATACAGGCAATCTGATCAGTATTTTATCAAGATGCTTAACAGCATTCGCGATAACAATGTGGACTATGATTTATTGAAGGAATTGAATGAGCGTTACATTCCCGATTTTAAGCCAGCAGACGATGAAGGGTATATTACCTTAACAACGCATAATAACAGTGCGCAAACCATCAATCAAACAAAATTAATAGCGCTAAAATCTTCCTCTTATTATTTTAACGCAGAGGTGAAGGATGATTTTCCTAGCTATGCATACCCTACTGAGCCAACACTGGAATTAAAGGTGAATGCACAGGTGATGTTTGTAAAAAATGACAGTTCAAAAGACAAGAATTATTACAACGGAAAAATTGGTCGTATTACCCGCATAGAAGGCAAAGAAATCTATGTAAAATGCGACAGCGATTTTGGCGAAATTTTAGTAGGTGTAGAGGAGTGGCAAAATATTAAATATGTGCTGAACCAAACTACCAAAGAAATAGAAGAGCAAATAGTAGGCACCTTCAAACAAGTACCATTGAAACTAGCATGGGCTATTACCATTCACAAGAGTCAAGGATTAACGTTCGAGAAAGCCATTATAGATGCCAATGCAGCGTTTGCGCATGGACAGGTATACGTGGCGCTCAGCCGTTGCAAGACTTTTGAAGGCATGGTGTTGAGCACGCCAATTATTAGCAATAGTATAAAGACGGATGAAGTGGTAGCAGAATTTACCAAAGATATTCATCGCAACCTGCCCAATGAAGGCGATTTAAAAGCCTCTAAAACGCTGTTTCAACAAACCCTTCTCAATGATTTATTTGATTTTGGAGCCATAGAAAAAGACTTGCGTTATTTCAATAAATTAATTGAGGGCAATGGCAATATTTTGCATGGTAATATTGTGCCAGAAATACAAATTTTGAATGAAACTTTTACCAAAGACATTCACCATGTGAATGAGAAATTTAAGTTGCAAATGATGCAATTATTAGCCGATAATGAATTGCCCGAAACCAATATGGAATTGCAAGACAGAGTAAAAAAGGCCAGCGGTTATTTTGCTCAACGATTGGATGTTTTTTTCTATGAAAAAACAAAAGAGATTGTCATAGATTCTGATAATAAATTGGTAAAGGAAGCGGTGTATGAAGCACTAGAAGATTTTCAGCGCAATGTGTTTGTGAAAATCCAAAGTTTCAAAAAAATGATGTTTGGTTTTGTATCCTCAGATTATTTACATGCCAAAGCCAATGCCGAAATAGATTTTAAACCTATTTTAAAAAGTCAAGTGGCCGCTAAAGTATATGTGCCAAAATCAATGCAGCATGGCGAGTTATACATCAGTCTTAAAAAATGGCGCGATGAAATGGCCGAAGATAAGGGCATAGATCCATACATGATATTAGCGCAAAAAGTATTGATAGAAGTTGTAAGTAAACTGCCTGTAACAGAAACGGAATTGATGGCCATAAAAGGTTTGGGAAAAAAGAAAATTTCGCAGTTCGGCAGTTCAATTATTGAAATTATTAAAACCTATTGCATAGACCATAAAATTGAAAAAACTTTTCAAGAATCTGTCATTGACAATGTCAACTTGAGTTTATCGAAGGGCGCTATGGTTCATGAGACAGAAAAGCAGCACGGCCAGCACAAAAAGGCAAAACCAGCCGTTGGCAATTCGGCATTGCAAAGTTTGGAATTATACCGAATGGGCAATAGCATTGCAGAAATTGCCCGTCAGCGCGACATGGCAGAGTCAACTATTTCTGGTCATTTATCCGACTTTATTGCAAGCGGTGAAATTAAAATAGAGGAAATGGTAGATGCTGAAAAATTGGAGATGATGGCTAAAGTATTCATGGCTTCACCAGAAAAAGTATTATCGGAAATCAAAGCCATTTTAGGAGATATATTTACCTATCATGAATTGAGATGTGTAAGAAATTATTTGGAATTTACTGGGCAATTATCAAAACTCAAACGCGAAAAAGCAATTGTTGAATCATAATTTTGGTGCAATAAAATTCGCAATCAGTTGATGCCCATTTTCATTAATATGTCCATCACCATGCGCATAGTTATTTAATTTTGCAATACTAAATATGGGGAGTATATCAATCACATAAATTTTTGCGTTTAATAATGTGCGATAAATACATTGATAATTTGCGAGGTTCAATTGAGATAAATTCATTTGGTCAGAAAAGCTTTCCTTATCTGGAATAATAATAATGCTTACTTTAATACCTTTTTGAGTAAAAAAATCAATCTTCTTTTTTAAATCATTTATATTATCATGCACCCAAGTGGTATCGGGTTTGGTTCCATAAAAATGGGGTTTGCCGTCGCAGGATTTTAAAAAGCCGGTCATGTATTTTTTAAGTTTACGGCCAGCATGGTTTTCATTAATGTGCACCAATTTTTGTTCCCATGCATTGTATTCAATGCGCTTAATTGGCTTTGCTTTGTAAGCATCTTTATAAGTGAAATATCGCGCCACTTGAACGATAAAAATTTGTTGAATGTGTTGTGGTTTTTCCAAGTCAAAAAGTTGACTTAAATAATCCAAAGTATAATCGGGAGCACAGTTGTAAATATTATTAGAATCTATGTTTAAAATACCAGTGAAGGTGTTCTCATAACTAGTATTACAACCTTGAGTATTGGAGCATCCTGCAAACACAATATTGGCATTTTGCAATCGTATTTTATTTCGAAAGCCGTACTGGTCGGTAAACCAATGAATGGGCTTTTTAATGGCACAACTCATGTCGTGGTTTTGGTCGCCCTCATCCATGGAGAAATAATCCAAGTTGGGCGTAAATTGCGGCATTACTAAATCTGTTTCGTCATTTTTCAAAAGACTTTCGCGTTCCCAAAATCTGAAATAAATAAAACTATCCGGTATGAATTGTATGCTGCAAAAAAGCAACACAAAGAGGGCAGATGTCATGAGGAATTTTTTCATCAGAATTGAAAATAAATAAATTCTTTAGATGTGGTATTGATGTATATGGAAACGAGCACAACCAAAATGACATAAACGGCATATCGCACGAAAGGCGATGGAATTGTTCTAAGACTTCTTTCATTTCTTCTCAACCACCAATCGCACATTAATAAAAAAGCTATGTAAATAAGGCTAATTCTTAGCGTATTATTGGTTACGGATTGTGCAGTGGGTAGGTGCCATAGTTGTGCAGGATACTCAAAAATACTGACTACAATTTGTCGCAAATAGGCCACCGCAGTTTTTAAATCATCGGCCCTAAAAAATATCCACGCCATAGTTACAAACCCAAACGTGCTGAGCATTTGCCAAAACTCTTTTAAGCTAGGTAATAAGCGGTCTTGCGCCACTACTACCGATACATGTTGTCTGTTGCGATTGCGCAATAACAAAGGTAAAAATGCCAAAGCATGCAAAGCGCCCCACACAATAAAGTTCCAACTGGCCCCGTGCCAAAAACCACTTACTAAAAATATGATAAAGGTATTGCGCACAGCTTTGTTTTTACCTGCTTTTGAACCGCCTAAAGGAATGTATAAATAATCTCTGAACCATGAGGAAAGAGAGATATGCCATCTGCGCCAAAACTCCGCCATATCGCGTGAAAAGTAAGGGAACTTAAAATTACTCAGCAATTCAAATCCAAATAATTTGGCAGTGCCCAAAGCAATGTCGGAATAGCCGCTAAAGTCACCATAAATTTGAAACGAAAAGGCAACAGCGCCTAATATCAGGGCCACCCCATTTTCATCCTGATAATGACCAAAAATTTCATCTACAGAAACGGCCAGAGTATCTGCAATAACTACTTTTTTAAAGAGGCCCCACAAAATTAATCGGCAGCCTTCTACCGCTTGCGCATAATTAAAAATTCTTTTTTGTTGCACTTGTGGTAGTAGGTGATTGGCGCGTTCTATGGGTCCGGCCACCAGCAGTGGAAAGAAACTCACAAATACCGCGTAATCAATAAAATTAGTGACAGGTTTCTGTTGACCGCGATAAATATCAAAAACATAGGACATGCCATGAAAGGTATAGAAGGAAATACCAATGGGCAGGGCCACTTGCAGTAGGATGGGGTGTGTGTGCCAACCCAGTGCATCAAAACCCATTTGAAATTGTGAAGCAAAAAAATTGTAGTATTTGAAAACGGCCAGTATGCCCAAGTTATTAATGATACTGAGCCATAAAAACAGTTTGGCTTTTTTGCGATTGGGCGAAGCCACCCAAAAGCCATAGAGGTAATCTAACAGTGTGCTAAGGGCCAATAAAGCTAGGAAAGCAATGCTCCACCACCCATAAAAAAAATAACTGGCTACCAATACCAGCGCATTTTGCCATCTCAATACATGATTGAAAACGCGCCAATAGAGAAGGAAAACGATTGGCAGGAAGATTAAAAATTCGTAAGAATTAAAAAGCACGGAGTGTAGGGTAGTTTATGGCGAAGTGACAAAAGTAGGAAAATAAGTGGAATGGATAAAAATTAAACGCATTTAACAAAATTGATGTTGCTGTGATTGATCACTGAGGTCCATAAACAAGAGAAATGGGAAAAAATTTGACATTTTTTAAAAAATATACTACTTTTGCACTCCAATTGAAAAATGGCGGGGTAGCTCAGGTGGTTAGAGCGTAGGATTCATAACCCTAAGGCCGGGAGTTCAACTCTCCCCTCCGCTACCATTAAGCAGAAAAAGCCCGAAACGAATATTTCGGGCTTTTTCTATTTTATGTCGGCATTTACGCCTTCATGGTTGCCCCGCGGCGTGACCGAAGCGAAGCGTAGATCTCTGCTGCGGGGTTACCGTAAATTTTCCATAATAAATCCATCAAAAAAGTTCGACATTTCGCCTATCAGGTCTACTGGGTAGAATTTGTTAGAAAAGTACAATTTGATAAGAAATCATTTTTATTTATCTATGTAAAGACTTTATTAACAACAGAAAATTTGAAATGGAAATTTATACACGTTTATTTAATTGATTAATAGTTAATTAAATTTTTATACACTCGATGGTTAAGTAATTTTAATTTAATTAGGTTTATTAAAAATTAACCTTTTAATTTGTTAACACTACATTTCTTTAACAAGATTACAGCTAATTGTTTTACTAATAGACCTCTTGCATAAGTTACTATACAATCCACAAGGCGGTATTAATAAGTAAACTGGCCGTTTTCAGGTTGTTTGTTTTTATGTATTTAAATTGCATTATGCTTTGGGAAAATGTAAAACACCTACCTAATCTATCCTTCAGGCGATTGACCGGAGTAGATATTAAAACCTTTAACCTTATGTATAAGGCCGTAAAGGCTGATGATTTGAGGAAAGCTAAAAAACGAGGCAATAATCGTAGCAGGCCATTTAAATTAAGTTTTGAAGACCAAATCCTGCTGACCTTGATGTATTATCGTGAATACAGGACTATGTTTCATATTGCTGTTGAATATGGTATCAGTGAGGCAAGCGTTAGCCGTACTATAGACAAGATTGAAAGTATTATTAATAAGATTAAACAATTTCAGCTTCCGGGCAAAGAAAGGTTAAGCGGAACTAATCATAGCTTTGAAGTCGTAATCATAGATGCCACTGAAAGCCCAATAGAGCGACCAAAAAAAACCAACAATGGTACTACTCCGGTAAAAAGAAAACACACACATTAAAGACTCAACTTGTAATAGACAGAAAAACTAAAAAAATCATCTGTACGGCCCACTGCAGAGGCAAAACTCATGATTTCAAGTTATTCAAAAACAGTAAACTCCCATTGAATAAAAACAAGAAGGCTTTATTTGATTCAGGCTATCAAGGTGTTGAAAAATTGCATAGCAACAGTAGTTTACCAAGAAAGAAAAGTAAAAATAGGCAATTGACAAAAAAGGAAACAAAATCAAATCTTATGCTATCTAAAAA
>JANXMZ010000065.1 GCA_025354385.1 Bacteroidota bacterium
CCCCTTTAACCCAGCCATTTTTTTTAGTAATTCTGGAACCACAGTAAAAGCACTTTTTTTATTCATAACCTTTGACAAGGCTCAAAGCTAATGACATTAAGGGATACAAATGATTTTAGCCTAAAATTTGTCTATTAAGCCGATATTTACATATCTATCCTATTCCAAAAACAAAAATCAACCCTCAATAATTGCCCCTGCTACCTTGTTTTTTTTATAATATTTTAGAATAAACTGATGACAATTCTCTATTTATCCGCTCATAGTTTTTACTTACCGGACTCATAGTATCAAGTGTCTTCAAATAGTGCATTTTATTCAATTCACATAGCTTCAACTCCTCATTAATACGCATCGTATCTTTTGTTACCTCAGTATTGGTTTGACTGGAATCAATAATCGTCATAGAAGTTGCTAACTTTGATTTAAACATCAAGAAACCTTGTTCATCTGTACTAATAGAAAATTCGCGCACAAAGACTTTATTATTAGTATTCATTTTATTTTCACTTAACTGAGAATTCGTCTTGTTAACTAAATCCAAAATGCGTTGACAATATTTATCGTAATTATTACTTCCATCTATGTTAATGTTAAATTTTTTTTGTATGATTATTTGACCATTCAAGGATGGTAATTCTACTAAAAATAAACAAGCGATAACAATTTTACTAACCCAATTAAGTTTCATCATCTTCATACAAATGTAATTTAATAGTTTCTATAACAAAAAAAGACCTGAATTAGTATCAGGCCTTTTCTTTTATTTATTAAATCACTAATTGTCTCACTATTAATTTCTAAACACAATCTCATTATTGAATGAATCAACAATAATGGTTGATTCTTTTTTAATCTCACCAGTCAATATTTTTTTAGATAATTCGTTCAATACTTTTTTCTGCAATACGCGTTTCAATGGGCGTGCTCCAAACTGCGGATCGTAGCCTAACTGACCTAACCAATCTGCAGCCTCTTCGGTAATCTCGATGGTAAAACCAGCCTCGGCTAATTGTTTGGTAATGCCACCCAATTGTATTTTAACAATCTGATGAATGTTCTCGCGACTTAAAGGTTCAAACATCAATATTTCATCTATCCTGTTTAAAAACTCTGGACGAATGGTATTCTTCAACAACTGGTAAACTTCGTTTTTAGTTTTTGCTAAAACCGAATCTCTATTATTATCAGTTAAGGTCTCAAAATTTTCTTGTATAATGTGCGACCCAATATTGCTGGTCATAATCACAATGGTATTCTTAAAATTAGCCGTTCTGCCTTTGTTATCCGTTAGTCTACCATCATCCAAAACTTGTAATAAAATATTAAAAACATCTGGATGCGCTTTCTCAATCTCATCTAATAAAATAACTGAATAGGGTCTTCTTCGTACAGCTTCTGTTAACTGTCCTCCTTCATCATATCCAACGTATCCTGGAGGCGCTCCAATCAATCTACTTACAGTATGTTTCTCTTGGTATTCGCTCATGTCTATTCTTACCAAGGCATTGTCATCGTTGAATAAAAATGATGCTAAGGCTTTGGCCAACTCTGTTTTACCAACACCTGTGGTTCCTAAAAAAATGAAAGAACCTATTGGTCGTTTTGGATCTTGCAAGCCAGCCCTGCTTCTTCGCACAGCATCCGAAATGGCCACTATGGCTTCCTCCTGACCAACCACACGTTTGTGTAATTCATCTTCTAGATTCACCAATTTCTCACGCTCGCTTTGCAACATGCGGTTGACAGGTATGCCGGTCCACTTACTTACCACTTCAGCAATGTCTTCGGCATCCACCTCTTCTTTCACCATGGGTTTGTCGCCTTGCACTTCTATCAATTTTACTTGCAGCTTGGCCACTTCTTCTTCTGCCTCTATTATTTTTCCATAACGCAACTCGGCCACCTTCCCAAAATCACCATTGCGCTCAGCTTGATCGGCTTCGTTTTTATATTTTTCTATGTCGCCTTTGCGCGTTTGAATTTTTTCCACAACATCTTTCTCACTTCTCCAGCGGGCATTAATGGTTTGGCGCTCCTCATTCAGATTCGCTAATTCAGAATTCAGCTTGCTCAATTTATCTTTATCATTCTCTTTTTTAATAGCTTCTTTCTCAATCTCCAATTGCATAATTCTGCGGTTCAATTCATCCAATTCTTGAGGCAATGAATCTATTTCAATTCTTAATTTCGAGGCGGCTTCATCTAATAAATCGATGGCCTTATCAGGTAAAAACCTATCGGAAATATAGCGGCTGGAAAGCTCTACAGCATTTATAATAGCTTCGTCTTTTATCTGTACTTTGTGGTGCGTTTCATAACGCTCTTTCAATCCTCTTAAAATGGAAATGGCATCTTGCTCGCTAGGTTCTTCCACCATTACTTTTTGAAAACGTCTTTCAAGGGCCTTGTCATTTTCAATATATTTTTGATACTCTGCAAGCGTTGTAGCACCTATGGCTTTAAGTTCACCACGTGCTAAGGCGGGTTTTAAAATATTAGCTGCATCCATGGCACCTTCGCTTTTACCTGCACCAACTAGGGTATGAATTTCATCAATAAACAAAACAATTTCGCCATTGCTTTTAATCACTTCATTCACTACTGCTTTTAGGCGTTCCTCGAACTCGCCTTTGTATTTAGCCCCTGCAATTAAGGCACCCATATCTAAACTGTAAATGGTTTTAGATTTTAAATTTTCTGGCACATCGCCTTGTACTACCCTGCGCGCCAAACCCTCTGCAATAGCCGTTTTACCTACACCCGGTTCGCCAATAAGAATAGGATTATTCTTGGTTCTTCTGCTCAAAATTTGTAGCACTCTTCTTATCTCATCATCGCGGCCAATAACAGGATCCAGTTTTCCGGCTGAGGCCAACTCATTTAGATTGAGCCCATATTTTTTAAGGGCATTATATTGCTCGCCACCACTTTGAGAATTTACAGTGCTATTGCCACGCAAATCCTTAATGGCTTTTTTAGCCTCTGCTAGTTTTACACCTGCATCTTTCAAAAGATTGCCAATGGTATCGTTGTTAGATAATAAGGCAATAATCAAATGTTCTATTGCCACATACTCATCCCCAAATTCTTTCATCAGCTTTTCCGCACCCATTAAAGTAGTATTTAAAGTAGGTGATAAAAACTGGTTGCCAGCTTCTCCCGTAACTTTCGGAAAGCCTGCAATCACAGCATCTACTGCAGCCTTAGCCCTTCCAATATTAGCGCCTGTTTTATTAAAGATAAAAGAAATGACCTCTTCATCATTTTCAAAAATGCTTTTCAAAAGATGGGCATTCTCAATACTTGGATTATTGTTTTCAAAAGCCAATTGTTGCGCCTGTTGAACACATTCCTGTGCTTTGATTGTAAATTTATTAATGTTCATTGCTTGTTTTATAAATTTTAATTGGTCTGCTTTTAAATTGATAATTTCACCTTACTCAATTCAATTAAATTCAACCTCTAACAGACTTTACTTTGAAGTCGCAAAACAAACTCCAAAAGATTTTATCTGAAATAAAGGCAGTCCATACAGCCATTTTGCTATATTTTTTTTAACTTTCTTGCTAGTTTGTCTGAATAATTAACTTTTTTATAAATGACCTCACAATATTTGTACGCTTTTTGCATTTTAATTAATAGTGAATGTTTTAACACGTTGCATATTACCCCTTGCATTCTTGCTTATTTTAATAAGTGCCACTACTGTTACCAAGGTATTGTGGCAGGAGAATAAGCCTTTAACCGTGCAACATTTTAAAGCACCCGCAGACAACAAATCAAAGTTTCTATCCAATACCAATACCAGCATGAACATAAGGATTGTAAAACAACGTGGTGTAACGGCAGATGTTTCTACTTATTTCGATCCAGCCAAATCATGGATTAAACCCAATGCAAATGAAGCCATATTGAAACACGAACAACTGCATTTTGACATCACAGAAATTTATGCAAGAGAATTGCGCAAGAGAATTAAAACTTTGCAAAAAACAGTGAACGATACCGAACAGTTAAATGCAGATATTAAATATGCCTTTAAGTTTTATGCTGTTTTAATGGAAAAAGAACAAAACAGATACGACAAGGAAACCAATCACTCCATTATAACTGATATGCAAAAAAAATGGGCAGATAGTGTGGTTATTAGGTTGCAGAACCTCAAAGATTACAAGAAATAAAACTGCTTACCTCCTTGGAAGATATCTCATTTTATTGTAATAATTCTATAATTTTAGCCACCGTATTGCAATAATCAATAAATTTGTTTTCAACCTCTAACATTAATTAAGCATAAATATAATAATTAGAGAATGGTTTAAATATGAATAAATCAATTATTTTTGCAATCCTTAGAAAAAAATAGATCTAAAAACCCCACAGTAGAATGAGTGAAACAGACCAAAATTTAGAAGATGCATTGGCAAAAGATTCCAAAGAACATGCATTAGAAGCCGCAATTTCCAGTCTAGAGAAAAAAGGAGATTCGGAAGAACACGATGAATTGCTTGAAGTAGCTGAAGAAGAGGAGAAAAGGGATACTACAGACTATTCTGGATATACAAAAGCAGATTTTGTAAAAAAAGCAGAAGAATTGGTGTTCAATACCAATTTGAAAGAAGGACATGATATTTTCAAAAAAATAAGAGTGCTTTTTGATGATGCAATAAAAGCCGAACGTGTTTTACAAATAAAAGAATGGGCTGATACAGGAAATGAAGTGCGCGAATTCAAACCGCCTTATGATGAACAAAAAGAAACATTCTATAAAGCCTATACCAAATTCTTAGAAAAAAGAGCCGAAGAAAAAAAATTGGCTGAAGATGAAAAGAAGAAAAATTTAAATGCCAAAAAGGCTATCATCGAAAAATTAAAAGTTTTAACCAGTAATGATGAAACTGAAAAGGCATTTGATGAAGTAAGAGAATTACAAAAACAATGGCGCCAAATTCGCACAGTGCCGCGCGAACACATGCAAGACCTTTGGGATAGCTACCGTTTTTTATTAGAGAAATTTTACGACAACCACACCATTAACAATGAGCTAAAAGAATTAGACCGAGAAAAAAATCTGGAAGCAAAAATTGATTTAATTAAGAAAGTAAGTGCCCTACACGAAGAAAAATCTATTAAGAAAACCTATATCCTCCTTAATAAATACCACGAAGATTTTAAAAATACAGGGCCTGTAAATGGCAAGGATGTTTCTGAAGAAATATGGAAACGTTTTAAAGAAGCCTCAGATAAAGTGCTTAATGAAAAACGTGCGGTATTAGAAGAAATAAAAACCAAGCGCAATGAAAATCTAGAATTAAAAAAAGTTCTTTGCGAAAAAGTTGAATTAATCAACCAAATTCCAGTGGAAAATGCCAAGCAGTGGAAAGAAAAAACGGATGAGGTAATGGCCATTTTTAATGAATGGAAATCCATCGGACCGGTTCCAGAAAGTGTGAATGATCAAATATGGAAAAGATTCAGAGATGCTCAGAATATTTTTAATCACCACAAAAAAGCATTCTTTGATAAATTAAACAGTGGAAGAGAAGACAATTTAAAAGCTAAATTAGCCTTGTGCGAGCAAGTTGAAAAATTGATAGACAATCCGCAGTTTGATATTACTTCTAAAAAAATTATTGCCTTGCAAGAGCAATGGAGAGGTATTGGACCAGTACCCGATAAAATGAACGATGTGATTTGGACCCGCTTCAGAGGGGCCTGCGATGCCTTCTTCAGCAGAAAAGATGTTTTCTACAAAGAGAAAAATGCAGGTGAAAAAGAAAATCAAATAGCCAAAGAAGAAATCATAAAACAAGTGGTAGCATTGAATGACAGTGATGACAGTCAGGCTGTTTTCCAAACTTTGCGCAAATTGCAACAAGCGTGGATGAGCATTGGTTTTGTGCCTATCAAAGTGAAAAATGATTTGCAAAACAACTACAATAAAGCTGTAGATGCCATTTACAAGAAGCACAAACAAGCAGCCGATGAGAACAAGCAGTTCCGCATGAAAGAACATTATGAAATGTTGGCCTCTGCTCCCAATGGTGAAGATAAATTGAAATACGAAGAGCGCCAGTTGAACGACAAATTAAAAATGTTGCGTGATGATGTAGAGACCTTAAAAAACAATGTTGAATTTTTTGCAAAATCAAAAAATGCAGACGCCTTTAAAGTGCAAATTGAGCAAAAGATTGAAACTGCCAATGTGCAAATTGCTAAACTGGCAGAAGAGCTAAAGGTGCTGCGTTCTTTCAAGAAAACTTCTGTGAGATACTAATTCCGCAGCCTCACAATGTTAAAAAAACTGCAATTAGCATTTGATTATCTCGTTTATTTTTTAACATCAGATACCGAACACAATGTGCATTCGCCATTTGTATTCGATTTTGTAACCCATGTTTTAAAATCGCGCAAGAATAAGCCTTCCTATCATGCCATTGAGCTAGTACGAAGCAATATGTTGCGCAGTAATGCCTTAATTGAAGTGTTGCCTTTGGGAGCCAAATCCTCAGGCAAAGTTCAACACATCCCACTAAAAACATTAACAGATAAAACATCCAAATCTGCCAAATATGGCGAACTATTAGAAAGAATTTGCGATTATTACCAGCCTCAATATGCTTTAGAAATAGGCAGTTCCGTTGGTATTAGCTCCCTTTATCAAGCCGCAGGTATTCACAATGGGTATTTAATCAGTTTAGAAGGAAATCCAAAAAGTGCAGAGATCGCGAGGCACAATGCAGAAAAATTAGGATTCGAGCATGTACAATTTGGTGAGGGTTTGTTCGAAGATACTATGCCCAAAGTGATAGCGCAAGTGCCGCACTTAGACTATGTTTTTTTCGATGGCAACCACACGCTGGAAGCCACTTTGAACTATTTTGAACTTTGTCTTCCAAAAGCACATAGCAATAGTATTTTTATTTTTGATGATATTCGCTGGAGCGAAGGAATGCATTTGGCTTGGCAAAAAATAAAAAACCACCCACAAGTTACAGTCAGTATCGACTTGTTTTTTATGGGAATAGTATTTTTTAGAACCGAACAAGCAAAAGAACATTTTACTTTGCGTTTTTAAATGGCGGAAAAATTTAATTTTAATAAATGGTTCTGGAACCTCACTCCGGTGCGAAGGGTAGTGATATTTTTAGACAATATTATACCACCGGGATTTCAGGGCGCCTCCTTATTTTCTGTGTTTCAATTTTTCTTCAAGGGTATCATCAGTCCAAAATTTAATTTGTATGCAGGCTCGCTTTCTTGGAATTTTTTTCTGGCTATTTTCCCTTCCCTTATTTTTCTATTTACCCTAATAGCCTACCTTCCGGTTCATGGCTTACAAAAAGAAATCATGGACCAGATTGATTTTTTCCTTCCCAAAGATTCCTATAAAGTCATTAAATTAACCATTACGGATATTGTTAAGCACAAGCGTTCGGGCCTATTATCGGTGGGTTTCCTTTCGGCCTTATATTTTGCAAGCAATGGTGTTTTCTCTATGATGTTAGCCTTCGATAGTAATTTTAATGAAGACGAAAAGAAAAAACGCAATTTTTTTCAGAAACGCGGCATGTCTATGCTTTTAACCCTTTGCATTACAACTTTAATTTTCCTCTCCATGGGGGTATTAATTGGTAGCTCTTTTGTTTCCAATTATATTATAAAACACCATGCGCTCAATAAATCGGTAATGCTTTTTATTGCCAGTATTGTGCAGTTTATTACCCTCTCCGCCCTTGTTTTTTTCATTATGAGTTCTCTTTATTATTTTGGGCACTCTGCTAAAAAAAGATGGCATTTTTTCTCCCCAGGTGCCACTGTTGCCACGGTATTATCCATTCTATCTACGTATTTATTTACAAGCTATGTCGATGGCTTTAATAGTTACAACAAGTTGTATGGCAGTATTGGTGCCATCATCGTAATGATGTTACTTATCTATTTCAATACACTTTGCGTATTGGTAGGTTTTGAGTTGAATAAGAGCATACATTCTGTTGTAAAAATTACACAACAAAAGCGCAAACAAGAAAACAGATTTATCAATTAAAGTGCGTCTCATAAAGCGCAGTTACACCTATTTTCACAAGTTTTTCTATTTTAAAATTGGGTAATTACAATAAATTATTTATTTTTGCACCCCTTAAGCATAACCGGAGAAATGGCAGAGCGGTTGAATGCGGCAGTCTTGAAAACTGTTTTAGTGTAAGCTAACGGGGGTTCGAATCCCTCTTTCTCCGCCAAATGAAACAATACCCGCCCATAAGGCGGGTATTGTTTTTTTCAGCCAGGCACATCAAATGCATCGCATTTGAATGTGACAGGATGAAAAAAATAATAAAAATTGCCTAAGCAATTTTATTGTTTCATTTGAAGCTACCTCCCTTTGGGATCACGCAAGTAATCCCACTCTCTTTTGCTGGTGTAACAATAAAATAAGCAATTTTATTGTTTCATTTGAAGCCACCTCCCCTTGGGATCACGCAAGTAATCCCACTTCTCTTTTGTAGTGAAAACACCAGCAATGGGAAAAAAAACACCCGATTATCAAGTTCAATATTTAAAATTTGGATTTGAATGATGAAAAATCTGTACATAAAAATACGGGCTATTGGGTGCTTGGCAATTATTTTTAATTTGGGCAGTAAGCCAAAATATAAGAATAAGGATTGTAAACTTGATGGTACTTGCCGCCCCAATATTATAGAATGGAATTAGGTGATGCCAAAGACTATTTACGGGCAAAACCAGGAAGCTATTGGATATATAAAAACACTGCAATAGGCGATATAAACACCCAAACATGTGCAGGTTTTTATTATGATTCTATAACGGTTAAAGGAACTGAATCTGCTACTAGTTTTATCACAATCAAGTAGGATATTATGTCGCGATCGATAAGCAGCACATTTAATAATTTGACTTATTATAACGAAACAGGCGTATGCTCCCGATTCGCCATTGGGGCCCATTAAAACTATTTTAAATTGGTATACTTATAGGTTATATTGAAGCATTTTTCGCATCTGTTTGAAATTGGAGGGCAATTCAGTAACGGCAGTTCAACGATGACTTGCAAAAGAGTGGAAAGTAATTTAATTATTCAAGGTAAAACCTATTACAATATTGCAAATTTTGAATTGGATAAGGATGATATTTGGGAAGAAAAATTGAATTGTATTAGGGCAAATACAATTTACTACTGGGTTAAAAATATTGGCCAGGAGCAGAAAATATCTAACTATTCTTGGGAATTAATAGACTATCAAATTATTAAATGATATAGATACAAATTCAAAAAATAAATTTGCGTAGTTAAATAACTACATATACATTCGTAGCCAAATAACTACAAATGCGTTTAAGAAGAGACGTTTTTCAAGCCATAGCAGACCCCTCCAGAAGAGCCATACTCCTATTGGTAGCGTCGCAAGCCATGACTGCAGGCGCTATTGCCGCCAACTTTGATACAGCAAGACCAACGGTTTCTAAACACCTGCAAATTTTAACAGCATGCGAATTGTTGAAACAAAAACAAAATGGCAGAGAAATTTATTACCATATCAATGCTAAAAAAATGAAAGAGGTAGCCGACTTTATTGAATCATTCCGACAATTATGGGATGAGCGATTCAACAAATTGGAAACCATCATGAAAAAATACAAACCCCAATAGCAAGCAAAAATAAGATGGAACAAAAAACAAAAATCATTGCCGAAGACAATAAACAAGAATTGCTGATAACCCGCGAATTCGATTTGCCTTTGGAACTACTTTTTAAAGCTTACGAAGAGCCAGAAATTGTTGAACAATGGATGGGCACAAAAGTGTTGAAACTTGAAAATAAAAAGCACGGCAGTTACCAATTTGAAACCACCGATCACAAAGGGAATAAAGTTGGATTCGGTGGCGTTATTCATGAATTTAGTATCAACCAAAAAATTACCCGCACCTTCGAAATAGAAAATGCCCCCTTTGGTGCACAGCTTGAGTTTTTAGAATTTGAAAAATTGACCGAAGACACTAGCAGACTTGTGATGCATGTGGTATACAAATCGGTTGCAATTAGAGATCAAATATTAAAGCTCCCATTCGCCCAAGGCCTTAATATGGCCCACAACAGAATTCAAGAAATTCAAGGAAATAATAGCACCTCCAATCAAAACAACTAAAATAATTTACAAAATGACAAGGAAACATAAAATTATCTATTGGGTGGCTACACTATGGCTAGCCTTGGGAATGACATCCACAGGCATCGTTCAACTCATAAAAATGGACAAAGAAGTGGAGAATTTCTCACACTTGGGATATCCCAACTATTTGCTTACAATGATTGGAGTATGTAAAATATTAGGCGTTATAGCCTTATTAACTCCTAAATTTCCACGCCTTAAAGAATGGGCCTATGCAGGGTTTTTCTTTACAATGGCTGGTGCTATTATTTCCCATCTGACCATGCACGATGCGGCCTTAGAACTTTTTGGACCTTTGCTGCTATTAGTGCTTACAATGTTATCATGGTATTTCAATCCAATATCCATTAAACACGTCAATAAATAAATCAATTCGGTTAATCAATAATATGAAATTGATACATGACCTTTGAAAATAAAATTGGCACCCATGAATCCAAAAGTTGATTGGTATTTTGACAAGGTACAAAAGTGGCAAGTGGCATTAGCGCAATTGCGAATCCTTGTGCTCGATTGCGGCCTAAACGAAGAATTGAAATGGGGTGTCCCTTCCTATACATTTCAAAAAAATAACATTGTGCTAATACATATTTTTAAAGAATACTGCGCGCTTTTATTTTTCAAAGGAGTCTTGTTAAAAGACACCGATCATATTCTTATTCAGCAAACGGAAAATGTGCAGGCAGCGCGACAAATGCGGTTTACCAGTTTGCATGAAATAATAAAAATGGCACCTATCATAAAAGCCTATATTCATGAAGCCATTGAAGTGGAAAAAGCAGGATTAAAAGTACCCTTTAAAAAGGTGGCAGAATTTCAAATTACCGAAGAATTTCAAAATAAATTAGATGCCATTTCCGATTTAAAAACTGCATTTTATGCATTAACTCCCGGCAGACAGAGGGGCTACCTACTTTATTTTTCCTCGGCCAAACAATCTAAAACACGTGTAGCCAGAATTGAAAAAAACATACCACAAATACTGAATGGAAAAGGATTAGAAGATTAGTATAAATTGAAGAAAATTATTACAATTTGAAAACCATGAAAAACAACCCCAATAAAAAACAATTGACTTTGGATCAAATGCATGAACTGCTGGGCACATTGAAAACCCGTTTTGAAAAAAACATGAACCGACACAAAGGCCTTGCATGGCCAAATGTAATGACAAAGTTGGAAACCCTTTCCGAAAAACAAAAAAACGAAAAACTATGGTCGCTCAATGAAATGGAAGCGAGCGGTGGCGAGCCAGATATTGTAGGCTACGATAAAAAAGCAGACGCCTATATTTTTTTCGATTGCTCTGCTGAAAGTCCGAAAGGGCGCAGAAGTATTTGTTACGATCATGAAGCATTGGAATCAAGAAAAGAAAATAAACCAGCTGATAGTGCCATTGAAATGGCGACCAATATGGGCATTGACATATTAAATGAAGCACAATATAGACAGCTACAGCAATTGGGAAATTTTGATGCCAAAACCTCGAGTTGGATATTAACACCAGCCGATATCAGAAAACGCGGTGGTGCCATTTTTTGCGACTACCGCTACGGCAATGTGTTTGTTTATCACAATGGTGCAGAATCGTATTATGCCGCCAGAGGTTTCCGATGTTCACTTAGCATTTGAATTATAAAATTCAATTTCATTTGAAAAGCAGAGCCTATACACGCCATAGAATGCCCTGATACGTTAATAAAAACAAGTATTAGAAAAACCAATTCATTTCGCCATATTTGTTTTCTTAATACACGCCATTTTTCTTGTTAAAATTTAAAAAATACCTGAAGCTAATTGTTATAAACCTTGCCATTACAATGGCATTGGTAGAACTAATCTCTGCTATTTTTATCAATGCTAAGCAACCCATTATAGGCTCTTATGAGCAAATACCGACCTATTGGGATATTATTACTGATCAACAGAAAACCTTTCATCAAGTACTTTTTGGCAATGGTGATACCCTTACCTCCCAACCCATTTCACCACGCAATATAGATACAGCTTACCCTTGGTGCACTTGGCATCCTGTCAACAGAATTCACCGTGAAAAATATGCCTGTTTTGATGTGCTCTACAAATTTAATTCTTATGGCACCCGTGGCAGTTTGCCCGAACCAACAGATACTAATTGCATTCTATTTTTAGGCGATAGTTTTGCAGAAGGTTATGGTCTTGC
The DNA here is from genome assembly GCA_025354385.1 of Bacteroidota bacterium. GTDB lineage: Bacteria > Bacteroidota > Bacteroidia > NS11-12g > UBA955 > JABMMZ01. The sequence continues at coordinate 12,383 of JANXMZ010000065.1, forward strand.
AGAAGATAGTACCATTGAAGAACGACTTCACAAAACCTTACAAAGACCAGTGCTCAACTTGGGCACCAGCGGTCATTTTGGTTCAACACAAATGAGTTTGGTATATGAAAGTTTTGCCAAAAAATTTCGTCATAAAGAAGTATGCGTATTGCTATTTCTTGAAAACGATTTTATGGAAAACGATGTACAAAGTCATTATAAAAATTTTCCTCACCGCTACCGTCCATACAGAGTCTTAACAGAAAATGATTCTTCAAAAATAGTTTACCGAGGCAGCATTGATTCTACCCTTTTTAGCTGGCAACATTTTAATGCCATTTTTAAAACGGTAATACCCATTTTTCCGCCCAATGAAACTTTTATTTCCAAATTAAGTAAACTAACATACACCCGAAGACTATTGCATTTATTGACCTCCAATGCAAAAAAGAATAGTGCCTCCAATATTGTACCGCCCGAGTTGGATGCCTCACCCAATGATTTGGCTATATTAGAATTAGACATGGATGCAATTGTTCGTGAAGCCAATATGCATGGAGCAAATGTTACTTTCATAAATTTACCTTCCAAATATCTGATGACTTGCACAAAAAAATCGGATACCATTGCCGAAAAATATTTAAAACTTGAACAACAACTGACACAATTAGCCGAAAAGAAGAACGCTCATTATTTGAGTTTCTATAACTATTTAATTAAAAATAAGGTCGGTGAGCAAAGCTTGTTTTTCCCCTGCGATGGCCACTATTCCAACTCAGGGGAAGCCCATTTGTCGCAATTTTTGTATTCTTATTATTTAAAGCGTTAATTGAATTAATATATTACTGCTTCAATTAAAATCCTAAATTCGCAGGGCAAATTGAAATCACTTCTTTCCATCAACAAATATTTTATGCGTTACAAATGGCTGCTGTTAAGCGGTATTTTGTTCGTAATACTTTCCAATATTTTTAACGTGGTGGTTCCCTATTTGGTGCGTCAAGTATTTGATGAGGTGCAAATGAAAACCACTTTCCTTCCCAATTTTGCTAACAATGAAGCGCATGCAGCCTATTCCAACACGGTTTTGAATACAGCACTTTGGTTCGGATTTCTCATTCTGCTTGCTTCGGTTATTCGCGGTATTTTTATGTTCTTTATGAGACAAACCTTAATTGTTATGTCGCGAAAAATAGAGTACGATATGAAGAATGATATCTTCAATCACTACGAACAATTGTCTCAGCGTTTTTATCGCAAAAATTTTACGGGCGATTTAATGAATCGTCTCAGCGAAGATGTTGGCAGAGTGCGTATGTACATTGGTCCGGCGGTCATGTATATTGTCAATCTAGTATTTACTTTTATAACTGTTATTTACATGATGTTTTCTGTAAATGTGGAGATGAGTTTGTGGGTTTTAATGCCCCTTCCTATCTTATCTGTGGCCATTTATTACATCAGCGAAATTATCAATAAAAAAAGCGATAAGATTCAGGAAAAATTGAGTGATATTACCTCCCTTTCACAAGAAACATTTGCAGGTATTCGTGTACTTAAATCATTTGCCGTGGAAGATTCTTTTTCAAAAAACATGGAGGCCGAAAGCGAGAATTACCGCTCTCAAAAAATGTCCCTCACCCTCATCGATTCATTGTTTAATCCACTCATGCTAATTCTGGTAAGTCTTAGCACTTTGTTAACCATTTACTTGGGTGGAAAAGGCGTTATTAATGGCACCTTTAGTTTTGGCAATATTGCAGAGTTTGTTATTTATGTCAATTTATTGACATGGCCCGTTGCCAGTTTAGGTTGGGTAACAAGCTTGGTGCAAAGAGCTGCTGCGTCTCAAACCCGCATCAATCAATTTCTAGATGAAGTACCGGAGATTACCAATCAATCTGAAACACCTTTTCTTTTTCAAGAAATCATAGATTGGAAACAAGTGAGTTTCCAATACGATGAGAAAAATTTTAATGCCCTAACCAACATTAATTTTACATTAAAAAAAGGAAATACATTGGGCATTATAGGGGCCACTGGAAGTGGCAAAACCACCATTGCTTCTTTGCTATTGCGATTAATAGAACCAACAGAGGGCAGCATTATCATAGACCAACAACCATTGTCTAAAATTAATCTGAATGATTACAGACAGCAAATTGGTTATGTACCCCAAGATGTTTTTTTATTTTCAGATACCATTGCACACAACATTACCTTTGGTATAAAAGAGAAAAACGACAGAAAAAAAATAGAACATTATGCAACTTTGGCCCATGTGCATGACAATATTATTCATTTTAAAAATGGATATGATACTGTTATTGGCGAAAGAGGCATAACCCTGAGTGGGGGTCAAAAACAACGCATTGCCATTGCCCGTGCCCTTATTCGCGAACCCGAAATTCTTATTTTAGACGATTGCCTTTCGGCCGTTGATCAGGAAACAGAAAAACAAATTTTAAGAGAATTGAAAGAAATAATGGTAGATAAAACGGCTGTTATTATTAGTCATAGATTAAGCAGTGTAATGCTCTGCGATGAAATCATTGTTTTAGAGAATGGAATGGTTGTTGAACGAGGCGATCACCATACATTGATGAATTTGAATGGTCAGTATGCTGAAATCTACCGCAAACAACAACATTAGTTTTTGGCTATTAGGGGATTAAATTTTACTTAATAACAATTACCTTAAATAAACAAAGTCCCAAACCAACCTTTTTTCATGGCTATTTTCACAGCATCTACCTTGCTGCAAACATGCAATTTTTCGTAAATATTGGCAATGTGTTTTCTTACCGTATGCGGACTGATGAAAAGTTTATCGGCTACCACTTTATAATCGTATCCATCTACCATTAATTTCAAAATATCCATTTCGCGGTTGCTAAGTTGGTATTCATCTACTGGTGTATCCTTTGGCAAACTTTCTACTTTGGCATTCATCAGTAAATTCATGGCCTTGCGAGCTACCCTTGGCGACATTGGAACACCGCCAAACTCAAGTACTTCGCGGATAGCATCTGCTATTACTTTAGATGGCTCATCCTTCAATAAATAACCACTTGCTCCTGCTTTAATGGCTTCAAATATTTTATCGTCATCATCAAAAACAGTAACCATTAAAAATTTAACATCCTTATATATCTGATTAGCTCTTTTGATAGTTTCTATTCCATCTAATACAGGCATATCTATGTCCATCAATACTAGTTGAGGTAGATTATCCTTTGGGCATGATTTCATTTTATCCATAAAATCTTCTCCATTTACAGCCATAAACACTACCTCAAATTCATGAGCAGCGTTTAGCCGTTCATTCAAAGAAACCCTATTGGGTTGCTTATCATCTACGATGGCAACTTTAGTAAAACTAATCATCCTTCAAAATAAAACGCTTCTCCATTCATTACATATGACGCATATGTAGTATTTTATATGGCAATACTTACACATATTTCGGTCCCTATTTCTCTATTTGTAATAAGTTGATACCTGGCGCCAATTTCTGCCGCTCGGTGTTGCATATTTACCAATCCGTAATGACCCTTGCTGCGTGCCTCCTGCTCGTTAAAACCAATGCCATTATCCCGTAACTTAAATTGAAAAAACAACTCCGTATTGCTTTTAATTTCAATAGAAATAGTATTCGCATTGGAATGTTTGAGAGCATTATTAAAAGCCTCCTGACAGATTCTAAAAAGGTGCAGAGCATCCTTGGGTGGTAATACTGTGTTTTCTCTAATATCATCTACAAATTCAATTTTAATATTATCAGAAAATTCACTTATTTTTTGAACAAATGATTTGAATTTATCCGAAAAGGCTTCAACGGAAATGGCTTCATTGTTCAATGCCCAAACTGTTTCTCTTAATGTATGAATGGCTTGCTTACTCATTTCGGTAACCGACTTAAGGCGCTTTGTATCGAATCGCTCATGCGCAAATTCATTGTTTGCTATGTCTAAATTACTCACCACAAAACTGAGTTGTGCACCCACATGATCGTGCAAATCATGCGAGATACGTAGACGCTGATCTTGCTCTGCTTTGTGAATTTCCAATTGGGTTTGAATTTTTGCCAACTGTTGCCTGCGATTGTAAAAAAGAATGCCCCCAATTGCAAGCACCAGAGTAAAAAGCGAAATAAAAAAAATGATTAATTTACTTTGACTAGACCGCTCAGCTTCCAAATCCAAAGATTGTTTCAACAGCAAATTTTCTTTGTCCTTATTGCTCACCTCAAAACGGGTTTGCATTTCAGCAATCTGCTCGCTTCGCGCCACATTGAACAAACTGTCTTTAATACTTGTAGCTTTTGCATAATAGTCTAACCCATTTTTAAAATTGCCAATTTGCCTATACGATTCTGCTAGCGAGTAATATACCCTTTGCTGCAAGTCTGGAAATTTTATCTTTTCTGCAATTTCAAGACAATTTTCATACATATTGATGGCCTTTTGCTCATCGCCCTTCTGATGATACAACTCTCCCAAATAATGATAGCTGAAAGCCACAGGTTGTTCCATTTTTTTCTTTAATCTGTAATCCAAACTAATGAGCAGTTGCTTCTCGGCTTTATCATATTTTTTTTGCATTAAATACACCCCGCCAATATTCTCATAACAATAAGACTGCCCAATACTATCCTTCATCAATAAATAATAGTTCAAGGCCTTGAAATAATTACTTAAGGCCAATTTTAATTCATTGCGCATTTCGTAAACAATACCGCTGTTATTCACTGCTGTGGCCATCGTTACGGTATCTTTCAATTCCAATGCAATTACAAAACTCTTATTGAACATATCAAGTGCCTCTTCTAATCTATTATTCTTTTTATACAAAGTGCCTATTTCATTGTATACAGATGATTCTCCCTTTTTATCATTCCTAATTTTATAAAGGTGTAATGAAGAAAAATAAGATTGTAAAGCCTTGTCATGTGCCCCATTAAAATACTGTAAAACCCCTAACATTTTATACAAATCTGCTAAAGCTCCACTATCCTTTAAATCGCTAGCCAATTGTATGGCATTCTTCGCAGTTTGTTCCACATTCTTTCCTTTCGAAAAATAATTCTGTGTTACCTCATCCTTCCATTTCTTTAGTGTAGCCTCACCCAATTTTTTATCAGATGCTAGCAATACCGATGCTCCAAAAATCATGTAGAAGCATAACAAACCAATGTATTTTAAAAAGGTGTATAAATGATTCATTTTTTAGTTTACAACATTCGAATTAAAGTAAAAGTATTTAATTTCTTTGCCCCTTCTTTCCACGCCATTGTTGCGGGGCCTTATCGATTCTTTTTTTGAATTGGGTTTTTTAAATTAAATTCGTCCCTGCAAAACACTTTGACAAGCAATAAATCCATCTACTTTGCCTCCGATTTTCATTTGGGTGTACCCGATGCAGCCAGCTCTTTGATTCGCGAAAAATTAATTTGCGAATGGTTAGAAATGGCCCGCCAAAATGCATCTGAAATCTATTTGTTAGGCGATTTATTTGATTTTTGGTTCGAATACAAGCAAGTTATTCCTAAAGGATTTGCTAGATTCTTTGGTAAGATATGTGAAATTACAGACAGCGGTATCCCTATTACCATTTTTAAAGGCAACCACGATATGTGGACCTTTGGTTATCTCGAAAATGAATTGGGTGTAAAGGTAATTTCCGATGAACTCATTATTGAACGCAATGGTTTAAAGATATTTTTGCACCATGGCGATGGATTAGGACCGGGAGATATAGGTTACAAATGGATTCGCAAATTATTCAGAAGTACTTTTGGTATAAAATTATTTGGCTTTTTACATCCTCGAATTGGAGCAGGCTTGGCCCAATTCCTTTCCAAAAACAGTCGCATTCAAAACGCTGGTACCGATAAAGTTTTTAAAGGCGAAGACAAGGAGTACATTGTACTTTTTTGCAAAGAAATGTTGCTTAAACAGCATTTCGATTTTTTCATCTGCGGACACAGGCATTTGCCCTTAGATATTCGATTAAATGACCGGTCACGCTACATTAATTTAGGCGAATGGGTGAATGATTTTACTTACGCTGAATTGAATGGCACCAATATTGAACTAAAAGCTTTCAAACCATGAGAACCTTAATTGCTATCTGTGCTTTTCTATGTGTATCGCAAATACATGCCAGTTCTATTACTCCTATAGATACTATTAAGGTAAAAAAAGATAGCCGCATGACCACCGATAACCTCGGCAATGTGTATGTAATTTCGCCTACCAATGATATTGAAAAATATGATAAGAATGGCAATAAATTAGCAACTACCAACTTCAAGGTATTAGGTAATATCACCTCTATTGATGCTACTAACCCTTTCGAGATTTATATTTTTTACCGCGACCAAAATAAAATATTATACCTCGATAATCTGCTAAACCTAAGAGGTGAAACTAATTTAGAAACCATAGGCATTTCGCAATGTGCCGCTTTTGCGCGCAGTTTCGATAATCAATTGTGGCTGGTAGACATGGCCGATCTAAAAATTAAAAAATACAGCAAGGATTCCAAATTTATTGGAGAATCGGCCTCGCTGAATATGGTGATTAGCGATAATATAATCGCACCCGATTTTCTTATTGATATTAATAGTACTCTCTTCGTTTTAAACAATGGCAGCCTACTTAATTTTGATGCCTTTATTAATTATACCAAAACAATTTTAAGTGATAGTATCACTTCTTTTCAAATGGTTCAACAGCAAATTCTTTATATCAAAAATGGGGTGGCTTTTACTTACAATCCCATGCTATTTAAATCAGAAAAACTCGACTTACAATTGCCTATCAAAATAAAAAACATTCGAATTGAAAAAGAAAGACTGTATATTTTAACGGATGATAACTTAATTTTGCACACTTATTCAGAAAAATAATTTTCTGTTGAACCGAATTCCATGTTAGAAAAATTAGAAGCCATTGAGGGAAGATACCGTGAGGTAGAGTTATTATTAAGCAGTCCGGACACCATGTCGGATATGAAGCGTTTTACCCAACTGAACAAAGAGTACAGTGATTTAAAAGAGATAGTAGAAACCACCAACGAGTATCGCAATACCCTTAACTATTACCAGCAAGCCAAGGATTTATTAAACACCGAAAAAGATCCAGAAGTAAAAGAAATGGCGAAGCAGGAAGCGGATGATATGGAAGCCAAAATTGGTCCGTTAGAAGAAAAAATTAAACTCTTATTGATTCCAAAAGACCCTGAAGATGCTAAAAATGCTATCATAGAAATTCGCGCTGGTACGGGTGGAGATGAAGCCAGTTTATTTGCCGGCGACCTCATGAAGATGTACATGCGTTATTGCGAAAATCGCGGATGGAAAGTAGAAATTTTAGATGAGAATGAAGGTACTGCTGGCGGATACAAAGAGGTTATTTTAGAAGTAACTGGCAGTAATGTTTATGGTGATTTAAAATACGAAAGTGGTGTTCACCGTGTGCAACGTGTACCCAAAACGGAAAGCGCTGGACGCGTTCATACCTCTGCAGCAACCATTGCTGTTTTAGCGGAAGCCGAGGATGTAGATGTGCAACTAAACCCTGCCGATATTGATATGCAAACCAGTAGAAGTGGTGGTGCAGGTGGACAGAATGTAAACAAAGTGGAAACCAAAGTGCAACTCACGCACAGACCATCGGGAATAGTGGTAGTATGCCAAGTAGAGCGTTCGCAATTAGGAAACAGAGAACGCGCGATGCAAATGTTGAGAACCAAATTGTACGAAAAAGCTTTGGAAGAACACAATTCTAAAATTGCCAATACCCGTAAAACATTAGTGGCTAGTGGAGATAGAAGCGCTAAAATAAGAACCTATAATTTTTCTCAGAGCAGAGTAACAGATCACAGAATCAATATGACAATTTATGCCTTAGATGCCTTTTTAGGTGGGGATATACAAGGCATGATTGACGCCCTTAAAGTGGCAGAGAACGCAGAAAGAATGCAGGAAGGTACTGTTGTTTAATAACAACGGTTTTTATATTCCAGCAGGACCTTGTTTAATACCATCTCCTTCTTTTCGGATAGGTTTCTCCATGCCCCTTCTTCTGTTTTTCACTTTCGCTATATTTTTTTCGGTGTTCATTAATTTATTAGTATAACACAAAAATGATTCCATTTATTGTTACTCATTTTCATATTAGACGCACAAAAGTGTTAAAACGTTTCACAACCTTTTAATTTTTATTTAAAAAAGACAAAAAAATGACAAATCAATGTGGAGAACTATGTTGAAACACTAGCAAAAGCAATGCATTTTAGCAAGTAAATAATACTATAGAAACAAGCTATAAGTATTGTAAAATATGGCATTAACAAACTTACATTTCTTTCAAAATACAAAAATAAATACACCTCCTATTACAATGGCAAAATTAATCAACGAAGATGACTAGTTTTTGTAGTACATACCTTTAAAGTTGAAATTTTCGACTGCCTTTTCTAAAACATACTACTTAGTACTTTCCTCTCATATTTTGCAATTTTTAATTCTTCTTTCACCTCAAAACGCAAATTTCAATAAATTATTTTTAAACCATAAAACAAGCAACTCAAAAACGGTCAACTATATTTAAGCATTAACAAACTGCACCGTCCTCCTGAGTTTATCGAAGGACCGTCTTCCTGAGCTTGTCGAAGTACCGTCCTCCTGAGTTTATCGAAGGATACCAAACGCCTCCCGAGCTTGTCGAAGGTCAACCTAAATCCTTATATTTGCGCCAAGTTATGAATCCAGAAGAATTGTTTAAAAATATCATCTCGCACTCCAAAGAATACGGATTTATTTTTCAGTCGAGCGAAATATACGATGGCCTTAGCTCAGTATACGATTATGGTCAGTTAGGAGCCGAATTAAAAAAGAATTTAAGGGAGTATTGGTGGAAGAGCATGGTACAAATGCATCAAAATATTGTGGGCATAGACGCTGCCATTTTTATGCACCCAACTACTTGGAAAGCCAGTGGACACGTAGATGCATTTAACGACCCTTTAATTGATAATAAAGATAGTAAAAAAAGATACAGAGCTGATGTATTGATTGAAGACCACATGGCCAAAATTATTGCTAAAGCCGATAAAGAAGTTGAAAAAGCTAAAGCTAAATTCGGTGAAACTTTTGATGAAGTATTATACAGAAGCACCAATCCAAGAGTTTTGGAAAATTTGAATAAAGCTGCCGCTATTGAATTGAGATTTAAAACTGCATTAGAAGAAAATAACCTCGAAGAAGTTCGTCAGATTATTATAGATTGTGAAATTGTTTGCCCAATTTCGGGTACAAAAAACTGGACCGAAGTACGTCAGTTCAACCTCATGTTCAGCACCCAAATAGGCTCTGTTAGCGACGAGGCCAATAGCATTTACCTAAGACCAGAAACGGCTCAAGGCATATTTGTAAATTATTTGAATGTACAAAAAACAGGAAGAATGAAAATACCTTTTGGTATTGCTCAAACTGGAAAGGCATTTAGAAATGAGATTGTAGCTCGCCAGTTTATTTTTCGCATGAGAGAATTTGAACAAATGGAAATGCAGTTCTTTGTGCGCCCCGGCACCGAAATGCAATGGTACAACTACTGGAAAGAAACCCGCATGAAATGGCACCGCGCCTTCGGTTTTGGCGATAATAAGCACCGTTTCCACGACCATTTAAAATTAGCACATTATGCCAATGCGGCTTGCGACATAGAGTTTAATTTCCCTTTCGGTTTTAAAGAATTAGAAGGTATACATAGCCGTAGCGATTATGATCTAAAGCAACATGAAACCTTTAGTGGTAAAAAATTGCAGTACTTTGATTCAGAGCTTAACGAAAGTTATGTGCCTTATGTTGTTGAAACAAGTATTGGATTAGACAGATTATTTTTATCCGTATTATCCGAAGCATTAAATGAAGAAACTTTGCTCGATGGTTCAACCCGAACTCTATTATCATTGCCATTTGCTTTAGCACCCGTAAAAGCGGCTATTCTGCCATTGGTAAACAAAGATGGCTTGCCCGAGAAAGCCGATGAAATTGTAAACATTTTAAAATACGATTTCAATGTAACAACAGAAGCCAAAGATGCCATTGGTAAACGCTACAGAAGAAACGATGCTATTGGAACGCCTTATTGCATTACTGTTGACTATGAAACCATGGAAAACAATACTGTTACCCTGCGCAACCGAGATACAATGGAACAACAGCGTGTTAATATCAGCGAACTTAAAGCAATAATGGATAATACCGCCAGCTTAAGCAGTTTATTGAAAGATTTGGAATAATTTTATTGAAGTATCAATTTCAAATCGTTGATATTCGAATTATCAAACAACAGATTTTCTTGTAAAGTAGTGGCCATACTAATGCCAACATAATCTGCTTTAATTGGATACAGGCGGTGACTGCGAGATGCCAATACTGCTACTTCTATTTTTCTGCATTTGCGATTGAGCAATGGCAAGAAACTACTAATAATGGTTTTGCCACTGTTTAATACATCATCTATGATTACCACGGCTGCATTTTCTAATTCGTCAAAATCGCTATCACTTACAAACTTTGGTTCAAAAGTAGTGCGGTCGAGTTGAATGGAGAGTTGATGAATGGGCTTATTGCTAATTTTTTGAAGTTCGGCAACAATTTGCTGGGCAATAAACTGCCCTCGACCGTCTATCCCAGAAATCCACAATGAACTTTCGTCCATGTTGTTTTCATAAATCTGCCAAGCAATTCTTTTAAGTTTGTTGCTGATTTGAGCGTGTGATAGGATGATGGTGGAAGACTGATTCATTTGCGTGTACGAAAATAGACCTGTAAGATTAATATTGCAAGAATAATTAAATCATACCCCACTTCAATAAGCGCAACAACTGTTAACCCTTCAAAAAATCCAATAAATATTTGTTTTTATTGATAAATTGTCTACTTTTGCAGTCCTAAAAAAGAAAAAAGTCATGAAAGAAGGCATACACCCAAGCAGTTACCGTTTTGTTATTTTTAAAGATTTAACAAGCGATTATTCTTTTTTAACCCGTAGTTGCGTAGAAACCAAAGAAACCGCTAAATGGGAAGATGGCAATGAGTACCCATTATACAAATTGGAGATTTCAGATAAAAGTCACCCTTTCTTCACTGGTAAACAAACATTGGTAGATACTGCAGGTAGAGTTGAAAAATTCAGAAAACGTTACGATTCAAGAAAAGAAAGCAATTTCTAAATTAATTTTATTATATTTTAAAAATCCCGAGTTAGCTCGGGATTTTTTTTTTGCATAATTAGTTAATGTGTAATAACTTAGAAATAAACACATTTTCAATACATTGTATTTTTTATATTGCAAAATAATGTAAGTACGGGATAAGAGATTATTATAGAATTAAGACGGTATGTCTCCATACCTTGTCCAAATCTCAGTTTAAGTAATCTCTTATCATAAACAAACGACAGTCATAAGGTGTTATGGGGGCAAAACTGACTAGTACAGTCACAAGATATTATGAAAAAGAATCTGCGGGCTGGGTCCATCCCAATTTCTATCGGGACGTAAAAATTTCTTTTGGTCGGCAATGAAGGTTGTGCCTTCGTATGAAGACCAATTGAAATTTTCTATGCGTGGTGGTTTTTTTGCTTACTTTTTGCCCACCAAGTATTCGCTTTGATGCCTTAATTTCAAATTAAATTATCAAAAAACAAAAAGGAGGAGAAATGAAATGATTATTTAAATCAATTTGTTATTTGGCTTAACCCGAACTCACGTTATTTAGCTATGGTCAGCTAATGAATATCAATGCGATTAAGGTTTCGTTACCTTTAAATATTTTCTTCCACCCCTAATACTAAACCGCTAACAAGAGGCTGAAATAATCCAATCAAAATTACACATTGAACTAACCATATTTTTTTCATCATGTAAATCACATAGTGCGATACCTAATTGCTTATCTACCTCATCCAAAGATTCAAATGTGTTGTTA
>JANXMZ010000082.1 GCA_025354385.1 Bacteroidota bacterium
TGCGTCGGAAGTTGGGAGGACTTTTTGCGGCATTAGATTACATCGCCATACTCATATGTGTAATTATTGGGCCTCTAAATCGAAGTAGAAAAATGAATTTAATTCAATATTTTTCAAAATGACTTTTTGAGGGTCGACTAAGTAATGGCTGACTTTGGTAAAAATAATTGAAATGGCAAGAATATAGTTTATTAACCTTAAAATCTTTATCAAACAAAAAAGGCGGATAATATTATACGCCTTTTAATTTTTAAGACTTGATATTTATAAGTGCATCACCTCAAATATATCAATTGTATTAAAACCATTCTCTTCAAGCATGTTAACTTGTTCATCTGTTAATATCATTTTAAAAAAATGAGAATATCATATGAATTAAGTATTGAAAACTTGATGGATAAAATTCTCCAATTTTAAGAGTATAGGACTCCTAAATTATTAATTGTATTGATAATTTGATTTTATAAAATACCTACTACCTAGTTGATAGTTAAAAACATTAATATAATAATTATATACTTGTTTCCCGCAGTCTGTTTTAGGCGATTGTTTTATAAAATTTTGGTCGGTAATGGTAGATATTTGACTAATGTAAAAATTATTCTTAACCACTTTTTGAGCAGAAGTTAAGTCTCCGATATTATAGTAAAATAAATTTGTAAATTTTATTGGGGTATTATTGATGTCAAAGGATTTAACCATGGTATCTTTATAAGGATTATAATCACAATTTTTATAAAAATAGCCAATACTGAATCCATTAATATATTTTGATGATTTTGGAGGTATAATTAGAATTTTAGATTCCGAAATTGAGAAGGAGGTGTTTGACATTATACCAGTGTTGTAGGTAGTCGGTTTATAGTTTGAATATGTTGTACTCTTTGAGTTTAAAGTTGAAGTGCTAGAAGTGGTGACTTTATTCGTAAAATAGGGTGTTGCTAAACCATTATAAATGAAATGAGATAATTCCATGTTTATTAAGATAATACTATCTGTTTTATTTGTAAAAAGGCATCTAGAACTACCAAATTCAGACCAAAAATTATAGTTAATAGCTATTGAATTGTCTTCATAAGTCATTATTTCATTGTTGATTTCTAAAGATTTTATCTGATGCAATTGGTAATATGAGGGCAACTGACAACTGAAACTCAATATTAAAATGCATAAATAAAATATAACATTTCTAGTTTTAGATTTGAGTAATAAAATCTTTAAAAGATTCATGGTTAATTTGGTTTGATTCATTAGATTTTTCATAATATTCAACTTCCTCAAGTAGGCTATTCCTTAATTTAACAATATCATCAATTGAATTTAGTTCTGTATTCACTTCTTTTTTTCTTAGCATTAATATCAATTTCTTTACCTTTTTTAATTCCAATGTCAGAAATAAATTCTGGTACAACTTCTATTGAATTAAAAACATCATATCCTAGAGCCTTTATAAATGGCATAATTAATTCGTTTTTCTGCCATCCTCTGTATTAAGTTGGTCCTTCATTTTGGTAACTCGTTCGCCCAATGATTTAATTTCGAATCTAAAGTCCATATTGATTTAATTTATTAATGGCCAAGTCAACAAATATAGGATTTTGTTCAATAATTAAAATGTTTGACTGAAAGTTATATATTTGAATTTTCACGAATTAATAATCTATCAAACTCCTATATCTAATGAAATTTATATATTTAGTAGTTATACTTTACTTATTTAGCTGTCAATCTGAGGCAAGTAAAAAGAGAGAAAAACATATTCAAGAAACACGCGCTGAAATTGATTCACTTGATTCTTTAATTCAAATATTTGATAGCACCAAAAGAGTTAAAAATAGTTTTTATATGAATGCATGACTAAGAATTAATAGCAGTAATAGGAATGACAAGAAAACTAATGATTCATCAGCCTATTTTGATTCATTGATATATAGCAATAACCTTTATTACTCTTCTAAATTGGACGTACTTAAATACAGTCGTGAGTCTAGTGTATCTTTATTGAAAATTCTAACAGATAAATAGAAGTATATTCATTGTTTTAAGACATTCCAATTATAATAAATTCAATATCAAGGGCGGTTATTGACCTGAAAACGATATCATTTTATATATATAAATACGCGCGTGTGTGCGAGGGCTAACCCTGAAGTTTTTTTTTGATGGTTTTTAGAGTTCATATACTTAGGTTCGTTAAGTTATTGCAAAACCATGACGTTCCGTTAGGGGCAAAGGACCTTCGTATCTGGCGTATCCAATAGAAAAATAATTGCCTTTACGAACCGCTCCTTAAAACATGTAAAACATGTGAACTTTGTTATCTATTTTAATAACTGCAGGATATAGTACCGCCTCATTTTCAAAATCCAATATTGTTATTTCAAGAATAACACCTTCTTTCTGAATGTTAATAATGCCTTATAGATTTGCGTATTTTAATTTTAATTTAATGTTTGTATATGCTAGTACAAGGTTTGAAAAACGGGTGTCAAAAAATCACATGCCTATTTGATTGTTTTGAAGTATTCACAACTATTGCGATATTAAAAAAAGACGGGTTTTAAACCCACTAACTGTAAAATATGTAAATATTGATAGCGATTATATAAGACTAAACGAGCAAAAATGAATCAATATTGTAGACTGAATGACCATAAACAATGCTTCTAGAAACGATGGAAGATACAAGTATTAATTTTAAAGGGTATTGGGAGTTGAATCCAGTGCGCTTGAAAATGATTTTTCCTCAATTGAGTTTAGATGAATTGCATTACATACCCGGTGAGGAAGAGGACTTGATAAGAAGACTAGGGTTATTACTCAATAAAAGTTACGATGAAATTATGAGCATTATTATCAGTTGTAATAGTCAATAAAAAATGAATGGAATTAGTCAAAATAATAATATTGATGTTGTCACTAAGCTTGTTGTTTACATTATGTACTTGTAAAGGATCGCCCAAAGAGAAGGTAGACAATTCTTTGGGAACAGAAGATATAGCAAAAGATACTGCTGCAAAGGCTAATGTTTTATTAGCGAAGGCGAGACTGGATTCTTCAAATTATACTATTTACAGAGCAGAAATGCAGGTGAAGTTAGCCAATAACGACCGCAAAATAAAAACCCTCAAAGCGGATATGAACATGGGAAACAATTCGATGCAGCCCAGCTATTATAAAGCATTAGTTGCACTTGAAAAACAAAATAACAAGCTTAAACCCCGCCTTGCAGATTTCAATGAAAGTGCCACTAGGAAATGGCGTGACTTTAAAACTGTTTACAACCAAAGTATGGATTCCGTTGGCAAATCAATTTCTGAAATATCGGAGAGAAACATAAACAAGGAAAAATAATCGTTACAGATTTCTATTAAAATTGAAATGGAAACGGCTCTCGGGTCGTTTTCATTTTTACAAAATCAATCAAAATCAATCAAAAATGAAACCTAATATCGGTCTATCCGAAAAAAAATTAAGCGCCATTACTGAATTAATTTCAGTCGTAATGGCCAACGAGGTGTTATTGTATACCAAAATTAGAAAGTTCCATTGGAATGTGAGTGGAGAAAGTTTTATGGAGTTGCATGAACTATTCCAAAGTCAATATAAAACCTTGGAAGAAAATATTGATTTGTTGGCCGAGCGCAACAGTAAATTAGGAGCTAATGCCATTGGTACTATGACGGAGTTTATGAAACTGGCAACATTAAAAGAGCATCCCGGAAAATATCCTGTTTCCAAGGATATGTTGAGAGAATTGTTACACGATCACGAACAAATCATTGTTCAATTAAGAGAGGATGTTGAAAAATGCAATGAAAAATACAAAGATGCTGGTACGGCCGATTTTTTAACTGGTTTGATGCAGGAACATGAAACCATGGCATGGAAATTAAGAAGGTATTTAAGTTAAATCAGTTTTTATTTAGAAATACAAAAGTGAAACATACTGGTATCAGAGCGGCCCACGCGATTAAAACACCAATGGCCAATTTATACCTATATTTACATATAACTAGCATTAATTAATTTGAAACTTTTTATCAAATACATGGTAAGCCAACGCTGCAAAATTGCAGTGAAAGAAGAGCTTATTAAGCTGGGGTTGCATTTTGTGGTAGTAGACTTGGGCGAAGTGGATATTATGGAAGATATCACCTCGGAACAGCGGCTACAACTAAAGGCTGGATTATCGAGTTCGGGACTCGAATTGATGGATGATAAACGCGCCGTGCTCATAGAAAAAATTCAGAATATTATTGTGCAAATGGTGCATCATTCTGATGAATTGCCCAAGGTGAATTATTCTGATTACATAAGTAATAAGCTGAACCATGATTACACTTATTTATCGAATGTTTTTTCTGAAGTAAAAGGCATCACCATTCAACAATTCATCATCATTCATAAAATAGAAAGGGTGAAGGAATTGATTTTGTACGAGGAATTAAATCTTACAGAGATAGCGGATAAAATGAACTACAGCAGTGTGGCTCATTTGTCCAATCAATTTAAAAAAGTAACTGGCTTAACACCTTCTCAATTTAAAAATCTGAAGGATAAAAAGAGGACACCTATAGAAGAACTAGGGAATGAACCACGTTAAATACATATGAAAATTCATCCAATAGGATATGCAAGAAGTTTGATAGAAGCCAGCTTGGATCCTTTAATTACGATAAGCGCAGAAGGTAAAATTACCGATATGAACGTAGCATTTGTTAACGTTACTGGTTTAAGTAGAGAGGCATTAACAGGGACAGATTTTTTTAATTACTTTACGGAGTCGCAAAAGGCGCGAGATGTGTATGCAGAAGTTTTTGAAAGAGGCTCTGTGTCGGATTATCCCTTAACCATGAAGGATACCAAAGCCACTGATGTGCTATTTAATGGTTCTGTTTATAAGGACAGTAAGGGGAAAGTGATGGGGGCGGTTGTTGTTGCCAGAGATATTACCTATCAGAAATTAATTACAACAGAATTAATAGAAGCCAAGGTTTTTGCTGAGTTAGCCACTGGTATTGCAGAGCTGGCCAAACTAAAAGCAGAGAACGCTACCATAATTGCAGAAGAAGCGGTGAAAACCAAACAGCAATTTTTATCGAACATGAGTCACGAGATTCGCACGCCTATGAATGCCATTATTGGCTTTACCAAAGTGATATTAAAGACTGAATTAACAGCCAAGCAGAACGAGTATTTGCAGGCGATAAAAACCAGTGGTGATTCTTTGATTGTTTTAATCAATGATATTTTGGATTTAGCCAAAGTAGATTCGGGCAAAATGACTTTCGAAAAAACGCCCTTCAAGATAGCTTTAACGATATCAGCCATGCTGCATTTATTTGAAGCCAAAATTCAAGAAAAAAATCTGAGACTTATTCGAGAATATGATTCAAACATACCCGAAGTGTTATCGGGCGACCCAGTTCGTCTGAATCAAATTATTTTAAATTTAGTAAGCAATGCTGTAAAATTTACAGAGTCGGGTAGTATTACCATGCGTGTTAAAATGTTGTATGAAGATGAACACAAGGTAACCTTGGAATTCACAGTTAGTGATACCGGTATCGGGATACCAAAAGGAAAAACTGAAAAAATATTTGAAAATTTTCAACAAGCATCCAGCAATACCTCTCGTTTGTATGGTGGTACAGGACTAGGATTAGCCATTGTTAAACAATTAGTAGAAGGGCAGGGTGGCATTGTAAAAGTGGCCAGCAAAGTTGCCGAAGGCTCAGATTTTAGTTTTACTTTAGATTTTGATAAAACAAAGGAAAGGGCCATGTTAGAGCAGGACATTATTAATGAAAAAGCTGAATTGAAAAATATAAATATTTTGGTGGTAGAAGACATCGTCTTGAATCAGTTGTTAATGAAAACACTTTTGGATGACTTTGGCTTTGGACGAGATATTGCAGACAATGGGAGAATTGCCATAGAAAAACTAAAAGAGAAACATTACGATATTATTTTGATGGATCTTCAAATGCCAGAAATGAATGGCTTTGAAGCTACCGATTATATTCGAAACACCATGCGCTCCAATATCCCAATTATTGCTTTAACGGCCGATGTGACAACGGTTGATCTTGAAAAATGTAAAGCAGTGGGCATGAATGATTATTTAGCGAAGCCGGTGAATGAAGATTTATTGTACAGTAAAATTGTTGGGTTGTTGCGGAAGGAAGCTGAAAAAGAAATTTTGCTAAGTCCAAGTAAAGATTCGGTTGCAGAAAAATCAATTAATTTGGCCTATTTGATGCAGCGCACCAAATCAAATCCTGAATTGATGATGGAGATGATAAGTTTGTATTTAGAACAAACGCCACCTCTTATTGTGAGCATGAAAAAAAGTTTGCATGAAAAGGATTGGAAAGGACTTTATGCCGCAGTGCATAAAATGATTCCTTCGTTTTCTATCATTGGGATGGATGCAGATTTTGAGAATATCGCCAAAAATATCCAAGAATTTGCGTCTACCCAATTGCGCATGGATGAAATAGAAGCAATGGTGTTGCGACTTGAGCAGGGCTGTTTGCAATCTTGTAAAGAATTGGAATTTGAATATAACATTATTAAAAATAGTAAAAAATGAATACAGATAATGCCATCAAACTTTTTTTGGTAGATGATGATGCAGTTTTCCTAAAATTGCTTTCAATCGAATTGCAAACTGCAACTGATTATATTGTTGAAACTTTTTCGACAGGCGAAGAATGCCTTGAACATTTGGATGAACATCCTCATGTTATCGTTCTCGATTATCATTTGGACGGCATCGTAAAAAACGCAATGAACGGTTTAGAGACCCTCGATAAAATAAAAAGTTATAATCCTGATATACCTGTTGTTATGTTGTCATCACAAGATAAAATAGAGGTAGCCATTAATTGTATGCACCATTATGCATTCGATTATGTGGTAAAAAGTGAAACTGCTTTTCTGAGATTGCAAAAAATTATCACCACCATTATGGAAACTGGAAAATTGAAAAAGCAAATTGGCTGGTACATGGATCGTATGTAGATTTTAGCAGCTTTTTAAAAGCAAGAAATAAAATCAAGATGTGATTTATATAATAATTGACAATCATTGTGAAACACATATGGGATAATATTGGTGCATTTTTGCAATGCCTATAGGCATTAATATAAATGAAAAAAATTACTTTGCTTAGCAGTTTGTTCTGCTTTTTTGTATTCAACGGATTCTGTGCACCTATCCCACAAACCTTCAAATCGCTTCATGCCGATGGTGACTTACACCGCGTTGAATTTGGTTTCAGATTTATGCCGACCTTTTCAAATTTTGATATGGCAACCTCTACAGGTGGCACCGTTAAAAGTGAAGTTACCCTTGGGTATGGCATAGGCGGTATACTGGCTTTTAATTTTTCTAACCATGTTGGTATACAAGGAGAGTTGATGTACAATTCTCTTTCTCAAAAATACAAGGACCAAGATTTAGATCGCAAAATAAATGTGCGTTATTTTAATATTCCATTAATGCTTTCTTTGAATACTGATAAAACGGCACCTGTCAATTTGAACGTCGTATTTGGTCCGCAATTAGGTGTCAATATGGGTTCTAATATTTCTTCTTCTAGTGGCAATGGTTCAGATACTTTGCAGACTGTAATAGCACTTAAAAAGAGTGATTTCGGGATTGCCTATGGCGCTGGTTTGGAATTTGCGCTTAATGAAATTCATACCATTCGTTTTGATCTTGGATTCCGTGGAGTATATGGGTTGATGAATATCAGTAAATCGAGTTCGCAAAACAGCGATAGTTATTCTGTTAAAAAGGCCAATGTTAGAACCGAATCTTTATACCTGGGCTTGTCGTTTTTATTCTAAGATTTCCCTATATGTAAATGCTTATTTTGGGTGACAAAATTTTGGTTTTCCATGAAATAATTAATTCTCAATTTTTGTTTAATATGAATTAAACAAACAAAATTGTCCGGTTTCTTGTTTTACATGGATACAGCAAAATTACATACAGCATGCTTTTAAAATTTCAGGTAAAGTCTCGAGAAAGTGAGACTAACAAGGAATCTGTGCGCGGATTCAAAGCATTAACGATGCGCAATTTAGAATCCAGAATTATGGACTTGCAATTAAATTTAGAATCTCATGATGGGGTATTGGTAGAAATACCGATCCCAAACACCAATGCCAATTTTCATGTGCGCATGGATGGTTGCGAATGGGCATGGTTTACCTATCAGGCTTCAAATGCAGATTATGAGCTCGAGGTTGCGCTCAGTCATGAGGAAGTGCTGAGCATTCTGTAATGGTCAACTATGTTGACTATTTGAAATTGCACACAAACCAGATAGCTAATCTACCAACCGCTTAACAAAAGGTTTGGGATGAATCATCCTAAAAGATTTTCTTCCATCCATCTTTGAGGGACGAGTACAATAAAACAAGTTGTGTTAGCGTCAATTAAGTAAATAATGGTACATTGGTTTTTACATTTTGCTGCAACAACACCACAAAATTTGGATGACAAAATTGAATAAAAAACAGGGAGTATTCATTGAGATAGCGCTGTTCAACAAGGTTTTAATTGATTTTGGATGTTTCCGCCTAACATTCTTATTAATTGGTTTTTTATACCCATTATTCTGATATTAAATTATTTGCTCAGCCTATTTTAAAACTTGATATATATTTATTTTCTTGCCTTTCAAACTTGATTATTGTCAATATCAATGACTTTCAAAAGTGAGTGTTTAACAAGCAAATTTAATTGCTAATATTGTGCTTTAAGCAACAATGGACGATATTCATAAGGTACTCAAATCAATTCGCATCACAGAAGATCAGATTCTCGAAATTAGTTTTTTAGACGATGTGTTGGTTTACAAAGGCAAAGTGCAAACGATATACGAAACCATTGATTTAATGACGCAAGGCCAGCGGTTACATAAGTTGATCATAATTGGTAAACAAACCCAAATTACAAAGGAGGCCCGCTTTCTGATAGTAGAGAATAATGCTGTTAGAAAGCAGAATATAATTGCGGAGGCCATTATTGTACATTCTTTTTATCAAAAATTAAGCGCCAATTTCTACATCTATTTCATTCATCATTATTATCCTATTCAATTCTTTACGGATATTGAGAAAGGAAAAGATTGGTTGATGCAATTAGCTTAACGTAAAAATTGTCTGAAATGCCTCTGATTTAATTAGAAAACTTATGATTTGTCAAGAGAAAATTGGCGATAGATAAATACCGCCAATCTTTCCTGAGGATGGATATTATTTTGGTGAATCGTATTTCGCAATTAGCACAGCGATTTTAAACATAAAAATTGAATAAAAGATACCGTTTGGTATGTTTTATTTTGCGAGTAAAATAGTGTTTAAAATAATACATTGTAAGCCTTAATAGGAGGATTTAATTTGACTAAATTGTATAATTTTTCATTGTGTTGGCTGACTGATTAAATAAACCATTCGTCTATTTCGTTCAGGAATTCTCTGTTGATTTTTGCATTGAACTCCTTAATTAATTTCAAACGCATTTTATGCGAATATTGCAGTGCGCGTTTGTTTTTGTGTTTAGTAAACGCAGTAAGGACATGTGATAGTAGCATAATGGTATTATTGGGGATTTACTGGCCAAGTTTGTCTGCCATCCTCATTCAATATAGATTTGATAATTTTTTCTGGCAGTGGTTTTATAAAATGAGCAGCAACATTTTTGTTGGCATTGGCCCTTTCTATTTCTTTCACATTAAATGAATTGGAAACGATGTAAATTTTTATTTGTTGCTTGATATGAGCATCCAGTTGTTCAAATGCATCTAAAAAATACCAACCACTCCACAAGGGCATATTGATATCCAAAAGGAGCACCGTTTTGCCAATTCGAGAAGTATTCATGAATTCAGAAATGATGTAGCTTAAACCCACCTCTGCATCCGTAAAAGTTTGTACTTCCGACCTGTTTTTGGTGAGTGCCTTGATGCATATTTTATTCAAATAATTGTTCAAATGGTCGTCATCTATAATGATAAAATTCAATGCATTCATGAAAAGCGTTTTCCTTTTATTTGCTTGAATTCAATTCTAAACAGGGCACTTTGGTTTGCTGGGTTGCTAACGCTTAATATTTCGCAACCCAGTTTTTCCAATTGTGCTTTCACAGTGTGAATATTTGGGCGGTCGCCTTTAGAATTATATATTAAGGTGCTGATATCATCAGGCATTTCCTTGTTTTGAATAGTATTCGTTTGGGAAACCGCTTCAATTTCGTACTTGAATTTCCACTCATATCCTACCATGCTTGGGGCCTTAACTTGTCTGTTTGTTAGACCCACGTTTTTTAATTTAGGAATGTCTAAAAGTATTTTCATTTTGTTTATGAATCTACTCATAATAAACTAGATTATTGGATGGGTAGAATATAGAATGCAAAACTGACTTTTATCCTTTGTTTTGGCCTTATATAAAATTATAAATACTTTATATAAATCACGTGTTTGCAATAGTGGGATTAACATTGTGATTCTAACCATTCCTCATCTTTGGTTAAACATTCAAACTGCCTTCATGCTTGTTGCTGTGATTTATAGACTCCCCCGAATATAAATAGTTGGTCACAAGTATTTTAGTCTACCTTCGTTATCTAATGAGATTAATCTATTAAACTAAAATTTTTAAATTGTTCAGTTTATACTGGGCTATTTTTTTGTATGCCAATCTGTGAATTGTGTAAGTTATAGCATTAGAACTGTAAAATAAATATCGATTTCAAAATGAATATTTGTAAATAAGAAAAATACATTCAAGGATATTAATTCTGAGTGCATCACTTTTTGAAATTAACCCCACAGAATCATCTAAAACCATTGTAATGGAAACAGCAACAGAAATCAACGCCAAAATATTGGCAATATTAAAAGTTATTCAGAAGAAAAATCCTGAACTAATGGAATATATCAATGAAATGCCAATGACCATTCCTGATGAGAAACACCCCGAAATTAATACACAAGCCTTGAAGGATTACTATCAATCCTTGTCTAATATTCTATCAACCCAATACATTCAAAGAAGCTACAAGTTAAACTTCATTGGTTAAGTTATGTTTGTTAATAATTGACCTGCGATATTATAAAATTTTCTACCCAAATTACATGGTAGTGCAATAAAATTAACAAAACCATTTCTTTGTGATTTAATTTTCTATAGTTAGCATAAATACTCTAATAGAAATGATACGTCCTTTGGGCGTGAAATGCTTTTTTAGTTGATCATACAATAACCCTTGTGTTAATACAGATAAGTATGGTGTTGGTATAAACCAATTATACATAACCTTTTTGCAGTGACAGTTAATTGGAGCCATGTCATTCTAAAATTAATACCATTGGGGTATTAAATAAATCTAATAATTATTCGGATATTTTCAAACAGATTCTGCGTATTCTCCGTCGATAATGTAATACGACCCACTGACAAAATTAGCAGTTGAGGAGTTTAGCCATAATGCAAGCTCGGCCACTTCATCGGGTGTACTTAATTGGCCAATAGGATGCAAACCCGCCAAGTCATAAAACGAATCGGTGCCTTCGGATTTGCGCTTCAAGGGCGTATTGATATAACCTGGTCCGATGGCATTTACTCTAATTTTTTGATTGGCCAATTCTTTAGCAGCAACATGTGTTTTGTTGGCAACATAAGCAGGTAAGCTTTTATTGCCGACGGTGCCAAGCTCAGAGGCTATGTTGACAATACTGCCTCCACCTGAGGCTAGTAATGCAGGAATTTGATAATGCATGCCATAATATCCACCTTCCAGATTGGAATTGATGACTTCTTGCCAACCCTCATTTGGATATTCTGCTGGCGCTTCTTTTGATTTTTTAATCGAAGCATTATTGCACACAATATGCAAAGCCCCAAAATGTTTAATCGTATTTTCTACCAATAATTTTTGGTCTTCTGCCACAGAAGTATCTGCTTTTATAAAAATGGCTTCACCACCATTGTTCTTAATTTCTTTTAAGGTTTTTATTCCTTTTCTGCGGTTAACATCAGATACCACTACTTTGGCTCCTTTCGCGCCGTGCAATACGGCCATGGCTTTGCCAACTCCCGAACCTGCTCCAGTTACAATTGCTACTTTATTTGCTAAATTTATCATAAGATTTAATGGATGTGTTTATCTCCAATTCTTCGTGCAAAATTGTGGTAGTTCGATTGTAAATGCTTTACGTTTTTTTTGCAATTATTTACATAAATCAAAGTTTATATTGGCTCATAGAAAAGGGTTAAAATAATTTTTGGATGGTCAATGAAATAAAATACAGACGGTAATTATGGTGATGATTTTATAAGATTCTGTTTTATCTGAAAACAATTCTTTAACTTCGCCCGTTAGTTTAAAATAGCGTGTTAAAACAAAGGAATATCGTCATAAAAGGCGCAAGGGTTCACAATCTGAAAAATATAAATGTAGAAATTCCTTCGGGTAGTTTTACAGTGGTAACAGGGGTTTCCGGCAGCGGTAAAAGCAGTTTGGTGTTTGATACTTTATTTGCAGAAGGGCAAAGAAGGTATGTGGAAAGTTTGAGCAGTTATGCCCGGCAATTTTTGGGACGAATGAATAAACCAGAAGTTGATTTTATTGAAGGGTTGGCCCCTGCTATTGCCATAGAGCAAAAAGTAAATACCCGCAATCCACGGAGTACAGTGAGTACCAGCACAGAGATTTACGACTACTTAAAATTGTTATTTTCTAGAATCGGTAAAACCATTTCGCCAATTAGTGGCAAAGAAGTAAAAAGACATACCGTGGGCGATGTGGTGGCCATTATTGCAGAAACCCCAAATGAAACAACTGTTTTGGTTTTAAGCAAACTGAAATTTGCTAAAGGCAAAGAAAAGGAAATATTGGAGAAATATATTCAACAGGGTTTTGCTAGAATAATGATGGACAATGAAGTGAAAAAACTAAGCGAGGTAGATATTAAAACTGATTTGAAAAACAAGGATATTTACTTGGTGGTAGATCGTTTGGTAACCGATAGCAAGGATGAAGAATTGTTAAGTCGTGCCGCAGATTCTGTTGAAAGTGCTTTTTGGGAAGGCGAAGGCACTTGTTATATTAAAATAGGCGAGGTGATGCATCATTTTTCGAATAAATTTGAATTAGATGGTATTACTTTCGAAATACCTACTCAAGATTTTTTGAGTTTCAATAATCCAATTGGTGCGTGTAAAACCTGCGAGGGTTATGGCAATGTTATTGGCATAGATGAAGACTTGGTGATACCCGATAAAAGTTTATCCGTTTTCGAAGGTTGTGTACAGCCTTGGAAAGGGGAGGTCATGAGTGAATGGAGAGAGGAGTTTGTGAAGAAGGCCATTCATTTTGATTTTCCTGTACACCGTTCTTATTACGATTTAACTGATAAAGAAAAAGATTTATTGTGGCAAGGTAATGCCAAAGTGCAAGGCTTGAATGATTTTTTTAAATACATAGAAGAGAAATCCTATAAGATACAATACCGTGTTATGCTAAGTCGCTACAGAGGACGAACGGTATGTCCAGATTGCAAGGGCACAAAATTGAGAAAAGATGCTGCTTACGTCAAATTAATTTCGGTGGGTTCTCACAATAAATCCATCCCCGAAATGATTTCATTGCAAGAAGTAATTTTGATGAGTGTTGAACAAGCAAATTATTATTTCAGCAATGTGGAATTAAGCACCACGAATACAAAAGTAGCAGGCCGCATTTTTATAGAAATAAAAAACAGATTGAATTTTTTGCAGAATGTTGGTTTAGGCTATTTAGGTTTAAACCGTTTAAGCAATTCATTGAGTGGTGGAGAATCGCAGAGAATTAATTTAGCAACTTCATTGGGCAGTAGTTTAACAGGGAGCATGTATATTTTAGACGAGCCCAGCATAGGCCTGCATCCGCGCGACACCAAAAAATTAATTGAAGTTTTAAAATCGTTACAGAATATAGGCAACACTGTTATTGTAGTAGAACACGAAGACGAGATGATGAAGGCTGCCGATCAGCTTATAGATATAGGGCCTGGCGCAGGCACTAATGGGGGGCATTTGGTTTTTAGCGGTACTTATAAGGAAATACTAAAAGACGACAACAGTATTACCGGTCGCTATTTGAGTAATAAGGACAGCATTGCTGTGCCAACGCAACGCAGAAAATGGAAAAATAGCATAGACATTACGGGTGCGCGCGAAAATAATTTAAAGAACATCGAAGTAAAGTTTCCATTGCAGGTAATGACTTGCATAACAGGGGTGAGTGGCAGTGGTAAAACAACTTTGGTAAAAAATATTTTTTACCCTGCTCTGCAAAAAGCCATAGGCAGTTATAGTGGCACTAAAACCGGTAAGCACGAAAAAATAAATGGCGATTTACACCTGGTCAAACAAGTGGAAATGGTGGATCAGAATCCCATTGGAAAATCGAGCAGAAGCAATCCCATTACGTATTTAAAAGCATACGATAGTATCCGAGATTTGTATTCCGAATTACCCGCGTCAAAAGTTAAGAAATTAAAACCTTCTCATTTTTCTTTCAATGTGGAAGGTGGTCGTTGTGAGCATTGCAAAGGCGAAGGCGAAGTAACGATAGAAATGCAATTTATGGCCGATCTTATTTTGCCTTGTGAGTTTTGCAAAGGCAAGCGTTTTAAAGAAGAAATTTTAGAGATAACTTATAAAGATAAAAGCATCTCAGATATATTAGATTTAACCGTAGATGAGGCCATGTTATTTTTTGAAGATACGCCAACCATTGCCAATAAAATAGAGCCATTGCAAAAAGTAGGTTTGGGGTATGTTGCCTTGGGTCAAAGCAGCAATACATTAAGTGGAGGAGAAGCGCAACGTATTAAATTGGCTACTTTTTTAGGCAAGGGCAATAGCAAAGAAACGCATACTGTTTTTATCTTCGATGAACCAACAACAGGGTTGCATTTTCAGGACATTAAAAAACTATTAATAAGCTTTAATGCTTTGATAGAAAAAGGGCATACGGTTATTATCATTGAGCATAACATGGATGTTATTAAATGTGCCGATTGGGTAATCGATTTAGGAGCCGAGGGTGGCGATGCTGGTGGAAATCTTGTATTTGAAGGTACTCCAGAAGATATGGCGAAATTCAAGGGCAGTTATACGGGTGAATTTTTGAAAGAAAAATTGCAAATAGGTAAGGCGCAATTAACTTCAAGTAAGTAATCGAACTTCGCTAAATTAAACTTCGTTTTTCTTTCGTAAAAAGTATTTCTATGGAATATCTATTCAGTTATCGACTAATGATAATTTTGTTGGGGTAAACATTTGCTTCTGCATCTGAAAGCATAATGTAATACAATCCAATAGACCAATTTGATGTTTCAATTTTCATGGAATTTTCGAAGGAGGATTCAAAAACTTGTTTACCAGAAAAATCAACAATCTTGATTTTTGTAATTGTTAAATTCTTATTGGGATTAAAAATATTAAAATAATCCGTTGTTGGATTAGGGAAAATATCGAATGAATTATTAATGTTTGATGCAATTAAGCCAGAGAATTCATCCATTATGTAATAGGAGGCTTGAACAGGCCAATTGAGATATTTGTTATTCCTACTAATATTTTGTGATTTTACGGTTAGAAAACTGCTGGTTCCAGAAAGGTTTCCCAAAATTTCCAAATGTTGCTTGTTAAATTTATTTAATTTAACCCCAAAATTACTTCCGCTGATGCTCAATATTGGATATGGAGCTCGATTCGGTTCTAAAATTGCAAAAACAGTTGCGTTAGGATCTTGATTTGCAATTTTAGTGTCATTAATATAAAAGTATGTGCCGGGATTTCTAAAGGTAATTATATATGAACTATCATCAAAAATATCTGTTTCGTTAAAAGCTCCAGTTAGCTCTGGTTGATAGGTAATTTTTGACTTGTAAGATAGGTTTTCAGAATTTAATATCAAATATACAATATCGTGAATATTATTGAAATGCAATAGAGTATTATTGATTTTAATGCTGGCAACCTGTGAAGCTATTGGCCAAATAATTCCATTGGAATTAATCTTTAATAGTTGACTGTAGTTCTGGTAATTTGTTGAAGAGTCTTGCATTATTGCATAGTTTGCAATGCCTAAAGTATCCTTATTTATCTGGATTAAAGCGAGATCATTCAATTGCAAACCTTGATAAGTGAACCCTACATAAGTATTGTTTTTAATAATTAGAGAATCAAAACCTGTTTGGAAGTAAATAGCATTTTTGTATTCTAGAGTTCTAGATAGAATGTACGGATAAAGTGATTGGAATAATTTCTTGTATGAAAGTAAAGCGCCTTTCGGGTTGTATTCAGCTATAAAATAAGTCGAAATTCCAGTGTCGCTGTTGTATGAATTTCCTGCCAAATTAACCATGCCCCTTTGATAACCTGATATTAGAAAATTACCGGCATTGTTTATACTGAATCCATTTATGTTAAGGCTACTGACGAGCTGACTTTTGATTTCGTTGCCTATGTTTATAACATTTAAGTTGCGACCGTTAGAATCAAGGGCAATGCAAGCCCAATTATTTTCTGTATTTGGATTTAGTAAGGTTATACCATTAACTTCAAAAGTGGGGGAATTATATTTGATTATTTGTGCAATTTTTTCTTTTGAATTGAACACATTTTCAAAATTAGAAATGGGAATATTTAAAAACCAATTGACTTTATTATAAGAATTGCAACCGATATACAACGTCACAGGATTTGGTAAATTGTTCCTAAATATGGTATCACCAATTGCTAATGAGTCACTCAAAACAACATTGTAAAAAAAATTATTGCCAAATTTACTGTTCTCAATTATGTAGGAATTTTGTCCAGAATGATTGGTAGCAATTGCCTGTATCTTTATTTGACTGTTGACGCTAATTTTCAAGAGACATAAAAAAAATAATGCAGTATACTTCATGGTTTATTTGATTTTTCTTACAATGTTATTTATAATTAACTGCAAAAATCTTAAGGGGTATAATCTAATCCTAATTCACCACCCTCTATAATATCAGCTAGATTGAATTCAACCCCGTCATCAGTGTCACTATCACTTATCCCATTTGTAAAAGCACTCACTATCCAATATTTGCCTAGGCCATATGAAACAACTTTATATCTTACTGGATAACTTGGTGTTGCTGGTAAGGCCCAAACATCAACGCAAGCACTACATGGTCCACTCAGCGCAGTATATGGCGTGCTTAGCAAAAATTCTGTACCACAAATTGTTGATTTTGATGGCATGCATTTGTGAATTACAGAATAGGTTACTGGTGCTAAGCCTTGACAGCATAAATCGCATTTCAATGTTATTTTAATAGGACCTACGGTTTTTCCATATACGCTGCATAATTTTATGCTTACGTTAGGGGCTTGAGCTGATAAATTAGAAACTACAATTAGTGTAGTAAGTAAAAATAATAAATTAATTTTTTTCATTTTAAATTGATATTTGTTTTGTATACTCTTCCTGTGTATACTTTCGGGGTTGTTGGTCTATTTCGGGGCGCCTTCCTATATTGCCTTCAACTGTACAAACTTAAATCCATAAATACTTTTAACAAAGGAAAAATGAAAGTAGTGTGATGAATGAGGCTGAGTCTATTATTTGCAATAAAATTATTTTAAAATTCATAGAAAAAGATAAGGTCAAAACTGAATTGATAAAGTATTTGCAAAAAGAATTAGGAAACAAAAAATAAAAGTATATTACAATATTTCGAAAATACTTACATAAAAAAACCACCAGAATTTCTGGTGGTTTTTTAATTTTAATTTATCATAAGGAATTAATTCCAACCACCACCTAATGCTCTGTAAATGTTAATCACAGCATTCATTTGTTGCTTTTTGGTTTCTACCAATTCGAACTTAGATTCCAATGCATCGCGCTGCGTTAATAGCACCTCCATATAATCTGCCCTAGCAGATTTAAATAATACTGTAGAAATGTCTATTGATTGCGTTAATGCTTCCACTTGCTTAACTTTTAAGTCGTAACTTTTTTTCAGATTACCGATGTTCGAGAGTTGATTCACTACTTCGATGTGCGCATTTAAAATAGTGCGTTCAAAATTATAAACCGCTTGTATCTGTCTTGAATTGGCGGAATAGTAATTGGCTTTAATCGCATTTCTATTGATAACGGGGGCCACCAAATCGCCAGCCAAAGTATACGCTAAAGACAATGGTGTTTGAACCAAGTATTGCGGATTAAAGGCTTGGTAACCTAGGCGGGCATTGATCATCAATGATGGATAAAAATTAGCTCTGGCTACTTTAACATCCAATTTGGCAGCGGTTAAATCCATTTCGGCTTGTCTAATATCCGGTCTGTTTTGTAACAATTGCGAAGGGATGCCTGCATAAATGGTATCGGGTACCAAGTTGTTAAAAGTACCCGAATTTCTAGTAATGGGTTGAGGAAATCTACCGATTAAAAAATTAATTCTATTTTCTGTTTCTGTTATTTGCTGAACAATAAAATATTGTCGGCTTTGGTTTTTGAGCACCTCTGCTTCAAATTTTTTAACGGCTAATTCTGTAACCCTAGTGGCAATTTTTTCTAGCTTCACAATTTCAAGCGCATTCTGCTGAATCTCTATATTTTTTTTAAGTATTTCTAATTGATTATCTAAAGCCATTAGCTCATAATACGAATTGGCTATCTCTGAAATTAGGTGGGTTACCATGAAATTTTTTCCTTCAATGCTCGATAAGTATTTTGCCACAGCAGAATTTTTAGAATTGCGCAATTTTTTCCATATATCTATTTCCCAAGAAATGGTAGTACCATATAAATAATTGGGTAAGGGGTCTGGAAATTTTTTGCCAGGCATTATTTCAGTATTGGCATCGTTGGCACCTTGGCTGGTATATCTGCCAACCTTTTCTATTCCCGCACCTGCACCTACATTGCCGAATGGTAAGTAGAGCCCTTTACGGGCCTTTACTTCATTTTTAGCAATATTTATTTCTTGCAACATAATGTTCAATTCCTGATTATTTTTTAGGGCAGAATCTATCAATGCAACTAAGTTAGGGTCTGTAAAAAATACTTTCCATTTTGTTTTAGCTGTATTCGCAGAATCCATTGAACTTTTAAATGCAGCGGGCAATGTCTTATTCTCTTTTCTAGGTGTTAAAGAGGGACCTATGCAGGCATTGTAGAGGAATAGGATACCTGCCATGCCAAAGTATATAATTTTTCTTTTTTTATTCATGGTCTTCATTTTCTATGTTTGATGGAAATTTGTCCATTTGATGAACAAGGTCTTCGGTTAACGAACTAGCTTCTTCGTTCTTAATTAATTGTCTGCCTTCTGCCATTGATCCAAAAATATAATACAATCCGGGCACGATAATAACACCGAAAATGGTTCCGAATAACATGCCTCCAAGTGCAGAGGAACCGATTGTGCGATTGCCAATAGCGCCAGCTCCATGCGCAAATACCAAAGGCACCAGGCCAGCAATAAATGCAAAGGAGGTCATTAAGATAGGACGGAAACGCACCCTAGCGCCTTCTATTGCCGCTTCAATAACTGTTGCCCCTTGTCTCTGTTTCTGTACCGCAAATTCAACAATCAATACAGCATTCTTACCAAGCAGTCCCACTAACATTACCAAACCTACTTGTGCGTAAATATCATTGGCTAATCCTAACCCTTTAATGAGCAAGAAGGAACCGAAAATACCTGCTGGTAATGAGAATACAACCGTTAAAGGAATAATGAAACTTTCGTATTGTGCCGCCAACACAAAATATACAAATACCAACACAATAATAAAAATATAAATGGCTTCGTTTCCTCTTCTAGTTTCATCATACGAGAGTGCTGCCCAATCGATATCAAAGCCATGGGGTAAAGTTTTAGCCGCCACTTCTTGCACTGCTTTAATGGCCTCTCCACTACTATATCCTTTGGCTGGTCCGCCTCTTATAGCAGCCGTATTATACATGTTATACCTATTAATTTCATTAGCCCCTTGTTTCTTTTTTATTTTCATGAAAGCAGAAAAAGGCACCATTTCATCACGGTTATTTTTTACATATAAATTCATGATGTCCGTTGGAAGCTTTCTGTATTCTGGAGCTGCTTGAACAAATACTTTAAAGAATCTTTGGTATTTAATAAATCCCAGTTCGTAAGTACTACCCACAAAAATGGAAAGCGTATTCATGGCATTACCAATGGTAACACCTTTTTGCATGGCTGCTTGATTATCAATCTCAATTTCATATTGCGGATAGTTAGCACTAAAGAAGGTGAATAAACCTGTAAGCTCTTTCCGTTCTTCCAATTCGTGCATGAAATCATTCTTTACTTTTTCAAGTTGGTTAAGGTCACCCGAATTTGTTTTGTCTAACAGTTGCAACGCGAAACCACCTGCTGCACCAAATCCTGGAACCGCTGGCGGATCAAAAAACTCTATGGTTGCCCCCGGTATAGACTTGGCCTTTTCTTCTAGTTCTAAAATAATTTCACTGACACTATGTTTTCTATCCGACCATGGTTTTAGGTTAATTAAACATGTTCCTGCATTGGAGCCTCTACCCTCTGTTAATACCTCGTAACCTGCAATGGAAGATACAGATTTTACACCTTCTACCTCATTGATAATAGTTACTAGTTTGTTGGATAAATCGTTGGTTCTTTCTAATGTTGACCCGGGTGGTGTTTGAATAATTGCATACAGCATCCCTTGGTCTTCGCTTGGAATAAAACCAGAAGGTAAATTATTACTGATACCAAATATGCCAAGGGCAAATATGACGAATAAGCCAATGGTAACAAGTTTGCGATGTGCTATTAATTTTAATAGCCAAACATATTTTCCTGTCAATTTTTCAAATCCTCTGTTAAAGGTGTCAAGGAATCGGTTCATCCAGGTTTTCTTTCTTGGTTTGCCATGGTTGTTTTTTAAAATCATGGCACATAGCACAGGGGTTACAGTAAGCGCTACCACACCCGAAAGCACAATTGCAGATGCCATTGTTATGGAAAATTGTCTGTAAAAAGTGCCTACGGGTCCGCTCATAAATGATACCGGAACAAACACCGAAACCATGAGCAAGGTAATGGCGATAACGGCTCCGCTAATTTCACCAATTACTTTTCGTACTGCATTGTATGGAGAAAGATGCTCCTCTTCCATCTTGGCATGCACGGCCTCTACTACAACAATGGCATCATCTACCACAATACCAATGGCTAATACCAAGGCAAATAATGTTACCATGTTAATGGTGAGTCCGAATAGTTGCATGCAAAAAAATGCACCAATTAAAGAGATAGGAACCGCTAATGTTGGAATTAAAGTGGAGCGCCAGTCGCCGAGGAAAATAAATACAACCAAAGCCACCAAAATAAATGCATCTCGTAAAGTATGCACCACATTTTCTATGGAGGCATCCAGGAAGTTAGAGACGTCGTAACTAATTTCATATTCCATTCCGGGAGGGAATGATTTCTTTAATTCATCTAATTTTACTTTTACTTTTTCTATCACCTCACTTGCGTTACTTCCATAGGTTTGTTTCAGCACCAGTGCAGCGGATGGATGTCCATTCATGCTAGAGTAAATATCGTAATATTCGCTTCCCAACGATACGGTTGCCACATCTTTTAGGCGAAGATTTTCACCATTAGAGTTGGCGCGTATAATGATATTTTCATATTGATTAGGGTCGTTAAAACGATCGGTGTAGGTTAATACATATTCGAGCGCCTCTGCTTGTTTACTGTCTCCTCTGCCTATCCTTCCGGGTTTACCAATAATACTCTGGTCGCTCAATGCTTCCATTACTTCATCGGGCGAAACATTGTAGGCACGCATCCTATCGGGATTCAGCCAAACACGCATAGCATATTGTCTACTTCCTAAAATTCTTACCTGTCCTATGCCATTAATACGCTGCAATTCCGGCACCATATTAACACCTGCATAATTGAATAAAAATTTCATGTTGGCGTCTTTATCCTTACTGTAAAGATTTACATACATGAGCATACTTGGAATAACAGGTGTAATAACAACACCTTCCCTTTGAACCAAAATAGGAAGCCTATTAGTGACTTGTTGAACGCGGTTAGAAACCTGTACCAAGGCTTGATTGATATCTGTGCCTGGATTAAATACAACTTGAATATTGGCTTCGCCAGCACTAGTTGCATCGGAGGTCATGTAACGCATGCCCCAAGCTCCGTTAATAGATTGCTCTAATGGAATAATTACCGACTCTGCCAATGATTTAGCACTAGCACCAGGATAGGATGCACTCACCATTACCACTGGTGGTGCTACTTCTGGAAACTGAGAGGTTGGCAATGTTTTAATTGCCAGCATGCCTATGAATAGAATTACAAGTGAAACTACAATGGCGAGGACGGGTCTTTGAATAAATTTACTGAACATTTTTTTTCTCTTTAAGGTTAATATTATTCAACATAAATTTTCAATTTGGGAAGAACTGTTTTTGGGTCTTCGTAGGTGTAAGTTATCTTATCATTGTCTTTCACTTTGCGAATGCCTTCCAATAAAATTTTTTCATTCTCTGCTAGGCCACTTTTAATCACATATAGGTCGGGCATTTCTGTGGCAATTGT
This sequence comes from Bacteroidota bacterium, assembly GCA_025354385.1. GTDB lineage: Bacteria > Bacteroidota > Bacteroidia > NS11-12g > UBA955 > JABMMZ01. The sequence continues at coordinate 22,679 of JANXMZ010000082.1, forward strand.
AATTTCTCTGGAGTGTACCACATTGTTTTTATCAACTACAAAAACATATTTCTTTTCTAAAATTTCGTAAGTGGCTTTTTGCGGAATTATCAGAGCATCTTTTAGAGGAATTTGCATTTGTATATTGCCCGTTTCACCATGTCTTAACAGGCCTTTTGGATTTGGGAAGGTGGCTCTAAAAGCAATGTTGCCAGTTTCATTATTAAAGTCTGCTTCGATGGTTTTAACAACGCCAGAATATTCAAACATTTGGTTGTTGGCCATTAGCAGATTTACTTTAAGTAAATTCTCTTGTGTCGAATTCGTTTTGTAGTTTAGGTACTCCAATTCAGGAACATTAAAGTATACCCACATTTCGCTATTGTCGGATAAGGTTGTGAGCAGGTCGCCTTCGTTTACCAAACTTCCCAGTCTTACATTAAAATGATCCATTATGCCATTAAAAGGCGCTTTTATTTCGGTAAAACTAAGGTGTACTTTTGCCAATTCTAGTTCGGCATTCGCCTTGTCTAATTTGGCTTTGGCAAGGGCCAATTCATTTTTCGAAACAACATTGCTGTCTGCAAGTCTTTTGGTGTTCAAATATTCTATTTCTACAAAATCGGCTTCTGCCTGTGCTTTTTGCAATTCTGCCTTGTATATCATTGGCATAATTTGAAACATCATTTGACCTTGTCGCACTGTTTGACCTTCGTCTACGAAAATTTTTTGCAGGTAACCTTTTTCAAGCGCCCTCAATTCAATATGACTAATGGCGTGTATCTGACATACATAATCTCTAATAATCATGGTATCTTTTCTAAGCGGACTGGTTGCTAGAAATTTGGTTTCTTCTTCTTTTGCTTCTTTGTTTGAGCCACAGCTTGTGTAAAATAATACAGTTAACAAGCATGTGAGTGTGTGAATTTTATTCATAATAACTTTAATTTGGGGCGAACTATTGATGTTTTAATTTATATTTTTTGGGGTTGATGGTTCTATTATCTATTGGGAGCACTTTCATTTGAATATCAGTTGGTGATATGAAATTTTTCAAGTTGTGCAGGTTGGTACTGTCATCAAGCTACCATGAATTGGTTATAGAAAAATGGATGTTGTTTGCGAATTTGCTTTAACATACATGATTCATTTGTCAGAAGGTGTATAACACTTTTACTGCCAATCAAATCTTATAAATAAATTAAAATAAGATGGGTGCTCGAAGACCAACAAAGGCCATCAAATCCTCAGGGTAGAGAGTGCTAAATATTTTTTAGGATATAAATAGCATTTGATTGAATCGAATAAGGTATTCGTTTCTAAAAATAAAAAAATGGAGGAGAAGGGGGCATTAAAATTCGAGAAAATAGTGAAAGGATTAAAACGTTTCCAATCTTCTTCACAAAGCGTGTTTTCTTCGCAAATTTCGGTGTCAGCGCGTTGTTCACTATTAGATTTTACAAATGCTTCAGTGTGTCGTCCTCTTTTTAAGGTTTTAGAAAATGGAGAGTGGTTATTAACTGGAGATAAAGATGAATTGTTAAGCGGTAAACTGACTAATAAAATGCGGCTTAGAAATGCCAAGCAAATGAGAATTGCAATATTTTTTTTTAACTTAAATTGAGCGCGCATTTCAAAATTATCGGGTGCAAAGGTAATCAAAATTCCTGATTTGAATTGATATTTATCAAAAAATTAATCGCATTTTTAGGGCATGTGTCGAATATTTAACATTTATTTTACTTAACGTAACGGGAGTCCGAATAAGAAATCCTGATTGAACCAAGGTGAATTGTTTTCCTGCCTTGCTCTAAGATTAATTGAAATTTTCTATGCGTGTTTGTATACATTTAGTAAGAAACTTACTCATATCTCAAAGCCTCAATAGGATCTAGTTTTGCGGCTTTAGAAGCCGGATAATAACCTGCCAATAAGCCAACCACGAAACAAACAATAACCGCAACTGTAATCCAAAACCAAGGTATAATAAATCCGGTATGCATCACTAAGGAAACCAAGTTGCCTAATAATATCCCCAATATAATACCGCCCAAGCCACCTATCTGACAAATGACGGCAGCCTCTGTTAAAAATTGTTGTTTAATAATACCTGGGGTAGCGCCCAAAGCCTTGCGGGTTCCTATTTCTTTGGTGCGCTCGGTAACGCTTACTAGCATAATATTCATCAATCCAATGGCCGCTCCTAATAGGGTAATAGCCGCAATAAAAATGGCGGCAAATTTAAGCGAACTTAAATTCTCTTTTAGTTTCTCTGTAACGGATTCGCTTTTGGTTACCGAAAAATTATTATCAGCTCCTGCTCTCAATCTGCGAACATTGCGCATGGTGCCCTCTGCTTCGCTCACCGCCATGTCCAATTGTTTAATATCGTTTACCGCAACAGAGATATTAAATGAATTGTTTGAACTTAAAAAGCGGCCCTTGGCTTCGGTAGTTGTAATGTAAACGATGCGGTCTTCGCCACCCATTCCCATGCTGCTGCCTTTACTTTTTATAACGCCTATTACTTTATATTGTGCATTGGCCAAATTCAAAGTTTGGTCAACTGCGTTTTCTTTATTAAATAATTGCAAGGCCACATCCTTGCCAATAATAACTTGTTTGCTGCCACTGCCCGCCTCCATCGGTGTAAAGTTTCTGCCGAAGGCAAGCTCGGTGCCGCTGACTTTAAAATAGCTATCATCTATGGCAATTATTTTAACATTGGGATTGGTTTTTTTATTACCACTTTTAATAATGGCATTAAAACTGATATTGGTGCTGAAGGAGACGGTAGCAGGTACATTAAAACTTTGTTTAAATTGCTTGGCCTGAAAATAATCGATGGGCAAGTAGTCTATTCTTTTTTGAGGGCCGCCAGAAAAACGGATATTGCCATCGCGGTTGCGAATATTAAAGGTATTACTTCCCATTTTCTGAAAGGTTTGGGCCAGACCTGTCTCAATTCCATCTACCGCAGTAAGCATACCTACCAAGGCCGATATTCCTATCGTTATGATAAGGCAGGTAATGAAAGTGCGCAATAAGTTGCCACGAATGGAGCTCAATGCTATTTTTATGTTTTGGTTGGTATTCAAAATTCGGAAAACAAATCAATTGATAAAACAATTAATCACCAATTCTGTTCTATGAACAAAGGCTAAAGGCGGATAAAAGCCCCTCACAAAATATATTTACACAATTTATTCTTTTATCTGTTAAAAAAATTGTACAATGGATAATTAATTTATACATTCGCAACAATATTTAAAATAGAAATTTAAAGATATTCAAAAGTCCCACAACATGCCAGAATCACAAACTCAAAACTGCACAATTTCCCTAGAAGGAAAAACCTATGAATTCCCTGTAATTACAGGCTCTGAAGGTGAAAAAGCCATAGATATCTCAAAGTTGAGGGATACCACCGGTTATGTAACTTTAGACATCGGTTACAAAAACACAGGTGCCACCCAATCTAAAATTACTTTTCTAGATGGAGAGCTTGGTATTTTAAGACACAGAGGTTATTCTATAGAAGATTTAGCAGAAAAGGCCAACTTCTTAGAAGTCGCTTATTTGCTTTTAAAAGGCGAGTTACCGAACAAAGAAGAATTTGAAGTGTTTGACGATTCCATTCGTCATCATACTTTGGTGAACGAAGATTTGCAGAATATTTTTAAAACTTTCCCTACTGGTTCTCACCCAATGGGTCAGTTAATAGCCATGTTATCTTCCCTTTCTGCTTATTATCCAAATTCATTGGATCCTAACAGAAGTCAGGAATCTAAAAACAGAACCATTTTGCGTTTAATGGCAAAGATGCCTACCATCTGCGCCATGATTTATAAAAAGAGTTTAGGTCATCCAGTGGTGTATCCAAATAATAATTTGGATTACGTAAGCAATTTCTTAAACATGACTTTCAGACACGTAAGCGATAGCGATTATCAATTAGATCCTGTGATTGTAGATGCCATGAACAAATTATTAATCTTGCACGCAGACCATGAGCAAAATTGCTCTGCCAGTACAGTAAGACTAGTGGGTTCTTCGCAAGCCAATTTGTATGCTACTATAGCAGCAGGTGTTGCCGCTTTGTGGGGTCCTTTGCATGGAGGAGCCAATCAAGAAGTATTGGAAATGTTAGAAGCTATTCGCAACGATGGTGGCAATGTTCAAAAATGGGTTGACAAAGCCAAAGACAAAAATGATAATTTCAGATTAATGGGCTTCGGTCACCGTGTTTATAAAAACTTTGATCCACGTGCAAAAATCATTAAGAAAACTTGCGATGATGTATTGAATAAATTAGGTATCAATGACCCTGTATTAGAAATCGCTAAAAAACTAGAAGAGGCCGCGTTAACCGATTCTTATTTCGTAGAAAGAAAATTGTATCCGAATGTAGATTTCTATTCTGGTATTATGTATAGAGCCATGGGTTTCCCAACAGAAATGTTTACAGTAATGTTTGCATTGGGTCGCTTGCCAGGTTGGATTTCACAATGGCAAGAGATGACACAAGAGAACCAACCAATTGGTCGTCCTCGTCAAATATACACAGGGCATACACCAAGAGCGTTTGTACCAAGAGGAGAGAGACAGTAGGTGAATACTTCGGCTATGCTTACTTCGGCTACGCTCAGTAAGCGAGTATTTGCTTGGTAGGTGTAGACCAACCTTAGTAAGAGAGAAGGGAGAAAAATATTGAATAAAAAAATCCCGCAAGTGATTGTGGGATTTTTTTATGGTATCGATAATCGTTTTGAAATATATTTAAATCACGTTTCAATAAATTTAAAGGGCCTATCAAAAATTATATTTCCTTCCATTTTAAATAATCTCTGAAGAACCGTGTGTGCAAAATCAAAAGACCTTTGTCTTCCAGAGTCTTGAATGACAATAAGAATTTAATCTCTGATTAACTTCCTCGGATTTTATCAAGAGGAAATAAAAGATTGAACTGCGGTACCTTGTCATTTGTAATCTTGATTGAATTATGGTAATATTTAGAATCAGTTGTTATTTAGATATAGGAAGAACGAAAGAAAGGATTTTTTATTGATTAATGTTTTGTTAACCATCCGAAAACAATAAAGATTAGCCTACACCAATAGAAACCACTATTTTTGCAGTTCAGTATGAATATTCTTTCGGTTGATCAGTTGTCCAAGGCTTTTACAGAGCGTTGGTTGTTTAAAAGTATTAGTTTTGGCATTAGCAAAGGCGATAAACTGGCCCTAGTAGGTAGTAATGGAACAGGGAAATCTACCTTGTTGAAAATATTAGCAGATTTGATAAGTGCAGACAGTGGTGAAAAAACTTTTGCTACAGGCACAACCTTTGGTTATTTACCTCAAGAGCCAGAATTAAATCCTGCCCATACCATTCGTCAAACTATTTTTTCTGATGATAATCCTGTTGTACAATTAGTGAAATCTTATGAAGCTGCGATTATAGATGAAAATTTTTCGCCCGATAAAATGCAAACCATTTTAGAAGAAATGGAAGATAAAAATGCTTGGGACTTTGAGAAAAAGGCGGAACAAATATTAGCCAAGTTAGGTATTGGAAATTTAGATGTTTCTAATAGTACTTTAAGCGGAGGGCAAAGAAAAAGAGTAGCACTGGCGCAATTGCTTTTAAAACAACCCGATTTACTGATTATGGATGAGCCTACGAATCACCTGGATTTGGAAGCCATAGAATGGTTGGAGAATTTATTGACAGCACATAATACCTCTTTGATTATGGTAACCCACGATCGTTATTTTTTGGATGGTGTGGCCACGCAAATTTTAGAATTAGAAAGAGGTGTATTGTATACTCACCACGGTAATTATGCTTATTTTTTAGAGAAAAAAGCACAGCGCGAAACCATACAACATGCTGAAATAAGTAAGGCGCGAAACCTTATGGCAAAAGAATTGGAGTGGATGCGCAGAATGCCCAAAGCAAGGGGTACAAAATCTAAAAGTAGAATTGAAGCGTTTTACGAATTAAAGGATAAGGCTACTCAAAATTTGGATAAGAACGAATTGGAAATTTCGGTTCAAACTACCCGATTGGGCAATAAAATTATAGAAGCCGATAATATTTCGGTGCAATACGGTGACAAAGTTTTGATCAAAGATTTTTCGTATATTTTTAAGAAAAAGGATCGCATTGGAGTGGTGGGTAAAAATGGCATTGGAAAATCTACCATGTTAGATGTTTTAACACAAACCATAAATCCAACTGAAGGTACTATTGTATTAGGGCCAACTTTAAAGATTGGATATTATACCCAACATACCAATAATTTGAACAATGATAACCGTATTATTGATGAGGTAAAACAAATAGCTGAATACGTTACTTTAGGGACAGGAGAGCAGGTGTCGGTTTCAAAATTATTGGACATGTTTTTATTTCCACCTGCGGTGCAATATACACCCGTTCAAAAATTGAGTGGTGGAGAAAGAAGAAGATTGCAATTATTAAAAGTTTTGGTAAGCAATCCTAACTTTTTAATATTAGATGAGCCAACCAATGATTTGGACATTGATACCTTAAATGTACTCGAAGATTTCTTAACAGAATTTAATGGTTGCTTGTTGTTGGTATCGCACGATAGATATTTTATGGACCATTTGGTTGATCATTTATTTGTATTCGAAGGAGAAGGCAGTATCCGTGATTTTTATGGCAACTATACCGATTATAAAGAGTTTGCAGAGCAGTTGCAAAAGCAGCCGGTGGTAGTTTCAAAGCCAAGTCAGACAGCAGCCCTGCCAGTTATTGAAAGCAGCACAAATAAAAAAAGAAAATTGAGTTTTAAAGAACAAACAGAGTTTGATGGATTGGAAAAAGAAATAGCGAAATTAGAAGAGCAGAAGGCCGCTCTGGAAAATAAATTAAACAACGGAAGTAACAGTCATACTGATTTAGCAGAGTGGGCGGCAGAGTTAGAAAAATTAATTGCATTGATAGATGAGCGCTCTTTAAAATGGTTGGAATTTTCTGAAATGGTGAATTAAAAAATCGATATTAAGCATGCGATTCTTATTAGAATTATCATACAACGGCACCAACTATCAAGGTTGGCAAGTGCAACCCAATGGCACTACTATACAAGGCGTTTTAAACAATGCCATTTCTGTTATTATGCGTCAGGGTATAGAAACCTTGGGTTGTGGTAGAACAGATGCAGGTGTGCATGCAAGGCAATATTTTGCTCAATTTGATTGTGATTATGATTTACCTGAAACATTTTTAAAAAGTCTAAATGGTATTTTACCTTATGATATTGCGGTTCATTCCGTGCGATTGGTAGCTCCAGATTTCAATGTGCGTTTTTCAGCAATTTCACGAACCTATGAGTATTGCATTACCTTCGAAAAAAATCCTTTTTGTCAAAATTTTGCCACCCGTTGGTACAACACTTTAGATATCGCAGCCATGGATAAGGCGTGTGAATTAATGTTAGGTGTTAGGGATTTTGGATGTTTTAGCAAAACCAATTCAGATGTTCAACATTACATGTGTAATTTAATGGCGGCTCGTTGGTATTACCGAAATGATTTGTTGATTTTCGAAGTTACGGCCAACCGTTTTTTACGCAGCATGGTAAGGGCCATGGTAGGCACACTGGTGCAGGTAGGAGAGGGTAAAATTGATTTGGAGAAATTTGCAGAGATATTGGAGAGTAAGGATCGCAAAATGGCGGGTGAATCTGTGCCGGCCTGTGGCTTGTATCTTGTAGGCATCGAATATTAGTCAGTTGAAATAAAAGCCATTCAAATGGATGCTTCATGGAAGGGAGAAATTAGCCCAAACGAGATAGCATACTTGAGGACCTTTAAAGTTAATGTTTGGTATAACTCATCATAAACAAATTTTTTGATTTCTAAAGAGAAAAGTTCATTCGAAAAGATAATAAGGATGAGTATAAAAAAAATATTACTTTTGCACTAATGAAATTTGGCGTAGTGATATTTCCTGGCAGTAATTGCGATAGAGATTTAATAGAAACCATTAGTACAGTTGCCAATGGCAATGTAGCAGAGTTGTGGCACAAGGATACCGATTTGAAGGGGGTAGACTTTGTGTTTTTGCCGGGTGGTTTTAGCTATGGAGATTATTTGCGCAGTGGTGCTATTGCCAAATTAAGTCCGGTAATGCAAAGCATAGGCGAGCATGCAAAAGCAGGCGGGTATGTTATGGGGATTTGCAATGGGTTTCAAATTCTTTGTGAAAGTGGTTTATTGCCAGGAGCATTATTAAGAAATACCAACAGACAATTTATATGTAAAAATGTATTTTTAAAACCGGAAAACACCGATTTAAAAATCACTAATTTATTGTCAAAAGATAAAACCTATCAAATTCCAATTGCTCATGGTGAGGGCAGATATTATGCAGATGAAATAACTTTAAAAGAATTGGAAAGCAATCAACAAATCATATTCAGATACGTTAGTGAAAACGGACAAATGAATGACGCCGGAAATCCAAATGGCTCATTGAATAATATAGCAGGTATATGCAATAGTGGTAAAAATGTTTTTGGCATGATGCCACACCCTGAAAGATGCGCTACCGAGCAATTGTTAAATACGGATGGAAGAAGTATTTTTCAGAGCATTTTAGTTTAACTATTTTTTTAAAGCTTATTTTTTTTTATTCTTATTGGCCTAAAATAGGAATAGAAAATCATGTCGATTTTATTTTCTTCTCTACAAGTAATTTTTTATTTTTCAAATTTTAATTATGTTTTTTTGTAAAAAACATAACAAATAGCATTGATTTTCAGAAGTTGAATGTGCTTAACTATAAAAAAACTTTAAGAAACAGCATAAATATAGTAAACTTAGTTTACTATATTTATATATAAAATTTTGATAAGTTGTTAATACATATTTCACAATAAACGTAATAGTATACTACTTATCTCTATTTTTGAATCGTTGAATAAAATAGAATTGAAAATAGATAAGATACTTAACGGAAATATTTTTGTAGCGAATGCTGGACATAAGGGTAGGGGGGTGTTTACATCTAAAGTTTTAAATAAAGGCGATGTTATTGAAATTTGTCCTGTAATAGAAATTAAATATAAGGAACATCAGATGCTAGTTGGACACATTTTAGAAAATTATACATTTGTTTGGGATACCAAAAAAAGAAGTGCTGGAATACTTCTAGGATTTGGTTCTTTATATAACCATGCTCAAAAACCAAATGCGGATTACTTTAAAAACATCAAAGATGGTGTAATGGAATTTAGAGCACTTAAAAGGATAAAAGCAGGAGAGGAAATTACCATTGATTATGGCGATATGCATTCTGACTTAAATAACTAGACCCAATTTTAAATTTTAAATAAATATGGCAACAACAAAAAAACCAGCTGCACCAAAAGCAAAAGCTACAAAGGCAGCACCAAAAGCAAAAGCTAAAGCAAAAGCAGCTCCAAAAGCAAAAGCTAAAGCAAAAAAATCTGCTAAAGCTCCAGCTAAAAAAGCAGCACCTGCTAAAAAAGCAGCTGCAAAAAAAGGTAAAAAATAATTTTACTCTTAACCTCGATGACTTAACCCGTATCTTACCTGATGCGGGTTTTGTTTTTTATAAGGTTTTAATTTTATTGATCTAAAATCTATCATTATTTGCAATTGGGTATTTTTTTAAAGTTGGATTCATCTTGAAATAAGAAATCCCACTCAGTTGCTATCTTATGAATAGTTCCAAGTAAACTTTTTAGAATAATTAAGGTCTGAAATTATCAATCAACTTAAATGGTTCCAATTTATTAAGATTTAGCTTAAATCCTATCGAATTGGCAATTGAATAATTGAAAAGATTGAAAGCCAAAAATTGTTTCGATTGAAAGATCGGTACAAAAATTTCGAGCGTCTCTTTAAATAGAGGAAGTGTTATACCGGCAGTGGTAAATAATTGAGGTTTTGTAACAGATGCATTTAAGTTTTTGTATGGATAAAATCCAAAGTCTGCATAAATTCTAAAAGGTATTATACCAGGCAGGCTTGCTTCATTTGATGAGGATAACATCCAGGTAGAAGTGCCATCTAAAAAGGAGATAACATTGCGCATATTGCCGTTGTTGTTGATGATTTGATGACCTAATATATTGTTGCTGAAAATGCTTTCACTCCTTCCTAACATCACTTCATTGTAAAGATAATCGGTCTTCCCATTATTGCCACTTAAGAAAAATTTATTGTTCCCAACAAGTCCATTTTTATAAATAAATACCCCGGCAAAAAAACTGGATTTTAAATATTTTTTTCTTGCATACTGATATTTGTATTCAGTATTTAACCATGTTTTGATATACGTATTTGTAGCTGTTGAAGTTTTGTAACCAGACCCTATTTCTGAATTTAGTTTTAATGAAAAATGATTGATTGGATGCTTGTCTTCATAACTATAAGTAACTCTGCAATAATTATTGAAATAGGAATTTGGGAAAAGAATGCTGGTTGTATCGTCGTATTTATAGGCGCTATTTTGCAACCCTACCCTGTATAAGTTCACCTGTAATTGTTGGTCGAACCTTTCATCTATTTTTCCTTTGTGTTTAAAAAATATTTTTAAGTAAGGATTGATTTTAAAATATTGGTTGGCATGGGTTAAATATTGCATGCCAAAACTCTGCCCTTGCAAACCGGTTTCGGTTTTATAAATATTTTTGGATTGAGATATAAATAGAAAATTTAATTTAGCATAACCCACCAATTTTTTACTGCCAAAAGCGTAAGCAGGCATTGCAAAATATTCTACTTTTTTTCTAAAAATACTGCGGTTATACACCAATGCACCCGCATAAAATTGATCGTATAAATTATACCCAATAATGGGCGTTAAATTTAATGGAATTGAGGTATTTTGTTGTGGTAATCTCAAGGGAATTCCTATGCTTATCAGATGTTTCTTTTGCCCATTGTTTAGATAGTTTTTCTCGGGTAAAAACCCATAAGGATTGGCGTCTAAATATTTTTTTTCTTTTAAAAAGGCGTCCAATTTTTCCGATCCTTTCAATTGGTATTGATGCTGTTTTTTTACCAAATCAATGTTGTTTTTATCCATTAGTAAATCTTTGAAAAACCACTCCATAGACTTGCCCAAAGTATTTTCAAAACTGCGCTGCATATCGCCAGGCAATGGATGCTTATATTGCCATTCGCGAAAGTAATTTTGAAAGCAAGTGTAGAAAAGAGAATCGCCTAATTGTTGTTGCAGGTAGGCAAATAAAAGTGGCCCTTTTGCATATACAATAGCCCCATAGTTTAAGTTTGAGAAACTATCGGAAGGGGTATTTAATGGTTGCGCAATTCCTTGCCTTGCAGAAAATAAATAAGCAAGTAAAGTTTCATAATTGCCTGTCCATTCTTTAGATTTAAAATCCTCAAAAAATGATTGATTACCTCTTAATTGATCGCTCAGTTGTTGCTCAAAAAAGGTATTGATGCTTTCATCCATCCAAGGATATTTTCTTTCATTGGTTCCTAGCATGCCATAAAACCAATTATGCCCTACCTCATGTCGAATGGTTTCATAGTCTAATGATTGACAAACAGTAATAGTAGGGTACTCCATGCCACCACCTGCTAGTAGGTCGCCAATTACAACGGTGCATTGTTTATAAGGGTAGTTGCCAATTTTTTTACTGTATTCCAAAATAGCCTCATCTAATGGTGTGGTTGGATTTTTTTTTGCTAAATCGAAATGGTTGTTTTTTCCAATAAACATCCATGTCGTTACGGTATCATTATTCGGAAGTTTTACGAAAGATTTGACAACACGAAAACAAGTATCAGCAAACCAAGCAAAATCATGTATATTTTTTTCCTCGTATTCAACGGTTCGCAAAACATTTGATTGGCTAACGAAATGTCCTTTGTGTTCGGTGAAAATATTGTTTAACTTGTTTATTTCACTTTGGGTTTGTAGATTTCCACTTGCGGCAATCAAGTATTTTTCTGGCGCTGTTATGCTGACTTTAAAATTGCCAAACTCGCTGTAAAATTCACCTTGATCTAAGTACGGCATTTTATTCCATCCATTTACATCGTATGTGGCAGGTTTAGGATACCATTGGGTGACGGCAAAGAAATTATTTTTATAACCTCCCCTTGAAAACAAAGCCGGAAGCTTTTCTACAAAAGGCGTTTCAATAACAATACTGGAATTGGGCAATAAGGCCTCTTCAAGTATTACTTCAATAATATCAATATTAAACTCGTCATAATGCCAATTTAAAGGATGCTTATTACAGGTAAAATTGAAACTGTCAATCCAGCCTTTTTCTTGAGGTTTGCAAAATTGAAAATCAGTTTTATTGGCACTTAATAATTGTTTGGCAAAAGCGGTTTGATTGTTTTTATAGGCGTTGGGCCATATATGTAACCATATCGATTTTAGGGTATCAGGCGAATTGTTGGTGTAGGTAATGGCAATAGTTGCTTTCAATATTTTGTTGGTGGGAAACAATCTAACTTTAATATCATAGTCTACTTTCTGTTGCCATTTAGCTTGATTTATCTGATTTTGTGCAATAGTGGATATGGCGCAGATAAAATAAAAAGCAATGAATAGGGTTTGTTTCACACAACAAAAATAAGAAGATTCAAGTTTGATTGTATGCTGGAGCCATTTTTTTGGATGCGCTGTATATAAAATGATTAGCAAATAGTTAAAAATGATAAGGCAGGAGCCGAGATTTCAATTACCTTTGTAGTGTATAATTTATTGATAAAGTTGCCAAATGGTTTCTTACGTTTGCCTATCATTAATTATAATACAATATGTTAGATAATTTCGGAAATGAAGATAATGAGGAGTTTGATGATTTCTTTGATGCGGAAGAAATAGAATCGGCCCTTGAAAAATACAAACTCTGGAAGGAAAATGGCACAGTGTATTTTAAAGAGGAAGAAATTGAAGCTCTTTCATATCATTTTTTTATTGAAGGCAAAAGAGCGGAACAGTTGGAAATATTAGACCACGGTCTTGTTTTATATCCAACCAATATTGAAATTATGATAGAGAAAGCCAATTACCATTCTATCAAAAATGAAAATGATCAGGCTTTAGAAGTATTGATTAGAGCCAAATTAATAGCGCCTTACGATTCTGCCATTGCCAACCTGGAAGGTGTGGTTTTAACGGAGTTAAAGCAATTTGACGAAGCAGAATATGCTTTTGACAGAGCATTGGAGAATTGCGAAGAAGATGATGATTTGGAAATAGAAGTTTATATTAATTATGCCCAATCATTATGCATGGGTGGCAATCGCAAGAAAGCTGCAAGAATAATAGAAAAAGGGATACAGAAATATCCCAAAAGCGAAATGCTTTACAACCAACTAGGGTTGTGTTTTATTGAAGGCAATGATTTTAAAAATGCCATCAATTATTTTAAACTGAAAGTTGACGAAGAGCCTTTTAATGATAACTATTGGCACCAATTAGGAAAGTATTTGGAAATTGCTGGACAGGAAAGTGCTGCTTTAAATGCATACGATTATGCAGGACTAATTAATGATAAAGCAGACAATGCTTTTTTTAGCAAGGCTGGTATATTAGAAAGTAGGTTGGAATATGACAAAGCGATAGAGAGTTATAAGCAATGTATTCGCAGCGATGGCGATGTGTACCCTTATATTTGTATTGCTCGATGTTATTTGGCCATCAACGATTCAAAACTGGCGAGATACTATTTAAAGAAGGCACAGTTTTATGGTGATTTTATTCCCGAGTATCAATATTTATTAGGGTATTCATACCTAATAGAGAGAGAGCCACTGGTTGCTTTGCCCTATTTTAAAAGGTTGATTCGTTCTGACGATAAGGACTTTGCCTCTTATAAAGCTTTAATGGCTTGTTATGCCGAATTAGATAAAAAGAAGGATCTGGAGGCTGTGAACAAGAAGTTGAAGAAAAGTCAAGGTGACCTTTATTACGAAAACTGGAGGGGTATTGCCAGCATTTTTTACCTTTCGGAATTTGTAGACTTATTTGCAGAAATACTTGGCGAGGTAAGGGCCCTTAAAATTTATGACAACGAACTTGAAATTGTAATGACCGTGATTCGTTACGACCAACAACCAAGTATGAAAAACAAAGAGGCCATTGTTAATTGTATGGTAGATAATTTTGACGATACAGTAGAGAGTGTGCGCACGTTTTGCCCCGAATTATTTATCAGTGATGAATATTTTAAATTGAATTATAACTTATATAAAAACGATAACAACGATGAACAGTGAAATTTTTAAATTAACACAATTACCAGAAAGACCTGCTCAGCCCAGAGAAAGCGGTTTGACCATGGTAATGGATAAAGGATTAAGTATACGCGAGTCATTAGATTTCATTGAGCATGGCAGTCATTTAACAGATTTACTTAAGTTGGGATTTGGAACCAGCTATGTGACACCAAAACTAAAGGAAAAAATAGGTCATTATAAAAAAGCTGGATTTAAGGTATACTTCGGTGGTACTTTGTTTGAGGCCTATGCTGTCCGAAATCAATTTGATGATTACAGAAGAGTTATGGATTATTATGGAATTGAGCATGTAGAAGTAAGTGATGGTTCTATTGAAATTCCACATGATAAAAAATGCGAATACATACGCACTTTAGCCAAAGATTATACAGTCATTTCCGAAGTAGGTTCTAAAGATGCAGAGAAAATAATTCCTCCTTATGAGTGGATAGATATGATGGAGAAGGAATTAGAAGCGGGTGTTTGGAAAGTAATTGCCGAAGCGCGCGAGAGTGGCACAGTGGGTGTTTTTCGAGGAGATGGAGAAGTTCGTTCTGGATTAGTAGCAGAAATTGTTCGCAAAATTCCAATTGAAAAAGTCATATGGGAAGCGCCACAAAAAGCGCAACAAGTATGGTTCATTAAATTGTATGGGGCCAATATCAACTTAGGCAATATTGCACCTAACGAAATCATTCCATTAGAAACGTTGAGATTGGGATTAAGAGGCGATAGTTTCGATTTCTTCCTGAATAAGGAAGTGCCAGCAAAATAAAATACTTTCTTTTTTCCTATTTACCTTATCTGATTCTGTGGAATAAAGGTATATGGAAAAGCATATACGCGTGACTGTACCCGAACCCTGTCATGAAAAATGGGATGAAATGACGCCCCAAGACAAGGGCCGTTTTTGCAAAGCCTGTAGTAAAGTGGTTGTTGATTTTACATTGATGACCAATTCAGAGATTTTTCGATTTTTTGATGATGTATCACATTCAAAAGTATGTGGTCGGTTTAATTCATACCAGCTCAACAGACAGCTCGATGCAAAAGATATTAGCCCTGAAAGACCTTCGTTTTTTAGGCATTTGCGAAAAATAGCAGCGATGTTGGTGACAGGGCTTACACTTTTTTTGTCATCCTGTAACCGTCAACAAGGTACTAAAGGAAAAGCTGAGATTAGCACTTTAGCCATCGACAGCAATAGTTCTAAAATAACATTACCAAGGGATACATTGGTAAAGGGGAAAAAAATAAAGCAACGGAAAATAAGTAAAATAAAGGCTGAAAAAGCACCAGCTGAAACAACTGCTGGTTTGCCTTTGCTTGAGGTTACCACTGGAATTTCTGCGACTTATTCCGAAGCAGAAAAAATGCCTGTAGGGGACACAGTGGTTATTAAAAAATAAAAGACAAGGCATTCCTTGAAAATTAAAAATAGCGAATAGAGGGAGGGTATTGATCGTTTTTAAAATGACAGTCTCCTACAGGTTGGTATAAACTCTTAAATAAAGTACTTTTGCATTAACAACAGAATGTACTGCATTAAAATAAATAAACCTTAAAACCAATCAATAACATATGAGTTTAGTTAATCAAATAAGTCAAGACCTTATCAGTGCCATGAAGGCCAAGGATGAGGCAAAATTAAGAGCCATCAGAGCCATTAAATCTGCTTTTCTTTTAGCAGGAACAGAAACAGGTAGTAAAGATATTTCGGATGAAACTGCCATGAAAGCCATGATGAAAATGGCCAAACAAAGAAAAGACAGCATAGAAATTTTTACAAAGGAAAACAGAATGGATTTGGTTAAGAAAGAGGAGGAAGAATTGTCTGTCATTTCTGCCTATTTGCCAACAGCCATGAGTAAAGAAGAATTAGCAACAGAATTGAAAAAAATAATAGCCGAGGTAGGAGCAAGTAGTATGAAGGAAGTTGGGAAAGTAATGCCTGTAGCTATGAAGACTTTGGCTGGCAAAACCGATGGAAAAGCTATTCAAGAAGTGTTAAAAAGCTTGCTAACTAATTGATAAATAATGCATTAAATTTTTTTTGAGGTGTTTTAGTATTTTATACTTAATTTTGTCTCATAAATAATAACAAGTCATGAAAACGAAACTCGCAACCCTTGCCATCGCAGTATTTGCATCTGTGCTCTTTATGGGCGGATGTGTTCAAAAAATCACTTCAGTAAATTTCAGTTATACCACTACAGGTAAATTACACTCAGATTCTTTGAAAACCACAGGTTTTCAAACCATCGATACAGTAGTATTGAAATCTGATTTGGAGGCTGAACTAAAAAAGAACGGTACAACTTTAGATTTATTAGATGAGTTAACTTTGAAATCGGCAACAGTTGAATTCACTGCTCCAACAGCAACAGATAATTTTGATAAAATAGACAATGTTGAGCTTTGGATAACTGCTCCAACTTTACCTGCCGTTAAATTGGCATCTAAAAATCCAGTTGCTAAAGGTAATACGATTGTTTATTTAGATATTTATAGTACTTCGAATTTGGAAGCCTATTTAAAGTCTTCTTCATTTGGTTTAGAAGTAAGAGGAACCAACAATGCTCCGCTAAATCCTATGGATTTAACTGCGACTGCAGTATGGAATGTAAAAGCAAGTGCTAAGTAAATTTATTAAGATGTTATTTAAAAAGCCCTATGCAAATGAGGGCTTTTTTTATGTTCTAAATTCATTGAGGCATATTGCCTTTACACCTCATTAATTAAATACAATGGAAGAAATAGAAAACGGAAAAATATTCAGATTGAAAAAGGGTTTTTGTCATCTTATGCCCAATCGTATTGTGTTTAGTAGTACAACGAATATCGTTGGAATAACGAACGATAAGGCCAATACAAATCGTATAATAAGCAGAGTGATTTTATTTATTTTTGGTGTCTTATATTTTTATTTGAGCTATTCGAGCTTTTATGATGGTAAATTTTTTTTCACTGCCTTTTTCGCATTTTTTTTTGTATTGAATATCATCAGTCTCATTCAAAGTTTTCAATATACATTGGTAAATATAATTGAGAAACCTTCAATTAAGGCCATCAAATTTATTAAAGGTATTCAATACCTCACCCGCTCGCGTTTTGATATCACATATACCGATGAACAAGGGCAAGAAAAGCACCGCCTAATCCTTTTGCCAGGCTCACTGACTGGCGGTCCCCAAGCCACAGATAAGGCCCTTGAATTGATGAAGGAGGAAGGATTGATAAAGGAGAAAAACTATTAGTTGAGAGAAAGTACTAAACAAAAAAATCCCGAATTTAATTCGGGATTTTTTTGTTATTTGTCTTTAAGTTTTACTCGTCAGACTTTATTTTCTTCGTTTTCTTTGGCGCTCCATTGCTGCCTCCGAAGCTTACTTTCAAAACACCATTCTCTTTGTCGAGTTCAACTTTTACTTCGCTGCCCTCTGGTATTTCGCCTTTTAATATTTCTTCGGCTAGCGGGTCCTCCAAGTATTTTTGTATCGCGCGTTGTAATGGACGTGCACCAAAGTTACTATCGAATCCTTTGTCGGCTAAGAACTCTTTTGCCTCATCACTTAACTTAATAGAATAACCTAATTCTTTAATCCTTTTCAGCATTATTTCAATTTGAATATCTAATATTTTTACAATCTCCGGTTTTTCTAAGCTGTTAAATACAATTACATCATCTATACGGTTAAGAAATTCGGGCGAGAAGTATTTTTTCAAAGCAGATTCAATGACTTGTTTACTCTCAGATTCGTGGTTCGAAATTTTGTTGGCAGTACCAAATCCCATGCCTGTTCCAAACTCTTTTAACTGACGAGAGCCAATATTAGAAGTCATGATAATAACAGTATTTCTAAAATCTACTTTTCTCCCCAAACTATCCGTAATATGACCTTCATCTAAAATCTGCAACATAATATTGAAGACATCTGGATGTGCTTTTTCCACTTCATCAAATAAAATAACAGCATAAGGTTTTCTTCTCACTTTTTCAGTCAGTATTCCACCTTCTTCGTACCCTACATAGCCCGGAGGAGCTCCTACCAAACGACTTACAGCAAATTTTTCCATGTATTCGCTCATATCAATTCTGATTAATGAGTCGTTGTTATCAAACATGTATTCGCTTAAGGCCTTTGCCAATTCCGTTTTACCAACACCTGTTGGGCCTAAAAATATGAAAGAGCCAATCGGTTTGTTTGGGTCTTTTAATCCTGCGCGTGTTCGTTGAATGGCGCGAGATAATTTTGTGATAGCCTTTTCTTGACCGATGACGCGTTTTTTCAAATCATCCTCCATGGTTAGCAATTTTTTGCCTTCGCTTTGACCGATGCGTTTTACAGGTATCCCTGTCATCATAGCAATTACTTCCGCTACATTTTCTTCTGTCACTACAAAACGATTATTGCCTGTTTCTTCTTCCCATTTTAGTTTAGCAGCATCCAATTGATTAATGAGATTTTTTTCATTGTCTCTCAATTTAGCGGCCTCTTCATATTTCTGAGATTTTACAACTGCAATTTTTTCAGATTTAATAGCTTCAATTTGTGCTTCTAAATCTACAATTTCTTGTGGTACATTGATGTTTGTAATATGCACTCTTGCACCTACTTCATCCATCACATCAATGGCTTTGTCTGGTAAATTCCTATCAGTAATATAACGGGTACTCATTCTAACGCAGGCCTCTATGGCTTCTGGTGTATAGGTTACATTGTGATGGTCTTCGTATTTATCTTTGATGTTGTGTAGAATTTCTATTGATTCTTCAGGCGAAGCAGGTTCTATCATCACCATTTGGAATCTTCTTTCAAGCGCACCATCTTTTTCTATATACTGTCTGTATTCATCCAAAGTAGTGGCGCCAATGCATTGCACTTCACCACGGGCCAATGCAGGTTTAAACATATTGCTGGCATCTAAACTTCCACTTGCTCCACCAGCTCCAACAATGGTATGAATTTCATCTATAAATAAAATAACATCATCAGCTTTTTCCAATTCAGTCATAATGGCTTTCATGCGTTCTTCGAACTGTCCTCGGTATTTGGTGCCTGCTACCAAAGAAGCTAAATCTAAAGTAACAACTCTTTTATTAAAGAGTACACGGGAAACTTTTCTTTGAATGATTCTTAAAGCCAAGCCCTCTGCAATGGCTGTTTTACCAACACCTGGTTCGCCTATCAAAATTGGATTGTTCTTTTTTCTTCTCGATAAAATCTGCGAAACACGCTCAATTTCTTTTTCTCTACCAACAATGGGATCCAGTTTGCCTTCATCTCCGAGTTTAGTTAAGTCTCTTCCAAAATTATCCAAAACAGGGGTATTTGATTTCGGATTTTTCTTTTTCAGATCTTCTATTTTACGGTCTTCAGATGGCTCTCCTCCTTCTTCATCCAACGAACTGGAGGGGTTGTTTTTTGTTCTGAAACCTGAACTTCCTCCATCTAAAAGTGTTTGCTTAAAGAAATCGTAGGTAATGCCATACTGCGCTAAAATTTGAGAAGCAATATTGTCCTCATCTCTTAATATAGATAGCAATAAATGTTCTGTGCCAATGGTTTCGGTTTTAAATATTTTGGCTTCTAGATAGGTAATCTTCAAAGCTTTTTCTGCTTGTTTGGTCAAAGGGATATTGCCAAGGTTGCTAATGGGAGTAGCGGTACCTTTTATAGTATCTTCAATTGATTTTTTTAGTCTTATAACATCTATGTCCAGACTCTTCAAAGTGGAGAGCGCAGTACCTTCGCCCTCACGAATAATACCTAGTAACAAATGTTCGGTTCCAATATAATCGTGACCAAGGCGTATAGCCTCTTCGCGACTGAATTGAATAACCTCTTTTACGCGTGGTGAAAATTTAGCTTCCATTGTTCTAACAAATTTACGAAATTGATTTTATTTTTTCAAACTTAATGATAATATCATCCTTATGTACAAAGCCTTCAGTAGCGACCCGAATGAACCATTGTCATGAGGTTAATAAGTATATTGATTTGCGAACTCTGTGCCAAGGTGTAAGTGATTGGTTTTGTTAATTATCAAAATGGCGCTTGCGTCATAATGGCAATTATTCAGCAACTCTATATGGCAATGTGGTGAAACTGCAATGACAATTTGGCTATGCACAAATACTTAACACAAACAAAATTTTTGTTGATAAGTCATTTGTTACTTTTGTCCGAAATTTTACTCTGTCTGATAGCAATCCAATGTTTATTTTAACTTGGTTTATAATATTCAATAATAATGGTTGCGTTTTGAGAAAATTGGTGATAGTTTCGCAGTATGATAGAAAGACCAAGTGTGCGCAAGACCAAGAGACTCGATTACACCGCACTTGATGCAGGAGGGAAGTTACCCCCACAGGCTCCAGAATTTGAGGAAGCCATTTTAGGGGCCATCATGTTGGAGAAGGAGGCGTTAAAAGATGCCATGGAAACTTTGCAAGCAAAACATTTTTATGTAGATGCCCACCAATATGTTTTTGAATGCATGATAGATATTTACAACGACAACCATCCAGTAGATATATTAACAGTTACAGAAAAACTAAAAACCAAAGGATACCTAGAAATTGTTGGAGGCCCTTATTTCATAGCCAAGTTAACCAGTCGAGTTTCTTCTGCAGCAAATTTACAATACCATGCACACATCGTTATTCAGAAATTTATACAACGCGAACTCATTCGTATTTCTGGTCAAACATTAACCGATGCATTTGATGAAACAGCTGACGCATTTAAATTATTGGATGCAACTGAAAAGGATTTGTATGAAGTAAAAAATGATGGGATGAAAAGATCCTATCAGGAAATTTCTGACGTCATGGAAATTGCGATTAAGCAAATTGAAGCCAACGTTGAAAAGAAAGATGGATTAACTGGCGTGCCTTCTGGTTTAAAAACCCTCGACCATATTACTGCTGGTTGGCAAAAATCTGATTTGATTATTTTAGCCGCCCGTCCAGGTATGGGTAAAACGGCCTTGGCATTATCCATGTTGCGAAATGCTGCCGTCGATTTTCACAAAGCAGTTGCCATATTTTCTTTAGAGATGAGTGCCCCGCAATTAGTAACTCGTTTAATTGCGTCAGAGAGCGGTTTGTCTTCAGAAAAATTAAAAAAGGGTCAATTAGAAGACCATGAATGGGCACAACTGCACAGCAAAATTCAAAGGCTATCCAAAGCTAAAATATTTATAGATGATACCCCCTCATTGCCTGTATTTGAATTAAAAGCCAAGTGCAGAAGGCTGCACAGTAAACACAATATTGAGTTAGTAGTAATCGATTACTTGCAATTAATGCGTGGCGAAGACAGTGGTAATAAAAATGGTAATCGCGAGCAGGAAATTAGTTATATATCACGTTCATTAAAGGCTTTGGCCAAAGAATTAAACATACCCATTATCGCATTGGCACAGTTGAGTAGAGATGTTGAGAAAAGGGGTGGAGATAAAAAACCACAACTGAGCGATTTAAGGGAGTCTGGTAGTATTGAGCAGGATGCTGATATGGTAGGATTTATTTGGCGTCCGGATTATTATAAATTTTCTGAAAGTGGTTACGAAACCGATCCATACATGGCAGAAATTATAATCGCTAAACACAGAAACGGTCCTACGGATACGGCTAAAGTTAAATACATTAATACGCTTGCAAGATTCGATAATTATGATGACGACCAGGCATTCCATAATATGGATGATGATGGTCCAAAGACAGTTACCTTCAGCAGCAAGGTAAATACAGATGGAGATGATCATATTTCTAAAACAGACATGTATGAATTTGGAAAATCTAAATTGAATGATGAAATAAGTGCCGCTCCAATACCACCATCTGCCGAAGATTGGAATATAGATACAGGTGCCAATATTACCGAGGATAATCCTTGGGAATAATATACTAGTTAATACTAAAAAGCAATAACAGTTTCCAAAAGTTTATGGTCGCTTTGTAACTCATACGACTTGTATGAAATGCCTTTGAAAGTTTTAGGATACAAAATATAATCTATCCTAAAATTAGGCATAGCACCAATGTATGTTTTTCCTAATCCTGCGCCATTTTCTACAAAAGCATCCTTCAAATTTTTAGATAATATCTGATATGAATAAGAAACAGGGGGGTCATTAAAATCGCCAATTACAAAATAGGGTATCTCCAAAGTATTGAACTGCATTCTAATATCTGTAACTTGATTGGCCCGTTTGGTATAAGCATTTTTCATTCGCGAAATTACATTCTTGGATTGTGCTAATTTTTCTTGATTATCTTCCGGAAGTTTTTCTACAAATTGAAAATCTTTTTTCTTGAAACGAAAGGATTGTAAATGCAAATTATAGATGCGATAAGGCTTGTTATTTATCATTACATCTGCATAAATACACATATTGCCTGTAGGGTGATTGAACTTAACAATGCCTTTGTTGTGCAACTCGTAATTCGAAAAAATAACAATGCCGTAATTCCCTTTTTTTCGTGAGTCGTTTAAATTTTCGAAATAGGCATATTTAAAATGACAACTTTTTTGAATAGAATCTAAAGTTGTAAATCCTTGTTTTCCAAGATTTAAAAATTCTTGAATGCAAAGTACATCTGGTTGAAGTGCATTGATTTTTTCTACAGCAGATGGTACGTGCCATTGTGATTGGTAATAGCCAAACAGACCAGCATTGTAAGAAATTATTTTAAGGCTTTTTTCTTCTGGATTTAATGTTTTGGTATGGCTGCTAAAGCGAATGGTTTGCTCAATAAAAGTGTACCCTATGCAAAGTGCAATTAAGCTGTATAAGGCTCTGCGATTGAATTGCAATAACCAAAACAATAAAAAAAATGCATTGATAATAACTAAAACTGGAAACGCTAATCCAAGAAATACAATGGGCCAAAAAACATTCGGATTGACCATTGTAGAGGCATAAGAGCCTATTAATAAAATGATGGCTATAACATTGAAAGAAAAGACGATTTTTTTTAAAAACTTAATCAAAATAATTTTATTCTTGACTGGCTTTAAACAATATTTCTTTTTCTTGTTTGCTTAATTTATCATAACCGTTTTTAGAAATTTTATCCAATATAATATCGATATCTTCTTGCGAAGGTTTGCCAGATTTTGTATGGCCTGTGTTATATGATTTTTCGGAGGTTTGATAAGTTTTAACTTTTACTTTGAATTTTCTTTCATCAGGTTTTTTATCGGTAACAGATTCCAAGAAATTAAAATGGATTTTACCTTGTCTATATTTGGCAAACAAAAATCCGAAAAAGGCGCCACCGATGTGTGCTAAATGCCCCCCTGAATTACTTCCAGGAATAGAGATTAAATCCAAAAAAAGAAATAAAAGCGATA
Source organism: Bacteroidota bacterium (assembly GCA_025354385.1). Lineage (GTDB taxonomy): Bacteria > Bacteroidota > Bacteroidia > NS11-12g > UBA955 > JABMMZ01. Next base: position 46,296 of record JANXMZ010000082.1, read on the forward strand.
ACCAAATCAATTTGATTTGAATGATGCCAAAGAGCGCTACCTTTAAATTAGGAGCGTAGGTAGAAGTTGCAAATAATATTGCCATGATACAACCACTAGCACCAACCAAAGTAGATAAATTGCCCTCGAAAACAGGAAACAAGGCATTGCTGCCTAAATACAAAACACCGCCAATAAAGCCTCCCCATAAATAAACGCGCCAAACATCATTTTTTCTAAAAAAATCTGTGAAGATATTGCCTGTAAAATACAGCATTAGCATGTTAAATAAAAGATGCATTGGGCCAACATGCAAAAATTGGTAAGTAAATAAAGTCCATGGCACATGGCTTAAATAGTGCATGCTAGAATGCAATGCCAAATAATCCTCTGCATAATTCGATTTAATTTTAAAAAGAAAAAGACAAAGGGAGATAAGTCCTAACAATACAAAAACAACAACATTAATAAAAATGAGTCGAATGATGGGACTTCCATATCTGAATTGATATTTTAAATCTTCAACAAGATTCATAAGGTATATTATCTATTAACACATATTGGAACCATTTTGTTGTATATCCACCCTTAATTATTCTAATTTTGTTAGGGCAATGGTAAAGGTTTTGAGTACCATTTTCACAATCAAAGGGTTGGTAGCATCGTTTAGGTACCAAATAGCCTCTTCACCATCCGTAATTTTTATGCAATCTATCAACTCAATTGTATTTTTGGTATTGATGATTTCGACCTGGTCATGTCCAGCAAAACTAAATTTACTATTGATAAAGCCATTAGTAGCAATATAAGTTGAAGAATCTTTGGTCATTTCTTTGAATTGTTTTTTGCTCAGCCATACCGTTACTCTTCCTTTCAAAGAATCGGTAATACCTGCATCAAAATAATTTTCTTGGGCAAAGGCCGAGTCAAGGGCCGACTTGTACATAATAACTTTACCAGTATCCCATTTGTTGGCGCTTACTCCACGGTACCAAGTAAAGCGAATTTCGTTGTTATAATCAAACAAAGTAGGTTCTATGATAAATGAATTGTCTTTGATGTCATATAATAATTTAGAGCCGGCCTTTATTTTCAATGTTTTCGTTAAATCGGTACAATATTCAGAAACATCGAAATTATTTTCTTCTGTATTCTCACGAATTTCTTTGGCAATCATGCAAAGAGAGTCTGTGCGACCGATGTTCTTTAAATATTTGATTTTTAATTTTTTAATGCCAATATCATTAGGGTAAATATGGGTTAATGAATCAATATCATTTTGAATATCGTTTTGTCCCATTTCCATTTTATAGGTAGCGCGCATGTACATGCATGTATAGCGATCGCTGCCTTGAATTTTGGTAAGCAAGGCGGTAATGGTATTCACAGCTTCTTGCTTTTCGCCCAACTCGTATAAGCAACGGGCATACGGCAATTTTAAAATGGTTCGAGAGGCAGTATCCTTCCAAGTTTTTAAAAAGCCAATTTCAAAATAATTAATAGCTTCTTCGTAATTGCCTCCAACCGCTGCAACAAGTCCTAATGATGCATAGCCTTCGCCCCCTCTGCTATTCAGTAAAATGGTTTTACGACATAATACCCTTTTTAAGCTATCGCTAAAGAACATATAGGTTAAATGATTGACGGCAAACTGAGAATAAATTTCAGGTTCTTTGGGATTGTATTTGTATATTAGATTTAGATTTTTCCAAATGCCATCTATGTTATTGGCGAACATTGCAATATTAGCCCTCAACATAAAGGCATCTTTATTTTTGGGGTCTAGGGCCAATATTTGTTTGATGGTTGCCTCGCATTCTTTGTCTTTGTTGTTTTTATATTGGTCATAGGCTTTCTCTACCAATTTCATAACTGCAGGACTCGGTTTTTTAGGAACCACAGTACTTGGTTTAGGCTTGGTAACAGTGCCAGTTGGTTTTGGCTTAGCAACACCAGTAGTGGTAGTTTTAGGTTTTCCTGCAGGCTTTGGCTTAGCAGGTTGAGACAATAAAATAATTGGTGAAAGCAGCAGAAAGATAAAGAGTGTTTTAAGTCGGAAACAATTCGAAAGCGTTAGATTCATTTTAATGATAAAATTTTGTATACCTAGTGATGAGTAAAATAATGGATTTATATAGATTCAAACCTACACATTTTTTTTGCCAAAAAATAGTTTCAACTTGATTTATTTTATGAATAATGGTTTTTTCTCGAGTAAAAAGAAAAGCATTTGGAAAGTATTCACTTAGGAAATAATGGTTTGTTCCCTATCTGGTCCTACAGAAATAATGTTGATTGGCATGCCTAAAGCTGTTTCTATAAAATTGATGTAATTAAGGAAGGTGGTTGGCAATTGGCTTTTGCTGCGGCAAATGGTAAGGTCTTCTGTCCAACCCTTAAAAGTTTCGTACACAGGTTCAACAGTTTCATTACACAAATCAAAAGGCACTTGGTTAGTAAGCGCACCATTTACTTTGTAGCCTGTGCAAACTTTTACTTCATCAAAACCACTGAGTACATCGCTTTTCATCATGATTAAATAATTAACACCACTTAACATGATAGCATATTTAAGTGCTACTAAATCTATCCAGCCACATCTTCGTGGGCGACCAGTAGTAGCTCCAAATTCATTCCCTTTTTTGCGTAAATTTTCGCCTATTTCATCTTCCAATTCTGTTGGGAAAGGTCCACTGCCTACACGGGTACAGTAGGCTTTGAAAATACCATACACTTGTCCTATTTTTTGAGGAGCAAAACCTAAGCCATTGCTAGCGCCACCGCTAATTGTATTGCTAGAAGTAACATATGGGTAGCTTCCAAAATCGATATCTAACATGGAGCCTTGAGCTCCTTCTGCCAATATTTTTTTGGAGTTCACCCAGTCGTTAATTAAATATTCTGTATCGGCCATTTGAAAACCTTTGAGGTATTCGCAAGCTTCAAAAAACTCAGTTTCTAAAGTAGGTAAATCAAAATCGGTATAGCCTAAGAATCCAATAAGACTGAGGTGTTCGGTTTTTATTTTTTCGTATTTGGTTTTAAAATCTTTTACAAGGATATCGCCAATGCGCAAGCCATTTCTGCCAATTTTATCGCGGTAAGTAGGACCAATACCTCTAAGGGTTGAGCCAATTTTACTATCACCTTTTGAATGCTCGCTGGCAGCATCTAACAGACGATGGGTTGGTAAAATTAAATGGGCTTTTTTAGAGAAAATAAGATTGGTGTGCACGTTGGCTCCAGCTGCTTCTACTCTTTCTATTTCTGCTTTAATTCTTACCGGATCTACCACTACACCATTGCCTATAACATTGGTGCAATTGCTATGGAAAATGCCTGAAGGGATGGTGTTTAATACATGGGTTTGCCCATTGAACTTAAGCGAGTGCCCTGCATTTGGTCCGCCTTGAAACCTAGCTACGATGTCGTATTTTGGTGTTAGGAAATCTGCAATTTTACCTTTGCCTTCGTCGCCCCACTGCAAGCCCAGTACTATATCTATTTTATTCATCTTTATGGATAACTTCTAAATTACAACTTTTACAAATATTATTTTCATCTATAATGGGGTTGCCATATAAATGGAGAGAGTGGTGCGAAACGCTAAAGCCCAACAAATCTCCCATAGTGGTATTAATTTGTTGAATTCGCGGATCACAAAATTCGAGCACCTTGTTACAACTTAGGCATATCAAATGGTCGTGTTGGCGGAAACCATAACTTTGCTCATACATGGCAATGTTTTGACCAAATTGATGGCGTTTTACAAGGTTGCAATCCAATAATAAATCGAGGGTATTGTATACCGTGGCTCGACTTACATGGTATTTTCTGTTCTTCATTTGAATGAAAAGAGTGTCTACATCGAAATGTTTTTTATGACTATAAATTTCATCTAAAATAGCATAACGCTCAGGGGTTTTGCGCTGCTTTTTCTTTTCGAGATAAGCAGTGAAAATTTTCCTAACTTCATTTTTAGTTTCCGATAATTTATCCTCTTTCATTAATTGCCACAATAAATAAACGGCAAATTTCGCTAAAAGAAAATGAATATACTAATGCGTTGGAAAGATTGTATTAACAAGTTAACAGAATAGAACGAGAAGTCTTCTTGCCACACATTCACAAGAGTTACGAATATGAGGTAGGGTAAGACTTAATGAACTAAAATGCGCTAAGTACAAAAATCTCACTGCGCATTGCCTACCACTGGGTCACTTTGAAAAAAAGCATCTATTATATTCACGAGGTTTTCAACCAAAATCAAATGGTTTTATTTATGCAATGCTCTACAGCGTGAACTATTCAAAGGCGAAAAGAAATTAAAAAATGGAAATATTATTAGTTGGGTAAAGAAGATTCGAAAAGAAAATATAAAAGTCGTCATTTATTTGGTTCTGTCTTTTTTATTAATTGGCTTTGGTATTTTTACCATGATATTGAGAAACAAGGGTCTGCTTTAAATGTCAGCGAACGAATAATTTGTAAAGCAAAATGAAAAAAGAAACCACAATACTCCTTTTAATTGTAAATTTATAAAACTGAAATTAAAGGATTAGTTATTCAACTAACTAGGGATTCTAGTTGTTTTCTGAAACATGCCAAATAGTATGTTTTATTTTTGCCATGCTTTTTTACTTACTCAGATGTTGTTTGGTGTCGCACCTGCGGAGCTCGGATTCATATATCTTTTCACTTTGTTATTAAGATGTTGCTTGTCTGAAGATTAAATAGTTTTAAATTAATTAATGCTATTTCATAAATTGCCAAATACTCTAAACCTTTAGTATATTGTAAAATTAGCAACCATTGAGTAACCAGAATCCCTATTGCTTCCTGCCAACAGCCTACTACCTATAGGTTTCTCAAACCGAGGCTAATCTTCTCCCAACTAAAATGTTTTTTAAACTCTGCAGCGTTTTTAGAAAACGTTGCTTCCTTTTGATTCGTGTAAAAATCTACTAACGCATTGGCTATCGCAGTTTCGTCTTTCTCTGTTACATATCCTACCTCTCCATCTGGAACGGTTTCGGCTAAGCCACCAACATTGGTCACCAACATGGGTTTGTTAAAATGATAAGCGATTTGGGTGACGCCACTTTGGGTAGCACTGTGGTAGGTTTGCACTACCATATCGCTGGCCGAAAAATAGGCAGATACCATTTGGTTGGGAATAAAATCATTGTGTTCAACCACCCAATCTTCGAGTTTTAAATCTTTAATAATTTGTTTGTAAGGGGCACTGTCTTCGTAGTATTCGCCTGCTATCAATAGTTTCACATTTAATTGGCGCAAGCGTGGATCGGCAAAAGCTTTTAGCAATAAATCTAAACCTTTGTAATGCCTTATGAAACCAAAGAACAACAAATAATTGAAACTAGGATCTATTCCAATGGCTTTTTTAGCCGCTTGTTTTTCTATGCTCGCTCCGAAATTATCATACATTGGATGCGGAATATACTGTGATGGTTTTTGAGGTACGAGCTTTTTTAAATCGGCCAATACGGCCTGACTCATAGTAATAAAACCATGCATGGCTTTCACAAAATAATTGGTGCAGATATTATCGTAAAAATGTTTTTCATGCGGATAAATATTATCGGCAATAGCCACCACTTTTGTTTTTTTATTGCTGCTTGCAATTCGCGCAATGGTGCCTAAACATGGTGCCATAAAAGGCATCCAATAACGGAACACCATGATGTCGGGCGCCATTTTTTTATACTTCAACCCCACGCGAATCCAATTGAATGGATTGATGGAATTCATAGCAGTGTCAATCACAATATTATCTGGTGCAGCATCAGAACTTAACTGTGTTTTACCCGGAAATAATAGGGAAGGGTATTGTAATTTAAAACTTAGAATCGTTGCCTCGTAGCCTTCGTTTTGAAACTGTAAACACAAGCGCTCGTTATAGGTGCTCAGTCCACCGCGCAGGGGCCAAGCTGGACCAACAATAACGATTTTTAATGGAGCATTGGACATAGGTTTAATCCATGTTTACTTTTTTCGAAACTGCATAATGGTTGCGCTCTCCACTATTGCGACTTACCAACTCGCCAATAAAGCCTGCCAAGAATAATTGTGTGCCAATAATCATGCAAACCAACCCAAGATAAAAGAATGGAGAATCTGCAACTAAAGGGGCTTTTTGATGGTGCATAATGTGCAACATTTTATCAACCAATAAATACAGTGCAATAAAAAATCCTAATAAGAAGCTAAGCAAGCCATAAACACCAAAAAAGTGCATGGGTTTTTTACCAAAGCGACCCATGAAAAAGATGGTCATTAAATCCAATAAACCATTAACAAAACGGTTCAAGCCAAATTTGGTAGTGCCATATTTTCGAGCACGATGTTCTACCACCTGTTCGCCAATTTTAGTGAAGCCTGCAGATTTTGCAATTACCGGTATATAACGGTGCATTTCGCCATATACCTCAATGTTTTTTACCACTTCTTTGCTATACGCTTTTAATCCGCAATTAAAATCATGCAGATAAATACCACTCATTTTACGTGTTGCCCAATTGAATAATTTGGTGGGAAGTGTTTTAGTAATCGGGTCATATCGCTTCTTTTTCCAACCAGAAATAATATCGTAATGGTCTTCGGTTATGCGTTTGTATAATTCTGGAATTTCCTCAGGGCTGTCCTGCAGGTCCGCATCCATGGTGATTATAACATCGCCCTTGGATTCTGCAAATCCAATATTCAAAGCGGCAGATTTACCGTAATTTCTTCTGAATTTTATCCCCTTAACATTTGGGTTATTTTGAATCAATGATTCTATCACCGCCCAACTTTTGTCCGTGCTGCCATCATCTATGAACAATACCTCATAGCTGAAATTGTTGGTCTGCATTACTTTTGCAATCCATGATTCTAGTTCGGGCAGTGATTCGTCTTCGTTGAAAAGGGGTATTACCAGTGATAAGTTAAGCATGAATTCTTTTTCTTTTTTATTAATTTTTTTAAGCCGTTCAATTTAAAAATACTTTTATTTATTTTTGAATTTTAATGGTTGAAGTGCTGATAGGTTCCGTTGAAAGTAGCTTCTATAAAATAGGGAAGCGGCTTGTCTAAATAATAAGTATTGGCAGATAAGGAGCGGTTGTTATGTTTAGAAAGTATCGTTTGCTTATGAGGATTAACAATGGCAAAACTCGCTTTTTCTCCAACCATTATGGCATTTGTTTTTAGGTTTAAAATGGCGGCAGGATTCAAATTGAATTTTTCAAATAATTGCTCATCGCTCATGTTAGGATGGAATCTGTTGCGCCCTTCAATCGCTAAACTAAGTGCAATCTGAATGCTAATAGCACCATAACTGGCATAATCAAATTCAACCGCTTTGTTTTCTATCTCTTGCGGGTGATGGTCGCTGCAAATGGCATCAATGGTGCCATCTTCCAAACCTTGCCACAATGCTTTTACATCATTGGCTTGGCGCAGTGGTGGCATAACTTTTAAATTGGTATCAAAGTCCATGAGCGTTTCGTCGGTTAACACCAAATTCATCACCGCTACATCTGCTGTAATCGCAGTGCCTTGCAATTTAGCTTGTCGAATCAATTCTACCGACTTCTCTGTGCTAACTTTGCTAATATGAATTTTGGTTTGATGGTAATCGGCCAATTCAATTTCTCTTTGCACCATCAAATATTCTGCCATTGGGGGAATACCTTTCAATCCTAGGCTCACGGCTATCGGTCCTTCTGCCAATTGTCCTTTTCCTGATAAAGAATCATCATTGCAAAAACTGTAAATAAGACCATTGAAACTTTTGACATATTGCATGGCGCGACTTTGTGTGCCAGCATCCTGAATGGCATAATTGGCATTAGAATAGGCCACAGCACCACTCATTTTCATGTCGTACATTTCGGCCAAATCATTGTCTTTTAAGTTAAGGGTAATAGCACCTAAAGGAAGAAATTCAACAGAGTTTTCAGTATTCTGACGCATCACAAATTCAATATCAGATTTGGTTTGACGGATTGGGTTAGAATTAGGCAATAGAGCAATTCTCGTGTATCCACCGGACATGGCTGCATTAGACAAAGATTTAAATGTTTCTCGGTGCTCCAATCCAGGATCGCTGCTATTGCAACGGGTATCAATAAAACCAGGTGTTACTATGCATTCATTGTAATGCAAAGTTTTTCTATTCTCTATATCTTCTATAGATGGTTGAATGCTTGTTATGACACCATTTTCTATAGCAATATCAACGGTCTTTCCGTTGTGCTCAGAGTTGCGGTCGTTTACAATAACCTGTTTAATTAGATAGTTTTGCATGTTAGTCAATTCAATTTATGTTACCCTCATTTTTACTTAAATTCATGTTGTGGACTGGTAAAAATCGTATCAAAAGTATTTCAATCAGTAAAAAAAACAAAACAAAAATAATGCACCATTTCCATAATGGGGTTCCTTTTACAGTGGCAGCATTTTCCGCAGATAGTTTTTCGGCACTGCCTGAAAATAATTTAGAACCACATTGGGTGGCTAAATTTTCGAGTTCTCTTTCGTTGAAAGTGCGGGTATCACTCTCTCTGCGGTTCATGTTAAAAGATAAGCTGAACAGGGTTGAATCTTGTGTGCCAGTAATTGCATCATAAGCGCCTGGTTGATTAATCTCTCCATTCGTGTTCAAAAATAACTCACCATTCATGTTTATAACTTCGGTCATGTAACTTATATTTGGTGTTTTAAGGTTGATGCCTTTTTCCGAAGTAAAGGGTAAGCCAGTAGCAATGCTTTCTGTCTGTCCGCATTGAAAGTACAAAGGCGATTGATATTGCAGCAACAGTGCTGATTTAATTAATATTGGTACAAAGAAGGCATGGTTTTGAAAATTGGTATACTCGGTATTCATCGGGCTACTGCATATAAATACTTGACCTTTGCCCAATTTAATGCTGGAGAGAAAGGATGCGCCATTGTTTAGCTTCATCATTGTGATGGCATTGTTGGGCACAATATTGTAAAATTTATTGACCAAAGGTAAGTCGGGATTCTTTGGAATTTTTTCGAATAAATGTCGGAAGACAGGATGTTCTAAATCAAAGGAAGCCACTTTGCCATTCAATATAGTAGGCTGTTCTGCAATACTAAAACCCAAAGGGCCCGCCAAGTTTTGCAAACCTCCGTAAGGCAAATCACTTTGAGGAAAAATAAATACATTGCCGCCATTCATGCAATATTTTTTGAGTTCGCCTGCCATACCATTGCTCAAGTTTGCGCTACCTTCCACACAAATAAGAGCGGCTTTATTAAAGCTGTTAAATTGCACATTGCCAGATGAAAAACCCGTATAACTAAAACCTTTGGTGTCGCTAAAAACAGAATTGATGTAATGTTCTTTTTTGTCAAAAATATTAATGACTTTGTAATCTGACTGAAGGTTCAGAGAGAAAAATAATTTATCGTCAAAGGCCATATTGTCGCCTGCATGTTGAAGCACACAGGAATGAACACCCCCTTGATCGAGCACAAAATTAAATGTTTGAAGAGCCTTTGCATAAGGTTTGATATTGAAGGTGGCAATGCCTTTTGGTTTGCCGTCTATCAATAAATCTACTGTTAAGCCTTGTACTTCTGCATCCGAATAATTGCTTGCTTCTACTGCAAGACTGATGGTTTCGCCAACCTGCATAATGGGTGAATTGAGATAACAAGTATCTATGCTGATATTGGCAGCGTCGCCTCCCTCAATTCTAATCCATGTTTTTTGTATGGCAGAATCTTGTGAAACTGGTATTGCCGGCGAATTGTTTTTTTGAAAATCGGAAATAATAAAGGCGGATTTACCATCATTAGATTTGTTGAGCAGCCTTTCCTGCAATTGTGTTAGTTCTTGCAAGGGTCTGCTACCAGCACTTATTTTAATTTGATCAATATTTTCTAAAGCTGTTTGCTTATTGCATGTATGCAGCATGGCCGCATTTATATCTGAGGTGATGATTTGAAACTCATCGCTGTTTTTTGAACTGTTAACAATAGCACGCGCCATGTTCTTTGCGGCTTCTAGTAATAATCCTTCTGGACCATTATTGTTCATACTATAGCTATTATCGACAATAATGTTGACTAATTGCTTAGACCGATTTAAGGTTTGGTTATTCTGTAATTTGATGGGTTGGGCAAAAGCAAATATCAAGAAAGTTAATGCCAATAAACGACTCGCCAAAATCAATAGTTTTTTTAATTGATTGCCACTTTTAGTTTGCTGATTAATTTGCTTTAAAAAACGGAGATTGGTGAAGGCGATTCTTTTATACCTCCTAAAATTAAAAAGGTGAATGATGATGGGAATCAAGAGAGCCAATAAAGCCCAAAGAAATAATGGATAAAGCCATGTCATATACCTTTATGGCAAATTTACTGAATTATTCGGGTTTAAAAAAATGGAAATAAAACGACGCTGAAAAGCAATAGGAGTAAACTACCGCATGATTTTATACGACGCCATTTCTCCAATTGTATTCTGCAAATAAAGTAAATAAAACCCTTCATCAACCAGTTTGTCAAATGTGATGCAATATTCAGTAGCAGAAATTTTTTGAGAATGAATGCTAATTTCTTTTCCAGTAAGGTCGAACATTTGAATAGAAACAATGGTCAGTCCATTTATTTTAAGATTAATTTTATCTTCAAAAGGGTTAGGATATACTTGTATCTGTTGCAAAATGTTCAATGGTAATATCCTGCCTGCATAGCAAGTTTCCATAGTGTCAATTAATGGCGCAAAGTATTGGGCTAAATGCAAGGTTCGGAGTTGGTAATTGTCTATGGCATGACCCACTACACTGGTGTTAAATCCTTGAGATACACAATCTGCAGTATTGTTAGTGCTATCAAACCAATAGGCGGGAGCCTTCTTTCCTTTGGCTTTCAGGGCTTTTATTTCGTTGACTATATGAGCAGAACCATGAACCCATGGATTGCTCATCAAAGAAGCACAACCTAAATTTAAAAAGCAATTAGAGAAGCCTGTGAGCACTTTATTGCTGCCATAAGGTACTATCAAATCATTGGGTTGATGATAGAGATAAATGGCTGGAGGATTGTTATAGGTATTATTAGATAACCAACCTGGAAACATGCCACCAAAGAAATTTCCTACGCCTTTAATCATGTACTTTTCGGAACTGACATTGAGAGAGCCTTCAATTGGTCCAAGGTCATTTCGACTCAATCGCATAGAGGCAATACTGGTATCCCAATTGAATTGTTTAACACAAATATTTTCGTAGATGCTATTAGGTGCAATTACTGACGCAATGGTTCCACAATTAGCGGGTTTTTTTGTAAGTGTATCAAGGAAAGCAGTGCCTAAGGCAATAAAACCTCCAGCACTTTCGCCTGCCAAAAATACATTGCGGGCATCTATTTTATAAGTTGTTCTGTTGGCAATTAAATAGCGCAACGCCCCTTTGGCATCTTGAATGCCGCGATAGCAGCCGCGATACCACTCGGCAGTATCGGCCATGTTGGAACAGTCCCAAGGTACATTGAACAATTGGGTAACATTGCAATGTGCATTTTGATTGGTCTGAAATTGGCCCAATCTATAATTGATAGAAGCAGTGACATAACCGCGCTTTGCAAAGTCTTTCATCCAGCGCTGCAAATCATAATCCTCTTTACTGCCGCTCATAAAAGCACCACCGTGTATTACCATTAGTAATGGGCGACCGCAACTAGGAGGGTTGTCGTTTTGTGGTACACAAATGTCCATGTCTAGAGTTCTGTTATTGCCTGCAAAGTCATATCCAGAGCCATAGTTGACGGTAGTCTTGGTGATTTTAAATGTGGTGTCTACCCATTTTTGGGCGGATAAATTCAGGAATAAACCTGCAAGAGAAAGGAATAATATTCGTTTCATAAAAACAAATATATAGAATTAAAAATAAAGTGGGGGAGGCATGCTCAGTGTTGAGGGATTTAAAGGGGCACACCCTACCATCGTTTTTTTTCTTTGTAAAAAAAAGGGCTTACGAAATTAGTTGGATGTTGTGCTAGGTAGAGAAAAACTCAAACTAATTATGATTTTTTAGTTTATAGATTTCTAACTCACCTTATAATATAAAACCTTATTTTTGTTGAAATATAAAGAATAAAACTTGCTCCTATACATTCATACTTGGTTGTATAAGGATGCAAAATGCATCCTTATAAACTAGTTATGCGTCATGCTGGGCGACAGTACAAACATCAAACTAACTGCAAGAAATGGACTATTTAACAATCATAATATCAATAGCAGCCCTGACAATTTCGGGAGCGACTTTTTGGTTAACAACGTTTAAAAAAGGTATTGTGAAAATGACAAGACCTACAATCATTTTCTTTGGACCTGACGGTGGTGGTGAGCGACACAACAAGGTTTTTATTCGGACTTTACTTTACAGTACTTCGGACAGAGGACAGTATATTCAAAATATGTTTATCCGTTTGCAACGAGGAGAAACGGTTCAGAACTTTAATGTTTGGGTTTACGACAACAATGGTAGCCTTGTCCGGGGCAGTGGCCTTTTTGTAAATAAAAGTGGAGTTGCGTGCAATCATCATTTTCTTTTACCCAAAGATGGAAGTGGTTTTTCGTTTTTATCAGGGGACTACGTCTTGCAAGTATATGTAGAGACAGTTGATGAAAACCCTAAAATGATATTTGAGCAACATTTACAATTAACCAAACAACAACAAGACGAAATGAATAGTAAAGCTGCTGGGACTTATTTTGATTGGGCTCCCAACACACAGAACTATTTTTCTCATGTTGACACCAATCCGAAAAAGGATAAAGAAATACTTGACATTCTTACTCAATTAACAAGCGACAAAAAATAGTATGACAATAGATTACACTTCGGTTTTAGTCACTTCATTATTAGCCTTGACATCTGCTGTTATCGGTGGCTTCATTTCATACTATTTTGCTTCCAAATCTAAAAAACTTGAAGCGGTTATGAAGTTCAGAGAGGAAAAATATTCCAATCTTCTTATTCTCCTTCAGGGATTTGTTGGAATTACCACAAACGCTGAAACAAAAAAGAAATTCTTTGAAGAACAATACAAGTCCTGGATATACTGTTCGGACGAAGTTGTAACAGCAATAAATAATTTAGTTCAGTTAGTTATTGACTCCGAGGGCAAAGACCCAAACCATCAAGACGGTAGAAAAGCTGTTGGCAATATAGTATTAGCAATGAGAAAAGACCTTCTCGGAAAGACAACTCTTATTTACAAAGATTTCCGCTATACAGATGTTAGAAAGTAAAATTAAAACATACAACTTCGTGGACAGAAAAGCACGAACGCATAACAGCACCTACCCAAAAGGCGGGGTTTCGTGTTCCAAAGACAGTTTTGTGGTAAATCAAACATTAGCTTTTCAAATCAAGTTTTGTGGTAAAAGCCCCACCCTTCGGGTAGCAGCAAACCGTCAGACTGTCTAAAAACTCATCAATAGGATTAACTTGTTAATTAGATGCTTTGACTAAAATTGATTGAAATAAATTCAGTTTTTACCTTTACATCATGAAATTTATTGAGGGACAAAATGAAAACCCTAATTAATATCCATTAACAAAACATACCGAATGGTATTTTTTTTGTCAATCATTTATCAATTTAAAAAATGGCTGCCTAATAAGTCCTTTAAATTAGCTATTTTTGAGTTTTAAATTGAGTATTTAGACAAACTGACGTTAGGTACAAATGCAAAGACAATTGAAAAACATATTTAAAATTTTCGTTTTGCTAACATTAGTCTCGTGTTCGGACAGGCAATCATCAACAGACAACCAGCCAACTTCGGTTAACTCGTTTTCAATAAATAGTTCCGCGACTCCCAGTAAAGATACTATTCATAATTGTGAGCCATCAGAAACATTTATTACACTTGTTAAATACATGGATTCATGCTCTTACCATATTGACTCTACTACGATTTTTAAATCAGCGAGACAATTTGACAGTATTAATCTGAACCAAGAATTTTATTCAAATACATTTATTCATTCCCTTCTTAAAGACTCAGCTGTATTTGAAGAAGGTTCACAAAGTTTAGCAAGCGTAAACTATAACCCAATATATGATTTAAATTTCGGTAAGGTTAACTGCATCTGGACATATTCATGGCGCATACCAGACGCTGAAGATGGGTTAAAAAGGCGTGGGACAGTAGAAGAGTGGATTTTTGACTGTGACTCATCAGCCAAATTCGCATATGACTTTTTAATAAATGAGTACAAGAAAATCGGTTTTCCATTCTGCAAGACACCTGGATTTTATTTGCAATGCGGTAAATATCTATATTTATTTCACTCAAATCATACCGGTGTTGGCTATAGACATAAACCATTTCATAAATGGCTAACCAAAAGATGCATCAGCACCTAACATATAAGGATTAAACGCAGCTCAGCTTTGAGAGGTGCGATTTAATCCTGTGTTGAAAGATCCTTTCGGGAGACAGCCAGAGCAAGCAATATAGTAGTATGGAGATTTAAAAAATAAGTCTTCCTTTTATTATGATTTTAAGCCTTTTTAATCTTGCATTTTTATGGATTTTGCAAGTTTTGCGCAATAATTTTATGTATTTGGCCTACCCTAGTTGATAATCATTGCTATTTGTTGTCGTGTTTTTTATAGTTTAAGCAATACAAAGCCTGTTTGCCATTTTTTGGCAAAATCAATTGGTGTTTTTAAGTTGTTGTTTTCTTTGCTCTGCTAAATATTTTAAGGGTGGCGCATTAGCTTCAAAACTCAGTATCCGTATCATTTTTCCTGTTTTACAACATGGACAAGTCTCCATATCAAAATTCAGTTTGGTCTTTGCTATCTCCTTTATTGTTGGCGTAACCAAATTCTGAATAGAAATGCCCATTTGAATTTGCTGCATCCGCAACTTCAGCTTTACCCGACTCGCTAAAAAACCATAGTGCCGTATTTTCATGAATTTAGGGGGCAATATATGTAAACAGAACCTGCGGATAAACTCCGTAGCATCCAATGTCATTAATTTTTGAGTCCCTCCACTCGCATAATCTTTATAACTAAAACTTACTTTGCCTTCCCTTATAGCCTTTATCCGATGATTACTGATAGCCACCTTATGTGAGTAACGACCCAAATATTCAATTACCTGCTCTGGGCCTCCAAAGGGCTGTTTAGCATATACCACCCAGTTTAAATAATACAGTTTTTTGCGAAGTGTCGGTTCTATGGTTTGCTTTGTATTAACCAAAAACTGTTTGAATTTCTCCATAAACTTATTTTTATAGACAATGCTCATTGCCTTTATGGGAAACAAAAACTTACCTTGCGTTTTTGCCTGTTTCCAATACCCTGCCGGGGTGATACCCACTCCCGGTACTATCATGTGAACATGCGGGTGCAGCGACAGGTTCTGACCCCAGGTATGCAACACACTTACCATGCCCATTTGACCGCCCAGGTGTTTAGGATCCTTGCCAAATGTTTCAATCGTTTCCTTACTGGCCGCAAACAGGATATTGTACATTTCTTTAGGGTAATGGATACAAAAAATATTCAGCTCCTGCGGCAAGGTAAACACCACATGGAAATAAGTAGTGGGCAACAAATCATTTTGCCTTGCCTGTATCCACATCTCCCTATTGGTAGTCTGACACTTGGGGCAATGTCGGTTTCTACACGAGTTATAGCTTATATGTACATGATTACACGAACTGTTATTACACTTGTCTACATGGCCGCCCATATACGCTGTTCTGCAATGCGCTATGGCATTGAGTACCCGCAATTGTTGTTTAAGCGGTGTGAAGGTTTGTTCAAATTCAGTTCTGTAATCTTTGATGATAGTGGCCAACTCGAAGGTTGGTTTAATCATATGCAATATTGTACAGGCTATCCAATGGACTATGCGCCAGGCGAGGCTTTATACGCGCCACATGCAGGTAAACAATGGTGGTGCGTATATCGCTATGGCCCAGCAAGCGCTGTATCGAATGGATATCAATACCATCCTCCAGCAAATGAGTTGCAAAACTATGGCGGAGGGTGTGCATGCTTACTTCTTTTTTGATGTCCGTTTTCTGTAATGCTTCGTTGATCACATACTGAATGCTCCGCTCACCCATTGGCTCCCCGGGTGTTTGGCCCTCAAATAAATATACTTTTGGATTTACCTCTGTTAAATACTGCTGAAATTTTTGGGCTAGTAAGTTCGACAACAACACGTAACGGTCCTTTTTGCCTTTGCCCATCCTGATGTGTACTTGTTTTCTTATTAAATCAACATCGGCTATTTTTAGCAGACGCAGTTCATTCATGCGCAATCCACCTGCATAAGCAAAAGTCAGAAGAAAGCGATGTTTGAACCATCTGGGAGCTTTAAAAAGCACTTTGCATTCTTCCTTCGAAAGTACCACCGGAAGTGTAAACTCCTTTTTGATACTTGGCATGGCAATGGCCTTTTCTTCCATTCCAAACAAACGAAACCAATGTCTGAGACCGAAAACTGCTTGTTTAAAATAGCTGATAGACAATTTTTCATGAACCGTCATACGGTACAAATAACTATTGATCTCATCAACACTTATCTCGTGTGGAACCCTGTTGAAATGAAGTGCAATAGTGGCAATACTGCGACTGTAGTTGCTGATTAAGCTTTTACTCCCCTGATCGATTGTTACCCGTTCGACAAATTTGGAATAGGCTGCCGAAAATCCTACCACGTTGGTTTTGGCTTGCGATACAAGCGTGATGTAACCCTTTTTAAAAGTACTCATATTTGTTTTTTAAATTGAGTTCAGTTAACAAAATATTTTTCATATTATTGTCGTATGAAGAGGCTACCGAAGGTTCTGTTCAACAATGGCTTGGCGCCATTGAAACGGAACGCCAAGCCTGCCCGTTAGCGGTAAGTTTAACGAACAACACAAGAACAACGGGTATGCTGAAAACCGACAAGAGTAAGCAAAGCAAATATTAATTAAAATGAGAAAGACAATTACAATACTATTAACAATTATCTGCATGACAATTTGTGCTTTTGGACAAGACAGTAATGAAAAACTTTACAAAGCAATTGTTAAAGGTGATACTTCGCTTGTAAAGCAACTATTAAATGATAAAGCTGACCCAAATTTCATCAAAGCAGAAGGCCCTTGGATGAAAGTGAGTATGTTAATCACAGCAGTTAATAATGGCAACATTGACATTGTGAAAATATTAATTGCAAACAAAGCAGACATAAAGTGGAAGGACGGTTTTAATACCACAGCTTTAATGTATGCAGCGGCAAAGGGGAACAAAGAAATTGTTGTTGTACTCCTGGACAATGGCGGAGACATTAACGACAACGATGGGAAAGGAAACACTGTTCTATCAGCTGCGAAAGAAAGTAAGAACAAGGAATTAATAAAATTCATTGAGGAGAAATTAAAGGAGAAAAAATAACTCAAAGATAAATGTGATGAATGACGAAAGAAAACCTACCGCTAACAGCACCTACAAGAAATTGGCGGTTCAGTGCTTAAATGAAGTTTTGTGCTTCGTATCAAGTTCTGTGCTGGAAGACAGTTTAGTGCTTCGAAATCGCCAACTTCTTAAACCTACAAACCGTTATTTCATCTGTGAGTAATCACATAATTTTCGTGCGTCCTTATTTATAATTTGAAGTAATGGCTTATTCACAAACCTATATCGCAAGCCCATTTTTTTACAGAGTAAAAAAAGCCCTTTTGTGTCCTTAAAAAAGTTTTGAGGGAATGACAATCGTCTACTCAATACCAAACCATTTTAGAATCATCTAATTTTGAAATTAAACTTTTGTGACTTATTTTGATTTTATAATTGATTTTTATTAGCATCAAAGCTGCTGCGCGGTGTGGTTAAATTGGTGTTTTGTTTTACTTCCTCTGCTATTGATTGGAGGAATTTGTTGCAGTCTGTATTTGTTATGGTTACTATTCCATGTGGTTCACTTAATCCCCAAAAAGGCTTGTCTGTATTTTTCCATGTCCATGCCTAGTATGTAAGCCACGTCTTGGTCGGGCACTGTGGTTTGGGTGTTGTCTTGTGCTTGGTTGTAAAGCATAATTTGTGCCAGCGCACTTAGGTTTTCGGCTATGGCCAAGGCTGTTTTGTACGGTGCGTTTATCAAGCAGGTACCATTGCTTGTATTGAAATTGAGTTTGGTCTTTAACACTCCAGAATTACTGTAATTAAACTGTTGCCCTATCACCACCGCTTGGTCGGGAAAATAGGTTTTAGATAGTAAACTAGGTTGACTAAAATACAGGTCTAACCAAGTGGCTTTTAATTCAAAAACTTGTGCCTTTTTTTCCTTAAGTTCAAATTGAATATCGCCTTTAAAATCAAGGGCTGTATTCAGTTTTTCAATGACTGCGTTTTGAGTGGCGATGCTTGCTTCTACTGTTTCGCCATGCACTATTAAACCATGGTTTTTTAGAAAAATAATCGCTGGTGCTTGGCCCAAATCGGCTATGGCTTTGCTTAAATAATAACCGGGATTTAAAAAAGGTAAGATGGCTATGGCTTCATCATTGAAGATGTTTTTTAATTGATGTTCACCTTCTGCAGAACACAACAATAAATTGGCTACTATGGGGTGGGTATGAATCACACAAGTATTCAGCACCGCATGAAAGCCTGTTTCCATGCTAGGTAAAAATGTTTTATCGCCTATTATTTGATCATTTACCAATTGCTTTAAGTCGGCATCGGGCAATGGTAATTGGTTGGTGTCTTTTCTTAAACAGTCTACCACAGGCGGATAATTTACTTTTACAAAACCTGCTGTTGCACTTACCTCATCTAAGCGAAAACCAGAAGCTTTGATCAACATTTCGTTTCCGTTTTTATAAGACGTATTGCCTCCTCCTCCTTGGGTAAGGGCAGGTGCTATTGCAGCAGCTTGCGAAATTTTTATGAGGGCTTGTATGGCTTCCATGGCTTATGCTTTTAGGTAATAGAACATGGCCTGCATGGTCATCAGTTGGATAACGCCTTTGTAATCGCTTTCCCACTTGCTATCGTAAATGCCAATTTCTTCTAAACCTTGAATTTGATCGTAAGCAATTAATTCAATAATATTCGCTGATAAAGTACCTTCGAATACCAACTCTTGCATATTGTTATCGAGGTATTGGTGATCAACCTCCATGCTAGAATTCGTAATAATAGCACTCAATAAATCATCGAGTTCTATTTCATTTTTAATGTACAAACGCAAACATTCTTGGCCTTCTACTTGCGTATAATTAACAATGATATCGGCATGCTCTTTTTGCTTGTTGATGTACTTTTCTGAATCTTCTTTGCGGTCTTCCAGCTGTTTGATAACGGCCTCGGCAGGCTTGTCGCGTTCAAGGGAGTCGCGTTGAATTTTGCGTGCTACTCGAATGCTTTCATCTGGTTGAAAAAATATTTTAAGGTCGTATAAGTCGGCCTGAGTTTTTAAATAAAAAGGATGCAGGCCTTCGAATAAAACAAGGGTATTGCTTTTGATGTATTGGGGTAATGTAAACTGACCGTTGTTATGGTCGTAGTGTTTTCTGTAAATAGCTTTGCCTTCTTTTAAAGCTTTGGTATGTTGCACATCTTGGTGCAAATCATTGGCTTTAGGATTCAGGTGGGTAAGGGTTTTCCATTGTTCATTGCCGCGTTCCCAACGGTGCATATCATCGCCTCTTACTATGCTCATGGCATTGCTGCCCATCACCATTTCAATTAAACCCGAAAAGGTAGATTTGCCTGCACCCGAGTCGCCACCAACGCCTACCAGGAAGGGCTTATAATTTAATTTTTGTAAAATAACATTGCGTATGCCATGGTGATAAAGCGCAAAAAGAAATACGCCTAAACTGGTTTGCAATAGTGTAAAGATAATATTGGTTTGGTGCTCGTTTAATGCGAAAGGGAGCGGAAAATCGCTGTTGGGTACTGTGCTGAAATACACAAAATAAAAGGCTACCAAGGTGAAGTATAAATACTTTTGGGTTTCGTTGAATTGAATAACAAAGTAGATAAAGAAAGGCACCAACCACATGTACCAGCCTTGCATAGGGGTAATGAACAAGGTGAGTACACCAAAACTGAAGGCCAAAAACAGCATCAATAAATTGCGGTTGATTTTGATAAACGTGATGGCGCGAAAAACCAATATGAAATAAGCCGATACTATGAAGTAAAGCAAATAGTTGCCAAAAGGCAGGTGAGCATCGTACACCTTAACTTGTACTTTATTAGCGAACACCATTTGCTGATAATCGGTGTTTGACAAGTAAGGCAACTGCACAGCTAAAAATAAACCAACAAACATTAAAGCGAGGGTGGCACATTTTATAAGGCTTAAATTATTTTTAAAAGCATAGATAAAAATAAAGGGCACCACCACTATAATATTGGTTTTAGTAGCACATGCCAGCGCTAATACTAAAATTGAAAGGGCCCATTTTTGTTTGAATAAAAAATACAGCGATACAATTAACATACCGATCGGTATGATATCTAATTGTCCGTGAAAATAGTTGATGTAAAGTACGATGGGCGAAAGCCAGTAAAGCCACAATACTTGTTTGTGTTTTGTTTTTAACCAACGCAATAAGACCAATAAAATGATAAAGTCGAACACCAATAAAGGCAGACGAAAGACAAATAAATGCAAAGCACTTAAGTCGTTGATGCCATTGCTCAATAAAGGCGAGAATAAAATGCGTGGCACCGACATGATATAAAGCATCATATCGGGATAAGGAAAATGCTCTTCAATACCAACATTGTTAAACTCGGTATAAGGATTGGCAAAACCACTTTCTACAAAATAATTGAGGAAAGGTGCAAATAAATCACGTAAAAAATGACTGGCAAAAAAGCAGGACAAAATAATTTTAATGCCCAGACCCACCATGAATAAAGGCGACTTCAGTCCCTCTATTTTGGGGTTGCCGTATTTATCGATGAATATATTTTTATAGAGTTCTTTCAAATTATTTTGCGCTGTTCATGGCTGCTTCTATTTCTTCCACTTCAATTGGCATTTGGATGGCATCCATCAAATCGATAGGGGCATTATTCGTAATTAAAATATTGTTCTCAATACGAATGCCTATGCCTTCTTCCGGAATATAAATACCTGGTTCGCAAGTAAACAAATGGTTGGCTTTGAAAGGCTCGTAACGCATGCCTACATCGTGTACATCGATGCCCAAGAAATGCGAAGTGCCATGCATATAATATTTTTTATAGGCCGGCCATTCTGGATTTTCATTTTTGATATCGTCCATAGTAATTAAACCCAAATCTACCAATTCTTTTTCCATGAGTTCTTTGCAAACAATTTGATGGTAGTCCATCAGTTTAGTGCCTGGTAACAATAGTTTAGTTGCCGCTCTCATGACACGCAATACGGCATTGTAAACATCTTTTTGACGGGGTGTAAATTTCCCATTCACAGGCATTACGCGGGTCATGTCGCTGGCATAGTTGGCATAATCAACACCACAATCAACTAGCAATAAATCACCATCTTTACAAGTACGGTTGTTCTCCACATAATGCAATACAGTAGCACTTGCACCACTGGCTACAATAGGGTGAAACGAGTGACCAGTAGCGGCATTGCGAATGTATTCGTGAATCAATTCTGCTTCTACTTCGTATTCCATCACCCCAGGTTTAACAAATCTCAACAAGCGTTCGAATCCTTTTTTAGAAATACCGATGGCATGCTTGGTGAGTTCTAATTCCAATTCCGATTTCTCGCTTCTCAAACGCTGAAGAATAGGAGCTGCTCTGTAGAAATGGTGCAAAGGGTATTGGTCTTGAATTTGTTTTGCAAAATCCAAGTCGCTATAAGGCGCTTTGTATGAAAAGCGATCGTTTTCGTTGAGGGTTAAATAAATATTTTCGGCATAATTTATTTTCGAGCGTATGGCCGATTCAAAATTATCGTTCCAGAAAATAGAAGCAATGCCTGAGGTAGCGGTGGCTTCTTCTTTGGTATACTTATGACCTTCCCACACGGCAATTGTGGGGTTGGTTTGTTTTAAAAATAAACATTCTCTATAGGCTGCTTCGGGACTATCGGGGTATAATACTAAGAACGTATCTTCCTGATCGATGCCAGTCAACCAAAATAAATCGGAGTGTTGTTTGAATTCGGTGGTGGCATCGCCATTGCGCACATATTCATAATTGCTGCGGAAAATGGCAATGCTGTTCGGTTTCATCTGAGCCGTAAAGCGTTTGCGGTTGTCGATGAAAAGTTGCTTGTTAATCGATTGGTATTTCATGGTGAAAACTATTTTTTGTTTAGCAGCAGCATCTAAAATTAGAGTTAAGCTTTCAAAACATTGGCGAAAATAATGAAATTTACCTATCCTTAATAGCCTTTTTTGCACTGATACTAAAAAGTTAGACGTTTTAAAATTAAAAGCTATTGAGGATAGGTCATACTAAACAGTGTGCTTTTCTAGGTATGGTAAGCACTCTGGTTCAGTAAAAAAATATAATTACACTTTATACTATAAAATGGGGTAATTTTGAGTCTTTAATTTTAGACATGAAAAAAGTTTGGACACTTATTTTAATAGTGGGCATGGGGGTTTTGGAAACAATAGCACAAGGAACAGTGCGCATGCAGGTGATAGAAAAGGATTTTGGTATTTGGGCTTATCAGCAACACAATAACATTTGCAAATTGGTTTACGATAAAATAGAATCCAAACAATTGGCCACTTATAATGCCAAGAATTTAAAAGAAAGTAATACCGAAAGTTTTGGTAAACTAAAAAGTGAGGTAGTGGTTTTTATCGCCACAGACCCTGATGACCCAACTATTGGTAGGGATTCTAACATGATGGTGCCCCAATCTGAGAATTATTTTTTCTTCAAACAATCGGGCGAGTATGTATTGTTAAAACCATTCAAGCAAAAAACCAATCTTTTAAAATTGAAGATGACTGAGTTAATGGCCATGTTGAATGCTGAACAACAGATGTATTTTAAGTTGTATACTTCGGGAGCTATGTTGTGTTTAGATTCTATTCCGAATATCAGTCGCAGAGTGTTCACCGATTTTAATGTTCAATTGTTTAAATATTCTCAATTGCCTAATTCGATAGTATATGCGAATGATTCCTTAAAAACAAAATTGAGTATCGACCAAAAAATGACCAAGAGTCAAGTAGAGCGCGTGGTGTTTATTTCTACCGATAAGAATGATCTTACCATAGGCATTGATTCTGTCATCTATACAGATTACGAAATTCGCGACACCAATATCAACCAAGCCATTATAGCCACCTTCGAAGTGAATGGGGTTGCCTCAAAAGTCAAAGCTATATCAACAGGCATGGCGAGTTTGCAAGGCATATTTCAAAGTTTGGTAGTGCCTTATGGGTTTGTTGCTATGACCGATGCGCAGGTGTATACCAAAGAGCAGTGGTTGGTATTAAATGCAATAATGAATTACAAAATCTCCGACCGCCTGAACGAGCGCAGTTATTACTACGAAATGTACAACGATTATTTTGGTTATTAGGGGGGTGGAAAAGAACATACTGAGTGGTATGTTTTTCAAAATTCTTAAATTCATAAAATTCAAAATTCATAAAAATTTTAATCTGTGTATCTGTGGCTCATTTAGTCCCGAGCAATGAGTTCCAACCACCGTTCATAGCCCTATATCACTCGCTTGTCGGAATCCTATTAATATAATCGGTGATTCTTATTCTTCGGTCGAAGGGCAGTTTGAGGTGTTTGGTTTTCGGCTAATGTTGTAGAAAAAATACTCCTTATTATGGCTAGCAACTTCTCAAAAAAACTCAGTACCAAAAGCTTATTCATTGGTCTTATCTGTGCCTTCTTTTTAATCCCCGTTTTTTTTATCAGTCGCATGGTGGCCGATAGACAAAACCGAAATGCCGAATCTGTAAAAGAGGTGGCCGAAAAATGGGGCGAAAAACAGTACATTGGAGGTCCTTATATATCACAAGGCGTGCTAGTAGAGAATGGCCTTAGCGTTCGTCAAGCTCATTTTTTGCCTTCTCAATTGAGCATTAGTGCTAAGGTAAAAACCGAGAATCGCAAACGCGGTATCTACAATGTACCCTTGTATAAAACAGAAGTGCTGATTAAAGGACGGTTCGATTCTAGCTTGTTAAATAAGTTAGGCATTGAGCATAGTAAGCTGCAAGACAAAGCCAATCTCAATTTGCATATCTCCGATTTAAAAGGACTGAGTTCGCCAGTAAGTTTGAAAATAGGCAACAAGGTGTACGAGTTTTCTTCGGGCTTGTCGAATAAAAATTTGTTCGATAACGGCATTCATTGCTCGGAGTATTTCGCCAACCTCGAAGCCCAAACTTTTGAAATTGCTTTTACCTTAAATGGCAGTCAGACTTTAGGGTTTGTACCACTTGGTAAAAACAATGATTTTAAAATGAGTGGCGACTGGGGTAACCCTTCGTTCTCGGGTGGATTTTTGCCACAATCGCGCAATGTTAAGAAAGATAGTTTTACCGCCCAATGGAATATCTTAGATTTAAATCGACCTTTTGCTCAACAAGGCTTTGATGATTTTATTAATTTTAAACAAGAAGCTGTTTCCGATTACCGTGGTATTATTGAATTGCCCGAGCCTGCTTATTGCAACGTCAAATTTTTCGATCCAGTGACAGGGTATGTCAAAGCCTTGCGTGCCAATAATTATGCCTTCTTTTTATTGCTGATTGTATTTGTTGCTTTGTTCTTAGCCGAGTATTTAACAGGCGAAAATATTCATATCATACAATACGTGGTGATAGGAGCAGCCATTACTATTTTCTATTTAATTTTATTGTCGTTCAGCGAGCATTTAGGTTTTAATAAAGCTTATTTGGTGGGCACCTTTATGGTCATTATACCGTTGTATATTTACATAAGATCTATTATTAATTCTAAAGTTTCTATACTGATTTCTATCATAACAAGTTTCTTGTTCGGTATGTTTTTCGTGATGCTGATATCGCAGGATTACTCACTGTTGATAGGCACTTTGGTGGCTTTCGGAGTGTTAATGGGTGTAATGTTCGTGACCAAGAATTTTGGGAAAAATACACCTCTGCCAGAAAAGGACCATGCAGAGTCGGGAGGAATCAATTAATTTTGCCTTCGCTATGAAGAATGATATAAGAACAGAAGCCGACATTGAACTTTGGATGAATACTTTTTATGAGAAATTGCTAAAGGATGAAATAACGGCTCCTGTTTTTGCTCACCTCGACTTACCAGCCCACATGCCCAAGTTGGTGCATTTCTGGTCCTTTGTATTGCTGGATAAGGAAGGGTATAAAACCAATGTATTCGAAAAACACATTCATTTGAATTTGCAAAAAGAACATTTCGATACTTGGTTGAAATATTTTAGAGCCACCACCGATGAAATGTTCGAAGGCGAAAAAGCAGAAACCGCTAAACAAAGAGTAGGGATGTTGGCGACTACTTTTTACCACAAATTGCATGGGGTTTACGAAAGTTTTTAGGGGCTCAACCAGACATCGTTTTTTTTACCACATAAGTTAGATAAGTTTTTTTTCTTGTTTTGGGTTCTAACATGATTTTGGGTTTACTCAAAACTTGGGGGTACTAATGTTACTTTTTAAGTGCACATAAGTTTTTTTTTACTTTGTAAAAAAAAGGGGAGTGTCTGACATTTGATTAAGGAATTAAAGTTGTTTTAGCACAACGCCATTTTTTGCAGAGCAAAAAATAACTTATCTGTTCTTTTAAGGATTTTTGACACATTCGAAATGTATTTTTTTTGTCAATAGTTATAAATTGACTACGACCCAAATTAATTCTTATCTAACTTATGTGGTAAAATCTCCCAGTTTCACGATATTTGTAACTATGATTTTACCATTACGCTCCCTTGTTTTAACCTGTTCCTTGTTTCTATTAACAGTTGTTTTAGCACAAAATAATTTATCTAATAGCTCGCGCATTGCCTTGGCCGACAAGGACTATGCGCTTGTGAATACCACTGGCGAAACACATGCACTTGTATTCGTAAATGAGTTGGCCACCGATTCAATTTTTAAAGCCAATGGTATTTTTGTGAATGGAAAATTTGGACAAGTTTGGTCCATTTCATTTGATTCCAATTTGTTTAACAAAGTTCAATCCTTGCCTTGTATTGCCTATATCGAATTAGCGAATAAAGCGACAGCGGCCCGTTATAAAAATGATTTGGAAAGACAAGCTACTTCGGTAGATAAAGTACAAAATGGGTTGCAAAATTCATTGCCCCTCAATTACACTGGTAAGGGCGTAATTGTGGGCATAGTGGACATTGGTTTTCAAGGTAATAATCCAACATTTTTTAATGCAGCGGGTAATAAAAACAGGATCATTAAATGGTGGCAGCAAAGCAATAAGAATGGCACACCTCCTACAGGCTACAGCTATGGTACTGAGTTTACAGATAGCACTACAATTATTAATGGCAATGATATGGATGGTGCACATGGCACTCATGTGGCAGGTATTGCGGCTGGCAGTGGCTTAACCACACCAAATTTGCAATACCGAGGCATGGCTCCCGAAGCTGAATTTGTGCTCGTATCTATTAAATATTCCAATGATACTTTAGGTGGCAGCGCCTTGGGTGATTATGTGGTTGCCAATCCAACGATTATAGATGCGTATAAATATATTTTTGATTACGCCCAATCTGTTGGCAAACCTGCAGTCATTAACCTAAGCTGGGGCATGCATACAGGGCCTCACGATGGCAGTAGTTTATTTGATAAAGCCACTGATGCATTAGTAGGTAAAGGCAAAGTATTGGTAGGCGCCAATGGCAACGAAGGCGATAATAATATGCACTGGAATTATTCTTTTGCAAATGATACTGCCTCTACCATTGTGATAGAAAATTATAGAGAAGGTCGAAACCGCGAGAGTGTTTACACCGATTTTTGGGGAAGTGCCAATACCAATTTTGCCATGCAAATACAGATATTGGATACCAATAAAAAATTAATAACTCAAACACCTTTTATAAGCAGTGCAAGCGATAAAGTGAATACCTTTAATTTAAATGCGGATACCTCGCAGTTTAAAATTGTAATGGTTTGTCAACAAAAAAATATTTTAAATAATAAACCTAATATCACTTTGATGGCCGATCAGTTTAAGCCAAAAAAGTACATCATAGTTGTAAAAATGACATCATTGAATTCCGAAGTGCATGGATGGAATACTGGTGCTGTGCGCGAGTGGACCAGCGGTTCGTTCAGAAATAAAGTTGGCAAATTAGATTTTAGCGCAACTTTTATAGATGGCAATACCAACTCTACCAATGGCGAAAATGGGGGTACTTCTAAGTCCGTCATTTCGGTAGGTGCTATGGCTGCCCGAAGTGCCTATAAAAATGTAAAAGGTGTAGCAATGAATGATACGCCTTATGTATTTCCTGGTCGTATTACCAGATTCAGCAGCAAGGGGCCAACCATTGATGGTAGAATAAAACCTGATATTTCTGCACCAGGGTTTGATGTACCGTCATCTGTTAATAACAAACAATTTGAACCTTGGATGATAGACCGTACATTGTTAAAATCAGTATTCAGAAACGATACCAATTATTGGACAGCCTTTAATGGAACTTCCATGGCTTCGCCCCATGTATGTGGTATAGTAGCTTTGATATTACAAGCCAATCCGAATTTAACGGCCAATGATATTAAAACCATTTTGCATTTAACGGCTACACAAAATTCTGCCACAGGCACCTTACCTAATAATCAATATGGTTATGGAATTGTGAATGCTTACGAAGCCGTGAAAATGGCATTGCAATTTGCCAACGTTAATACTTTAAATAAAGGGCAATCAGTTACCATATATCCCAATCCTGCTAGCAATGAACTCAACATAAAAATGCTAAATAATGGGTTGAGTTGCAATTATAAAATAATAAATGCCATGGGCCAGTTGGTAAAATCTGGTATCGCGAATGCCACCTTAAATCAAGTAGCCAATATCAATATTGATGATATCAGACATGGTTTTTATATATTAGAAATTGCAGCCGGTGGAGAATTTTACGCCTTTAAATTCGAGAAAAATTAGACTTTAGCTTATTATTGCATTTTATATTCAATAATGAGTCAGGAACTATCTTTTTTTTCTCTTTTCATCCTTTTTGTCTTAACAGTTTTATCATTCGATTTAGGGATTTTTTCCAAAGGCAATAAAAATGTTTCGTTCAAAAATGCCTTGGGTTGGACTTTCGTTTGGGTGAGTTTTGCAACCGCATTTTATTTTTTAATTAGAGAGTATGGCGGTACCTTAATGCATGGAATTAATTCTCCCGAAAAGTTGTTGGAGGTGGCTAGAAAGTATCAACCCGATATGCAGTTTAAATCTTTGGATTATGCCGCCAATATGGACTTCTACAACGAAAGAATTTCGCTAGATTTTTTAACAGGCTACCTTATTGAATATTCTTTATCAGTTGATAATTTGTTTGTCATCCTTTTAATATTTACGTCTTTTTCTGTGCCCGAAATTTATTACAAAAAAGTATTGTTTTGGGGCGTTTTGGGAGCCATTGTTTTAAGAATGATTTTTATTTTTTTTGGGGCGGCACTGATAAGCTCATTTAGTTGGATACTCTATGTTTTTGGTGCATTTCTTGTTTTTTCTGGCGTCAAAATTTTATGGACCAAGGATATGGATGAAAGCATTGATGTAGAAAAGCACCCCATAGTTAGATTTACTTCAAAATATCTTCCGGTATGGAAAGATTATGATGGTGCCAATTTTTTAACCATACAAAATGGCAAGAAATTTTTTACACCATTGTTTATTGTGGTATTGGTAATTGAGTTTAGCGATTTGATTTTTGCGGTAGACAGTGTTCCGGCTATTTTCGCCATTACCAAAGACCCTTACATTGTTTTTTTCTCTAATATTTTTGCTATTATGGGCTTAAGAAGTTTGTTTTTCTTGTTGAGCAATGTTATGCACTTATTTACCTATCTACAATACGGATTGGGCGTTTTGTTGGCATTTATAGGGTTTAAAATGCTATTTGAACATTGGTTTTTTGAAATTGGATTCACCAATATTCATTCTTTGATGGTCATTTTTGGGATACTCTCTGTTAGCATTATTTTAAGTCTATTATTCCCACCCAAGGAAGAAAAAGAGGTCACTTAAAAATTGCACCCTGTTTTTATACCTTAAATAGGGCAGATGGTCGAATTGGGTTTTTGTTTCAAATGAAGTGATGTAAAATTGAAAATCTTTTGAGAATATTATTAGGCATACAACTATTGAGAGAGAGTATCTCCATGGCACTTCATTCACTGGTGAATAATAAATTGCGCTCCTTCTTATCTTTATTGGGCATAGCCATTGGTATCTTTTGTATTATTTTAGTATTTACCATTGTAGATTCTTTGGAAGCCAATATCAAAAACAGTGTGCAGTCGCTTGGCAAGAATGTGGTGTATGTAGATAAGTGGCAATGGGCGGGTGGAGGCAATGATTACCCTTGGTGGAAATATGTCAACCGTCCGGATATTCAATTGCAGGAAGTAAAAATGGTGAAAGCTCAACCAATCAGCGAAATGATAGAAGCTATTTCTTATACTTCCAATGAAAGTTCAACAATTAAAGCAGGAAAAAATAGCATAGAAGGTGCAGCCATTAATGGCTATACTTCTGAGTTTTCTAAAATACAGGATTTGGATATAGAGAACGGACGTTTTTTCAATGAAATGGAAGATAACAGTGGCTCACCTGTTTGTTTGGTAGGGGCCAATGTCGCTAAGAGTTTGTTTCCTGAGAAAAGTGTGGTGGTAGGCCAAAATATCACTGTTTTTGGCAAGCAGGTTACCATTATTGGTCAATTAAAAAATCAGGGCGATAATATTATAAATATTGATTTTGATGACAATGTGTTGGTACCCGTCAAATTTTTGAGGTATGCGGCAGGCGATGGTTCAGGGCATAACAGCAATATGATTATAAAAGCCAAAGAGAATGTATCCATAGATGCTCTAACCGAGGAATTGCGTGGCACCATGCGCAGTATTCGCAGATTAAAACCAGTTGAAGATGATAATTTTTCGTTGAATAAAATTTCATTTTTAAGTGATTCTGTGGGTGATTTTTTTAAAAGTGTAAGTGCTTTTGGCTTGATAATTGGAATGTTTTCGCTTCTTGTTGGCGGCTTTGGCGTTGCCAATATCATGTTTGTTTCTGTCAAAGAAAGAACCAATCAAATTGGTATTCAAAAATCATTGGGTGCTAAGAATGAATTCATTTTGGTGCAGTTTTTAACAGAAGCAGTTGTTTTAAGTGTAGTTGGCGGATTACTTGGCATATTGCTTACATGGCTAATGGCCATGGGAGTTAATGTTTTTTTAGCTAAGTCTATGGAATCTAATTTTAGGTTCATATTAACCTCGGGTAATTTTGTAAAAGGGCTTCTATTTGCCACTTCAATAGGCTTGGTAGCAGGCATTATTCCGGCATATAGGGCAAGCAAATTAGTGCCCGTAGAGGCTATCAGAAGCAAGTAAATTTGCTTTGATTGAGCCTGTCTATAATTTCAATTAATTTTTTTCAGAACCTGTTTTTAATTCTGTTTTAATTCGGTACTTTTGCACCGCAAGTCTGCACGACCAGCTCCTTGTGAACTCCCCCAGGGTGGGAACACAGCAAGGGCAGCAGGTTGAGCGGTGCGATGTGGGCTTGCATTTTTTTTGTTGAGTTTTCAAAAAGGATTCACATATCCAATTTTAAGTAGGCATTTGGTCACTCATAAGAGAATTCAAGAAGTGTTTTAATACCAAATTCTTTTTCTTTTTGATTACAGCCAGTTTATCCATGTCCACATCAATATTTTCAAGTAGTATGGCACTCATAGTGATGAAGGATTGGGTGTCTAATAGGATGTTTAAAAAACTGTGAATCTCGTTAGTGGAGTGTTTAATTCTTTCACCTTTAACAATTGCAGTAAGGAAATTAATTTCATTTGTTCGGAAAGACATTATAACGCTAGAGAAGGTGTCATTTAAGTTGATTAGATTGTCTTTAGAAAGGCCATTTAGTTTAACAAGTGCAATCCAACCGTCAGTTCGAATTTCAAAATATTTGAGCATTTTAGTTTCGAACCCAGCAATGTGGCTGGTTTCTACGTTAAGCCTTTCCCACAATCGCTCCATTTCAAATTTCATCACATGGCTAAAGAGTTCTTCTTTGTTTTTAAAATAATAATACAAAGCCGCCTTGTTGAATCCTAAGGCATCCCCAATGTCATCAAGGGTGGTTTTGTTAAAGCCAAACTGTGTAAAACAGTTGGCAGCTTTTTCTAAAATTTCGATTCTTCTAGAATCATTTTTAGAAGGGCGGCCTGGTTTTTTCTTTTCCATATATTAATTATCTTAATTTTGTTTTAATTGTTAGAACAAAGTAATCTCTATTTTTTTTAACAAACAAATATATTTCAAAAAAAATCTAAAAATATTTTTCCGGATTGATAAATAATACTGTTTTATATCGTTATTTTGCGCTAACATATAATTTTATTAATATTACGCACCAAAATGGGATGGTTTAATTTTTTTACACAGGAATTAGCAATTGATTTAGGCACCGCCAATACGCTGATTATACACAAAGACCAAGTTGTCGTTGATGAACCTTCCATTATTGCAATGGAGCGAAGTACTGGTAAGGTGATTGCCATTGGTCACGAGGCCATGCAAATGTTTGGTAAGGAAAATGATAATATCAAAACTATTCGCCCTTTGAAGGATGGCGTAATTGCGGATTTTCATGCAGCAGAGCACATGATTCGAGGCATGATAAAAAAAATTAACAAATCAGGTAAATCATTTTCACCTCAATTAAAAATGGTGATATGCATTCCATCTGGTATTACCGAGGTAGAAAAACGAGCTGTTAAGGATAGTGCCGATAGAGCAGGAGGCAAAGAAGTTTACATGATACATGAACCAATGGCCGCTGCAGTAGGTATTGGAATTGATGTTACTGAACCCATGGGTAATATGGTAATTGATATTGGAGGTGGTACTAGCGAGATTGCCGTTATCGCTTTAGGTGGCATTGTTTGCGATCAATCCATTCGCGTAGCAGGTGATGAATTTAATATGGATATTAGCGAGTATATGAAACGTCAACATAATTTACTATGTGGCGAACGTACTGCGGAGAAAATAAAAATAAATGTAGGCTCAGCTTTAACAGAATTGGATAATCCCCCAGAGGATTACGCCGTATACGGAAGAGATTTAATGACAGGTATTCCAAAACAAGTGTTCGTATCGTATTCAGAAATTGCTTTGGCTTTAGATAAGTCAATTGTAAAATTGGAAGAAGCGGTATTGAAGGCTTTGGAAAATACTCCGCCAGAATTAGCAGCAGATATTTATCAAACCGGTATTCATTTAACTGGTGGTGGCGCCTTGCTAAGAGGATTAGATAAAAGGCTTTCTGCCAAAACCAAACTACCCGTTCATGTGGCAGAAGATCCATTAAGAGCAGTGGTAAGAGGTACTGGCATTGCTTTGAAAAACATTGGTAAATTTAAATTCTTAATGACTTCATAATTGGTTTTTGAATGAACTCAATATTTCGGTATTTAAAAAGCAAACTTCATGTCTTGTTATTTTTATTTCTGGAAATATTCTGCATCATTGCCATTATTCGCAACAATAGTTATCAGTCGGCTTTTTATTTTAGCAATACCCGCAAACTTTCTGGAAAGGTTCAAGAAACCAATCATTCTATCTTTGATTATTTCGATTTATACCACAAGAATCAAGCCTTGTCAAATGAAAATTTGGAATTGAGAAGGCATCTGAAAGAGAATTATTTGATAGAGTCGCGAAAAGTTTTTACAGTTAATGATTCTGTTTATAAACAGCGTTATGAATATATTCCGGCGGAAGTAATTACCAATACCATCAATCAGCAGAACAATTATATTACCATTAACAGGGGCAGCTCATCTGGTATAGAAGAAGGCATGGGTGTATTTTGTCCTGAAGGATTAGTGGGTACTATTATTCAGGTATCAGAAAATTACAGCATTGCCAAATCCTTGCTCAATACCACTGTTAAAATTGCCCCTAAAATTCAAGAGATGAATTTATCTAAAGGTACTATTCATTGGTCGGGCCGCGACCCCAATAGCATTGACTATCTGGAAGTGAATAAGTACGAACAAATTAAAAAGGGATATCATATCGTTAGCAGTCCTTACTCCAATAATTTACCCGAGAATATTCCTATTGGTACAGTCGATAAACTTGAAACCAAATCTACGGATGACTTTTATATCATAAAAGTAAAGCTGGCCGTAAATTTTGGAAAAATAAGTACGGTGTATGTGGTGAAAAACTTATTTAAAAAGGAGTTAATGGAACTTGAAAAA
Organism: Bacteroidota bacterium; assembly: GCA_025354385.1. Taxonomy (GTDB): domain Bacteria; phylum Bacteroidota; class Bacteroidia; order NS11-12g; family UBA955; genus JABMMZ01. Next base: position 79,762 of record JANXMZ010000082.1, read on the forward strand.
AAATTAAACGAACCTAAGCCATGATACTTGATATTGCAAAATATTTAGGCTTATACGCCTTGCTAATAGCTCTGCAAATTTTTGTGATTAGTAACGTAACAATTAGCAGCAACCTAGGGGCCTATTTTCAACCACAATTAGTGGTTATGTTTTTATTGTTATTGCCGCCACGCATGTCGCATGTGTGGATAATATTGGTTTCTTTTGCTGCCGGTATTTTGCTAGATACTTTTTTTAATACCATGGGTATTAATGCCGTAGTATGTACCTTAATTGGATATATGAGGCATTATGCTACCAGAGACATAGAGAATGAAATTGCTACCCGCGAGGAGGATAATAAAATATGGACTTCCAAAAAAGGTCGCCCTTGGAAATGGACTTATTTTATATGCTTTATTTTTCTTTATCATTTTGTTTTTATGATAATAGAGTCTTTGAGTTTTAAGAATTTTTTAACCGTTATTCTTCCCGCTGCTTTAATCAGCACGCTGTTAACATTTGTGTTTACAATTACCCTAGAGGATTTAATTTATAAGCCAACCAAGTCATAATCTTTTTTATAAAAAAATAGCATGGAAAAGAGCGGTAAATTATTTGTTTTCTTTATTGTATTGGCCGTAATAGGAATCATTTTTATTACCCGTTTGTTTTTTCTTCAAATAGTTGATACCTCCAATTATTATAAGGCTTTGGCTTATGGGTCTAATGAAGTTACCATATACCCCGCCCGCGGTACCATTGTAGATAGGTATGGTAAATTACTTGTATACAATGATGCAGTGTATGATTTGATGGCGGTGCCTCAAAAAATTAAAAACATCAATAAGGAAAAGCTTTGCAAGGTATTGCAAATTGATACCAATGATTTAAACGGCAGAATAAAAAAGGCCAGTCGATATAATACCCGCGAAGCCTCTATCATCTACAAAAGTTTACCCTTTCATATTTATTCTCAATTACAGGAAATTATCTACGATTACCCCGCTTTTTTTATTGAGACAAAAATAGACAGACGTTATAATATCAATGGAGCAGCTCATTTATTAGGATACATGGGCGAGGTAACCGAAAGGCAATTACAAAACGAGAAGTATTACAAACCTGGAGATATTAAAGGCATGTCGGGTATGGAAAAAAGTTATGAATTGTACTTGCGCGGTAAAAAGGGAAAAAAAATAGTACTAGTTGATAAATTCAGCAAACAGCAGGGCAGTTTTGCAGGAGGTAAATTTGATAGTTTACCAATTGCAGGACAGAATTTAATAGCCGCCATAGATTTAAATTTACAAGAATTTGGCGAACAATTAATGAAAAACAAGTTTGGTTCTATTGTAGCAATTGAGCCTTCTACCGGAGAGGTGTTGAGCATCGTCAATAGTCCGAACTATGACCCTAATCTGATGGTGGGTCAAACAAGAAATAAAAATTTTAGTGCTCTGTTATTAGATCCCCGCAAACCCTTATTCAATAGGGCCTTAAAAGCACCTTATCCTCCGGGTTCTACTTTTAAAACGGTGCAAGCTTTAATTGGACAACAGGAGGGTGTTTTATTTCCTGACACCAAATATCCTTGCCATGGTGGTTATCACATGGGTTCATTAACCGTGGGTTGTCACCCGCATGCATCGCCACTCGATTTAGAACACAGTATACAGCAAAGTTGCAATGCCTATTACTGTTATGTTTACAGGAGTATACTCGATAATCCAAAATATAAAAGTGTACAAGATGCCTATCTTAAATGGACCCAATATTTAAATAGTTTTGGAATAGGGGTGAAGACAGAAATAGACTTGCCAGAAGAGTCGCCAGGCATCGTAAAAAAGACCCAATATTTCGAACGCGTGTTCGGAAAGAATTGGCGCTCAAGCAATGTTATTTCCTTATCTATCGGTCAGGGTGAAATTGGTTTAACGCCTCTCCAAATGGCCAATGTCGCCAGTGTTATAGCGAATCGAGGTTATTATTATATTCCACATGTTGTGAAAGCCATAGGCGACGAAAAAACCTTGCCAGATATTTACAAAGTAAAACACAAAGCGCTAATTAATCCTATTTATTTCGACTCGGTGATAGCCGGTATGGCCCGTGTTTGTAAACCCGGAGGCACTGCTGGTAGAACAGGTATAGAAGGTATCACGATTTGCGCTAAAACAGGTACCGCACAGAATCCACACGGAGCTCACCACTCCATATTCATTGCATTTGCTCCCCGTATAAATCCTAAAATTGCCATTGCTGTGGTGGTAGAGAATGGTGGTTATGGGGCAGATTATGCGGCACCTATTGCCAATTTAATGATAGAGCGATACCTCGAAACGGATAAAACAGTGACCACGAGAAAGGATATGTTGGACCGCATGTTGAATGCAAACTTGGTAGGTTCGACGGTATACGATTTACCTAAACCTGATTCTACTTTGCGCAAAACCCTGTTGCCATTAACACCAAAACCATGAACTATTACAACAAAGCAAGCGAGGAAAATATTCGAATAGATTGGTTAACGGTGATACTGTACATACTTATCGTTGGCTTTGGTGCTATGAATATTTATTCGGCCAATAGTACCATCGACCATACTTTTATTTTCGATTTAACGATGGAGTATGGTAAGCAGTTTATGTGGATTGGTGTTGCCGCGGTCATTGTATTTTTAATTCTATTACTCGATCCAAAGTTTTTCAATTTTTCAGGCTATGGTATTTACGCGGTGGTGATTGCTATGTTGCTTGTGTTGCTGGCCACTGGGGCTTATAATAAAGGTGCTCAAGCTTGGTTCAAAATAGGCTCCTTCAAATTGCAACCCAGCGAGTTTGCTAAGTATGCTACCGCATTGGCTTTGGCTAAATTTTTGGGGACATTCGATGTGAAATTTGCAGGTAAAAAAAATATAGCCATTTGTTTTGGAATTATTTTATTGCCAATGATACTTACTTTGGCCCAAAATGATACTGGATCAGCATTGGTGTTTGCAAGTTTCTTTTTGGTATTATACCGCGAAGGACTGTCTGGCTGGTATCTGGTTATAGGACTTTATTTAGCAGCTTTATTCGTATTTACAATTTTATTTCCATCGCTATATCTCATAGGTGTCATTCTTATATTGTGTGGAGTGGTGGCCTATTTTTATAAAAAATACCGGCAAATGTTATGGCTCTCCATCATTGTCTTTTTCGCCTCAGCTATTTTTATTTTAAGTGTCGATTTCATATTTGCCAAAGTATTACAACCCCATCAACAACAAAGAATTTTGGTGACCTTGAATCAAGATGTGGCAGAATATTATCCAAGAAAAGCCAAAGAATTCAGTCTGTTTAAAATAGACATGAACCGCAAGGATAAGAAGGCCTCCAAGCGTGATTACAGTTACAATGTGAGACAATCTAAGATTAGTATTGGTGCTGGACAATGGTTGGGAAATGGTTTTAACAATGGCACGCAAACCAAGGCCAAGTTGGTGCCCGAGCAACACACCGATTTTATATTTTGTACTGTGGGGGAGGAGTATGGATTCGTTGGGTCAAGCATTTTTGTATTGTTATATTTGTTATTCATTGGTCGTTTGTATTACATGGCGGAGCGACAGAAAAATGTATTTGCGAGGGTGTATGGCTATTCTACGGCTTCTGTTATTTTCTTTCACTTTTTTGTAAATGTAGGTATGGCTTTAGGTGTTTTACCGGTTATAGGAATTCCTTTGCCCTTTATGAGCTATGGAGGTTCATCGCTGTTTAGTTTTAGCATGATGTTATTTACTTTCTTGAAGCTCGATGCGAATAGAGTGAATGAGATTTCGAGTGTTTATTAAACTTAGTTGACTATTTTTTAAGTTGTCTTAATCTTGTAAAATAACGGTCATTGATTGGTCATATTAATATGGATTTAATAATAAGTTTGAATGTTTGATTAACTTTGATAGATGAAGTCAGCATTACTAACTGTTAACTACTTTTTCTTGGCCTGTTTTCTTAGTTTGTTTTTTCTAATGACTGTTACAAAAGCACAGGATACCATTCCTCCAGTTATCAAATTGTATCCTGGAAGCTCGGGCTCAATTGAATTGTTTTGTAAAAATGGCCCCTACGTTGATCCGGGTGGAGTGGCTACAGATAATTTAGAAGGCGATATTACTTCACGAATGGTGGTTACCGGTTTTGTCAATACGAGAAGGATTGGTACTTATACTATTACGTATTTTGTAAAAGATACCAGTGGTAATTCTACCACCGCCACACGCACAGTTTCTGTTGCGGATACAAAAGGTGGAAACGGTTTTAAAATGGATAGTATGGGGAACGATTTTTATTGCCATACGGATGCCATTACCCTTAATCGTTTTGATTATAATTGGTATATAGATGGGAAGCGTATCAGAGGATTTAAAGATCTGAAAATTGGTATAAATATTTACCCTGATACGCTGCAATATTACCATGATGATACTTTAAGTCATGAAATAAGACTAGATCAATATTATTGCAATAATGATACAATGATTAGTTGTACTAAAGTGTTGTCGGGTAGGCACGCCACAGGTGTCGCAGGAGCCATATTTACCGATGAAAATAGCAATTGCAAATTAGATCAAAAAGAATGGGGTGTAAATTTAATACCTATTAAATTATATGATAGTGCCAACCAATGGATGGCAACTACTTATTCATTATTTAATGGCAGTTATTATTTTAAAAACGCAATTGGAAAAGTAACAGTAATGGCTGATACTAATAAATTGCCAATTGAACTTTCTTGTCCTGCAAATGGAAATACTAGGGCTTTAAATCTTGGAACTAAAGCCAGCTTGAAAGAAAATATTGATTTTGGATTTAAATGTACTAATCAATTCGATGTTGGAGTAGGAGCATTTTCATTTCATAGTTTAAGGCCCGGACAGCGCAATTATCTTTACATGGATTTTAATGATTTGAGTGCAAGCTATGGTTTGCATTGTACAAAAAAAATCGGGGCGCGTGTGAAAGTAAAAGTGGAAGGAAAATTAAAGTATGTTGATACTTTTAGGCATAAAATTAAACCAGATAGTGTACAAGGCAATGAATTTACTTTTATAATTAATGACTTGTCAAAAAGAGATTCAAGCAATGCCAATTATTTGTTTTTTGATACGGATTCAACTGCCCAAATTGGAGATACAGTAACTGCTAGTATTCGTATTTATCCGCCAATTGGTGATTTGAATCCAGATAATAATAGTAGAATTTTTAAAGGATTATTCAGTAACTCACGCGATCCCAATTACAAAGAAGTATTCCCTGCTCAAGTAAAGCCGGCATACTCAGATTGGCTGAATTATACCATACATTTTCAAAACAATGGCAATGATAGTGCGATTATAATTCGCTTAAGAGATACTTTATCTTTTTTGTTAGATATAGAAACTTTTGAACTATTAGGCAGTAGTCACCGTGTTGAAACCAGTTTAAATAAAAATGCCTTGATGTTCTGTTTTAGGGATATTATGTTGCCCGATAGTATGACCGATCCACTGGGTTCTCAAGGATTTGTTCAATACAGAATCAAACCTAAAAAGAACTTAACTGAAGGTACAAATATTCCCAACAAAGCTTTTATCTATTTCGATTATAATTCACCCATCATTACCAATGCAGCATCGGTAGAATTTAAAACACCCAAACAAACTTTGCTCAAACAGATAAATTATCTGCCACAGTTGAACATTTATCCGAATCCTGGAACAGGGCTTTATACCATGAATGGAAGCGTTAATTCTAAGCTTATTGTTTACAATATTTACGGTCAAGTTGTTTTCACAGGAACCATAACAGCCAGCCAACAAGTATTCGATTTTAGGAACCTCGCCAATGGCTTTTATTTGGTAAAAATGGATGGTGTGAATGGGTCATTTATTAAACAATAAACAATTGCTCTGACTATTTTGTAGTCGTTGTGCAATTGTAAGAAAACTGTCATTTGTTTTTAATTGCAAACTTATTACTAAAGATACCTTACATTTGTTAATGAGTTTATTTTGAGAAGATTCATTGCTTATATAGTCTGTTTTCTCTTTTTAATGCTAAGCACTAGCATTTGGGCCCAAAGGCCAGTGAACGACGACTGTTCCAATGCCTCAGAAATTATCATTCCCTCGAATGGTTTTGGTATTGGAAAATTGACTTCACTAAAGGTCGATATTACAGAGGCCAGCAGGCAACAAGCTGAACAATGTGTTAAAGATTTAGATGATGTAGGTAATTGTACTAAAACAGTGTGGTATAAATTCTATATCCCTACTACGCGCAATGTGTCCATTACTTTAACCCAACAAGACAGTGCCATACCACAAATTTTTGCAGGTTTTAATACGTATAGAATTCCAGATTGTAGTTATTCAATTGCAGATATAGAAAAGGGATTGCCACCACTTAATAAATTTGGTGTATCGGGTAACTCTTGTTTAACGCAAGGATGGTACTTAGTACAAGTGGGTTGTAAGAAAAAAGCAAAAGGTACTTTATGGGTTGAATTAAATATTTCGAACTCTAATTCACAACCCTATGATAATTTAAGAGGGTTGTTTGATTTTGGTTTAGTGAAAGATAGACGAGTAAGTAACTACTTCGATTTTAGTTGCATTAGTCAGGAACCTTTTGAGAAACAAAAAGTAGTGGATAGCAGCATAGCAAAGAGCATTTGGATAGCTGTTAGTTTTCCTAGTAAAATGTTAGTGAATAAGATTTGGTACAATTACAAAGATGTTACATTAGAAGGAGCACAATTGAAATATAGACTATTTGCAGACACTGTAACTGCCGATTCTTTTATAAATCCTAAGCCCTATTGCGATGTGTCAGCTGCGGGTATTATTCTTAATGAACAATGTCCGTTAAACAATGCCATTAACAAAAGATATTATTTACAAATTTTAACAGATAGATTTCAGAATAATATTATAATTTATGTTGACAATAGTACGTACCAAGCCGATCAATGGAATACAACAAATACCGATAATGAAATAACACTCAGATATGGTACAGATACTTCTATGTTACGTAGTTTGAATTGTAATGCATTAATGAGTACACATGCCTGTAAAAATGTAATACCCAATTATTTTGTTAGGAATTATATTGAGAGTAACAGAGGTACAAGTGGTGTTCGAAATGTTTCTGATACTTTTCAATTTGGGTCTTATAGTATTTTAAATATTGCACAGAACGGCTTACTGCATGCTAGAATCGAGAATTATGCAAGTGCTGAAATGGTGCATTATGCTTTATATGCAGGAGATATACGCACTTCATGTAACCTAGTCTTAGTTCATGAAGAGTTCTTACAAGAAAATAATTACTATGGAATGGAGTCTTGTATCGCGAAAGGAACTTATACACTTGTAACCAGTTTTGTGAGTTTAGGACAGCCAGGGAAAAAATTGCGACTCGTATTTGGTCGAGGTGCTGCACCACCGCAGTATTATAGTCCGACACAACCAGAATATGTTAAAGATTTTAATCCTTTAAAAGATGCTTGGTTTTCAAGCAAAAAAATTAATTTCAAAAACAGGGATACAAATATTTTTATTGATACAGTTGCTTTATCGGGGCGATTTACATTTAAAGAAATTTACATTTCAGAATCTTCGGATTTTAATATTGTTGGTCAATACTGTGATGTGCTTGTTTTTGGTGGACAGATTAGTAAAGGAACTGCTTTTGCACTGCCTGGAATTGATTATAGTAAACGAACAAAAGGTTATGGCCTTTATACAGCGTCATCTTGGTTTGGGTATTCCCATTTGGGTCAATGTTTTTATTTAAACAAGGGATATTATACGGTGGTTTCTCTACTCAATAAAATTGATGGCAAAGTTTATGAAGATTGCTTTTCAACCGAACATTGGGTCAATTTTATTCCCAATGTTACATGTCCAATACCCAATAATACCAATCCTCAATTTGCCTACCCTATCAATAGCAATCAAGATGTTTTGAATTCACCTGCGGCATTAAAGAATCTTACTTATACTTATAAACTTATTTACTGTAAGGATTGCAAGCAAACTTCTACTGCTAAGCCCGCTCTTTCTTGTAATACTAGAAAATTCATTACTCCAAATACGACCTATTATTACTATACATTTTTCATGGCTAAGAATGCTAGTTTCTCAGGTCCGAGTGTATTTGAATTGTATAAAGGAAATGCGCAACTTAATCCAGCAATAGTGATCGATAGTAATAATATTATAGCCCCTTGCGAGCCGGGAAATGTTATTTGTAATTTGGAAGGCAATCAATTTTATACTTTAATGGTGCCATTGGATATTAAAATTAGTAATGAGGGCAGTGCTAATTTTACACCGCTTTATTATTCTAAAAATGATTTTGCAGCACATGCCTACGATTTTGGGCATTATTCAACAAGTGATACGAGGCAATCGGACTATGTGCCCATCACTTGTCATACCAATGGGTTGTTGAGTGATCCTTCGAGTGATAATTATTCATACAGACAGGGTTCTGTATTGATTCCATATCCTGATACTATAAATATACGAAGAGTGCAAGTGACCAAAAATCTTTGGTACACTTTTACTGTTTCTGGTTCAACAAAAATCAGGATTAAATCAATGGTTAAAAATGTTTATGGAGGAGGTGGCGACTTCGAAGTATTTCAATACAAGGGCAATTACGAACAAGATTTTAATACCTTGGTAAAAAAAGGATTTGATAGTACCAATACTGGGATGACATTTATTACGAATAATTTTTATCGAGATTCAATTGAATTTATTAATGTGGGTTGTGGAATTAAAAGGTACTTCGTTTTGTTGAAAGGTAATTATCGATATCCAACGAACTTGGAGCATGCTATGGTTGTATCGACAAAATTAATTGCGAGTGCTACAAATGGCGATTTTTGTGGTGATGCTGTAACTGGTAACTACAGCCGTTTTGGTTCTTATAAATTATTGACCAATAATGCTTGTCATACCTATGGTAATTCACCAAACGAAACTGAAAATTCCTATAATATTAAATCGACTTGGTTTAAAATAAGTGTAACAGGATTGGATAAATTTGACTTGGAAATACAACCCGATGGCACAAGTTATCTGCGTGAGTATAAGGTGTTCGGAGGTACTTGTAAAGCCATGACAAAAATTACGGGTGGAGGCGATGGGTATTCTTACTTTACATTGAATTGTATGGGGGCTGGCGATTATTTTATTCAAGCTATTTATTACACTTATAATAATGCGGGTGCAAATGCTACAGATGCCGCCTTCAAGGTAAATATTAAAAACCCCATTAATAAAAGTTGCAAGCCCTATGATTTCAAATACCCAATAGCCTTATTTAAAATTAAAGGCGGTTGTAATAGAGAAGACACAGTTAGATTAATCAATCAATCTACCCTTGGCGAAAGCATTACTTATCATTGGTACATCAATCAACAATTTTTTAGCAAGGCAAACACTCCAGTTTTTTCAAGAAATAAAATCGGATTGAAAGATACGAATCAGATACTCTTAATTGTAAATAATACAGATGAGTATACCAGCGATACCTTCGATGTGCAATACATACGTGATACAGTAAAATATAAATTTAAAATTCATGGTCCTGCTATTTCTTATTGTTATGATTCTCTTTTATTGACTTCAGAAACCAATTATCCCAACAAAATAAATTATGCTTGGCGCAATTATAATACTTATGAGGATCCCTTATCAACCAAAACTTATTACTCCGCCAACAAAACTCAAAGCGCCTATTATATTTTAACAGGTGAAAGCGATAATTGCCAATTTACTGATACTTTTTTAACCAGGTTGGTAAGGACATTGCACCGGTATAAGGACACCAGTTTTTGTGAAGGGCAGCAATATGTTATAAAGAATACTTACTTATCAGAATACAATATGTATATTGGCTATAATACCCTTTATTACGGCGACTCTGTGATATTCAAAACAAGCAAATCAATACAAGTCAATTACCAAGATCGAGGTTGCTATTATTATGATTCGGTGCACATAAAAGTTGAAATGGGACCTCGCAATTTGGTTATTAAAGATTCCCTTTATGCTTGCAATATTAAGACGTACAAAATTGAATATATAAAGGAACCTTTGTTGAAATACAATTGGAGCACAGGCGATACAAGTCATACACTGGTGGTAAATAAAAATGGTGCCTACCGTTTGACAGGCGCTTTTTCAAAATGCCGAAGTCTAGATTTAACGACCATCATTAATATGGACCCTTTGGATGTAAAACGCTTGAGAGATACCTCGCTTTGTAAAAACGAAGTCTACCATTTTGTAAATCCATTTGATGCTAGCTTCAGAGTATTGAACCAAACTCCAAAGGGTGCTGATATTAAAATTAAAAATTCTTTTAAGGCTATTTTGAACTTGCAGAAGAGCAAATGTTTTGTAGATGATACAGCCGATGTAACCATGTATCCATTTGAAAGTAGAAGCATTGATTCATTTTATTGCAACAGACAATCGCTGTTTATTATGCGACTTGACGGAGGTGATGCAAAAACCTATAATTGGTATCCAAGCACTGAGACTAAAAGGTATTTTATAGCCAGCGATTATGGACATTATCCTGTTGCTCGAATAGATAACAATGGCTGTCAAGATACCTTAGATTACCGCATCATAACAAGTTGCGAGTTTAATGTTTTTGTTCCCAATATTTTTACACCTAATGATGATTATACAAATGAGGTTTTTGGTCCATCTATATCGGGTTTGTATTCTAAATACAGCATGCACATTTATAATCGATGGGGTGAGCTTATCTATAATACCAATAATGGGGGCTATTGGAATGGCACTTTCAATCATCAAATGGTGATGAATGGTGTATACACTTATTTCATCACGGTATACGATAAAAATAATGAGCCTTATTTCTTTAAGGGAACTGTAACAGTTTTGTATTAATCGTTTTTTAAATTGCACATCTTAATATGCAAAAATGTAGTTTGTTTGAACAATAAGATGTGCAAATAAAGATGTTGATCTCTTAGTTGAAACCGCGATTATTCGTTTGTAAGAATAAAGCTTCTATAATCTTTGCGATTGCTTTCAGTTCTTTTTTTGTCAACAGCGCCCAACATAAAAAAGCCCATCAATTCTTGGTTACTTTTTAAATTAAAATAGCTTCGCATTCCAGCGCCATAAGTGCCCATGCCAGTGCTCCAATAGCCCGCGGCATTTGGAAATCGACTCAGAGATAAATACATATTCTCAACACCACAAGAAACGGCCGCCAAGTCTTCTTTGTGTTTATTTGCATTGTCAGATTCGTGTTCGCAAATAAGAACTATGGCATGCGATACTTGACTTTGATAGTCTTTTATTTTATCGGCTTTTTTCTGATTGAATTTTTCGGCAGGGGTGTCTTTTATAAAATTATATAACACCAATTGCAACCAGTTTTTTAAAGCTTCATCTTTTAAAATAATAAAACGCCAAGGAAAATTCAGGGTGTGATTGGGTGCCCAGCAAGCGTTCTCAATAAGGGTATGTATCACTTCGTCATTTAATTTTGCGCCAGTAAATTCGTAGGGGTAATGACTTCTTCTTTCGCGAATGATTTGATTAATTGTTTCCATTTTTTTTCATGAGGGAATGTATGAGTACACTGCTTAATATAATAGCGGTGCCAAGGTAAAATTGTAAATTTAAGAATTGATGTTCGTGTAAAATAAATGCTGCTAAAATAATTCCATAAACAGGTTCTAAATTAATGGCCAAGTTAGCAGTAAATGCGGTCACTTTTTTCATGGCATTTAGATTTAATACAAAGGCAATATTGGTGCAAACCAGCGCAAGTAACCCTATCCAAATAAAGTCGGCATAAGGCGAGGCTATAAATTGTGGTGAGTTAGTAGTAGGCCAAATATTAAAACTGTGCAGTGGCAGTACTTCTTGCCAACCGCTTATTAATGGAGACACAACCAATAACAAAAGACAAAGAAACAAAAACCCGCCAAGCAATTCGGTAAACGACATGACTTTGGTATCAATTTTATTGGTAAGTCGTGAGTTAATAGTTGAGAAGAGGGCCGCCACAAAAGTCGAAAAAACACCCACAACAATGGCCAGGGTAAAATTGCCACCATCGTCACTTTTAGAAGGAGAGTAATAGGCAATAATACCAATACCAATTAATGCGAAGAAACCGAGTAATATTTCTTTGGAATCTATTTTTCTTCTATATATAAGTGGTTCTAAAAACGAAGTAAAGGTGCTGGTTAGTCCGAAGCAACCCAAAGTGAGTGAAGCACTTTTACCTATTTTAATAGAGCCATAAAAGGTGAGCCAATGAATGGCTACAAGCACACCAATGCCTAGTAAATGAATAATAGATTTAATAGAAGTGGCTTTTAAGGATTGGTAGAATTTAGGAATAAAGAAGAACCCAAGAGCTGCTAACCACATGCGATGCCATACCAAGGTAAAATGGTCGGCACTAATCAATTTTCCTAAGATTGCGGTAAACCCAAAAATGAAAACAGCGATGTGCAATTCCCAATAAGCTTTTTTCATTTCTTTATCCATTGGTGCGAAGATAGCTTTTACATTCTCCAAATAAAAAACTTACATTATTCACGTCCGTGAATCTTGCAATATTTGTTTGATTTTGTGTAATTCCCTGCCCAGTAGAGATGTTTAAATTTGTTCCATGATAAAATTAATAAATAAGAAAAAATTCAAAAACATCATGAATTTAACATTAGGAGTAGTAGGGATCTCTGCACTTGTTCTTACAGGTTGCAAAAAGAAAGATGATCCGACTCCACCAATAGCTATTAATCCAGTAATAATTGTAACTTCTCCTGTTGATGGAGAATCCAAAATAGCAGGTACAACCTTAACACTAGCTTTTACAGCCAATACTGATAACGGTATTAAAAGGGTTGTAATAAAATACAAATCAGCCACAGGTTCTGAGGTTGTAAAGTTGGATAGTATTATAGTTGCTCAACCAACAAGTTTTGCTTTTTCTAGAAATTACACCGTTGGTGGAATAGGCACTGAATCATACACCTTGGTTGTAACAGATAAGAAAGACAACATACAAACCAAGTCTCTCAACATAAAATCTATTACAGGTTTTGCTGATGAAACGTTTGGTAAATTCTATCACATCTTGGGTTCTAATTCTGGTGCTTTTGATTTGATGAAAAGTGAATCTAGATCAAGTACTGATGCAGATGCAGATAAGGACATGGTGAATACAGATGCTTCTGCTGCATTTACCGGTTCATTTACTGCTAAAAATTTAACCATGTTTGTTAAATCATTGACATTTAATTATAGCAGTGGTACTACAATAGAGGCTGCCAATGCATACGCTGCAGGTACTCCAAGTTCTACAGTAACTACTCCAGTGAATGGTGACATCTACATTGCAAAATTAAGAAATAACAATACTTATGTAGTTGTAAAAATAATTGCTAACGAAGCTTCAAATAATGAGTGTGGTTGCACCAATATGGGAAAATTAACTTTCAATTTGAAAAAAAGTCTTTAGTCGGGTTGTAAATTGTTCGTAATAAAAAAGTCTTCCGAATTTTCGGGAGGCTTTTTTTGTTTTATTTGAAATTGTTAGTTTTTATTCCATTATTTTTGAAATTATAATTGACGAATTTTATTTCCGTTTTACACAAAGTTTAATTTCTCCGCTTTCCTTTTCCCTTATATTTCAATAATAATTTAAGCTAAAATAAATTAGAAATGTACATTTATAGAAATTTACCCGCCAATCTAATCTGGAGGTTTGGATGGCTTAACTTTATCATTTTTATTGCATGGGGCAGTTTGGTGTTTTATGGGCATCAGCTTTCTGCAAAAGTTGCATTGCCTTTTCAATTGCTCAGCACAGTTGGTGTGGCAGTTGCCATTTATCTCAGTTTTAAAAATGGGCAATCGTACGACCGACAATGGGAGGCTCGCAAAATTTGGGGCGAACTCTCGCGACATTCAAAAATTCTAAGCCTGCAAGCCCATTCCTACATTCAAAGGCAAGACATGGTTGCGCAACAATTTTTGTTAAAAGAAATTGTATACAGGCAACTGGCCTTCTTGAATGCATTGCGTTTGCAGTTGAGAAAACCATCTGCGCACAGTCGTAAATATGGAAGGTCACTTAAGAAATATTATGACGGTGCGCCAACTCCCGAACAATGGGAGGAAGGGGTAAGCGCATACATAACTCCAAACGAGTACATTGATTTGCAAAACAAACCTAACCGCGTATTTCAATTGTTATGCAATCAATACGAAAGTATTCATGAGCTCAAAAGTAACAACCATATCAATGAGTTTCACCAACTGGATTTGAATAAAACAATAGACAATTGTTTGGATGGTTTGGGCAAATGTGAAAGAATAAAAAATACACCTTTCCCAAGACAATATGGTTTTTTTAGCAGGGCCTTTACTTGGATATTTATTTTGATGTTGCCGCTCGGTCTTGTAGAACAACTTAATGGTGTTGGTATTCATAACTACTGTATTTTTATTGGGTTAAATCTTTTGATATCATGGGTATTCATTACCATGGAGATAGTAGGTGATATTAGTGAAGACCCGTTTGAAAATTTTGCGTCCGATGTTCCCATCAGCTCCATTTGTAGAAATGTGGAAATAGAATTAAAATCATTTTTAGGGGAAAAGGACTTGCCCCCTAAAATAGAACCCAAGGATGGTTTTGTGTTATAACATTGAACACTAAAACCAAACACCCAAACTGCCGATAATTTCCAATCTTACATTCGTGTTTTTATTTTTGGTGTAAAAAATATTTTCATCATTCCACAAATGTATATAGCGACTCTCCAGTCTTAAAAAGGAATTATTCATAGGTTTGAATTCCAATCCCACATTAGCACCAAAAGCATGCAAGCCCACAAGGGTGTGATATTGATTGATAACCGGCCCTGTAAGGATTTCATTTTGATCATTAAAAATCTCTGCTCGGCCATACACCGAGTATTGGCCACCTAGCATTTTGTATTTTGCCGCCACTAACATGCTGTACATGGTTGCTGTTGCGGTTGAATCTCTCAATCCTGTATGTTCTTGTAACCCAAAATTGGCTTCAAAACCAAAGTTAAAATGTTTGGATTTATAAGCGATGTAAAAATTCTGATACAATCTTCTATGGGTATTCTTCACACTGTCGGGCGTATTATCACTCGCCAACACATTATAGGAAACCATGATATGAGAGTTGGGTTCATAAACAGCACTTAATCCCAATGTTTTTTTGTGGTTAATGGCAATATAGGTATTGAACCCATTGAATACTGAGGCCTGGAATGTTACTTTTTTGTTGAGGTAATGGGTGAGTTTGGCCCCACTTAAAAAGTAAGGTTCATAATACGTGGTAAGCGCAATAGAACTGGTAATGTTTTCGCGAGGTTGAATGGATTCAAAGCCGAGGTGTGTTCTAAAAAAGCCTGCATCTAGCCAAGTGTTTTTAAACACCCGCATGCCTGCATAAGCTTCTTGAATAAAGTTATATTTGGACGACCACGCGCAGGCTGCTATATCGCCCCCATGAAGGGTTGCAATGCCTCTTACTTGGTCGTTCTGATAACTCATGGAAACCTGCACCAGATTTAAACTAAAGGCATTAGATATGGGTGCCGCAGTAGGAAATTTTTGATAAGTGCCCAAACTCAGTTGGTCGGAATAATGCGCGATGTAAGCATCTACATAACCTGTTATTTTAAACGCTTGGTTTTTTTGAGAATCGAGTTTATTCTTAAACATTTGACTGTAATAAAAAGTCAAATCTTCGTAGTCTTTTTTTAAATTTGGATTTGTTTTTAACGCTTCTTCAATTTTTTTTAATCGCTGATTGATATGATGCCGGGTACTATCTGTTTGCGAAAAAATAGTTTTATGCATAAAGATTAGCCCTATCAGAATGAGTACTTGTTTTGATATTTTTAGGATATTCAACATGCCAACAAACGACAAATGTAAAGAAAATGAGGAGTTAGACAATATACGAATTGGCAGTTTGTAATGTTTTAGGCTGTGATATTACATTATTGAATTACAAGTTATTTTGCCTCCTGCTTATTGCTCATATCACTACCTCCCAATTGCCTTGTATAACACATCTTGAATGCGCGTTCTATAATTGCCACTTATCAGTTCTTTATTTTCTTCATCTGGGCAAATTCGGTTGCTTAAAAATACAAATACTAAATTGTATTTTGGATCGGCCCATACACATGTTCCAGTAAAACCTGTATGCCCAAACATTAAGGTGCTGCCCATGGTGCTTGCTGGACTGGTTTTACCACTGAAATCTGGTTTATCGAAACCCAAGCCTCTGCGGCTATCATTGCGCTGATAGGCAGTGAATTTAGCGATGGTTGTTTTTGTTAAATAATTTTTACCTTTATAAACGCCTCCATCATTTAACATTTGCATAACAGCACCTAAATCTTGAACTGTAGAAAATACACCCGCATGACCGCTAACACCACCTAACATAGCGGCAGCAGGATCGTGCACATAACCGCAAATTTCTTGTTGGCGGAAAAGCCTATCTTCTTGCGTAGGGGCAATGTTCGAGAGGTCGTGCGTTTGCCAAGGCAAATAGCCAATGTGGTGCAAACCCATTGGGGTGTAAAAATTATTTTTTACATATACATCCAAAGGTTCGCCACTGATTTTTTCTACAACCAATTGCATCAATATCATGCTTAAATCACTATATCGGTATGTTTTACTTTCCAATGCAGAACTAAAAATTCTTTTATATATGGTGTCTTTATTAGCTTTTAACATATAAAATTTATCCGCCACTTTAATGCAATAAGCGCTATCAAATTTAGAACAATATACACTATCAATATAAGGCAAGGTTTCTTTGTAAAAGGGAATCCATGCCGTTAAACCAGCACGGTGTTGTAAAATATCTGAAATGATTAAATGTTCTTTATTGGTGCCTTTGGCCTGAGGCAAATAATCTCCTAAAGTTTTACTGAGGTCTATTTTTTTCTCATCATACAATTTCATAATAGCAAGTGTTGTTGACGCTATTTTTGTGATAGAAGCAATATCATATATGGTGCTGTCGTTTACGGCTTTTTGCTTGTTGTAATTTAAATAGCCATAAGATTTGTTGAAAATTTCTTTACCGTCTTTTAAGGCATAAACTCTACAACCTGGAGCGGCTCTTTTTTGAATGAGTTGGGTAACAATGCCATCAATGCTTTTTAATACTTCCTGATCGACACTTTGAGCAATATTAGTGCTACCATCTTCAGGCAATTTTGCATTTGCACTTAAATCTATTTTTACGGGTAATGTTCCTTTAGATTTTAATTGTCCAAATAAAATATTTGAAGCCGCTTTGTGGTAATAATCCAAGTCTTCATATCCTGCAATTATAGTGGCCTTGTTGCTAATATATTGTAGTACATAGGGATTGCAAAATCCAACAACAATAACATGTTTTTTTTCTGCTAAAAGTCGTATCAAATTAAAATCATTGGCGGTATATCCTGCACTCTGTTGGCTCCATACTTTTGGTGATTGCATGCTGATAACAATGGTTGAATAAGGACTTACTTTTTTTAGTATACTGAGCTGCGTTTTGTGGTCTGGATTTTTTTCAATCAATAGTGAATTGCTTATGCCATTTTCCTTGAGATATGTTACCCATTGTGAATTGGAAGAGGTGCCAATACTGATAGCAATAGCGTGTTTAGGAGCAACTAAAGGAATAAGGTGGTGAGGGTCTTTAATAACGCCTACTGTTTGGTTGGCTACTGCCTGAAGCAGTGGTTTATTTTCATCGCCTTTCAAATCATTTTCAAGATTTTCTAATAGGATGGGTTTGTATTGACTAAGGCCAACTATTTGTTTATATCTTAAAATTTTTAGGACCCTTTTGTTTAATTCTGTTTCAGAAATTTTTCCTGAGGCAATGGCTTGCTTAATATGTTCTATTCCAGCAATCACATTGTCACTAAATAATATCACATCGTTACCTGCCATAAATGCTTCTACATCCGCTTCGCCTGGGCCATAGTATTTTGCAACCCCTTTCATGTTCATGGCATCTGTAAATACCAGTCCCTCAAAGTGCATGCGTTGTTTCAACAGTGTATCAATAATGTATGCAGAAAGGGATGCCGAACGGTTAGGTCTGTTATCTAATTGAGGATAATTAATATGGGCTACCATAATCGATGCAACGCCTTCATTAATGAGGTATTGAAAAGGATACAATTCCGCAGTGTCTATTTGCGCCAGAGATTTATCTACAACAGGCAAATCGTGATGCGAATCCACGGCCACATCGCCATGACCAGGAAAATGTTTAGCACATGCAAGTACGCCTTCACTCATCATGCCTTGGCTATAGGCGGCACCAAGTTGAGCAACTTTGTATTTATTATCACCAAAAGAACGGAACCCGATGATGGGATTTTTAGGGTTATTGTTAATGTCTACGTCTGGCGCGAAATTAATGTGGATACCAAGGCGTTTACATTGTAGCGCAATTGCAGCACCAACCTGATACATTAGGGAATCATCGTTGAGAGCGCCAAGGCTAAGTGCGTATGGAAACTTTTGCGTGTTTTGCAGGCGCATCGCCAATCCCCATTCTCCATCAATTCCCACCATCAAAGGAATTTTTGATTGTGCCTGAAAATAATTGGTAAGGTAAGCTTGTTTCAGAGGGTCGTTCTGAAAAAAAATAAGACCACCAATATGATAGTTGAGAATTAAATTATCTAACTCAGCTGTATTTACAGCATCGCGGTTGCTGTAGGCGGCTACCATATACAACTGACCAATTTTTTCATCAATGGTCATTTTTTTTAGTTGCGCATCATACCAGAATTCGGCATCTTGAGCGCGCATTAAAAAAATACAATTATAAAATAAAACAATTAAAAGGAGGTGTTTAAAACGCATGATAAATAGTATGCAAAAATAATGCATTTTATTAGCGCTAACCTTTAAAGAATAAAGGGGATACCAACATTGAAGAGAATAATAGTCATGAAGACCATATTCACGGTATTAAGCAGTCAATTATTTATTGAATTACGACCTAGCAAAAGCGGCTTTGCGCTTGTTTAAAAAAGCATCGGTACCTTCTTTAAAATCGCTGGTGCCAAATGATTCACCAAATTCTTTAATTTCTGTTTTAAATCCATCTACACCGTCTTGATAATAATCGTTGATACATTTAATAACACTGCCAATAGCTTTTGGTGATTTTGTGGCAATCTTGTTTAGTATTTCAAAACATCTTGGCATTAAATCATCTAAAGGCACTACGTAGTTTACTAATCCATATTCCATAGCTTCATTGGCACCAATGGCATCGGCAGTTAGTAGCAATTCTATTGCCTTAGATTTGCCAATCAATTGAATCAGTCTCTGTGTGCCACCATAACCTGGAGGTACGCCAAGATTCACTTCGGGTTGACCGAACTTGGCATTTTCGGAGGCTATTCGCATGTGGCAAGCCATGGCAAGTTCGCAACCACCGCCAAGGGCAAATCCATTAACGGCAGCAATTACCACTTTGGCAGAACGCTCAATGGTGTTCATTACCTCATGTCCATCGGCACTCATTTTTGTACTTTGCTTAACATCAAAATTAACAAATTCAGAAATGTCTGCACCAGCAGCAAAAGCTTTTGGTCCCGAACCGGTAAGGATTATCCCCCTCACCTCATGATCGGTTTGGGCAGCCGTAACAGCTTGCTTAATTTCCTGCAAAGTTTCGATGTTCAATGCGTTGAGTTTCGACTCTCTGTTAATGGTAATGGTTAAGATTCCGTTTTCGTTTGAAGTAAGAATGTTATTGTACATAGTTTGCAAATTTAAAGTAAATTGACTAGTCTTGTAATAAGTATATGAACAAATTATCGATACTGTCATTCGCTCTTTTTACAACGCTTTTGGCAAGGGCTCAAAATGTAACTGAGATAATCAATAAGGTAAGAGCAAAGCAAATTGCGCTTGTGGATGTTCAAATACGATACCGTGATTATTACAAAAGCTTTAATGTAAGGGATACTAATTATAGTAATTATACCGCCACATTGTTCAATAGAAAGGGCAATACTTTTACTGGAAAAATTACCAGTGAAACGCGTTATTTTATCCCTGAAAGAGGCTACTTAAAAGATACATTTATGCAAATTGTTAAGGGGATTGATGTTATATCTTGTAAAGTCAATCATCCAATATTTTACGACCGATATAAAAGCAATGTTACTTTAGATCCTTTATTTTACTATGGGTTAAATATTGTTGATCTCCATAAATTTATTTTGGAAAGTGAAGATTCTGGTGAGGTAAGATTATTTTGCAGAGATACTGCCAAGGATGAATTTGGCAATCGTTTGCCTAATCTAAGAAGAATTAAAGTTAGAACAAGCGATTATATGATAGTTGAATATGAAATGGCCTTGCAAATGTTCAATAGAGATGGCCCTTCTACAGATTATATTCGGCAGGAATTAATCAATTGTACCCCGATTGAAGGTGAAACAAAAAAGAAAAATTTGGATGCCATTAAAACCGAGTTTAAATCTATTCCTAAAAATATTCCAACACGACAAAAATATGCGATTAGGAAAGCAGAAATCGATGCGGTGAATGCCTTTAAAGAAGGCGATCAGTTTCCTATACTAACAGCCTTTTTCCCGGGTACTAATGACTCAATCAATGTGCTCGAATCCCAAGCTCCAATATTAATATTAGATTATTTCTACACCACCTGTGGTCCATGTATTGAATCGATGCCACACCTAATGGAATTGTTCTATAAATATAAGAACAAAGGTCTGGGAGTTTATGGAATAGACCCATTACCGAATGATACTTTTAAAATAAGAGCGTTTAGAAAATATTTTAAAGTTACTTATCCTTTATTAAAATCTTCAAAGGCAATACCAATAAAATATAACATGCATTATTACCCTACGATATTTGTTCTTGATAAAAGTCGAAAAATTGTGGCCATTTTTGAAGGGTATGATACCAAAACATCGGAACAATTAGAGAAAATTATCATCAAACTTTTGGCACAATAAGCATGTATTTATTTCCTATATTAAACGGTATTTGGCAAGGATTTTTTATCAGTATCTTATTGTTTGGACCTGCTTTTTTTAAACTTATTCACACCAGTATTCAAGAGGGTTTTAAGAAAGGCGTTATCTTGGCATCAGGCGTTTTTTTAAGCGATTTACTTGTGGTGGCTTTGTGTATATTCGGCTTTTCAGATTTTATGCAAACACCTTCGTTTCAAAAAATATACAGCTTGTGCGGAGCCATTGTTTTATTTTTATTAGGTATAAAATCTTTTCTGCATCAATACAAGGCGTTTTTACAATCATATTCAGAAAGAGTTCCCAATAGCAAGAGTTTGTTAAAGGGCTTTGGTTTAAATTTAGTCAACCCATTTACCTTTATTTTGTGGTTCAATGTTTTGGGTTCCATCAGTTTAAAATATGCGGATGAAATTAATTATAAATTGCTTTTAACAGTTAATCTGCTAACAATTTTGATCATGTTGTTTTTGATGGATGTTTTGAAAGTATTTCTTTCACATTTGATAGGGAAGAAACTCAATGCCCGTATTTTTTTCACTATCAATAAATACTTTGGGATACTTTTGATGGTTATAGGAGGCATTTTCCTCTTTCGCTTTGCGGGTCTCATGGGTTGGCTCAATGCCTTCAAATAAAATAATTAACAATGCACTCATCAAAAAATAAGTAACGGTTAATAAACAAGAAACCAACCAATAAAATAAATAGACGAATATTGTAGCAATGAATCTGAAACGAATAACACAATTTCTTTTCCTCTTATTATTATTGCAAACGGCGGCTTGTGATTCTTGTAAAAAGAAAATTAAAAACCCTACCAAGTTTGAAGATTTTGATCCGGAGAAATTGGTGCAAGCCATGCAGCGAGTTACGGATTCGCTGAGTAAAGATACCAGTACAACCAATTTTTATGACACACTGAGCACGCTTTACAAAAGCAGAGATTATAATTACATCTGGTTAGAAAAAGTAAAAGATTCTGCATATCAGGTGCATCTTTTTAGCTTGTGGGACAGTGTACCGTTTGAAGGATTAAAGGCCCATCATTATAATTGTGCTAACCTTAAAAGCAGGATTCAGAATTTAAGTAAAGTAAAGGAAAATATAATATACAATGAATTGGCCTTGCTCGAAGTGCAATTGAGCAATAGCTTTTTAATGTTATGGCACGATAAAGTTTTGGGTAGAACAAATCCTACAGAAGTACTGGGCGCCAAATACACACTGCCATACCCCGATAAACAATTGAATCTTTTTGCAGTTTTGAATCCTGATTCGTGTATTTCGAAAATAAGCAATTATCATCCTTCGCATCCAGATTATTGGCGTCTAAAAGCATTGCTTGCTCAGAAGTTTGGGGAAACAGAAGGTAGCGAAACATTGATAGATACAGTTGGTATACGCAAAGTAAAACCAGGCGATACCACTTATATAGCGCCAATGCTGGCCCGCAGATTAGTGGAATTAGGCATGGCACCAGATAGTATTTTAGCTACCACCGATAGTTCATTTGTTTATTCAATTAATGTAGCGAAATACTTGAAAGATTTTCAACGCATCAGCAATGTTACCGATGATGGAATTATTGGCAAGTCAACGCTCAAATTATTGAATGCTTCCAAGAACGATAAATTGAATGAAATACGTGTCAATTTGGAGCGCATCCGATGGTTCAGCGAATCGCCTATTAAACCTTATGTTATGGTTAATATTCCTGAGTTTATGTTGTACATGGTGTATCAAGATAGTGTCCATAGTACAAAGGTATGCATAGGGCAGGGCAAAGAGCGGTATTTTGAACAGCGTTTATTGCGTTATGCCAAAACAAAAAGGTATTCAGATAAGCCACAAAATCATGAAACACCTCAGGTGTATTCTAACATAGATTATGTGATACTGAATCCAACATGGACTGTGCCCAGCAGTATTGTTGGCAGAGAAATGTACAGCAAAATTGTACGCGACCCTGGGTATTTAATTCGCAGTGGTTTTCAGGTATTCGATAACAATGCACCGGTGAGTCCTTATGACATTAAATGGAAAAATTATTCACCAGGCAATATCCCTTTTACCATTCGACAGGATGCTGGGGATGATAATTCTTTAGGTAAAATTAAATTCACCTTTAAGAATCCTTTCTCTGTTTATTTGCATGATACCCCATTGAAAAGTAAATTCAAATTGAATAATAGGGCGGTGAGTCATGGCTGTGTAAGGGTGGAAAATCCTGCTACATTGGCCACCTTTGTTTTGCAACAAAATATCAAAATGACGACCGATGATGTTTTAATAAAAATGGGATTACCGCCCAATGATACAGCCAGAGCGCGTAAATGGAGAGAAGATACCACCAGCTATAAAAAAATAGTAAAGGGCACTTACCCAGTTCGTTTAGAAAATAAAATGGTTGTGTTTTTTGATTACAAAACCATTGTCTTCAATGAACTTGGTAAGCCTCGTTTTATTTTCGATGTATACGATAAAAATAAATTGATAGTAGAAGCTTTGGATAAACCATAGGCATTTTAAGATTTTTGAATTAAATATTATATCTTTGTATACTAAACTATTTTTCACATGAAAAATCAATTTATAACAGATAGTCAGGGCGAAAAAATCGCAGTTATTCTTCCAATTAAGGAATATAAAAAAATAATTGAAGATTTAGAAGACGCAGAAGATGTAAAACTCTATGATGAAGCGAAAGCTTTGAAAGGTAAGAATGTAAGTTTTAATGATTATTTGAAAAAGAGACAATCGAAAAAATAAATGTCTACTTATACAATTACATTGTCAAAGAATGTTGTTAAGCAATTAGATAAACTTTCGAATAATATTGCTCAACCTATTTTTGATGCAATTACTTTTTTGGCAGATGAACCGCGACCAAAGGGATGTAAAAAATTAAAAGGTCGAGAAGGTTATAGAATTAGAGTAGGAAAGTATAGAATTATTTATGACATTTATGATAAGGTGTTGCTAATTGATGTTTTAGCCATTGGTCATAGAAAGGATATTTATTAAGCTAAATAGACCAGACAAATTAATCATAATTTCAAAAAACAATAATAATCAAATCAATTTTAAAAATTAGAAAACATCTTTCTCATATTAAATATACAAAATAAGGATTGAGATTATTAACATTAGACTCTAATTCAGTATCCCCATTATCATAATTAACACATCATCAAAACGAAGTTTCATTAATACCTAATTAAAAACAATTAACAGTATTAATAAATTATCAAATTTAAAGTATCACCCCATCCTTCATCACCAACTTCCTATCCGCCATATCCGCAAATTCTTCATTGTGTGTAACGATAACGAAACTATAACCGAAGTCTTTTCTTAGATTAAAAAATAGTTGATGCAGCTCATGTGCATTTTTGCTATCGAGGTTGCCACTGGGTTCGTCGGCAAAAATAACTTTAGGCGAATTCATTAAGGCACGCGCCACTGCACAGCGCTGTTGTTCACCACCCGAAAGTTCATTAGGTTTGTGTTGATAGCGGTGGGAAAGGTTCAAGTAATCTAGTAACTCTTTGGCTTTTTTTTCGGCTTCGCTCTTTTTTGTTTTAGCAATGAAGGCTGGCATGCAAACATTTTCTAAGCAAGTAAATTCAGGTAATAATTGGTGGAATTGAAAAATAAAACCAATGTTTTTATTTCTAAAATCTGCCAATGCTTTCGATTTCAGTTGGCTAATTTCAGTGCCATCGTAATGCAAAGTGCCCGAACTGGCCGAGTCAAGTGTTCCTAAAATTTGTAGCAAAGTGGTTTTACCAGCTCCAGAATCACCCACTACTGAAACAATTTCTTGGTCTTGAATAGTAAGGTCGATACCCTTTAACACTTGCAAATCGCCATATTGTTTGGTAATCCCTTTTGCTATAATCATTGTTCTGCGAAAATGGTTCATATTTTATACAATTCAAAAGAATATTTTTTTGTAGTTTCGCATTCTAATTTTAAAAAGAAAGATTTTCAATCATGAACATTCACGAATACCAAGCCAAACAAATTTTAAAATCCTATGGCGTAGCCATTCAGGAGGGAATTGTTGCAGAAACGCCTGCAGCTGCATTGCAGGCAGCAAAAGACATTCAAGCTCAAACTGGTAGCGGTTGGGTAGTGTTGAAAGCGCAAATCCATGCAGGTGGCAGAGGTAAAGGTAAAATTGTAGGAACAGAGCAAAGAGGGGTGGCGTTGGCCAAAAATTTAGAAGCTGTTTCGGAAATTGCTACCAATATATTGGGCAATACCTTGGTAACCATTCAAACCGGAGAGAAAGGTAAAAAAGTGAATAAAATATTAGTGGCTCAGGATGTGTATTACCCTGGTGCCAGCGAAACTAAAGAGTATTACATGAGTGTTTTGTTAGACAGAGCAAAGGGTAAAAATGTCATCATTTATACAACCGAAGGTGGTATGGACATTGAAGAAGTGGCCGAGCACAGTCCAGAAAAATTACACAGAGAATGGATAGATCCTAAAATTGGTTTCCAAGGATTCCAAGCCCGCAAGATTGCATTCAACCTAGGGTTAACAGGTACTGCAGAAAAGGAGATGGAAAAATTCGTTACGGCATTGTACAAAGCATACGAGGAAACAGACAGTGCCATGTTTGAAATTAACCCAGTGTTAAAAACATCCGATGATAAAATAATTGCAGTAGATGCAAAAGTTGATTTAGATGAGAATGCTTTATTCAGACACAAAGATTTTGAAGCCTTGCGCGATGAGAGCGAAGAAGATCCGACAGAAGTAGAAGCGAAAAAATTCAATTTGAATTATGTGAAACTAGATGGCAACGTGGGTTGCATGGTGAATGGTGCTGGTTTGGCTATGGCTACCATGGATATTATTAAATTGAGTGGTGGTGAACCTGCTAACTTCTTGGATGTGGGCGGTACAGCAAATGCCGAAACGGTTGAAGCTGGATTCAAAATTATTTTAAGTGATCCCAATGTAAAAGCTATTTTGATTAATATTTTTGGTGGAATTGTACGTTGCGATAGGGTGGCCCAAGGCGTAGTAGATGCATACAAAAAATTGGGAAATATCAATATTCCAATAATTGTTAGGTTGCAAGGCACCAATGCAGTTGAGGCTAAAAAGCTAATTGATGAAAGTGGCTTACAAGTAAAATCAGCCATCTTATTAAAAGAGGCAGCAGAGTTGGTAAAAGAAGTTTTAGCTTAACATTTGTCAAAAATAATTTATCGATAATTTAGTATCCTTGCCTAATTAAAAATTACAATCATATGAGTTTAGTATCAGAATTTAAAGAGTTTATTAACAAAGGGAACGTTATAGACTTGGCAGTTGCCGTAATCTTAGGAGCCGCTTTTCAAAAAATAGTAGATTCTATAGTGAATGATATTATCATGCCAATCATTGCATTTGCAGGTGGTTTCGAGAATATCGAATCATTGAAAATTGGGCCATTTACCTATGGCAAATTAATTGCCGCTTCATTAAATTTCTTAATTATTGCAATTGTTTTATTCTTAATAATAAAAGCAATGAATAGAGCAAAAGAAAGAGCTGCAGGATTAAAAAATTAAAATAAAAATTATAAAAATGCCAGACCTAAAAGGTCTGGCATTTTTATTGGCTAAAGGGTAAGATTTTTCCAATTGGCGATTGAATTTATCACATCATAACACAACATACAATGACAAAAAAAATTATTATAGGATTCGTCCTATTCCTAGCAGCATTCAATGCAAATGCTCAGGAAGAAGATGTTAAAAAGGTAGCAGCAGCAGGTACTGGTTTGAAAACCATTAATGATACTGGCTGGATTAAGGGTGGATTTTTTAGTACCAATTTATCCAATACCACTTTTTCTAATTGGGCGGGTGGTGGTACCGATAATTCTGCTTTAGTAGCCAACTCTAGTTTGTTCGCTATTTACAGACCAGATAGTATGAATGCCATCTGGGAGAATTATCTTGATTTGGCTTATGGCGTTATAAGGAACGGAGGCAATAAAGTAACCGATGCTTCAAGTCAGTATTACGGCAAGAAAAATCCTTTTGTTAAGAATGAAGATAAACTTGTTTTTACAAGTAAATACGGTAGAAGGATCTCAGATAAGCTCAATTATTCTGCGCTGTTCAATTTGAATACGCAGATGTTTCAAGGTTGGGCCAAAGAAGATGTGTTCCGCCAGAACAATCACATATCTAATTTTATGGCACAGGGCTTCGGATATCTTTCTTTGGGTATAGATTATAAGCCAACTTCCTATTTGTCTATTTATGTGTCTCCTGTTACGGCTAAATATACAATAGTAAGAGAGCAGCGTTTGGCCGATTTGGGTTTATATGGTGTTAGGGCGGCAGAATATGATTATACCGATACTGCAGGAGGAAAGGCTCCTAAAAAAACAAGTAATGGCGAAACATTAAGAAAGGAATTAGGTTGGTACGCCAATATATTCTTTAAAAAAGACATTGCCACCAATATCAATTTGCAGTCGCGTTTGGAGTTATTTAATAACTATCAAAATTTTGGACAGCACATCGATGTTAACTGGCAAAATACTTTGAACATGAAGGTGAACAAATACATTTCTGTCAGTCTTATCAATCAATTGATTTATGATTACGATGTTGATACAGATCCAACCAAGGAGGGTAAACAAATTAGAATTCAACTGAAGAATTTCTTTGGTGTGGGTTTCTCTGCCAAATTTGGAGATAAATTATAATTCAGCAATAAGTAATATCTTTGAAAGCGCAAGTTAGCAATGGTTTGCGCTTTTTTTAATGGCTACAATCGAAATTTCAGCTACCAATCCAGATGACAGGATTTTACAAAAGGCGGCCAATGCCTTGTTGAATGGAGAAATTATCGTTTGCCCTACTGATACATTTTATGCTTTTGTTTGTGCCTTATCCAATAAGTCTGGGATAGAAGCCATTTGCAAATTGGTTGGCAAACGCCCAGAAAGAGCCAATCTTTCTATCATTTGCAGCGATTTAAAAAACATCAGTGACTATACCTTGCAATTCAATAAGAGCACCTATAAATTATTGAATAGAAACCTACCTGGTCCTTTTACATTTATTTTGAAGGCCAATAACAAGGTGCCCAAATTGTTTTTAAATAACAGAAAAACCATTGGTATTAGGGTTCCTAATCACATCGTTCCGAATAAGCTGGTGGCTTTGATTGGTGAACCTTTAGTGGCGGCTTCTGTTCACCATCCGGATGATTTAGCTGAAATATTATTTACTGGAGAGGCCATAGAAGCGTCTTATCAAAACAAGGTGCCCATTATTTTAGCGGCTGGTGATAGCGGCATTATTGGGTCGGCTGTTATCGATTGTAGTGCCGAAGAACCTGTTGTTATTCGGGAAGGTCCACTGCCTATTCAGTAATCAATAAATAAATCTTTGTTGTGACTAATTTTGTAGGACTCATCAAATTAATGATAGGAATTAATAAAAAATGCTTAAAATTGCATTGGAATTATTGCTGATAAAAAAGCATAGTTGATGGTAAAATAATCTTAATGGCAAACGAAATATCTATCAAAGTGAATATAGGAGACAGAATGTATCCCTTGCAGATAAATGCCTTAGAAGAAGAATATGTAAGAAGAGCTGTAAAGCTTTTGAATGAAAAGATGACCTTTTTTAATAATAGTTTTTCGGTTAAAGATAAGGTGGATGGCCTTGCAATGGCTGCCCTAGAATATGCCGTAGATGCTCTTAAAAAGGAGACGGAAAGTCGCAAACCACAGGCGCCTCCGCAGGATTTTTCATTGCTGGAAAATGAATTAAGCGAAATAGAAGCTTTGTTCCAGTCATAATTTTCAATTGTTTTTCATCGCTACTATTTTTATTGGCCATATTCTATAATAAAAATAAGAATATATGATCATCATATTGTACATCGTAATTGGCCTTTTAGTAGGCTTGTCAATTGGATTCTTTGCCGGAATGCCAATTGTTAGAAAGCAAAATCAGGCACAAGCTAATTTATTATTAGAAGAGGCTAAAACCAAAGCCGAGGCCGTAAAACAAAGTAAAATGCTTGAGTCTAAAGAAAAGTTTATTACCCTTAAATCCGAGCATGAAAAAGAAGTGCAAAGAAGAAATTCCGAACTTCAAAGTTCAGAAATGAGAGTAAAACAAAAAGAGCAATCTTTGGAAGACAAATTAAGAGGTGTTAAGCAAAAGGAAGGCGAGCTAGATCGTTTGAAACAACAGGTTTCTAGCCATCAGCAAGCACTCGAGAAAAAGGATCACGATATAGAGCAAGTAAGACAACAACAGATTAAAATGTTGGAAAAAGTTGCCAACCTTTCTGCCGAAGAAGCGAAGGCCCAGATGATAGAAGCAGTGAAAGCAGATGCGCATACAGAGGCCATCAGTCAATCTAAAATTATTATTGAAGAGGCGAAGCTTAATGCTACTCGAGATGCCAAACGTGTGGTGTTGCAAACCATTCAAAGAACCGCTGCAGAAACAGCCATTGAAAATACGGTAACCGTTTTCAATCTAGAAAACGATGATGTGAAAGGTCGTATTATTGGTAGAGAGGGAAGAAACATTAGAGCACTTGAAGCAGCTACAGGTATTGAAATTATTGTGGATGATACCCCCGAGGCTATTGTATTATCAGGCTTCGATCCTGTAAGAAGAGAAATTGCGCGTTTATCTCTTCACCGTTTGGTAGCAGACGGTAGAATTCACCCAGCTAGAATTGAAGAAGTTGTAGAAAAAACAAAGAAAGATTTAGAGCAAGAAATAATAGAAATTGGACAAAGAACTGTCATTGATTTAGGCATTACTGGTCTTCATCCTGAACTTATTCGTATAGTTGGCAGAATGCGCTACCGTTCATCTTACGGGCAAAATTTATTGAAACACAGTCGTGAGGTTGCTAACTTATGTGCTACTATGGCCAGCGAATTTGGTTTGAATGCGAAGCTTGCAAAACGTGCCGGATTGTTACACGATATTGGTAAAGTGCCAGAAGATGATGCTGAAACACCACACGCTTTATTGGGTATGAAATGGGCCGAGAAATATGGTGAACATCCCGAAGTTGTGAATGCTATTGGTGCCCACCATGATGAAATTGAAATGACGAGTATGCTGTCTCCAATCATTCAAGCTTGCGATGCCATTAGCGGTTCGCGCCCAGGTGCTAGAAGAGAAGATACAGAGCAATACATTAAGCGTTTGAAGGATTTAGAAGGTCTAGCGATGAGTTTCAAAGGGGTTGATAAAGCCTTTGCCATTCAAGCAGGTAGAGAGTTGCGTGTGATGGTTGATAGTGATAAAGCAACCGATGCAGAAGCCGATAACTTGAGTTTCGAAATATCTCAACGCATTATGAAAGAAATGATTTACCCTGGTCAAATTAAAATCACTGTAATTCGCGAAAAGCGTGCCGTGAACTTCGCTAAATAAATAAAACACTAAATATTAAAAGCGCTCAATAAGAGCGCTTTTTTTATGTTTTAAAGTTGTTAAAAGAGATTATAGGTAAAGCCCATATTGATAGAAACTGGCATCTGATAATTAGTATTGCTAGTTTTTGCAATGTTGCTGCCATTATTGTTAGTATGGTTACAGTAAATAGGAGCGGAAGCAGTTAAGCTATAGTATAAATGTGGATTAAAGAATTTAAAGATACTAAGTTTAGGGATGAGTTGTCCTTCAACTGAAAATGATTCAAGATGATAAGGATCCTTCATCCTCATGCCATACAATTGATTGGTTGTAGTACCTATCAATGCCAAATCAAATTGGATGTATGTTCTTGTATTAGGTTGGTACAAATAACCATAGCTAAGGTTTAAATTGGCGTTGATATTGTCTGGCTTGTATTTACTTGTTGTTACATAAATGAGGCCATCTCTGCGCATTTGCGTATTAAAGGTATATCCACTGCTGAAACGTACACTGAAATTGTTTTGTATTTTTAATCCCATTTGTTTCGACCAATCGTAATTAACTCCGAACCCATTGTAAAGATTATTGTTTTGATAATTATAGATTACTAAATCACTTGTATCAGAATTCTTGTACCTTTTTAAATAGTAATTGGAACCTCCGTTCATGATGTAATTCACTGACCAACGACTTCCGCTAAAACGTTGGAAACGCGTTGCATAAAGCCAATTGTCGTTAATGGTGGTAAAGTATTTTATAGCATTGGTAGGTTCAATGCCATTGCTTTTTAGGGTGCTATCCAATAAGGTTAATTGATCAATCAATCGGTATCTAAAGTCTATAAAGCGGGTATTATAAATTTTGGTTATCCCTTTTGCAATATTTTCGAGTTGTTCATTACTGTAGTTGCCTGTTCCTGCTTTTCTTTTTAAATCTTGCAACAAGAACATTGTAGTTACCGCATCCGAAACATATTCAAGACGCCCTTTCCCTTTGCCTATACTAAGAGTAAAATCGCCCTTGTTATATTGGCTATGAGAATTATAGTAAGTTGAAGGGTTATCTCCTAGGAAATTGTTGTAAACTGTATAAGCGCCCAGTGAATAGTTGAATTCATTAAAATGAAGTCCTTTGTAAAAACGATTATTCGAATAGTATTGTAAATTGGCAGTTACGCTCTTTAATTTATTACGATCTTGATTATTTGTTCCTGTTTCAGATAAAATGGTTAAACCTTGACTGTGCTGTAATTTTTCTGTGTTAATAATTCGATAAAAATTTATTGGTAAATTTAAATATATATATCATAGGTGTTCTGATCAGACTTATTATGAATCGTGGCGCTGTTGGGTAAATTATATGTATAGGCTCCCCGGTCTATTTTATAATTATTATTCCCGATAAAATTGAAGTTGAATTGTGCTGATTGGTACCTCTGAAACCTATACTTGTAATTGTTCAGATTATACTCTTGGGCTTGGAGGTATGCAGCAGTAATTAAGGCAAGTAATAGACAAAGGACTTTATTCATTGGTTTATAAGTTAATTTGTTAATCAACAAGAATCGAGCCAATGAAATTATTTTATATTTTCCCTAAGCTGCGATTGATATTTAATTTCAGATAAACCGAGTATCCATATTGTATGGCTTTGTATTCGAAATCGTAAAAGGGTTCTAATCGCAAATCCAAAATCAAGTTGTTATAAATCTTTTGAGTGAAAAATAAACGTGTAAAGGCCATATGTCTTACCCTGCGACTTTCGTATACATCATAAAAATTATAGTTGTTAAAAAGCTGGGAACCTATTGGCGATTGCCACTCGCGACCCGCCCAATAATTAAACATTAACTCAACATTATTTCTTTTAAATGCAAGTGTGTGCCAATTGGCAAAACCATTTTTATAAGGTTGGGTTATACTTGGCGAAAAGTCGGAAGAGTGCAACCAATAATGCTCGGTGCGCATTGAAAGTTTTGAATTGAATATGTATTTTATTTTCAAACCTGTAGCCGCATTCACCCTAGAGTAAATAGGAGTAGAGCCAATATTAATCTGTCCGCCCCTATGTGCCAATGTGCCTTGTAAAGGAAATGAAATTCGCCATTGTTTATTCTCAATAATTTTTTTATCCCATACAAAGCCTACATTAAATTGCTCTTGATAATCAGATCCTCTATAGATAGGCTTTACCCATATCAACCAATTTGTAAAATAATCGCCTTTATTTCTATAAATACTTTGAACGCCATTTTCAACTCGGTTGGTTATAGCTCGATCGATATTGAACATGGGTTCGATTAAACCTAAATTAGTAGTGGCTTGCAACATGCCGAAATTATGGCGCCAATGGTGCTTGAAAATTGAAACACTAAATACTGGAGAAACTGTTTGGAATTTATTGCTTCCAAAATCTTGCTTAGTTTGTATGCCTCCTTTAATTAAAACATTTTTATATGGCTGATACGAAAGATGCATCTGAAGCAAAGTGCCAAAGTAAGTTTGCCCCGTCTCAATGATATCAAAATACTCGGTGTTGCGTAAAAAGTTGAAAGACTCAAAATGCAAGCGCACCGTTTGTGTATCATTCGGCATAAGTGAATCGTTTTGTTCGAAAACTTGATTGTTGAGTTGTGCGTGTACACTATCCCAAGAAAGTATACTTAGCAAAAGTAGCACAGATGTTTTTAAAGCCTTGTGAACCATGAAATTTTTTCAAAAATAGTGTTTTGGAATGATTATTGATTTTACATGTTCAAAATACATATGAATTATCAATCTAATATTTTTAAATCTACCCTTTTTTTAGCTGCGGCAGTGGGTGCTTCCATTATTTTTGGATTTACTCAAAAAGCTAATTTGGTGCAACCAGATGAGGATGATTTTGTGTATCGAAAATGCCCTGTTTCGGCATTCACTTTTAATGAAAAATTGAATTTCAGAATTCACTATGGTATTATCAATGCGGCTACGGTTAATATGGAAGTAGGCGCAGGTATGGAAGAGCAATATGGTCGTCAATGTTACCACATCAAAGCGGAGGGTAAAACTTTAAAATCGTTTGACTGGGCTTATAAAGTGCGCGATCGCTTTGACACTTATGTTGACGCAGAGGCTGTAGCACCGATTAAATTTACTAAAAGTGTACAAGAAGATAATTACCTCGACAATGATTTGGTAGCCTTCAAGCATCCTAAGAAAAAATTATATGGCGCCAAAGGTGTTTTGGACATGCCAGTTTATACCCAAGATGTTATTTCTGCAGTTTATTATATCCGCAATATCGATTTCAGCAATGCCAAAAAGGGTGATAAATATCCTTTAGATATTTACTTAGATAACAAAATTTATAACCTTGGTTTTAAATATGACGGCAAAGAAACTATTAAGACAGATATTGGAACTGTTAAATGTATCAGGTTTGTGCCAACCTTAGTGGTAGATAGAGTATTTAAAGACAAAGAAGACATGACCATTTGGGTAAGCGATGATGAAAATAAAATTCCTGTTCGCGTAAAAGCTAATATTGCAGTGGGCTCCATCAAGGTTGATATTACTGGATATAGTGGCTTAAAAAATGAATTCAAAGCCTTAATAAAAAAATAAAATTACTCCCGTACCATAAAGGTAATGCCTGTTTGGATACTATAGTTAGTAAGCGATAACGGTGGTGATGCCTTGTCCAAATAACCATAGCCACCCGCTTTATTCCTCCAAGTTTTCAAGGATAAATCTACCAAATAACGTCCCCTTACAAAGATGCCCAACCAAGGCGTTAGTGCTATTCTAAAATCAATTCCAATGCCCGTTGAAAAAGCATTGTTAACGTATTTGTATTTTTTGATGGCAGAAAATCCCGGAACTGTTGCCGACCCAATCGAGTCATTGGTCATCAATAATGAAAACCTCTGAAATGCAAAAATTCCAGAAATTCCAATATTGAAATGGGTACTAATACGGGGCTGATAACCAAATCCCCATTGAGTATTGTAGCCTTTCAATTTATATCTAATATTGTTTTGGGAAATGCGCTGTGAAGTATTCTGTTCAAACCTGCAAAAGCGATAAAACCCGTCGTCACAGCCAGCATATGTGATATTGTAATTGGTAAGGATGTCATTAAATCCAGAATTTATAAATTGCATTTTCTGATTAAATTTACTGAAATCAAAATGAGATTGACCATACCCAAAATCAATCATTTCAGCCATATCATGATAGCTTTTTTTGCGATTGCCTTTCCAATCAGAGCAGGTATTATTGACTAGTATGAAAGGAAAATATTGACCAAAGAGGGAATCAGAAGGTTTTATTTTAACCAAAATATTTTCATCACTGCAGGTAATACCCGTATACTTTTTTAATACATCATTGATAGAGTCGTTTTCAAATTCTTCCCATCTATCCGTATTGTAAAAAATGCCTATGTTTAATGTCTTACCTTTTGCAATGCCTTCATTCAATCTTTTAACAGTAGGACTAACATTGAACCAATTGCATTGAACATCTGCGGCTCTCAATCCTGTGTGGCATCGGCCAAATTCTCCGTAAAATTTTGCATTTGAATCTTGTTTAATTAAATGGGCGATATTGTTATAAATCACCCGCTCTCTGTAAATACTTTGGTGGGGCATTTGTGTGTAATTTTGCCATTTTCTGTATTCTGCCAGCGACTGAAATACCTTGTCGTAAATCGGAAAACTATCTTTCAAATACGTCTTGAAATAAGGCTTATTGTATTCATAGCTTTTTAAAATTGTATCAATGGTTGTCATGTCCTGAAAACCGTAATATTCATAATCAGATTGATAACCATCATAGCCATAATATCTATCGTAATTATACCTATTTTTTGAAAAATCCGCATACGATTTAATCACTTCAATTTCGAATTCAATCTCATTCGGAACTGGTCTATTTTTAGGCAATAGTTTGCCAAGCAATATAGGAGCGTCATCTGCAAAGCGTTCTACATCCACCCCATGTACTTGTATTTTTTTCTCTAATGGGAGCCCATTATTAAGGGCTCTTAGTGCCTTATAAAAAGCTAAGTATGGCGTGGCTGTAGTGGCTTGTAATTCGGGATAAAAAGCAGTGTCATTGTTAATATAAGCATTTAGCATATAGCCTCGGGCATAACCTAGTTCAATAATATAGTGCTGAACGCCCGCAGTTTTGTTTAAGTAGCTGAGCATTTTTAGTTGAATATTATTGTTCTCGATCGCATAATTGTGATTCTCTCCAGTAAAAAAAATGGTATAATCTTTAGCAATACTGTCTAATTGCTCAAGCCCTTTAAATGGAGTTTTACTTACATAGTAAAGTTCAGCAGTTTGAGCTTGAAGGCATGCAGTTGTTAAAATAGATATCAAGGAGAAAATAAATTTCATAAAATAAAAACGCAAATTAGGGTGTTTTGTTGCATTAAGCTGTTTTGGAATAATTGTAATGTAATTGGACTTCATTGAATGATCCTTGCGACTTGTCCATTTTTAATAATAATGGTCATAATTTTTCGCTTGGAAATGTTAGGTACATGAATTTAAGTAGCGAATGTAATTTATTTAGTTTAATCTCTCCAAACTTCAATCCTATGTTTTTAAAGCCTGCTCTATGTTCTTATCAGGTATCACCCAAACAATCGCAATACCGATGAAAAGTAAATAGGAAATAATAGGCCAATAAAATGCAAAAGGTATGGCCACAAGGTAGGCTAATAGTGAGAGAATGCCCTTCTTTTTTTGTTTGCTAAGTGCATCTAGCAATTTAGGTTGTTGTACTAATTGTGGCATTATGCATTGTTGTAAAATATAAAATCCAATCGAACACAATAATAAATTAACGGCATATAACGCTACTGGAATACCGCTAAAATGATTCTCGCCCATCCAGCCAGTTGAAAAAGGAATCAAGGATAAAAAGAATAACAAGCTCAAATTACCCCATATTATTTTACTATTCACATTGTGAACTAAATGCAATAAATGGTGATGATTGCCCCAATAAATGCCGATGTAAATAAAACTTAAAAGGTAACTTATAAATACGGGAGTTAATTTTAAAAGCGCTTCGAAACTTGCTTCATGAGGTATTTTTAACTCCAATACCATAATGGTGATTATAATGGCAAGTACGCCATCGCTAAAGGCTTCTAAGCGGTTTTTCGTCATGTAAAAGTATTTTAAATGAAGTTGTAAAAGTAGCAATAATAGTTATTTTTTTAGGATGCCACAAAGCTGTTTTTATAGGTTTAGTGTATTCTAATGCTATTAAATAAATTTTATAGCTTGCATCATCGAATTATCAACACGAAGTATCATTAATGCCATAAAAAAGCAATTTGGAATATTAATAATTTTTTATTCTCTATTTTTGCACCTTTATGTCAAAAGTAAGAGTAAGATTTGCCCCTAGCCCTACAGGTCCACTGCACATTGGGGGTGTGCGTACAGCGCTATTTAATTATTTGTTAGCTAAACAATTGGGTGGCACCATGATTTTGAGAATTGAAGATACAGACCAAGCCCGTTTTGTGCCAGGGGCCGAAGATTATATTGTAGAAGCACTAAAATGGGTTGGTATAGCGTTCGATGAAGGCACGCACGTAGGCGGTCCTTATGCACCCTATAGACAGAGCGATCGCAAAAATATGTATCGCCAATATGCCGATCAATTATTAGAAAGCGGCCATGCTTATTATGCTTTCGATACCACAGAAGACTTGGAAGCAATGCGCGAAAAATTAAAAGCAGGTGGAATGGCCCCTCAATACGATGCCGTGAGCAGAATGAGTATGAAAAACTCCTTAACACTTTCAGAAGATGATGTAAAACAAAAATTAGCAGATGGCGAACCTTATGTCATTCGCATCAAATTACCTCGCAAAGAAGAGGTGCGTTTTCACGATTTGATAAGAGGTTGGGTAGTGGTGCAAACCTCTGCTATGGATGATAAAGTATTGTTCAAAAGTGATGGTATGCCAACTTACCATTTAGCCAATGTGGTAGACGATTATGCGATGAAGATAAGTCACGTAATACGAGGTGAAGAATGGTTGCCTTCCGCACCATTGCATGTCATGTTGTATAAGTTTTTTGGATGGGAAGATGTGATGCCCAAATTTGCTCATTTACCATTAATATTAAAGCCAGATGGCAATGGAAAATTGAGTAAAAGAGATGGCGATCGTTTGGGTTTTCCTGTTTTTCCTTTGCAGTGGAAAGACCCTGCCACAGGTGAAATTAGCAGTGGTTATAGAGAGAAAGGTTATGAACCAGAAGGGGTGATGAATATGTTGGCCCTGTTGGGTTGGCATACTTCGGATAACCGTGAAATATTTTCCGAAAAGGAATTAATTGAATTGTTTACCATCGAAAAAATAAGCAAGAATGGTGCGAAGTTTGATCCTGAAAAAGCAAAGTGGTTCAACCATCAACAACTCATGCTAAAATCGAATGCCGATATTGCGGCAAGTATAATGGATGAAGCTATTGCCAAAGGATATCATCCAAGTGCGGAATATTTGGAAAAAGTGGTTGGTTTAATAAAAGAAAAAGTAACCTTTAAAAATGAAATTGTAGACAAGGCATCTTATTTCTTTAAAGCGCCAACCCAATACGATGCTCAGGTGGTAGCTAAAAAATGGAACCAACAAGCCATTCAATATTTAACAGCTTATGCAACTGCATTGGAACAGGATTTAAATGCAGATGCAACTAAAGTTGAAGAAGTATTTAAAACAATAGGTATTAATTTAAATATCAATTCTGGAAGTGTTATGCAGCCTTTGCGTTTGTCTCTGAGTGGCGAGGGTGGTGGTCCTCCGATTTTTGAAATGTTGTGCTTAATTGGCGTACAAGAAAGTATCAACAGAATTCAAACTGCTATTAAAGAACATTGCATTAACTGCCTAAATTAACGTAAAATTGTAATATGAAAAGCTTGAATTCTTTTATTTTAACGGCAACTTTATTGCTGGCAAGTAGTTGCAGGTTGAGCACATTTACAGCCCAGCCTGGTTCGCCAAGAGCCGCATTCCCTGCCGAAATGCAGGGGGATTTTATTTCAATCAATAAAAATAAAAATGGCAATGATACTTTTATTTTGAAAATTGCAGAAACCACAACGGTTTCTAATGATAAAATATTTAGTAAACTCATGCAGTTAACAGATACAACAACACTAACGCATCTGGGAGATTTTTATTTTTTCAATGTAAGGCACGATGAAAATGGTAAAATAACTTGGTGGACCTTCCCCA
Organism: Bacteroidota bacterium; assembly: GCA_025354385.1. Lineage (GTDB taxonomy): Bacteria > Bacteroidota > Bacteroidia > NS11-12g > UBA955 > JABMMZ01. The sequence goes on from JANXMZ010000082.1 coordinate 118,569, forward strand.
TCTTGGTAAAAAGCGATGCCTTGTATGTGTTTAGCTTATCGCAGGGTAAGCAACAAAAAAGAATGGAGAAGTATTTGAAAAATACTGGTTTCGCCAGCGGGGAATATGTAATGGACAATGAGCCATTTAAAAATTACTGCGAAAAACACCTCAAAAAACGCAAAGCATTTAAACTTAAACGTATTAAAAAATAATGTCAGAATTAAACAGACCCATCAGGGTTTTAATAGCAAAAGTTGGATTGGATGGTCATGATAGAGGCGCGAAAGTAATTGCTACTGCCCTGCGCGATGCAGGTATGGAAGTGATATATACAGGGCTAAGGCAAACACCCGAAATGGTGGTGAATGCAGCCTTGCAGGAAGATGTAGATGTTATTGGGATTAGTATTTTATCGGGCGCACACAATACCGTTTTTCCGAAGATTATTGATAAGATGAAAGAAAAGCAATTAGACAATGTATTGTTAATTGGCGGCGGCATTATTCCCGATGATGATATGATCACTTTAAATGCACAAGGAGTAGCAAAATTATTCCCTCCAGGAACAGATACTAGCGAGATATCTGCATACATCCGCGAGTGGGTGAGCAAGAACAGAGTTTTCTAAATAAGCTATTCATAACCAGTGGAGTGCTTCCTGAATAATTGAAAATAATATTAGGATTATTCGAATCAATTCGTTTATTTTGATAAATGAAGTTTAGAATTTTTGTTTTAGCGATATTGTTTTTGAGTATAATAAATCGCATATATTCGCAAGAAGAGCCGAGTTTTAAAAGGCATGAAGTAGGCTTCAACGCTACGTTATTTGTTAAGCAAATTCTCAATTTTAGTTCTAATAGCATTCCATTTAGTCCTTATCAATTTACCTATAAATATTTAACAAAAAAGGGGGTTAATTTCCGTTTAGGCTCTGGAGTTTCATCTTCCAAAACAACAGAAACGGTGCCGAAATCGGATCCTAAAGTAACCAAAAATTATTCATTGCATCACCGATTGGGTATTGAAAAACAAAGTGTGATTAATAAACATTGGAAATGTTATTATGGAGTGGATTTAACCTATGATTATTCTGATTCAAAATCTGATTTTGGAACCAGTTCCATTCGTGATATTGGCAGTGGTTTTGGTGCAGGACCGGTATTAGGCATACAATATTATATCAACGACCGTTTGAGCTTTTATACCGAAGCAAGTATGTTATATACGAATATTACAACCAAAACAGATTCTAATAATAGTGCCAATCCACAGCAAAATCAATCCAAGAAATTACATGATATTTCGGCCAATACAATTTTGCCAACCACTTTATTTTTTGCAATAAAATTTTAAAAAAGCCTTAATTTATGATAAATGAAAATATTCTAAAATCGGGATTTATAATTGTTCTCATAACAATTATAACTTTTACGGCTTGTAAAAAGGAGCGCCAACAAACTGCTGTTTTGTTAACCCCTCATTTACCCGCGCAACCTTATGATTATGATATAGGAGACGACCGTATGGTAAGCATTGGTCGTATCTTATTTTACGACAAACATTTGTCTGCTAATAATTCAATAGCCTGCGGTTCATGCCATGTGCAGGCATTTGGGTTTTCGGATGCTAGAAAATTAAGCTCAGGGGTTGCCAATAAATTAACGCATAGAAACACCCCCGGAATTACAAGTGAATCGCAGATCTTTGGGCTTTTTTGGGATGCCAGGGCCAGTGATTTCAAGGATTTGGTGTTAAGACCCATTTTAAATCATGATGAAATGGGGGTCATTGACATAGACAAATTACCTGCGAAGTTAATGGAATTAGGTTATTATGATGAGCTGTTTACCAGGGTTTATGGCAATAGTGAAATTACGGTAAGCAAAATTCAAAGTTGCCTTTCAATGTTTCTGAATGCATTGGTAAGGCCCCATCAAACTGAATATGAACAAGGTTCGCAAGTTGGGTATAAGAATTTTGATGCTTTGGAAATGCTTGGTAAGAATATATTTTTTGAGCAAGGGAAATGCTCGCAATGTCATAATTTAAGTGGGGGTTGGTTCTCATCCGCTAATATTGGTTTAGAACTTAGTTATGCAGACCAGGGTATGGGCGAACTCTCTGGTTCAAGATTTGGAGGAGATGGTGTTTTCAGAGTTCCAAATCTCATTAATATTGCAGTGACAGCCCCTTACATGCACGATGGACGTTTTAAAACGCTTGATGAAGTTGTTGAACATTATAATTCTGGGGTTCAGGATCATCCCAACTTATCCTGGAATTTGAAGGAAACGGCCACCGATCAATTTGGAAATGAAATTGGTCAAAAACCACAAAGATTGAATTTGTCGTCTACAGAAAAAAAAGCATTGGTAGCATTCTTAAACACCTTAACCGATGAGCAATATTTAAAAGATATTAAGTACAGCAATCCTTTCATTCAACAATAGGGCGTGCAAGACCATATAGAATTTAAAACAACTATTGGTATTTTAACTCATTTGGTGGGCATGCGATATTTGCACATACCCGGCAGTATTGTGTTAGCCTTGGGTGGTAAATTTGCCTTGCGTTTAATCTGCACTGTCAATGGTCAACTTAGTTTTCAATGTGGTTTGGTCTCATTGGGCAATGGCGATGCGTACATCAGTATTAATCAAAAACGCATGAAACAATTGGGCTTGGAAATTGGCGATACAGTTGATTTAAAATTAGAAAAGGATAATAGCGAATATGGGATTGAAGTGCCGGAGGAATTAACAGAATTGTTTGCCCAAGATAAAGAAGGGTTCGAGCGTTTTAAAGCTTTGCCAGCAGGTAAGCAACGTTATATTTTAAATTATGTATCGATGGTAAAGGATACTCAAAAAAGAATTGATAGGTCGGTATTGCTCATCACCAATCTTAAAAAATGCAAGCCCGGTAAGGAATCTTTTAGGGAAATGTTGGGAAAATAATTTTTTTAAATCATCTCTTTCCAAGTTCCTTTTTCCCAATTGTATTTTAAAGTCGATGGCAGAGCAGCCATCCAGTAAGAGCTCAGCTCGGTGGCAAAACTGGGTTGCATATAGCAGTTCACCGTGCAGCCTTCGCACTTATCATGCCTGCCTTCCAAAGCCACTAAGCGCTGTACTTTTTTGCTGTTCCACAAGTCGTATAAATTATTCTCAATGGGCAATGCATCTAAGCCCAAATGATAACAAGGTAATAAAAGTTTATTCTCCGGCGAAATAACAATAGTCGTGCTGGCGGCATTGCAAACAGGTGTTGATGTATGATTGCCCCCTTGCTTGCGCAATTCCATAAATCCATTGTTCAGATACACCAATTTCTTTTTGCTCCAATCGCTCAGTTGTTGCAGTTTTGCTAAAGGTAATTCACTGCCAACCCCATTGTACTCGAATACAGGATTTAAAATTAACATGAGATTATTTGGTAAACTAAGTTGACTATATACCGTCTCAATCTGATGCATGTTTTCTTCAAAAACAGTAAAAATAATGTCAGGTCTTTCGCCTAGCGCTTTGGCAATTTTTAGAGAATCTATAAATTTATCGAACAATTCTACACCCCTACTTTTATTATGCTCCTCCGCATTGGGCGAGTCGAGGCTAAAGTGCAACATATCTACCAGGCCTTTTAATTTATTCGCCATTTTTGGGTATAGCAAGGTATTGGTGGTAACAGTAGTAATAAAACCCAATTGCTTGGCCATTTTTAATAACTCGGGTAGCTCTCTGTGCAACAGTGGTTCGCCTCCCGTAAAGTCAATCACATTGACACCCAAACGCTTTAAGTTTTTTAAATTGCTTTCAGCATTTTCTAAAGTTACATAGGGCGATGGCCGCTCCCATATATCACAAAAACTGCATTTGGCATTGCAGCGATAAGTGATGTAATAATTGCATAAAACCGGATGCTTTACCAGTTTTAATAATTCATTTTTGCGTAAAAATTCAAGCATTAATAACCTCCTTCATATTTCCGCACCACCCATTCGAACGTGAGTAAAGTCAATAATAAAAAGAAAATCCATTTGACATTGATGAGCTCATCGGTCTTTTTTTCAATATAGGAAACTGTTGTAATGTCCGTATTCTTTTTAATGTTTTCCAAAGCTGTTTTTAATTCAGTAGCTTTATAAAAAGCCCCATTATGTTTTGTTGATAATTGGCGCAACAAAGAAAAATCGGCCGTGGTATTTAGCAATTCTGTTTGTAAGGGTGTAATCAAAATCTGCCCTTCAATCTTTTCTGGAATCCCATCGGCTTTGGCTTTAAACTGGTAAATACCAGCAGGCATAGCACCAATGTCTAACTGATACGATTTGTTATAAGGGCTGAAAGTGTATTTGAAAATCTTATTGTCGAGGTTGCTCAATTCTAATTTAACGTCAACTTGGTTGACTAATTCGTAACTGCTGTTGTATAATTCGCCTATAAATCGCACCGACTCATCTTCTTCATACACATGTTTAGAAGGGTATACCCTGAATTTTCTTTTATCGTCTTTGGTAGCCAAGTATTGAATGGTTTTACTTACCAATTCGTTAGTGGCAGTATGGTTGTCATTCTCAAAATAATCGGCCATGCGCCAACGCCAGAAACCTTCGCCAAATAACAATGCAGTCTTTTCTCCATTTTGATTCACGAGCGCCCATAAAGGCAATTTAGTGGTAACGGATCCAATTTTTTGATAAGCTAATATTTCTGCGTTTTCTTCGGCACCATAGTTGCCATAAGGTACCAATAAAGGTGGCATTTCTGTTAAGGTTTGTTTGGTTTCATCTTCCAATACAAATGAATTAAAATTAGCGTTAAATGCCCCTTGACTTTCATTGATTCTTCCTTGATTTTTACTGATTTTAGCCACCGAAGAAATGCTTGGTAATAAGTCGATAGCAGATTGATTGCCAACCACTGCCCAAATTGGAATTTTATTCTGACGGCAGGTGGTAATAATACCTGCAGCATTGTATTGTCGCGAAGGCAATTGATGCAAAATAACCACGCTGTATTTAGTCAATTCAGTTAATTTAATATCGCTTGCAGGAAGTGTTACCACTTCGTAATTAGAATTGGCTTTGATGGCTTCTTTAAAAGCCCCAATGTCTGGGTGTGGACCGTTATAAGTCAATAGAATTTTTTCGCGCCCATCTATTATTTCAATAAAGACATCTTTGCGGTTATTTATTTTAGAAACCTCACCTTCTATACTAGAAAGTGTGACAATAATATGTTTGGTGCCTGGCTTATCTGCCAGCGCCGTTATAATCGTATTTTGAAAAAATGCATTGTTGTTAATAGCAATGTTTTTTGTCGCAATGGTATTGCCATCTACACTGACGGTTAAAATTGTATTAGCATTGCTACAAGCATAAGCAGAAAGGTTAATATCAATAGGGAATTCATTGCCCAAATAAGCAATTGTATTTACATTTACTTCTTTTACAATGGCATCTTTTTTAAGCGAACTATCGCCCATGCCAATGGTAATTAAAGTAGGATGGTTGTCTAGCAATTTGTAAACTGGATTATTGCCTTTGTTGTAAATGCCATCGCTTGCTAATACCACTGCACCAATATTTTGTTTGGTATAAGTGTTGTTAATATAATCAAATACCTGTCCTATATTACTTCTTTTTTCGTTAAAATGTATGCTGTCATTGGCTTCTACTCGACTGCCAAATTGGATGTATTGAACATCGTAATCTTTGCCTAAAAATGCAACGGCCTCTCGCCATTCTTTTAAAAATGTTGTCCTGTAAAAATTGGAATCTTTGTTAGACAATACCGATTGCGAATTGTCCATGGCCATGATAACAATTGGTTTTTGAACGGTACTTACTTTTTGAACCAACAGGGGAGATAATAAAAAAAAGCAAAGTAAACTCACCGCAATGAAGCGAATAGTGGCTAAAACTTTATACCATGTAGATTGCCATTTGGGCTGATACAAAATGTAAGCATAAGTAGCGCCTGCCAATAAACACAGACCAATGAACCACCAAGGCGAAGAGATAAGCAATTGCATGAATGGCAAATTTAAAGATTTATTCCTTAATTTATCGTCTTGTAATTAAATAAATTCTATTGAGTTGATGGAATTAAATTCTTGAATTTCTATATTTTGTTTTAACCCTCTTTAACCCTATATTCGTAAATAATTAACAATTAACTATGATGAAATTAACTACACAATTTAGCAAAAATCTCATTCTTTTTGCGATTTTTGCCTTGTTTGCTTTTACCAAAAGTTATGCGGTCTGTACCATTACAGGACCATCTAATGTTTGTGAAAATACAACCTCTACTTATGCGGTAAGTCCAACAGGAAATTACACATATCAATGGAATGCCACAGGCGGTGGAACCGTTATTGGTTCTGGGTCTGCCATCACTGTTGCATGGGCTGGCTCAGGAAGTGCAACCGTAACCATCATTGTGCGCGATTCGCTATTAAATGTAGTATGCACAGGGGTTAAAAATATCACCATTAATCCAACCCCTAAACCAACTATAACACCTTCTTATGTAACAGGCTGTGGGGGTAAGGGTAGTCAGAAAAGAGATGGTGATTGCTTTACGGCTTGCGACTCCACGCTCATTACTTATACCACACCTTTTCATGCGGGTAGTACCTACACTTGGACAATAAACGGAGCGGCAACTTATACCACCAATCAGAACACAGTTACTGTCTTTTGGACTGGGGTAGGCTCAGGCTCTATTATAGTCAAGGATTCCAACAGTTTTGGTTGTGTAGGAACCAAAGAAATTTGTATCACTATTGTTGGCAAACCACGCGCCTCATTTAATACTTTGCCACCTTTAACTGGTTTAATTGTAAATGCATGTTTGTTGCAAACCATTCAATTCATAAATACTTCTTCACCAGGTGCAGGTTCACCCTTGGCTACTTATAGTTGGTATTTTGGAGATGGGGGCACCGATTTTCAAACAGCACCTTCCAATGGCAACAGCTCACATGCCTATTCTTCTGCTGGTACCTATCAGGTAATGTTTATTGTGGAAAATGAATGTGGTTGTAAGGATACTGCTTATACCACTGTTGTAGTCGCAAATGCGCAAGGCCCAAAAATATTTTGTATCAGTACCGTTTGTCCGGGCAATGTTGTGACTTATCATACCAATGCACAATGTGGCAATTGGCTTTGGTCTGTTACTGGTGGCGTTATGCAAACTTTGCCATCAGATTCTATTTGTACTGTGCAATGGGGCAATACGGGCCCTGGTTCAATTACCCTCAGTACCAATTGTGGCGGATTTTGTAATTCACCAACTACCGTTTTTGTGCCTATTATTTCTACAAATGCCACTATTAGCGGACCTTCACAAGTATGTTTAAATACTTGTTACACCTATCACATTAGTTGCGATATTCCTATTGATAGTATTCGCTGGCATTTCCCTGCGGGTGTTACGGTTTTTTCAGATTCTATCAATGTGCATGAAGTTACATTGTGCTTTTATAACCCAACAATTTCGGGCAATTTAACTGCCGATTATTTCCATAATACCAATGGTTCTACAACACATTTAAAATGCGGTGGTCGTACAGTAAAACCAATAGCGGTAAAACCTCAAATGTTTATTACTGGTAATATTACTTATTGCGAAAATAAGGTGTATGCATTCACTGCTACACCAACATCACCAGGTAATATTTATTGGACCATTACCAATCCTGCGGGCACTATTATGACTTCGGCTACTCTGCCAGGAGCCAATCCTTTTACAGGCTTATGTAATTTTGGTCCAGGTAATTTTATTGTTACAGCCAATGATGTTTCGGGTGCATATTGCAACGGTCCTCAAAAAATCAATATCAAAATTAATCCAACACCGCTACCTCCGGATACGATTATTGGGCCATTGTATGTTTGTCCGAATAATGCCTACAGTTATACGGCAATTCCTACTGCTACCAATTTGGCAATAGCGTGGCAGGTTACCAATGGTGCACCTTCGCAGGGCATTGGCAATACCATTAGTGTTACATGGGGCCCATCAGGACCCTATTCAATACTTGCCTCACAGGTAGATGTGAAGACGGGTTGTAAATCGGCCTCTATTTCTATCAATATAAACAGTTTATTGCCAATGGCACCAACAGTAATAACGGGTCCTACAACGGTGTGTTCCAATAGTACAAATATAGCTTACAGTACCACCACCATTGGTGATGATTTTGTGTGGAGTATCAATACATCTTTGGCTGGCAGTTTTATGTCTGGCAATCATACCAATGCTGTCAATGTTCAATGGAATAATTATGTGGGTACTGCTTGGTTGGTTGTTAAACGCATGGTGTGTAATACATTTAGAAAGGATTCTATTCAGATTACAATTGGGGCACCACCTACACCTGTCATAACAGCACCGACCTCGGTTTGTCAAGGTTCTACCATGACAGCTTCAAGCACGGGAGCAGCCTCTTACGCTTGGAATTTTGGTGATGGTTTCACCGCTACTGGTTCATCCCCAAGTCATATTTATAATTCGCCGGGTAATTTTATCATTACGTTGGTGGCTACCTATAGTGGTTCTTGCCCAGGTTCAGCAACCGCCACAAAACCAATTTCTGTTTTACCAAAACCGAATGTTACCATTTCTTCACCCAATCCTAATCAATTCTGTTCTGCCCCTGTTTCTACAACCATGTGGGTGGCGGCCCCCGCAGTAGGTACTACTTATGTGTGGTCGCCTTCTGCAACAACAGGTACTAGTTATACTGCTACTGCTACAGGAACTTATTATGTTGTAGGAACTAATAGTTATGGATGTAAAGATACCAGTAACAGCATTTCTGTTTCTATCATCAGTTGTACACCATGTTCTCCCGGTCCTTATACTTTAACGTATACTAAAAAGAGACAGGGGTGCAGCAAGGATAGTTTTATTGCCAGTGTTTCTGCAGGCGTTATTAATCTTAGTTGGAATTTCGATGATCCCTACAATCCTTCTTCAGCCAGTGGTACACCTGTTACGCACCAGTTTACCGAACCGGGTTATTACCGTGTTAAATTATGTGCAGATGTGCCTGATGCTTCTGGCTTGGGATATTGTAATGTATGCATGTTCAAGGTAGATACGATCAAATATATTCCAGATTTTTATGATTCATTGTATTGCACAAATACCTCTGATTCTGTAAAAGTAAAATTTGTAAACACCACTAAAATATTAGCAGGTTATCCTGCTCCATCTTATAGTTGGTTAATAATGCCAGGTGCTTATACCAGTACTTTAAAAAGTCCTATTAAAAATTTAGCAGCGGGTACTTATACGGTTACTTTAACTGTCAATGGTGTTTGTACAAAAACAAAAACAATTGTCATTCCTGCCTTGCCTAAAGCCAAATTTACAGTAGTAGATTCGGTATGTGTGGGCAAGCCAGTGCTATTCACAAATACGAGTACGGGATCCTCTTTCTCTAATTTATGGAAGTTCGGAGATGGTGCTACGTCACTTATTTTTAGCCCGCTAAGAACCTATACATTGGCAGGAAATTACAATGTGGTATTATCCATTATCAATGCCTTAGGTTGTAAAGATACTTTTAAAAAGACGGTTACTGTGTTGCCTAATACTTTAACAGGAAGTATTGTGGCTGGTGGGCCGCGCAGGTTCTGCGAAGGTGATAGTGTAAAGCTTACTTGTAATGCCAGTGGCGGTTATCCTACCTATTATTATTTATGGAATACCACCCAAGTTACACCTTTTATATATGCACATCAAACGGGTAATTTCTCAGTAGATTTGACAGATAAGAAGGGTTGTTTTTATAAAACACCAAGTATTTCTGTAATGGTAAAAGCCAAGCCTAAACCAAAAATATTTGGAGATAAAATATTGTGTTTAAATAGTCAGTATGATTATTATGTCAATTATCCGAATGTTTCTGGAGCAGTTATTAATTGGAATGTGGATGGTTCGTTTGCCGGAAGTGGCAGCAGCTTTACATATTATGCAGGTACTTTAGGTAATCATGTTATTACAGTAAGTGTTCAAAGTCCAGATACATGCTATGGTGCTGATACCCTCAAAGTAAAAGTGTTCCCAATACCCAATGTTAATATTATTGCATCTCCTGTATTATGCGCCGGACTTAATAACCTATTGGTGGCCACCTCTACTTCTCCTAACCTCATTGGTTATCAGTGGAGCACTGGTCAAACCAACGATAGTATTTATGCAGGTATTCCAAAAACATATACCGTTACTGCCATAGATTCCAATGGATGTAAAGCACAGGCAAGTGCAGTTATTAATCCATTGCCAGATTTATGCGGATTGATGATTGGTTGTTATGAAATTTGTGATACTGTTACTAAGTTGGTATGGTATGCCCCTAAAGGATATGCAGCTTACCAATGGTCGTTTAATGGCGTGCCAATTCCTTGGGCTACCAACGATACCATACATTTGCAATTGTATAAAAATGGTTATTATACGGTAAAAATAACAACGGCGGCAGGATGTACCACAACCTCAGAGCCAATTGATATTACTTTTGTAAAATGCGGTGGTTGTAAATTTTACGCAACCTTAAGTATTGTGTGTGGTCCGGTATCATCTGGAGGCAATCAAACCTATCAATTAACTTTTCAGGTAAACAATAGCTTAGGTGCTGGTGCTAATATTTCTATTTCGTCTTCCAATGGTCCGGTAACCGCTATATCACCTGCAATATTAGCCGCAGGTATGAATACGGTAACAGCTACTTTCGAAGATACACCGCCTGTTAATGTGCTCACATGTTTTAACATTGTTATTTATACTGAAACAAAAAAATGTGATACCACCATTTGCCGCGACTTACCAAGTTGCGAAAACAAAAATTGTAAATTGGGTACTAAATGGAGAAGTATTAAATGCTCGGGTAAAGATGCCAATGGCAATCCAACTTACTATTTGTGCATGGATGTAACCTGGGGTGGAAGCAATGGTTCTACCTTAACATTAACAACAGCCTCGGGCAGTTTTGTGCCTAATCCTGTAACCGTTAATAATGGTACACAAACATTGTGTTTCACATACACAGATTTACCGGTGTACAATAACTTTATCACTATAGTCAGCAATGTTTACGATCCAGCTACCGGAAAAATTTGTAAAGACTCGTTTAAGTTCGAATACAAAAACTGTCCGGATAGTTGCACTTTTGGTGTGTATGGTGAATGTGCGCATTGCCTTAAAAAAGTAAATGGTGTATGGACCTATGATATTGACCTTACTGTATACAATCCATTTGGCAATAGCGCAAGTGTTGCAATTACTCCAATTGCTGCAGGTACTTTTAGCGCTATAACACCTAATCCGGTGCCACCGGGCATGCAAACGGTAAGCACTACATTTACAGATCTTGCACCTTCCAATAATATCATTTGTTTCAAAATATTATTAACCGATGTGGTAACAGAAAAAACCTGTTGGAAAGAAATTTGTATTGCATTGCCTCCATGCGATTCCAATGCATCTGTACTGTATAACATAGAAGAATCGTTTACCATGGTGATGTATCCAAACCCAACCTCTGGAACCACTAAATTGAGTTATCAATTCTTGCATCCTTCCAACGACATGCAAATTGTTATAACCGATTTAAATGGTAAATTATTAAGCACTATTATTCCAGAAGATTTTGCAGGCGAAACCATCATCAATACCAGCGAATGGGAGCAGGGTGTTTACTTTGTTAAAATCAGAAAAGATGGCCGCGATATTGGCACCAGTAAGTTGGTAATTGTGCGGTAAAGAGTGATAAACTAATTAGTCATCCTGAGCCTGTCGAAGGAGACTAATTCATAATAAAAGCCCCGCCCCCTGAGCGTAGTCGAAAGCCCCGCCCCCTGAGCGTAGACGAAGGGCGGGGCTTTTTTGTTTCTTCAAAAAAAAACATACCAATCGGTATGTTTTCTACAAGTTGTAACTTTAAGTTGGATTCCTTACTCCGTAGGAGTAATATATCTGTAACCGTGGCTAAAAGCCACGGAAGAAAAACAAACGCATTAATGTTTGGCGACTTATTTGCTTCCTTGCAAATAAGGTGACAAACATGGTGGTAGTCTAGCCCCCTAATCCATATAAGGCTCCAGCATCACCGTCCATGCATCGTGGTTGCGCATGCCTGGGGCAGTCTCCGCCTGACCTTTCAACGCGATACCTGCATACTGTTCTATCTGCTCTATGGTAGTGCTATCTTGGGGTTCGTATAAGATAGTCAACTCGGTTGACTGGTTTAGTGCGGCCATCACTTCCTTTGAATCGCATACCAAGCATTTGGCATGGGCCATCAAAGGGGTAAGGTCGGCAGAATCGGTTTTTAATAAAATGGGTAAGCCTAAATCTAGAATGCTAACATCACCATAATTCGCAGGAATTTGTATGGCGTGCAAGGGAATGGCTTTTACAAAATCGGCTATCCACTCTTTGGGTTGTTGCCCAAATTCACCTACCACCAATGGGCCATTGATCCACCCTGCAATCTCTTTAGCTTTGTTGGGCTCAATATAATCGGGCGAAGAAGGATCGAAACAAAAGCCTATAAAATCGGCCCACATGCCTGCTGCATAGCGGGCATCGGATAAATTGGTAATGGCAGAAAATTTAAGTAAAAAAGGATAGTTCATATTAATTGAATTTTATGGCTTTCACAGGGGCGATAGAATTAATCATTCTTACGGGCAATAACAAGGCAATCATACAAAGTGCTACAGTGCCAATATTAATAAGTACCACATACAGCCAATTGATTTGTATGGGTACAAAAGAAAGGTAATAAGTTTCGCGAGGTAGGGTAATGAGTTTAAAATGATCTTGTAAATAACAAGCACCTATACCTAAGATATTGCCAAAAATTAAACCTAAAATTAAAATGTAAAAGGCATGGTTGAGGAATACGCGTTTAATTAAATTATTGCGACTGCCCAAAGCTTTCAAGATACCCACCATGTTGGTGCGCTCAATGATTAAAATTAACAAAGCGGTAATCATATTGATACAAGCTACTACAATCATTAAACCCAAAATGATGGTAATGTTCTGATCGAGGTAACCCAACCAATCGAAAATCTGAGGATTCATTTGCACCATGTTTTCTGCATTCAGTACCTCGGGTGTTTGTCGGTTGATTTTTTTATTCGTAGCCAACAATTGTTTAAAGTCGTGGGTATTAATTTCGTAATGGGTAATCATAGGTGAACGGGCTGCAAAAATGCGTTGCATTTCGCGCAAGCTGCCTATTACATACACCATATCGTTTTCTTCTAACCCTGTTTCATAAATGCCCACAATTTTGCAAGGAATAACGCGCACCGGATCGTTAATAAAAAATATTTTAACCGACTTGCCTGTATCTACTTGCATTTTCTTAGCCAGTATTTGCGAAATCATAATTTCGCGTTTCGTGGTGCTGTCCTTGGTATTGGGTACGCGGCCTCTTAATAAATTTTTATTAAAAAAAGTAAAATCGTAATTGCCATCTACCCCCTTAAACACAATGCCCTCTAAATCTTCATTGGCTTTTAATATGCCCGGTTTAGATAGGATTGGGGCTACAGATTTAACATTCGGAATGGTTTTAATTTGTTTCACCATCTCCACCGAATCCTTAAAAAGCATATAATCGAAACTGCCCGTGGTGCCAGTGGCATGTATTTCAATATGACCGCCAAACCCAACCACCTTGTCGGTAATTTGTTGTTTGTAACCAATCACAACGGCAGTGGCAATAATCATGACCGCTACACTTAAGCCCACGCCAAACCACGCCAACTTAATAATAAAGGAGGTAAAAGATTTGAACTTTCCCAAGGCCAATCGGGTGGCTATGAAACGGCTTAATTGCACAGTGCAATTTTAATGAAAATACTCGGCCCTTCGAAAGGTTTTTAATAACAATTCGGAATTTGTGCAATAGGTGCTCTGTTTAAGCCACAGATTAGCAGATTGAGATTATATGCATAGGCAGTATTTTACAAATTTAAAACTTCGCCAATGCTTAGTACATTTAATCCTGTTGTATGATGAGTGTTTTGGAGAAGGTAGCCTCCCTTAATTTAATTTGTAGATACACCATGCCACTAATAGTTGTAGGGAAATTGAGTGATACGAAATCACTGTTTTTAAATTTGGTTTGATATACTAATTGACCCAAATTATTATAAGCCATTATCTCTCCTGATTGAGCAGTGTTTAATTGCAGCTTACAATTGCCATTGCTAGGATTAGGATAAACAATAAAAGGCAAGTTGTTTTTGTTTAAATGCTGAACCCCAACAAATAAATGGTCTCTTAAATTTAAATCTTCAAAAGCAATGGTATCAGGTGTTGGAAACTGAAGTGCTTCGGGCAATGGATACGAACTACATAAACTATCCGTGTATAGTGCCACCGATGGTTTTTTCACAATGTTCAAAAAGGTATCAATTTTTACCAAGGTAGCCTGAGGGGGCGAAGTTACAAACCCTAAGCTGCCATATAGCAAAGCGCCATCATTGTAGCCAATGCAGTTTTCCAAATTCGCTGTTGGATATTTAGGTAAAATAGATTTTTGACGAATCAAATTTAAGTTTGAATCGAGCACATAGCCAATACATTCAACAATATTCACATCGTTGTTTTTAATTAAGCCACCAAAAGCCATGAAACAATTGTCATTAACTCTGCACAATCCCATTGGGAACTCACTTGTGTTGATCTTACTGAGTGTAATTTTTTTAATTGTATTGCCATTCGGTGCTAATTTTACAATTTCATTAGTGTAATTTCCCTCAAAAGTAGTTTTGTTTGCAATTAAAAATTTGTCGTTACTAGCTTTGCAAATTTTATTGCCGGAACTAATGTACCCATCTTCATACTCATGTTCCGTTTTTTGAAGTATAACCTTGCCTCCATTGTTTAACACTACATAATTTAGTTTTAATTCGGCAACCACTGGATTACTTTGTTCAGGGTAGTATCCACACCCCCACAAATGAATTTTGTCTTGAGTTAATGCTATTTCAGTTTTGTATCCTAAATAAGTAACATTCCAAAGTGGTTTGAATTTAAATGTAGAAGCAATTACAGTTGAATAAACGCTATCTCCATTTAGACTTTGGGAACAAATAGTTATTAAAGTGGAATCATTCAATTTGCTAAAGCTTTGAATAAAACTTTGATTTTGATTATTTACATAGCCCAAAAAATGAAAACCAATTACATCAAAACAAGTATTAAGTTCTAAAACGAAATTATATTTATTTTCGTCATCCATAGTAGAAATATTGCCAGCTACATAAATTATATCATCTATTATGTTAAAAGCTAGGGGGGTGAATTTTAATTCTTCATAACTGCTTAATCGCTTATAATATAACAATTCTCCATTTTTTTTATGGCGCATCAGTAATGCTTCATTACTGTCATTAAGTTGAGTTCTCGGATTGAAATAGGAGATTGGTGTAACAGAAATAATGCTAGAATCTGAAAGCAATTTGACAAAGGAATGATTGGTTGATGCTCCCTTTATTAAAGGAACAATAAAGTCTTGAGCATGTAGGTTTAAATTTAAAAAAACTAAAAATATTATAATTGTAATTTTGTTTTTCATCTAATGTTTTAAAAACACAAGGGTATTTAGTTCAATACCCTTGTATGAGTTTATTATTTCATTACCAACCTGCTATCCAATAAGGTTGTTCCTTCATATACTTGTAAAATATACATGCCTTTGTTAACGCTAGTTGTGGTCTCATTGTGAGTGCTAATATTATTTGCATTAACAACTAATGAACTACTGAATAGTTCATAGCCTGTTAATTCTTTTAACTTAATAACGAAGGTACGACTAAATCCTTGTAAATTTTCAATTTCTACGCTTAAAGTGTTATCAAAGGGTACTGGGTAAACCGTAATGTTTTCTGTCTCCGTTAAGCACAATGTTACATAGTCTTGAATGAAATTCTAATAAGCTGAAATAATACCTGCCAATCGGTAAGGTTTTTTTTAAACAACCATGCATTGGTTAAATTTGAATAAACATGAATCGGATGATCAATTAAATAAAACATACCAATCGGTATGTTTTATTCTTAACAACCATGTAGTGGTTGAATATGCATAGCCATCCGTGCAATCGGTGGTTATGCACGCATCAATGATTTCCAACCCCAGCGGGGTTGAATGTTGTTTTTGAAACAATATTAATGGCGTTCATTGGGTTGAGTACCAACTATGGCCTATCTATCACCATTATCTTAGTAGAGGATATGGCATCTGTATTAATATGCAGGTATATCAACCCATTTATATAAGAAGGTAAATCCAAATTCAATATATTGCAATTGATAAATTTAGTTTGATAGACCAATTGACCAAGGTTGTTGTATGCTAACACCTCGCCTGTTTGGTGATTGTTGAATTGAATTTTGCAATACCCATTTGAAGGATTGGGGTACACCTGATAGCCCACTGACAATGCTTTAATACTTTGCAAGCCTACAAAAATATTTTGTCTTAGGTTTAGGTCTTCAAAAGCAATGGTATCGGGTGTTGGAAACTGAAGTGCTTCGGGCATTGGATACGAACCACACAAACTATCCGTGTAAATGGTAACCGATGGTTTTTTCATGATATTCAAGAAAGTATCAATTCTTACCAGTGTAGCTTGAGGGGGCGAAGTTACAAATCCTAAACTGCCATATAGCAAAGCGCCATCATTGTAGCCAATGCAGTTGTAGAGTGCCGCATTAGGATACTTTGTTAAGATAGTTTTCTTGCGAATAATATTAAGATTAGAATCGACCATATAAGCATTGCATTGAACCCTTGAATCTGTTTAAAGGTCAGAAAGAGATTTTTTTAAATCCAAAAGAGTATAAAATCCATACATTGATACCCTTGTAGTATCTTTTTGTTGAAAGATTTTGAGGTAGACCGGCACTTATCCATGGCTGTCTCCATGGAATAATTCCTTCTTCTAAACGTTGAATGATTTGGTTGGTGATTAAAGCGTAAATATCGCTTTGTTGAATTGGTTGTCCCATACTATTTGATTTTAAATTGTAAATGATATTTACAATTACTGTATATCAAACAGAATGAGAGAATAAGGAGGGTAAATTTGCTATTTGTGGTAAATATAGGACACCATATTTTCAATCATTTTTTACTTTACTTCTTTGAAATATCAAGACCTCCAGCTTAGAATTTTAAATTAAATTAATTTCATAATATTTTAATTAACAATTAATTAATAGAAATAAATTTGTATATATGAATTTAATATTTTTAGTTTGCCGTCGATAGTTAATTTAATAAAAGTTAATTTAATTTTCAAGGGCATACTCTATTTTTATAACAAGATTACAGCTAATTGTTTTATTAATGTAGTTGTTTAAAAAAGACATTTTTTTAAATGAATATAAATATATGAACAAACAATTACAAATTTGTGCTGCGTGCGCAATCGATTAAACCAACCCAACATTTTTTTCATCCAGTAGAATTAAAAATGAAAATTTTAATAAACCAACAAGTAATTTATTTTGGGGTCATTTATCCAAACTAAAAGTAATTAAAATAGCTGTTTTTAGTCTATTATTATTATTTGGGAATTCTTTAAACGCTGTAGATATTACCACAACTGTGGTTTGGGATGCTTCAAATCTTCCTACTACAGGTTATGACATTGGCGGTGTCACCATTAAACCTGGAGGCAAGCTCACTGTAGATGGAATTACACTTGTATTTGACTTTAATGTAGGAATCACAATAGAGAAACCTGTATCATCTCCGACACATGTAGCGGGAGGTATTCTAATTTTAAAGAATGCTACACTTAAAAACAAATTTTCCGGTTGGAGATGGAATGGTATTACTGTTCAAGGAGATGGAACCGACCAACTCACATCAGTAACAAGTAAAACTAAACCATATACCACAGCGAAATGGGAAGGAGTTTTAGATAATTTCCAATCTCGAGTGATTGCAACTGGAACAACATTTACAAACGCATTTACTACAATATTGTCAAATAATGGCGGTATTGTGCGAGTAAGCGATGGTTGTATCTTTACCAATTGCGAAACAGGTATCAATATAAATAATTATACCGCACCAACGCATGCAGATTATAACGCTTGTTATATTATGAATTCAACATTTACATGGGATAGAACTTTTATTAATCCATCGAGTAATCCCTACGTAGGTTTAAATTTAGATAATTTGGGTGGTGGTGTAAATATTGGCGGCTGTACATTTCAAAACAATGATCCAGCGCAACTTTCCTATAATGAGAGAGGGACTGGGATTCTTGCGAACAATGTGGATTTTAACTTAAGTAAAGGTGGCGATATATATTGCGAAGATGCCTCTGATGAAGGGTGCTTCAATAATTGCAGTAGCACAACTGGAGTTGGCGGAAATGGTAATTTTTTCAAAAAATTATCATTTGGTGTAAATTATACAGGTAATAGTCACCATCAAATGGCCATTAGAAATTCAACCTTTGAAAGTGTATTATATCCCATAAAAGTTTCAGGAGCAGTTTCAACGGCCATAGCAAAAAACAGTTTTACAAGTTCCTATAGTACCTTCACCACCCTTTTCTTTGTAACACCAACAAGCCCCCCTTCTCCAAGAAGATATGAAATCCTTTTAACCGGTACAAAAGATGCAACAGTATACAAAAATGATATTACATATTATAATGATTGTTATTGGGAAACTTCATCCATTATAGTAAATACATCTGGTTCAACTACCTCAACGATTAAAAGTAATACAATGACTATAACAGGTGGCTGTCAATCTGGCTTAAATTCTGAAGTAAATGGTATAGAAGTATTAAATAACTGCAGTGGCTTAGAAATTTTATGTAATGAATTTATTAATTACGGCGTAGATATTAGACTTCGTTCCACAGCAATAGTAAACGATTTTGGAACGGTAGTTAATTCAAAACCTGGTAAAAATAAATTCTCAGCACCTAACGCTTTCTGGAATAGAACTTCATTATATGCGCATGCTGGCGCCACGGTTGGAACATATTTTTATAATAATGTTATAGCAGGTAACAATGAAATACCCTCAACTAATTCACTATCAGATATCATGATGAATTTGAATAACTTAGCTGGTGATTGTTCAATTAGTTGTGCAGATTTGTTAGCGTTGGGTGTTGATAATATCAGTAATATACCTAATGACCAGATTATTAATGTATATCCTAATCCTACCCAAGGTAGTTTTAATTTTGAAATTAAAAATGATTTTAAGTTTGGATTTGTACGGATTTATAACGAACTTGCACAGCAAATTAATGAAACACAACTGAATACCAGTCATTTATATGGTATTAATCTAGAGGGTCAGCCTTCAGGAATTTATACTTTGGTATTTATGTTAGATAATAAAACACCAATAGTTAAGAAAATTATTGTTCAAAAATGATTTTGAAAAACACCCAAATAATGGTTTATTTATTGGTTTGCGCCCTTACTTCAAGGGCGCAAACCAATAATTTTTGGGTGAGCGGCAATGACAAGGTAAACTTCAGTTTTACCCCATCTAATTCAATATTAGAGAATAATAGCTATAGTAATTCTGGAATTTATCCATTTAACTCAATTTGTAATTCAAAAGGGCAATTACAAATTTTGCTTACATCGAATCAATTCGGACAAAGCGCCCTGATTGACTGGGCCGGTAATAAAATTTCTAATAGTGAAACGAAAGTGAATACTTATGAAAACTACCTTCTTTCTTTCCCTAACCACAAATACAGGCTAATTTACTCGTTGGATAGTAATGCAAATTCCGACAAGCAAAACACACTTGGAAATATTTTAAGAACAACAGATGGTGTATACTTAAATCAAGTTCAATATGAAAATGGAAAATACATTATGGCATCTAAAGATGCACAAATTTTAAATAAAAATATAATTAATTTTTCGGCTTGTCGTAAAAATGATAGTACCTATCTTGCAGTGTTTAATACACCAAATAAATTATATAGTTTTCTAATTTTCTGGGATAAATTAATATTAGTCGATTCAATATCTGTCGATAGACTTTCCTGTATCCCTGATTCTATCAAGAACAATATTCTTATTAAGACCACATTCAATACCTTTGTATATTTAAGCCATGATGGGACAAAATTGATGCTCAATGAACAAAGTTCAGCCTTTTTTTCTGAATATGTTGGCAATATATACACTTCAAGTAAGTTTGGAGCGGGTTGCAGTAGTATTAAAAATTATGCGATTAATCCAGTTACTAATAAATTTATTAATTTCAATGTTATAGATGGATCATACCTTACTTATAAAGTATCTGAAGGATTAGTAAATCCCAATTTAGTATTTTCTCCAAATTCTCAATTTTTATATGCTATAAAATCATCTGATTCAATTAATATTAAATATGATAGAACAGAGATTTGGCAGTATAACATAAATGATTTCTATCCAGGTTTAACTAAAAAATTAATCTATTCCCTTAACAGTCCTAAAAAACAAACGGATACGCTCACTCTAATTACAAATTTACCAAGGTTATCCCCAAGAGGAGAATATATTTTTTGTACAACCCAAATCTCCTCAAAACCTGATAAATTGTTACTTTCGTCAAATGTATGCCAAAGTACCAATAAAATTTATCCAACATGTAATTTGGTATTAGGCTCACAAAGCTTTTCGCTAGAAAAATATCAAACATATTATTTTAGTTTTAGTAATAAACAGATTTATGATTATGTGCGTGTAAATTACAAATTGTCTAAAACAAATGATTGCAAGGCAAATGTTATATTTACTAATAAAAGTGATACAAGTGGTGGTTTGTATTCATTTAAATATATCATTGAAAATTCAAATAATTCCATTGATACATTAATTGGATTTGAGCCTTCATATAAAGTATCTAAAAATGGAATATATCACTTTAAAGTAATTGGTTATGGAAAAAATGGATATACGGAAATATTTGAGGATACATTAATTGTTAATGTGATTTTATTACCAAAAATCCTAAAACTCAATTACCCTAAAGCTGTATGCAGATATCAGGTTTTTACCGTTAGTTCAGATGTATTTGCGAATGAAAGTGATCCTAATAAGCTTTCTTGGACTTATTTTATTGATAAATCAGACCCATTATATCATAATCAAATTATACATGCTTTTGAAGATACAGGCACTTTCCCATTACACCTTATATTTTCAAACAGTTATTGCCGGGATACTTTTATAGGAAGTCCCATCCATGTCGTAGATGCTCCAAAACCTGGTTTTAGAATAGACCAAGTTCAAGGTTGTGCACCATTTATTGCAAAGTTCAAAGACACAATAACTAAAAATGTATTATCTAAAGATTATTGGTTTAGTGATAATGGTGCTTGGGAAAATATCCCTATCAATCAAGTAAATTTCACACATACATTTACAAATAGAGGTAATTATAAAGTAGTTCAAAGACTAACCGGTTATTCAGGGTGCATAACCCAAGAGGATACGATTGAACTTCATATTTCTGCTGGCCTTACCAAAAATGACACTTTACATGTTACCAATTCATCAGTAGAAAATAAAAATGCTTTAGTTTGGTGGAACAAACAAAATGCAGCCATTTTATATCAATTATTCAAAGATGGCAACCCCTACATAAGACAGAAGGATACATTCTTTAACGAAAAAATCCCATACAACAAAGATGTTGTTTATACTGTCTTAGGGATAGATAGTTGTGGTAATACAGGAAGTATTGGAAGATTTGGTAAGCCAATGCTATTACAGGGAAACATTATTGGAAATAATGAAGCCTCCATTATATACTTTTCCCCTTACCAGCAATGGAAAGGTACTGATATAAATTACAATGTACAGAAATTAATTAATGGGAATTGGTTAGTAATAAATGGACAGAAGGACAATGCAAATTATAATGACAATCAATTTTTAAATAAGGGTGAACTTCAATCCTGTTACAGAATAGAGGTTTATGAAAGTTCTCAATCTTCAATATTATCCCATAGCAATGAATTATGTATTCCTTATATACCTACTATATTCGTACCTACAGCATTTAGTCCTAATGATGATTTAGTAAACGATGTGTTTGATGTCACTTGCTTTGGTATTGAAAAATACAATCTTACTGTTTATAACCGCTGGGGACAGGAAGTATTTAAGGGTTCGAATATGGAAGCATGGAATGGCAGCAATGCCTCGGAAGGCGTTTATCTTATTAGAATTGAGTATACTGCAAAATCCAGTCAAACTGACCCCTCTTTTTCAATCGAAACAGACCCACCATTTTCAGCCCAAACAGACCTACTATTTTCAGGGCAAACTGACCCCCTGTTCTTAGTGTGATTTTCAGAGTAAATTAACCCCTTTAAA